>NZ_BAAGTT010000027.1:0-577269 GCF_054781775.1 Spirosoma areae | reverse complement strand
CCTCACCTAACCCGTAAAACGCTGTCCTTTGCCAAAACGGATGATAGTCATTTTGCGCGTACACTCAACTTTATTAACCATTATAATCAAACTAAATCAGCTTGACATTTACCACTACCGAGCTTGGAAAGTTTTTGAAAAAACGGGAATTAAGCTAAAAAGAATTGGAACAGCGAACGAGAATTTAGACATCTTCAAGAAATGATTTTCAACTCAGCAAAAGAAGTCGATGCAAATTCCAAGAAGATATTTGGAATTACAAGTTTCACAAGCCTTGTGAGTTTAAACAATAGAATTCGTTTGGAACTTGGCGGAGAATTTGATTTTGAGGAAAGGGTAACTATAGCGATTCATAGAGCTACCAGTGTTCTAAATGATATTTTTTTTGATAGGCCTATTTGGCTAAGATTAGTTTCGTGGGATCATGAAATTGATTTGGTATCATTAAAATTAGCTCAATCAGATTCTATACAGTTCAAAAAGAGAGGAAAAGGCAATACTATTTTTTATATTTACTATCCTGCTTACAGTTCTGATCTTATTGCAGGCATTATCAAATCTATTATCGGATTTGATTTAGGATTAGAAGACGGCCTAAATATTAATTGCCTATATTTTAATTATGAAATTCCGGCTGTAGTAAATATTTATGATGATAGAGGTATGGATATTTTGGTTCTTGACAAGGAAGTCGAAATGATTTTAAAAGAGAAATATTCTGAGCTAATAACATTTTAAGTCAGTATTGCTATAAACATAGTATTCTCCACCAAGATTACACCAACCCCAACCGGCTGCGCTTCAACGGTAAAGAAGCCATCCCGGAGTTGGGCAATGGGCTGGTGGATCACGGTGCCCGGCTGAACGATGTGACCATCGGGCGTTGGGGCGTGGTCGACCCGTTGGCCGAGGTGAGCCGACGCTGGAGTCCGTATGGCTACGGCTACCCGGTGCGGATGATTGACCCCGACGGGATGCTGGCCCAGCCCAATGACCGGCCCGAGTTTACCTATTCGGATGGGTATTCCACCCTGAGTAGCCGCTACAGCACGGGCTCGATTACCTTTGAGGGAAGTTATGCAACGGGTGGGGAGGAGCCTCAGCCCCAGCCTAAGCCGGGGCAGGTGGCCCGCACGGCCCCGCAGCGGCAGCAACAAAGCCAGAGCCAGTATCAGCAGATGGTGGAGCGGGGGGATGGCATCGAGCCCGACCATACGATTGATGGAGCGTATATTAGCGGGGCTGTCTTCAAGCCTGTAGCGGGTGTTTTGGGTAGATTATGGTCACGATTATTTGGCAAAACAGTCCAAGAAACGGCTTTGGTTGCGGAACAGGCAATACCATATACTGTTGAAAATATAGCCGGATTTTACGTAAGAGGAAGTTCATCTATTGTAAAAGGCACTTATAACAGAACTATTCAAGCATTAGCTAGCCTTAATGAAGGTACTAGCATTCCGAAACTTTTGAAGGCATTTGAGATGGAAGCAAGATTAGGAGGTGCGAATAAAATAATACTGAGTGGCATAGATATAGTCGAAACAAGGCTAATTAATTCTCAAGCAGCCCAACGATTGGGATATACCTTTCAGCAAACAAGTAACAACAGTATTCAATTGACTAAAATTTTAAAATAATCATGAAAACCATATCTGCTGTTAAAGCTAAATTCTCAAGGTTAAATATAAAGGCTTCCCATACTAAGTTATGGGTAGAAATGAGTGAGGAAAAGAGAGACTTTGTTGTAAGAAATACTGAACTGCTTATTGAGGAAGCAATAATATTATGCTTCTTTCCTAACACTTCATATTGGTGGGCATTAACTAATATGAGTCTAATTTTATACGAAAATGGCAATGTCAGTTATTTTTATTTATCCGAAATTGAAAATATTGAAGTGAAAGAAATTTTTAATAATGAAAAAACAAAGCAGGATTGTGTAAACTTAGACATACACCTTCCAAATAATAACATTAAATTAAAAGTAGAAGAAAACACATGGCATGCAATCTATAGTATATTGAAATTTGTGATAAACTAATAGCGAAATCGCTGAAAGGGGCCACTCTGCGTCAGCGCACCGATTATGACCCCTGGGGCCTGGAGCTATCAGCCCTCGCCTACCAGAACACTACCAACCCCAACCGGCTGCGCTTCAACGGTAAAGAAGCCCTCTCAGAACTGGGGCCGGGGCTGGTGGATCACGGTGCCCGGCTAAACGATGTGACCATCGGCCGCTGGGGCGTGGTCGACCCCTTAGCCGAACTGAGCCGACCCTGGAGTCCCTACAACTATGGCTACGACAACCCGGTGCGGATGATTGACCCCGATGGGATGCTGGCTCAGCCCAATGACCGCCAGGAGTTTACCTATTCGGATGGGTATTCCACCCTGAGCAGCCGCTATGCTACTGGTTCGATTACCTTTGAGGGAGCTTATGCCACCAGCGGGGAGACGGGTAGTATGGAAACAGGCGGGCCGGGACCGGGCAAGGGCAAAAAGTCCAGCCCAGCGCCCGCCAATCCGAGTCCAGCCACAGGCACGCTCACCGACCAGCAGTATGCCGACATTCAGGCATCGGCGGGCGAAACAGGGCAGTTTTTGCTGGAGTTATTTGATACCTTTAACGGCACGAATCTGTCGGGCATCAACAGCAATCCCAATCAGGGTTATATTGGTGGGGGCGCCCCTTCATTTGGCTTTAAGGCACCGGGACTGAATGCCGCTAAGACGGGAGGAAGTATATGGACCTCTACCAAAAAATTAAGTTCGGTTGAAAATGCTTTTGGGCATTTCAAAAAACACGGTGCTGAATTTCCAGAGTTTTATAATGCGAAACAATATGTGGAAGGAGCTAAAAACTTTTTGCATAATTCACCAACAGGAACATTAATGAAAACAAGAACTAATGGCGATATTTTAAAATATCACCCAGTAACGAATACGTTTGGAGTTATGGATGCTTCAGGAGTTCTAAGAACCATGTTTAGACCTTCGGACGGCATGAAATATTGGTTAAAACAATAAATGATATGATGAATGAACATAATTGTAGGGTTTGTGGTCTGTACATTGAGGATTTACCTTGGGGGGAAGATGGAAATTGCCCAACATATGAAATTTGCCCTTGTTGTGGTGTAGAATTTGGTAATGAAGATTACACAATAGAAGCCACAAAACTTTACAGGAAAAAATGGATTAATGAAGGCACTAATTGGTTTGCCCCAAAGGAAAAGCCTGAAAAATGGCATAAAGAAGAACAATTCAAAAACATTCCACAAGAATTTGTATAATAGCAAAGCCCCATAATCGGGGCTTTATTACTTCATTACACCAAGATCATCCGGGCCACCTTCGGCGACTCGGCGGGAATCGCCCTGCTGACTCAGCGCACCGACTACGACCCCTGGGGCCTGGAGCTATCGGGGCTGGCCTACCAGAGCACCACCAACCCCAACCGGCTGCGCTTCAACGGAAAGGAGAGCCTGCCCGAACTGGGGACTGGTTGGCTGGATTTCAGCCGACGCGGGTATGATGCCCTGATTGGACGCATGCATCAGGTGGATGCAGCCGCCGAGATGTTTGCCCCGGTGTCGGGCTACAGTTTTGGCTTGAATAATCCGATTTTCAACATCGACCCCACCGGCGATACGACCGTGCCCTACAACCAGTTGGATATGCACACCTTTGACACCCAGCGGGATGATGTCCTGCTGAATGCGTTGACAGTGACAGCTCAGCGACAGGGCGATACCGGCTCATCAGGCACATCGTCGGGGGAATGGCTGGTCAACGAAAGCGGGCAACGCATCAATCGAAATGGCAGCTTATACCGAGACCCGAATAGTTTTTTCACGACCAGTTTGTTTATTCAGCCCAAATCAGAAGGTAGTGAGTGGGTGGATTGGGCGGATAATATATTGGCTATCTTTAGTCCGTTCAAGGCTTTGCAAGGGTTAACCTTAATGGGCAAAATCAATCCTTTTAGCAAGCCGATTGCAGCTAAAGTGTTAGCAGAGAAAATTGCTGTTAAATTTACAACTGCAATAAGGTTTGGCAATGACCCTAATCAAATACACCATGTGTTTCGCCATACGGACGAACTTGGACTTAATCGTATGGCAGTACAATCAGCAGTACAAACTCATGTCTCTAGGCTTGTATCCCAAATAGTGCCAGGTCAACCTTTTAACCGTGTGATTGAAATTGCTGGTCAACGAGTTCAATACACAGCCTTTAAATTACCTGATGGTACAATTAACGTCGGCAGAATACATGGCACTCCGTAGATTATTAGAAGACGAAAAACGACTTATAGCTCAATTGTTAAAAGTTTCTGATTTGAAACTAGGACCTGAGTGGATGGAAAATATATTGGTTGAGCCAATGAACGATGGTGGTATGGGAAGCTTAAAATTCTTCTCAAACGATCCCAATCACATTAGTCGAAAATTTGAACGAAAAATTAGCGAAATACAGTTTTCAGATACTGATAATGTCTTAGTATTAGTATCATTAAATTTGGACAGCTTTGGTCAATTATATGAACTTGATGTTTGGAAAACCGACTTTAGCCCTCTCATAAAAATCCCAGAAAGCTTTGGTTAATTATTTTTCCCGACGGCAGTTTGAAGCAGGACCTCAACCGGGGCATCACCACCATCCAGTACAATATCCTCAAACTGCCCAAGCAAATCAGTTTCAGCACCGGCAAAGTTGTCTCCTTCACCTACACCGCCAGCGGCCAAAAACTCCGCATGAGCACCTCCACCGGCCTGACCCGCGACTACCTGCCCCACGCGGAGTTTGTCAACGGTGCGTTTGGCCACCAGACAACCCCCGAAGGGCGGGCCTATGCGCCGGGCATCTATGAGTATGCCTACGCCGACCATCTGGGCAGCCTGCGGGCCGTCTACACCGACTCGGCGGGCATCGCCACCCTGCGCCAGCGCACCGACTACGACCCCTGGGGCTTAGAGTTATCGGGTCTGGCCTACCAGAGTGGCACCAATCCCAACCGGCTGCGCTTCAACGGCCAGGAGAGCGTGAAGATTTATTATTCACTTACTGCGGCAACAACAATCGGTCGATGATGTGCACCACGCCATTTGTTGCCGTAATGTCTGGCCCGGTAATGGTTGAGGCCATACTGCCATTGCCCTTCCCCGTAACGGTCAGGGCAGTGGTGCTGGTGCCGACGGTCAATGTGCCTCCCTGTACTGTGCTCAGGCTGCCCCCTCTGGTAATCAGGGGTGTATAGGTCCGGCCGTTTAAAACGTGATAACTCAAAACGGAGGCCAGAGTAGTGGCCGGTGTTTTGGCAATCATGACGGAGTCGAAACCTACCGCCTGAAAGGCCGCATCGGTCGGGGCAAAAAGCGTTAATGGTCCGGTGGCCGTGAGCGAACTGCCAATGCCTGCTTTAGCAACTGCAGCCTGAAGAAGTTTGAACGATGCCGTTGGCAGCAATAGCGGGATGCTCTGAAGGGTGGTAACAATATCACCGAAGACAGGGGGCAATAATACCCGGTCGATGGCGTAAATAACGCCGTTACTGGCCTGCCCATCGGCCTGTAGAATTCGTGCTCCATTCACCGAAACGGTAGTCGATGAGGCCCCGGAAGTCGTACCCGACGACACTTTGGAAATAAACACCGATGTTGTTGGCAGCAACGTTTGCCGGGAGGTATTGACCGCCGTGGGTATGGCCAATGACTCAAGGCGGGTTGCCAGAACATGGTATTGCAAAACGGCTTTCAGCAACTCGACGGGAGCGGCATTGATGGTCGCGGCATCGACGTAGCCAAAGGCTCTGAACGCATCGTCGGTGGGGGCAAAAAAGGTGTATGTGCCTGCCTGGCTGAAGGTTCCGTCAAGGCCCGTCCGGGCAAGAGCCGCTTTGAGCAGGGTGAAACGGCTGCCGGTATTGACAAGTTCGGTAAGGCTGGAGAGCGCCGGGGTATCGCTTTCTTGTTTTTTACAGGCGGCAAAGGCAACAGTTAGCGCCGACAGTACCGACAGAAACAAGCCCCATCTACGCAAAATGGGTGCATGTTGGTTCATATACATCATTGGTTGGGAGTTGGTAAACAATGGGAACAGTTGTCCCGATTGAAAAACGACCGTTCATTCGTTTTGTTTAGGACAACCCCAGGCGATTAGGCAACGTTACCTGCCAATAACCTTTAGGCCATCCGAATCGTTTGGTTGAAAACCGTTTCTCAATCTCTATGCACAACCGGATAAGCTACTTTCTGCTGGCTCTTGCTGTTGGCTGCCAGAGCAATTCCTCGCAACAGGATACGAGTGATTCAACCCAAAGCCGGTCGGCATCTGAGCTGGCATCAGTCTCTGACGCGCCGGACACGCTTTGCTTCTGGCGAAATCAGCAGCGCGATACTGTCACCCTCCGCCTGATTACAAATGGCCAGCAGGCTACGGGCTATATTGACAGTAAAGTGTATGAAAAAGACCGGGCACAGGGCCCGTTTGAGGGAACAATTCACAACAACCAAATCAACGCCAACTGGAAACGGTCGGGTGAGGGCGTTACGCAACCCTACGCGCTTGACCTGACTCTCAACGGCAATACCATTAGCTGGCAGGAGGGCGAACGCGTTGAGCAACAGGGTAAATGGGTATTGAAAGAACCAGCCACCGGCTACACCTACGTGCTCACGAAAACCAATTGCCCACCCGAACCCCTGCGGTAGGATTTTGTTGGGCGTTGGGTCATTCACAAACCAACGCCCAATTTAGTAGTACCAAATGTCACCCGTTATTTGCCCATTCCAGTTTTGGGTAGTTGGTTTGCAGCGCAGTTAGCTGTTTTTGGATGACTGTCAACCGATATTAAAAAATGCCCCTGCCCAAACATGCCCGCGAGTCCATAACGGTAATGACCGAAATGGTACTGCCGAATGACACCAACACGCTCAACAATCTGATGGGCGGGCGATTGCTGCACTTCATGGATATTGCGGCTGCTATTGCCGCCCAGAAACACTCGAACCGGATTGTCGTAACGGCATCGGTCGATAATGTATCCTTTTCGGAGCCTATCCGGCTGGGCAACATTGTGACCATGAAAGCGCAGGTGACGCGGGCCTTCAGTTCGTCGATGGAGGTGTTCATCGAAGTATGGGCAGAAGATATTCCGGCAGGTATTCGGGTCAGCACCAACAGTGCGTTCTATACGTTCGTAGCCGTTGACCAGAGTGGCAGACCCATTGAAGTTCCGGCGGTGATTCCTGAAACCGACGATGAAAAAGACCGCTACGCCAGTGCACTGCGTCGGCGGCAGTTGCGCTTAGTGCTGGCCGGGCGCATGAAACCCGAAGACGCAGCGGAGTTAAGGGAGTTTTTGAAAGTCTGAACCAGGAAAATCACCTAAATCCTGGTTCAGACCTCAGTTAGCCAGTTTTAACGACTGCCACGCTACCATCTGCCACTGATTTCCGGTGCGGACATACACATCGGTGTAGCGCAGGCGCATGGTGTTTGTCTGTCCGTTACTGGTGACTTTTGTCCTGCATAGACCGTTAATGACGGCCGTATTTCCGTACACGCGCACCTTCTGCTCTTCGGGGTCGATAGCCTCGTATTTTGTCCTGCCCTCCCGAATCGCCTGAATGTACGACTGCTTGGTGTCGGTGCCGCCATGGGAGTGGGTGTAAATCAGGTCATTGGACAGAACCTTCTCCAGCACCGCATAATCGTTGTTTACCTGAGCCACAAATCGTTGCTTTTCAGTATCGATAACCGCTTTTTCATCGGCAGATGCTGCCGTAATTGACACCGAAGCGGCCGCCGAGGGCGAAACCGCCGTGGCAGCCCGGGGCGTTTGCGCCCACAAAAGCGGAGCGTACAGAAATAAGCCAAGGAATAGGATACGTTTCATGGGCAAAAATCAGAAGCGTTAGGGATCAATAATAATACTTCGTTAAGGTCGATACAACGACCTGGGCCTGACCCGGATATTGCGAAAACTCGACCTGCCGGATGAGCCGCTTGCTGGCATCGTAACTGTTCTGGTAGGTAGAAACGTAGGTATTACTACTTCCCGAACTACCGTAATTGGCCGTTTTTTTAACAAGTGCATTGCGGCTCGTTTCTCCCAGAAAGGTAAGATAGGCCGGGGGCGAATAATAATCCAGATCATAAACGAACGTCCGGGTGTTATCTAAATTACCTGTCGAGCGGCTGTATTCATCGATCCGGGTGATGTTCTTCTGGTCGATTGTAATCACCTGCCGGCCACTTGCTTTGACAACACCCTTCAGAATACCGTCTGCCGAATACTGCCGCAGCGTGTCGAGGCCATTGGGCAATTGAGCATTATCGCCCTGCATCCGTTTGGTATACGTAAGCACCCGGCTTTGAGTGCTGTCCAGCAAAAATGAGTAGGTTCGTGTGCCGCCATCGTTGGTTTGGGTTTCGGTCATTCGGCCATTAGCGTACCCGTAGCTGTATTGATTTTTGAACGTAAACAACTCCTTGTCAGTAGCGCTGGTCTGCGTTAGCACATGATTGATTAACCGATTCCGGCTATCGTACCGAAACGAATGGTCATCCGACGCGATGAAAGTATAAACCTTGCCATTCACAGTATCCATTGCCACGTTGGCAGGGCCAGGCGGAACGTCTGCGTAAAAGACCGTCATCCGGCTTATCCGCTCAATCTTAGCCTCTACCGGATCAGTCTCCGGGTCTGATCGTTTGCAACCGAACAGGCATAAACCAGTAAGTAGCAGCAGTAGAAGTGAGCGAAACATAGCTGGGTTCAGTTTATCGTTGTTGGGTATTCATCTCCGTGATGGCCTGATACACCAGCACTTTAAATTTATCGGTCAGGTCGCCGTAGCTGTTCGGCACTTTTTGCGTGTAGAGGAGTGCTACGATGTTTTCTTTCGGGTCAACCCAGTAGGTTGTCCCAAAAAAGCCGCCCCAATCGAACGTACCCTGCGACACGGGCAGTTGGGCCGCACTCCGCTCCGACGTCAGGGAAAAACCTAAACCAAATTTATTGATCCCCACGTTTAAATCCCCGATTTGGTTGGTCGTAATCAGCCGCACGGTTGTTGGGCTGAGAATTCGTTGACCGCCATATTCACCCTTGTTGAGCATCATTTGCAGAAAAATGGCGTAATCATACATCGTCGACGACAACCCCGCTCCACCCGAATAATACGTGCCTTTCTGTTTCGGATAATCGGCCGATATGCCCCCCCGGGACGGCATGGGCCGAACAGCCGTTGTCGAGTCTTCCGTATAAACCATTGTCAGCCGGTTTTGCTTTGGCGCGGGCAGATAAAAATAGGTATCGGTCATGCCCAGCGGCTCAAACAACCTCGTCCGCATAAACTGGTCGAGCGATTGACCGGACAGTACCTCAATCAGGTAGCCAACGACATCGGTACTAAGGCCATACGTCCACTTCTCACCGGGCTGGTGAATGAGGGGCAAAGCGCCCAGCCGGTTCATGGCATCAGCGAGCGTACCGTCGGGGGTGCCAATGCCACTCGGAATCTTGTTTTTGGCGTACATCGCCACCGCTTCTTTGGTGCCAATGCCGGGGTAACTAATGCCCGACGTGTGGGTCAATAACTGCCGAATGGTGATCTCTCGTCTCGACGGAACGGTGGTGTACGACGAATCCTGTGCGTTGAATTTATCCAGCACCTTCGGGCTTTTAAACGCCGGAATATACTTCGAGACCGGGTCATCGAGCAGGAATTTACCTTCTTCAAACAGCAGCATCAGCCCAATGCTGGTGATGGCTTTGGTTTGGGAGGCTATCCGAAAAATAGCGTCGCGTTTGAGGGCTGTTTTCGCCTGAATATCATCCTGCCCGTAGGCTTTGTGGTAGACGATGCGCCCATTTCGGGCCACCAGCACGCCAACCCCTGCCTGGCGCCCTTTGGCGATGTAGTCGTTGATGACAGCGTCCATGCGCTGGAGCCGGGCCGTACTCATACCGACCGATTCGGCAGGCGCTTCTTTTAACATAGGCCCAGACGATGCAACCTGAGTACCAGGCGTCTGCGCGGTGGCTGACACAAAAAAACCGGCCAGCAGGCCGGTTAACATGACTGTTTTCATAAAACCGGGATTAGGAACCGGTGCGAAGATAGTTATTTCAGCGTGCCGGAAATACTACCCTGCCGGGAAAGCGTGATGCCGCTTTGCAGGGTTTCGGTGGTAGTGTTGATAACGATGGTTTTTTCAACAAACTGCCCTTTGGCCGTGTACTTGGCATCGGCATACGTTTTTCCATCAAACACAAGCGGTTCGCTTTGTTTGTCAATAACGGCAAAGCTTGTCTCCGTTAGTTCAGCCGTCATGGTTTGTTTGGCAAGACCGTTGAAGAGCAGCTCAAGGTAAAGCTGATTGCCGGATTGCGCTTTGGTGACGGTGATTTGCACGTTACCGGTTTCCCGGCCTGTTTCAAGGCTGTTATTTACCAGCGTTGATGCCTGATAACCACCATTATAAATCCCAACATACTGGTCGCGGGGGTCAACCCCATCTACACCACCGGATTTTTTACAGGCTGTGACGAGCGATCCGATGATGAGCAAAGCAAGGAGCGTACTGCGGAAGGATAGAGTAGCATTTCGAGTTGCCATGAGTTTAGTTTGACTGGGTTATGTTCACAACTTGTCTATCAAACGCCGTGCCGGATTTTTAAGTATAAATTTGCCCGGAAAGTGCCAATTTCCCGTTGCGATTAACTTATTTACCTGCACTACGGGCCGAATAGGCAACCCGGTAAATTACCCCATTGGCATCGTCTGTCACCAGCAGAGATCCATCGGTGTGCTGAGCAATGCCACAAACCCGGCCAAACTGTTCTTTGTTGCCGTTGACTAACCAACCTGATACAAAATCCTCGATACCCGTAGCACGGCCCTGCTCGTCAAAACGCACCCGCACAATTTTGTAGCCCGACGGTTTGGCCCGGTTCCAGGAGCCGTGCATGGTCACGAAGGCATCGTTCTGGTATTCCTTCGGAAAGCTGTTTGCGGCCCCAGCGCTGGCTGTGTTGAACACCATATCCAATGGCGCTGCGTGGGCGTCGTATAGCTGAACGGGCTTCATAGTTTTAGCCGCGTATTGCTCCGGCGTTTCGTTGGCGGGCTGTGGATGCGGGGGAAGTTTGCCGTTCGCGTACACGTAAGGCCAGCCGTAATCCGCGCCTTCTTTGATTTCATTCAGTTCTTCGCGCTGATCCTCGTCGCCGAGCCAGTCAATGCCATGATCGAATCCCCATAATGCCTTTGTGATTGGGTGCCAGCCAAATCCAATGGTGTTCCGCAGTCCCTTTGCAAACACCCGACGCCCGGAGCCATCGGTGTTGACCTGCAATAACGTAGCCGATTCTTTGTTGCGTTCATCACAGGCATTACAGGTACTTCCTGCCGACAGGTACAGTTTACCGTCGGGGCTGAAATGCATAGTTCGGTTGGGGTGCTGACCTGCGTCGGGCAGGTCGTCATAGACCATTTTCAGTTCACCCAGCGTTCCGTCGGGCTTGATGTCGACGACGAACAACTCCCGAATCGAGGTGATGTAGAGTTTCCCGTCGCGCAGGGCTAAACCGTGCAGATCTGGCTTTTGGGCCACATCTTTGATAAGTTCGGCCTTGCCGTCTTTATTGGCGTCGCGCACCAGCATAACGGTGCCTTTCGTCCGGTCAGACACATATACGTCGCCGTTGGGAGCCACCGCCATCATGCGCGGATTACCGGCTTTTTCGGCAAATTTGGTAATGGTAAAACCCGCCGGAACTTTCAGTTGGGCCACGCGGGCGTCGGTAGCCTCGACCTGCTGCGGCTTGAATACATTAACGGCATACCCATCTTTAACCGTCTTCTGGTAATCATTCTGTGCCTGGGTGATTTGTGAACCCACCAGCGTCATTGTGGCAAAAAGCAACGAAGTGTATTTACGTTTCATACGTTGGGAAAAGAAATGAACGGGATAAAGTGAGTCAATTTGATGTTCATTCCCGTAACTGCCTGTTGGCCTTTCTTGTTACGAGAACCTGGCTGGCTACCTGGTTCGCCATCTATAAACTCACGCCGACCGTGAAATTTACGTAGGTTTACTTTATGGCAATTTTACTGAACGAATCATTCCGTGGAGATTACCCAAACCGACACCGACCGCATCCGGCTATTACTGGAAACGTTCCACCCCGACACCAGTGATGTTTCGTTCACAACGATTGCCAATGCCAACGCTTTTCTGAAGCAGTTTGGTCTGATGCCTCCCTATAAAGGAGTAAACCAGCTTTTTATTGGCACCAATACCTATCAGGTTGAGTATACCTGGCAAGTCCGCTGGATTTACAACGAAGGGCCACCCGCGAGACTTTGGGAGAATATGAAAATAAAGGCGCTGACCATTAAATTGACAAAAATCAAAGATGAATAATCAAGATCGACCTAATCTATTTTCTTACGCCACCAGCGAATTGTCGCAGGATGCGTTCATTTGCTGGCTGGCTGCCTGGGCTGACCCGAAGTGGAAAGACGAAGATCCTAAGTTGCACCAAGCAGGTTTTGAATTTATCATCTCTATGATTCACAAAGTGAAACGAGATTATAATCCGGCAAATATTAAAACCGTCAAAGTTCAGCCGCAGGTCAAAAAACTGGACATTTTAATCGAAATCAATAAAGAAGAGTCAGACAGCAAGCTGGCTATTTTAATTGAAGACAAAACGCATACCAGCAACCATTCTGACCAGTTGAATCGGTACTACAAGCAGGTTAGCGAAGAGGGATACAACGAGAGCCAAATGATACCACTTTACTTCAAGACGGGCTATCAATCTAAATTTGATACGCTGGGTGTCTTTGAGACGTATCTACGTAAAGACTTTTTAAAAGTTCTACGACATGGTAAAGTCAACGAGTTGACCAATGCCATTTACGACGATTTCCTACAGCATTTGGAGGAAATAGACACTGTCATTCAGCAATTTTCCACAAAAGAACTGATACACTGGCAGAACAAGGACTGGATTGGCTTTTTTATGGTATTATACGATAGCCGACCCAAGTTGTATGAGCCATTGGAGGATGACCAAGCAAACTGGAACTACGTAGCAAACCCAGCGGGCGGCTTTTTTGGATTTTGGTGGTATTTCAAAGGCGTGCCAGACGAGCCCTTCGTGCCTTATCTACAATTGGAGCAACACTCGCTCTGCTTTAAAATTATGGTCGAAGGTGAATCGGATAAACGTGATGCCCGTGATAAAGCTTACCAAAAAATAAAGCAGATGGCTTCTCAACTTAATGCAATAGTAGAAAGACCTGAGCGTATGGGAAATGGCAAATTCATGACTGTAGCCCGATGGAAAGATGACTATCGCGTGTTCAGAAATGGGCAATTAGATTTAGACGCTACATTAGAAAATCTAAAAAAAGCACAACAGATTTTAGATACAGCCTTTTCAGTATGACCACTTCCCCCAACCTCTCTCCCACCGCCTTCTGGGATGTAGACATGCGAATGCTGAAAAACCAGGTCATTTTAGGAGAGACTTACACATCTGACTTCTGCCTATAGGCACCTAACTGCCCCACTATCCAGTCAAACACGCCCAGCAGTTCGCCGGGCTGGTTGAGATAATAGCGTTGCGTATCAATTGTAACCAACTGATCCTGAAGCGTTAAAAATTGCCAGTCCTCGCCCGTTGTCACGCAGCCGTAAATAACTGGCACCGGATGATCCTCCTTGATATTGTAAAGCCGTGCCCCCAGCATCTGCGCTACGCACTGCCCCAGCCCCAATTCGATGTTATCATTTTTAGCTTCGACCAACGAGAAAATCGGGGCCTGCACCACGTAGGAACTTTGAAAGCTAATCAGAAAATCACACTCTCCGTTCAAGTCATTGTCAGGATCGACGTTCAGATTATAGCCCGAATAGATCTCGAACAAATCAGCGTGTCGCTCCTTGAATTCAAATAAAATAGGCGAAACAATCCGTTCTGATTTAGCTTTCTCCGTCAGCATCACCGACCGGGCAGCAATGGCCAGCGATTGTTTCAGCCAGTCGCTCAGGCTAACGTGTTCTACGTCAGGAAACAATCCTTCGCGCTTTTCCTTTAGCTGAAACTGGCGGTAAACTTTTGCCAGTGTAAAATTGGAATAGGCCATTGGGTTACGCGGTTTTTTGTCAAATTTACAGTAAAATAAGGTCAGACCCATGCAATTCTCACACCTCCACTGCCACACCCAATACTCGCTGCTCGACGGGCAGGCCGACATTAAAAAGCTGATTAAGAAAGCCAAAGCCGACAATATGCCCGCTGTGGCCATCACCGATCACGGCAATATGTTCGGCGTGTTCGAGTTTGTGGCCGAAGCCAGCAAGCAGGGTATCAAACCCATTGTGGGTTGTGAGTTCTACGTGGTGGAGGACCATACCAAAAAGCAGTTCACCAAAGAGCAAAAGGACATTCGGTATCATCAACTGCTGCTGGCCAAGAACGCGCAGGGTTATAAAAACCTCGCGAAACTCTGCTCACTGGGCTACATGGAGGGCTTGTATGGCAAGTACCCGCGCGTGACCAAAGCTTTGATCGACCAGTACAAAGAGGGGTTGATTGCGTCTACCTGCTGCATCGGCGCATCGGTGCCGAAAACGATTCTGAAAAAAGGTGAGGAAGCGGGCGAAATCGAATTCAAGTGGTGGCTCGACCGCTTCGGCGAGGATTATTACGTTGAACTGCAACGCCACGAGATTCCCGATCAGATCAAAGCCAACGAGATTTTAATCAAGTTTGCCCGCAAGTACAACGTTAAGATTATTGCATCCAACGATTCGCATTACGTCGATCAGGACGACTGGGTAGCGCACGATATTCTGCTGTGCGTGAACACCAACGAAAAGCAAAGTACGCCGTCGATGAAGGACTTCAGCGACGACGACGTGATGCCCAAAAACACGCGCTTTGCCTTCTTCAGCGACCAGTTCTATTTCAAGAACACGCAGGAGATGACGACGCTCTTCCACGACCTGCCCGAAGCCATTGACAACACCAACGAAATCGTCGGCAAGGTCGAGACGCTGAAGCTCAAGCGCGACATCATGCTGCCCAACTTCCCCATTCCGCAGGAGTTTCAGCAACATACCGACGACGTGCTCAATCAGTGGGAATATCTGCGCCACCTGACCTATGAGGGGGCCAAAGAGCGTTACGTCGACATTCTGCCCAACATTCAGGAACGACTTGATTTTGAGTTGTTTACTATTAAAACAATGGGATTCGCCGGGTACTTCCTCATCGTGGCCGACTTCATCAAAGCCGGGCGCGATCTGGGCGTGATGATTGGCCCCGGACGTGGGTCGGCAGCGGGCAGTGCGGTAGCGTATTGCACCGGCATCACCAACATCGATCCCATCAAATACGACCTGCTGTTCGAGCGGTTCCTGAACCCCGACCGGAAATCAATGCCCGATATTGACACGGACTTTGACGACGAAGGCCGCCAGAAGGTGATTGATTATGTGGTGCAGAAATACGGCAAGCAGCAGGTCGCGCAGATTGTGACGTATGGCACGATGGCCTCTAAATCGTCCATCAAAGACGTAGCGCGGGTGATGGACTTACCGCTGCAGGACGCTAACGCCATCGTGAAACTCGTGCCAGACAAGCCGACCTACAACATGACGCTCAAGCGCATCTTCGAGGATCCGCTCGATGGGCCGGGCGGTTTGGCGAGCGTTATCCAGCCCGACGAGATGGAGAACGTGAAGCGGATGCGGGCTCTGGAATCGGGCGACAAGAGTGCGGCTCAGGCTATGCGGATCGTTGATTTCGAGAAGGTGTCGGCGGTACTTAAACAGGCCCGCAAACTCGAAGGTACGGTACGAAATACCGGCCTGCACGCGGCTGGCATCATCATCGCGCCCAGTGATTTGTCGGACATTGTGCCGGTCTCGACCTCGAAAGATACAAACCTGATTATCACCCAGTATGAGGGGAAAGTCATTGAGGATGCGGGGGTTATCAAGATGGACTTTCTGGGGTTGCGAAACCTCACGATTATTAAGGAATGTCTGCGGTTAATTAAGCAAAACCACGACCTCGCTATTTCCATCGACGACATTCCGCTCGACGACGAGGAAACGTATAAGCTTTTCCAGCGGGGCGAAACCAATGCCGTGTTCCAGTTTGAATCCGACGGCATGAAAAAGCACATGAAGGACCTGAAGCCTGACCGCTTTGGCGACCTCATCGCCATGAACGCCCTTTATCGTCCGGGGCCAATAGCCTACATTCCGAACTACATCAACCGCAAACACGGCCGCGAAGAAGTCAAATACGACCTCCCCGAAATGGAGGAACATCTGGCTGATACCTACGGAATTTGTGTCTATCAGGAACAGCTCATGCTGATGTCGCAGAAGCTCGGCAACTTCACCAAAGGCGATGCCGACGTGCTGCGGAAGGCAATGGGGAAGAAAGACAAGGCCACGCTCGATAAGATGAAAGGTAAGTTTATGGATGGCTGCACGTCCAATAAACTGAACCTGAAAATCTGCGAAAAAGTCTGGACCGACTGGGAAGCCTTTGCCTCCTACGCCTTCAATAAATCGCACTCGACCTGCTACGCCTTTGTCGCCTACCAGACGGCCTACCTTAAAGCCCATTACCGGCCTGAGTACATGGCCGCTGTGTTGACGAGCTGCCTCGGCACCATCGACAAGATTACATTCTTCATGGAGGAATGCAAAAACATCAACATTCCGGTACTTGGCCCGGACGTGAACGAATCGGAGCGGTTCTTTGGGGTTAACAAAAAGGGTGAAATCCGCTTCGGGATGGGCGGTGTCAAGGGGGCGGGTGATGCCGCCGTTGAAGCCATCATTGAGGAGCGAAAAGCAGGCGGGCCGTTCAAAGATATTTTCGACTTCGCTATTCGGGTCAATCTCCGAACGGTCAACAAGAAAACCTTTGAATCACTGGCCTATGCAGGGGCTTTCGACAGCATCGACGAATACCACCGGGCGCAATATTTCGAGATGGCCGATGGCGATACATCACCCTTTTTAGACAAAATCATTCGGTACGCCAACAACTACCACGCCGAGAAAGCTGCTGCCCAACAGTCCTTGTTTGGGGCCATGACGGGTGGAGAGCCGATGATTGCCCGCCCCAAAGCCCCCATTGTGACGGAGTGGAACCAGATTGAAAAGCTGAAATTCGAGAAAGACGTGGTCGGTTTTTACATCACCGGACACCCACTCGATGAGTTCAAACTCGAACTCGACGGGTTTTGTAACTGCACCTTAGGCGAGATTTTCGAGACGCGCCAGCCCGAAATTAAAGTGGCCGGAATTGTGTCATCGATGCAAAGCAAAATTGGCAAAAACGGCAACCCGTTCTGTATTTTTAAAATCGAAGACTACAATACATCCATTGAAATGGCCCTGTTCGGCGATGACTATGTCCGATTGGGGCAGTACATCGAAGTGGGGCGATTCCTGCATATAACGGGCAAAACCCAAAACCGCTGGAACTCTGAGAATCTGGAATTTAAGCCCACCACCATCCGGCTCCTGACCGAGATGCGCGAGAAATTCTGCAAGGAACTTCGCGTATCGCTCACTATCGACTCACTAAGCGCTCAACTTGTGGCCAAACTCAATGAACTCGCCAACGCCCACCCCGGCACTTGTACGCTGTCACTCAATATCGTGGACCATGCTGAGCGCATCGAAGTCAGTTTACAATCGCGAACGTTGAAAGTCTCCCCTGTCAACTCATTCCTGCGGGCCTTGGAAGCGATAGATGGCGTGAGTTGCAAGGTGGCGTAAGTTATTATTTTGTCAGCCTGAAACGCTCTATCATCAACCTCAAATCGTGAATACTAATAGGAATTGAAATCCTGAAGAATATCTCCCTTCAGTGCAGCAATATCTTCGGAATGATACGGATGTGTTCCTTCATCAGGTATTTCATAGTCCTGTGCTCCGCTTAATTTAGGCTGAATCCACCTGCGGCCATCTATTAGCCGCTCTTCAACAAACGAATCGGTATGATTGGTTTACGTTGCCCCGCCGACAAGGGATTACTTCGGCGAGTTGCGCGTGCCACAGCAGAATGCGGGCAAAGTGCAAATTGGGCAGGCTGTACTGGTGAAATTTGCAGGGTATCCCTATCAGGAATTTGGCGCCGTGCGGGGACGTATTACGGCCATTGCCGACATTCCGCTTAAAGACGGCGTGTTTCTGGCAAACGTTCAGTTGCTCAGCGGCCTGAAAACCACGTATGGCAAACAGTTAGCCTACAAAACGGGCATGTCGGCTACGGCTGACATCATCACCGAAGACAACAGGTTGCTCGAAAAACTGTTCTATCAGCTTCGTAAAGTGACGAACGGGCAATAAGCACGGTACTGGCTGGGGTGTAGGACAAGTTCATCTTTTTAGACAGGATTACAGGATAGAAAGGATTAACCTCAAACTTGTCTTACGGTGCGCGGTCGTCTGATGGTTTCTGCGAACTTTGCGGTCGTCACCTGCCACTCTGTTTTATGATTCGCATTTTTCAGCAAGACGAGACCTCCGTTCGCAAAATCCGCGATATTGACTCCTTTTCCGATACCGAACGAACGCTTTGGGTAGACCTGCAAAATCCAACGCCCGCCGAAATCAAGAGCGTTGAAGAAAAATTCGATGTCGATTTTTTGAGCCAGCAGGAGCAGTTGGAGATTGAAAGTTCATCGCGCTACATTGAAGAAGATGACTACCTGATTGCCAACTCCAATTTTTTGGTGCCTGACCCGGAGCATCGGTACGTGACGGTGCCCGTGAGTTTTATTCTCAAAGACGATACCCTCTTTACCTACCGCAACGCCGACCTGAAGTCGTTTGCCGATATGGTGCGGAAAATCAAATCCAAACGGACGGTCTTCACCGATGGCGGGCAGATCATGATCGCCATCTTTGAGTCACGAATCGACTACGACGCCGATTTGGTTGAGTTGGTATCGCAGGAAATTAAAGCCATCAACCGGATGCTTGACCTCGACGCCACGCTCGACCGCGAAACCCTGCTCAGCATCAACGATTACCAGGAACTAACCATGTCCATTCGGGAGAATGTAGTGGATAAACAGCGGGTAATTTCATCCATGATTCGCTCGGATGGCTGGTTTACAGAAGGTGAGCAGGCGCGATTGCGAACGCTCATCAAAGACATCAACTCGCTCATCGAACACACGAACTTTATTTTCGAGCGACTGGAATTTTTGCAAAATACGTATCTCGGTCTGATCGATCTGGAGCAGAACCGGATCGTAAAAATCTTTACTGTTGTCTCCCTGATTTTCCTGCCACCAACGCTGCTGGCCAGCATTTGGGGCATGAACTTTCAGCAAATGCCCGAACTGGCATCGAAGTGGGGCTACCCGGTGGCCCTGGCATCCATTGCGTTATCATCCTTGCTGACGTTATGGATTTTCCGGCGCAAGAACTGGCTTTAGTGCCCGACAAATAATGAGAATTCAGCGAAAGGTTTGCGGTAAGAAAGTCAATTAGTTTTGTGTTTAGGCGACCCTTCAAAAGGTAGTCGATGCCTGCCCCTACGCCCTGAAAGACCGCGAACACGATGTGCTGATTGCCAAACTAAATGCCAACTCGCGGGAGTACGATGTGCGGGTCTGGACCAGGAGCAGCACTTACTGGGAAACCTACTATTACATGCTCGAAAATATTGCCCGGCAGTTTGTTGCCGATGGCATCGAAGCCCCCAAACCGAAGATGTTCATCACAAACGAAGAGTAATTGCTGAGCTACGTTTCCGACGCTGAAACCCCGCCCGATTGAGTTGTTCAGTCGGGCGTTTTTTTAGAAATTGACTTCCATTCAGATTTTAGAGGCTGTTTAAGTTTTTAAGTTTTATTGGAAATACGTTTTTGAGACTCTCCCCGTCGCTGTTTCCTCACCGCGACGGGGATAATCAGTCAATTTTAGACGTTTAGACGGTCTCTTATTTTGAGAGTTTTTTTGTCATGCTGACACAGGAAGCATCTTAAAGCATCCGAACGAGTTAATAAGGGCGTTTTAAGATGCTTCCTGTGTCAGCATGACAAAAACTCATTTTTTCATAGCGAAATTTTGAGTTACACATAAAATCCTAATCAGGCTCTAAATAAGATAACAAGTCATTAAACGTTTGGCCATTTTTTGACTCTAACGCTCTGAAGAGCGGTAAGCCGCAAAAAGACTCTCTGCCATGACTATCCTTAAAAAAATAAACCTGCCTGGTTTGGTCGTCCTGCTCATTTTCGGACTGCTGTTTTCGCAACGGGCAATTGCCCAGCCGGGCGTTGATGTTCCGGTCGAGTCGTTCTACGACGAGTTAGCTCCTTATGGGCAGTGGAATCAACACCCTCAATACGGAAACGTATGGTCACCGAATGCAGACCCGGATTTTCAGCCGTATTCATCGGGTGGGCATTGGGTTATGACCGAGTACGGCAATACCTGGGTGTCGGACTATGCCTGGGGCTGGGCACCTTTCCACTACGGTCGCTGGGTGTTTGACCCGGCCTATGGCGGCTGGCTCTGGATTCCGGGTAATGACTGGGCACCGGCCTGGGTGTCGTGGCGGTCGGGGGGCGGCTATTACGGCTGGGCTCCGCTTGGCCCCGGCATACATATCAATGTCAATATTCCGGCTCCGTACTGGACCTTCGTACCGCAGGTGTATTTTACCAGCCCGCGCTGGTACAGCTACTGCGTACCCCGCCCGCGTGTGGTAAACATCTACCATACTACCACCATCATCAACAACTATTATGGGTCGAACAACCGGGCGTATAACTACGGTCCATCCCGCAGAGATATTGAGCGATACACCCGCCAGTCGGTGCCGGTTTATCGGGTTGACCGA
This sequence comes from Spirosoma areae, assembly GCF_054781775.1. Taxonomy (NCBI): domain Bacteria; kingdom Pseudomonadati; phylum Bacteroidota; class Cytophagia; order Cytophagales; family Cytophagaceae; genus Spirosoma; species Spirosoma areae. The sequence goes on along the minus strand of NZ_BAAGTT010000027.1, from coordinate 556,349 downwards.
CTGGATCGACCGGGGCATTCGGTAGTTGGCAATGGGTCAGTTGGTTTTTATCGTCCGGGCCAGGCGTCGGCTAATCAGCGGGGATATGGCCAGAATGGGAATGACCGCTTCGATAATTCATCTAACCCAGCCCGACCCAATTATGGGAATGGAAATACCTCCAGCCGGGGCAGTTATAATGGCCCCGATGCAGCCGGAATGCCAGACCGCCGACCTACTTATGAGGGGAGCAACAGCAATTCACCAACCGTCGACCGGGATTATACGAACCGGTTAAATCGGGGAACATACGGAGCCACCAGCCCAACTGACCGCAACGGAAATTCTGGAAATGTTGGGACACCTAATTCCGGAAATTCGGATTCGCCTGCAGCCAGTCGGTTTGAATCACGGCGGGGAAATTATTCGCCCGGAAATCGGGTCGAGACACCCGGTGCTTATTCGCCAGGTACTACGCAGCCGGATGGCAATGGCCCACAACCAGGCCGGTCGTATGAGCGGTTAAACCGACAGCCCCAGGCCCCGGTAACCGACCAGTCGGCACCGGGTGGTCGCCGGGATGGCGGGTATCAGCGGATGTCGGAAGGCAGTCGCAGTATGCAACCTCAGCCACAAAATCCGCAGCGCGTTCAGGAACAATCCCAACGCCCAACTGGTGGCTTCAGCCGGGGCGAACGTTCAAATAGAGGCCCGCGCTAAAATTAATATATCCGTCAATTTTAGACAGGATTACAGAATTTTATTTGACTGTGTATCCTGTAATCCTGTCCAGGAAAAATAAACGTGTCCTACACCAACTGGCATCGTAACGGTCATAGTTCAGGGAACACTCGTTACTTTTGCCCAGTATGCGTTATTTTATCGAATTGTCGTACTGCGGAACAGCCTATCATGGCTGGCAGACGCAGGCCAACGGAATCAGCGTGCAGGCCACCCTCGAAGCGGCTCTGACCCAACGGCTTGGCAAACCGGTTTATGTGGTTGGCAGCGGCCGTACTGATGCAGGTGTTCATGCCAGGCAGCAGTTTGCTCATTTCGACGTCAACGAGCCGCTATCCCTGACCCACTCGTTTCTGTATTCGCTCAACTGCATCCTGCCCGAAGACATTGCTATCCACACCATTTTTCCCGTTCACCCCGACAGCCACGCCCGGTTTTCGGCCATCTATCGGTATTACCAGTACCACATTACCCGCCAGAAAAATGCCTTTCAGAATGGCCTGACCTATCATTTTCGGCCACCACTGAACGAAACCCTGATGAACGAAGCCTGCCAGCTATTGCTGCAGCACACCAATTTCCAGAGTTTCAGCAAGGCCCGCGCCAACGTCAATAACTTTCTCTGCCGACTGGATTTTGCGTACTGGGAACGCATAAACGACGATTGCCTGACGTTTCATATCCGGGCGAATCGCTTCCTGTGGGGTATGGTCCGCACCATTGTGGGTACAATGGTCGAGATTGGACAGCAGCGCATGAGCCTTGACCAGTTTGAGCAGATTATTCTGGCCAGAGACCGAAACACAGCCGGTCGGGCTGTGCCAACCAACGGGTTGTATTTAGTTGAAGTAGGGTATCCGGCGGGGGTTCTGTTGGCAGGGAGCATGGCGCAAGGAGCATAGAGCGAGGTGTCGAGTTTGGGAACCCGACGCGAACTGCTGACGCATGAATGTCAGGTTTGAGAACCTGACATCACTATCGTCTCCCTGCCCCGTGCTTCCTGCCTTTTGCCGGTTTCCCCTTAAATTTTCTTAAATTCGACCGTTTGGCGGTTGAATCCGTTATTTTTGTCTCATAACACGAACCCCTGAATGGCTCGTACAAAGAAGAAAGTAGGTGCGTATCCCAGCGGCATGATTTTGTTTAGTCTGACGCTGGCGTTGTTTTTGATTGGTTTTTGCGGATTACTGGCTATTCAGTCGAAGAAATTAGTCACCTACATCCGTGAGAATTACGAAATGCGGGCGTTTTTAGATAAAGGCCTCACGGAGAAGAAGATGGAGAGCCTCTACCAGGCCATCGCTGAACGACCGTATGTGCTGAAAGCCAACGGAAAATCGCAGATTGGCTTAGTGACGAAGGACGAAGCCGCCAAAGAATTCATTGCTGAAACAAAAGAGGATTTCTCGAAGTTTCTGGGCGAAAACCCCCTGCACGACAGCTACCGGATAAAGCTCAGCGAAGGGTATTTTGAGGAATCGAAATTGCAGGAAGTAAAGCAGGATTTAGAACAGATCGACGGCATTTTTGAAGTCGTTTATCAGGAAAATCTGGTCGACAACATCAACCGAAACATTACAAAAATTTATGCGGTTATGTCGGCCTTCGCGCTGATTCTGCTGCTGATTATTGTGGTGCTGATGAACAATACCATCCGGCTGGCTCTCCATTCGCAGCGTTTGCTCATTCGGAGTATGCAGTTGGTTGGGGCCACCAATGGGTTCATTACCCGTCCTTTTCTGGGCCGGGGTATGTGGCAGGGTTTTCTGGCGGGTGTTCTTGCGGTTGGGTTGCTGATAGCCGGTTTGCAGCTTGCGATTCACAATTTGCCCGAACTGGTGACTTTTCAGGACAACGAGAAAGTTATTATCCTGATGGCAGGTATTGTTGGGCTTGGGGTGCTGATTGGTTTTCTGAGTACGTTCCAGGCCGTAAACCGTTACCTCGGCCTGACGCTGGATGAACTGTATTAATGGATAATGTAAAATGAAAAATGGATAATGAGCGTGAATAAAGTTGATAGTTTAGAAAGTCATTATTCATTATTCATTCTAATAGGAAGAACATGGCAAAAGATAAACAAGCGGGGCCGGCAACGCTGACCCGCGACGAATCAGCAAAAAAAGTGGCGGCAACCGTAACGGTAGCCCCTAAAACTGTGCCAACCCGGTCATCGGTGGTTGAACCAGTACGTTCGTCGGTAGCAATGCCCTTTAGTCGGCAGAACTACACGCTGATGCTGGCCGGTATCGGCATCATTCTGGCCGGATTTTTCATTATGAGTCTCGACAAAGAAGAATTTGGCTTCGGTTTTCTGGGCCTGACGCTTGGCCCTATTGTGGTGATGGGCGGCTTTCTTCTCGAATTTTTTGCCATCCTCGCCCGGCCAAAGGCGTAAGGGGCGTTATAAAGTTGTAGAGTTATAAGGTTATAAAGTTTTTGACAGGCAACTTTGCAACCGTATACCTCTACAACTTTATAACTGTTTTTAATGGATCTGATTCACGCTATTGCGCTGGCTATCATTGAGGGGCTTACCGAGTTTTTGCCGGTTTCCTCAACGGGCCACATGATTATTTATTCTTCATTAGCCGGTATTGCCAGAAACGAATTCACAAAACTTTATACGGTCGACATTCAGTTTGGCTGCATTCTATCGGTGCTGGTGTTGTATCACCGCCGTTTCCTGACCGACCCGCGTTCGGGGAATCCTCAATCGGCCAATTTTGTTGCCCCTCCTTACCTGAAGTCATTACCGCTGCGTATGCAGCCAATGGCCGATTTTTACAGTAAAATCCTGATTGCCTTTCTGCCTGCCGCCGTCATTGGCTTTCTGCTGAACGACTTTATCGACTCCCTGCTCGAAAATGTAGTGGTGGTTGCTGTAACGCTGCTATTGGGCGGCATTGTGCTGGTATACATTGACCGACTTATCAATCGTGTCCCGAAAGATGGTGAAGTATCCGGGCCGGATGCGCTGCGAATTGGTTTTTTCCAGTGCATCGCCATGATTCCGGGCGTGTCGCGGTCGGCGGCAACGATTATTGGCGGCATGTATCAGGGCCTAACCCGGACGCAGGCGGCTGAGTTTTCGTTTTTTCTGGCCGTGCCCACCATGGCCGCAGCGTCGGGCTACAAACTCCTCAAAACGTATAAGCTCCTGCAACCCGATGATTATCAGACGCTCCTGATTGGCAATGCCATTGCGTTTGTGGTGGGGCTGCTGGCCATTCGCGGTTTCGTTGGCTTTCTGACCCGCTACGGCTTTAAAGTATTTGGTTATTACCGCATTGTGCTGGGTTTGTTACTGCTGGGCTTAGTAGCGGCTGGGGTGAAGTTGGATGTGCTTTAAAAAACCAGTACATAGAGAATCTTCGTGTATCTCTGTATTTCTCCGTGTATCTCTGTGTTACAAAAAATGCAGCTCGACCCCGGCCAACTTATTCTTATCGATAAGCCACTCACCTGGACATCGTTCGATGTGGCCAACAAGCTTAAATACGCCTGTAAATTCAGGAAAATTGGCCATGCCGGAACGCTCGACCCGCTGGCAACAGGTCTGCTCATTCTCTGCACCGGCAAAATGACTAAGCAGATTGACCAGTATCAGGCGCAGGAAAAAGAATATACCGGTACCCTCGTGCTGGGCAAAACTACGCCCTCCGTCGACCTCGAAACGCCCTTCGACGCCGAGTTCGACACGACCGGCATTACACCCGAACAATTACAGGCAGCAACCCGACAATTAACGGGCGATATTCTACAGGTGCCGCCCATTTACTCGGCCATTCGGGTCAACGGTGAGCGGCTGTATGAGAAAGCCCGCCGGGGCGAAACTGCCGACCGGGTAGACGGCGGCATTAAGTCGCGGCAGGTAACGGTTTCCGTCTTTGAGGTCGACGCCAGCCGTTTCCCCACCGTCGATTTTCGTATTGTGTGTTCCAAAGGCACGTATATTCGCAGTTTGGTACGGGATTTGGGCCTGTTAGTGAACAATGGGGCCTACATGAGCAGCCTGCGCCGGACGCGCATCGGCGATTTTCGCGTTGAGGAAGCTCAAACGCTTGACCATTTTATTGCCGCATTTCGGGAAGCCAATAACCTTCCAATTGCCTGAATAACTGCGAATGATTATTTACAGAAGTCTTGACGATATTCAACCCTTACCGAATGCAGTTGTAACCAGTGGCACATTTGATGGCGTTCATCGCGGGCATCAAACCATTCTGGAACGACTGACCGAAGTAGCTAATGCCAGCCAGGGCGAGTCGGTACTGATTACCTACTGGCCGCACCCGCGCACGGTGGTCTCCAACGATAGCCAGAACCTGAAACTGCTAACCACGCTCGACGAAAAAATCGACCTGCTCGACCAGGCGGGCGTCGGTCATCTGGTTATTATTCCGTTCACCCGCTCATTCTCGCAACTGACCTCAGAGGAATACATTCGTCAGATTCTGCTCGATAAAATCGGAACTAAAAAATTAGTCATTGGCTACGACCACCGTTTTGGCCGTGACCGCGAAGGCGGTTTCGACTACATACGGGCACACCAGAGCGAGTATGGGTTTGAGGTCGAAGAAATTCCCCGGCAGGATGTGGAAGCGGTTGGCGTGAGTTCGTCCAAAATTCGGTTGGCTCTCATGGAAGGTAATGTTCATACGGCAAACCTATTTCTGGGGCGGCTCTACAACCTGACCGGCACCATCGTGAAAGGCCGACAATTAGGCCGAACCATTGGCTTCCCAACGGCCAACATGCAGGTAGACGACCCAGCCAAACTTGTTCCGGCCAATGGCGTTTACGCCGTTGATGTCGAATACGCCGGGCAAACCCTCGGCGGCATGTTGAACATCGGTTTCCGCCCTACCGTTGCCGGTACGCATCAGACCATCGAAACGTATATTTTCGATTTCGACAAAGACATTTACGGCGAACACCTGACGCTGCGGTTCCGGGAGTTTCTGCGCCCCGAACAAAAATTCGACGGCTTACCCGCCTTAGTTTCGCAACTCAAACGCGATGAAGATACTGCGCGGGAAGTGCTTCGTGGTTTGTAGTTTGAAGTTCAAGGTTAGCCAACGCAAGAGTTGCTGACGAGTCGGCTAACCTTGAACTTTAAACCTTGAACTTCAAACTCCAATATTCCGCCCTGCCACATAACCTGTTGTCCAGGCGCTCTGGAAGTTGAAGCCGCCGGTAATGCCATCGACATTCAGCACTTCGCCCGCAAAAAACAGGCCTGGCTGGGCCTTGCTTTCGAGCGTTTGTGGGTTCAGGCTGTCGAAGTCGATGCCTCCGCAGGTAACGAATTCATCTTTGAACGTGCTTTTGCCCACCACCTGAAACTGGCTGTTGGTGAGTCGTTCGGCGAGTCGATTCAGAGGTTTGGCAGGCAGGTCGGCCCAGCGTTGCGCTTCGGAAATGCCCGCTTCGGTAGCGAACGCCTGCCACAGACGCGACGGCAACCCGAATGGATTCTGCGAAACGATGAACTTGCGGCCATTCTGTTGTCGAAAATCCTGCAAAGCACTGCGTAACTCATTATCGTTCAGGATCGGTGTCCAGTTGATACGCAGCGTAAACCGATAATCAACAGCAGCCAGGTCGCGGGCAGCCCAGGCCGATAAGCGCAGTACCGCCGGTCCACTAAACCCCCAATGGGTCAGCAACAACGGCCCGCGCTGCTCCTGTTTGGTCCCGACAACATATACCCTCGCATCCGTCACCGATACACCCGCTAAGGGCAGCAATGGGCTGTCGGGAACATTAAATGTAAAGAGGGAGGGTACTGGCGTAAGTAAGGTTTCGGTTTGTTCGGGCAACCAGTTGTAGGATGAGCGTTGCGGATAGCCGCCCGTTGCAAGCAGAACACGGTCGGCAAGGAGCGTCTCGCCCGTGAGCAACTCAACAGTCCATTGGCCTGATTTGGTGGGCTGAAGTGATGCAACGCCACAACTCGTTCGCACGTCGATGCCCAACCGACGGGCCGTATTCAGCAGGCAATCCACGATGGTTTCGGAGGTGTTGGTGGCCGGAAACACACGCCCGTCAGGTTCGGTTTTCAGCCCAACGCCCCGACTCTCAAACCAGCGTACCGTAGCGGTTGCATCGAACTGATTGAGCAGCGCACGCAACGCTTTTTCGCCACGCGGGTAGTGCTTCACCAACTGTCGGTTATCAAAACAGGCGTGGGTAACATTGCACCGGCCTCCGCCCGAAATTCGGACTTTGTTTAGAACAGTGCGATTTTTTTCGAGAATCGTAACGGTGGCGGTCGGAAACGTTTCGGCGGCTGTTATCGCCCCAAAAAAACCAGCCGCTCCACCGCCAATCACGACAATATTCAGGGATGACATAAGTTTTTAACAGACGTTTTTTGTTTCAGGTTTCAGGTTCCAGGGTCAAAGTTCAGTCTCCAGATATAGGCGGTGAACGTAAAACCTGAAACTTTGAACCCGAAACCTGGAACAAAAGCCTACCTTTAAACCATGTTTTTCAATCCTCGATTTTCAACCAAAACGTATGCTCGCCAAGGCTTTCGGCTACGCGGAAACACACTCGTGCTGCTGTTCGTGTTTTTCCTGATTGGCCTGTTTCTGCACTATGGCGGCAAGACCAAACCCGTTGTGGCGTTCTGGAACGACGTTCGGGAGATGGTCGGGCTGGGCCGTTCCCGATCCGGCACGCAGGACGATAATCCATATAAAGCGCCCGAACCGACCCAACCCGATGGCCCTACGGATAACGGCAGCAGCAATTCAGGTGAAAGCGAAGCCAGCGACATTAACCCGTCGGAACGCGACCCATCGGAACGCGAATCATCGGGCCTTGTGCGCTTCGAGTTCGAGAAACAGGTCGATTTTCTGCTGCCAGTGTCAACGTCAGACGGTGAGCTGATTCGGCATGAAGGATATACGCTGCGTTACCGCGACCAGTACAAGGTGGCCGAATGGGTGGCGTATCCGCTACTGGCTTACGAAATTACCGGCGATGCCAACCGTAAAAATGAGCAGTTCAAACCCGACCCGTCCGTTTCGACCGGCACCGCCCTCCCATCTGATTATACCCGCTCGGGCTACGACCGGGGGCACCTGGCGCCGGCTGGCGACTTTAAGTTTTCGCAGCGAATGATGCGCGAGACTTTCCTGATGAGCAACATTACGCCCCAGGAACCCCAGTTTAACCGGGGCATCTGGAGCGACCTCGAAAACCAGGTGCGGGCGTGGGCCAGGCGTGATAATGGGCTGTATGTCGTGACAGGCCCGGTGCTGAAACGGGGCTTGCCAACCATCGGGAAAGCCAATGAGGTGAGCGTACCTGAAAAATTCTACAAGGTGGTTCTTTACGCCAATAAGCCCAGCATCCGGCTGATTGGTTTCCTGCTCGACAACGAACCGTCCGACCAGTCGATAAAGGAATTTGTGGTTCCTGTGGACCAGATTGAGCAACTGACCGGTCTTGATTTCTTCCCCAAAATACCCGACGACCTGGAGCAGAAATTAGAAAGCAAGGGCCGGGCCGAAATGGTTGATGAATGGTTTTCGTATTAAGTACACGAACCAGACGTTTTGTTTTACCTAATCAATACCATCAAGCAGATGGAGTTGTTAAATGTGGGCAAAGAGGGTAGATTTCCAGCACCATTAGGTTAGGGCCAGCGAACACGTATAGCATGGGCGGGAGAATAGGGACACTCAAGCTACAGATTCGGACGTAGAGCCCGAAGGCGAATAGCTTGATCGGTTAGCACATCAAAAAAATTGATTTAGGATTTCCTACGTCTTTTGCTTTTTCTTCTTGGCTGCCGGGAACAGGATATTGTTCAGGATCAGGCGATAACCGGCTGAGTTAGGGTGCAGATTGAGGTCGGTGGGTTCCTCGCCGATCTCGTGCCGATAGTCTTCCGGGTCATGACCGCCATAGAACGTGAAAAAGCCCCGGCCATAGGGCGAATGAATGTAGCGGGCCTCCCCCGCCGATCTGTTTTCGGCCATAATCACCACTTCGGGCTTGATCAGGTTTTTCTTGAAGGCCGTCGTCTGCCCCATAAATCCTTTAATCACGTTCAGGTGATTCTGGGTTAACATCGTCGGGATGGGGTCGTACTTGGCCGAGAACTGAAACAGGGTAAAATAATCGTTGTGCTCACTCAGGCCACGCTCTTCGGGCTGATTGTCGATGTTGGAGAATTCAATCAGGTAGGGATTGGTGTAAACCTGGAAATTCCGAAACGCAAATGTCTGGCTGAAATCTAATTTGTTGTTTGCATTCGGGTCGGCGGGGTCGCCATCGTAGAACGAATCGACGATGTCGGTGTTTTGCGAGGCCAGAGCAATGTCGTAGGTATCCGTAGCATTGCACATGGCAAAGAGATAGCCCCCGCCGAGAACAAAATCACGAATTTTCTGAGTAACCGCCCGTTTCAACTGCGGCACTTTCGAGAAGCCAAATTTGCGGGTAATGCTTTCGGCTTCATTTTTCTGGGCAATGTACCAGGGCTGGTCTTTAAAGTGAAAAAACTTACCGTATTGGCCCGTAAAGTCCTCATGGTGCAGGTGAAGCCAGTCATACTCAGGCAGTTTACCGTTCATAACTTCTTCGTCGAAGACCACATCATACGGAATTTCGGCATAGGTCATGACCATCGTCACGGCGTCGTCCCAGGGCTGCTTCGTTTTGGGCGAATAGACCGCTACTTTGGGCGGTTTTTGCAGCTTCACCGCATCCATGTTGGCATCGGCAGCCGCAATTTCGCTTAATATCTGCGCCGACTGTGCATCTGAAATGACCTCGTAACTAACGCCCCGAATCACCATCTCGTTGATAAACCGCTGGCTTTGCGGCATCATAAACGAGCCACCCCGGTAGTTGAGCAGCCAGTCGATTTCGGTATCGTGTGTTTTCAGCACCCAATAGGCAATGCCATACGCTTTCAGGTGATTCTTCTGGGTCTCATCCATTGGAATCAGAATTCTGGAAGCCCAGAGCTGGCCTGTGAATGTCAGAAATAGGATAAGCGGTAATAGCAGCCGTTTCATAGGTTTCCCTGTTAAAAATGCGTGTAGTAGCTTTGTCATAACGAAAGATAAGCAAATATTGTGCGAAAAAGCACGGAGCAGGGTGTACGGAGCAGGGATTGTGAAATATCCCTGCTCCGTACACCCTGCTCCGTGCCCTCTGCCTATGAACTTCATCGAAAACATACGCGAGGGACTGCGTTCCATTGCGAGCAATCGCCTGCGAACCATCCTGACCTCGCTAATCATCGCCATTGGCATCACGTCGCTGGTGGGAATCCTGACGGCTATCGACGGGATTCAGAATTCGGTGAACAGCAGTTTTGCCGGCCTGGGCGCCAACACGTTCAGCATTGTCGCCCGGCAGGATGCCTTCCGGCGGGGTGGCCGCACGCAGCGGCAGGACGCTCCGATTGATTATTTCGATGCTGTGCAGTTCAAACGTCGATTTCCGTATGGAGCCACCATCGCTCTTTCGTCGGTGGTAGCCGGGGCGGCTCAGGCTAAGTTTGGGTCTAAAAAAACGAACCCAAACGTGCAGCTTACCGGGGGCGATGATGCGTTTCTGGCCGTGAAAGGGTTCACCCTCCAAAGTGGCCGTAACCTGACCCAGAATGATTTGACCTATGCCCTCAACGTGGCCATCATTGGCAGCGAAGTGGCCAACACGCTGTTCGAGAAGAAGTTAAACCCACTGAGTCAGGTGATTCGGGTGGCGGGCACCCAGTATAAAATTATTGGTGTACTGGCCAAAAAAGGTGGGTTTTCGGGGGGGGGCGACGACCGGATGATTCTCATTCCACTCGATAATGCCCGTGCGCTGGCTGGCTCTCAGAAACTTTCGTTCGACATTACGGCCTCTGTACCGAGCGTTTCGGACCAGGATGAAGCCGTTGGCGAGGCACGCGGCACAATGCGCTTGGTTCGGCGAGACCCGCTCGGCCAGCCCGATTCATTTGAGATTGAGCGGGCCGACGATCTGGCCAAAGAAACCGAGAACATTACGGGTTTTCTCCGCATCGGTGGGTTTGGCATCGGTTTCATTACGCTGCTGGGAGCGGCCATTGCCCTACTGAACATCATGCTTGTGTCGGTTACCGAACGAACCCGCGAAATTGGCATCCGCAAATCGCTGGGAGCCACGCCAAAGCGTATTCGTGAGCAGTTTCTCATCGAAGCCATCGTTATCTGTATTCTGGGTGGCGTTGGCGGTGTGGTGCTGGGTTTAGGCATTGGCAACCTGATAGCGGGTGTCGTTAGCCGGGGGAACGGGGATTTCGTTGTGCCCTGGGCCTGGATGGGCTTAGGCCTGATCGTTTGCGTAACGGTTGGCTTATTCGCCGGTATCTATCCCGCTGTGCGGGCCTCCAAACTCGATCCCATTGAAGCGCTTCGTTACGAATAGCCCAAATGAATAATGGATAATGCGTTAGTCCCTTCGTGAATAAAATTATACATTGACCATTGTACATTATTCATTAACCTGTACTTTTGCACCCACGTTTGACACAACGTACCGATTTCAACGCCGGGTTGGCGGAACCGGTAGACGCGATGGTCTCAAACACCATTGTTCGCAAGGACATGCCGGTTCGAGTCCGGCACCCGGTACAAAAGACCCTGATTACCAGGGTCTTTTTCTTTTTTAACCAGCCTGATTTCTGTTACTTATTTATTTACGGTCGGATCTCCTTTCACTGAGTTACGTTCAGGGGATAGGCCTCTGAAGTATACTACCGGCGTGTGACGATCTCGTTAAGGGCAATTGATTTGAATTGATGCTTATTGTAGACAAACAGACCTGTTATCTTAGAGGCATGAATTTATTTGGCGATGTAACGGGAGCAAAACCATTTTTAAAGTGGGCAGGAGGAAAACGGCAATTAATTCCGGTTATCCAGGAAGCGTTGCCTAAAAACCTTGACAGGATTAAAAACCTCACCTACGTCGAACCATTTATTGGCGGGGGAGCCATCCTGTTTTGGTTATTACAACTGTATCCGAACATTCGGCAGGCCGTTATCAACGACATAAATCCTGATCTGACAACCGCTTATCGGGTAATCCGGGATCAGCACGAGGACCTGATAAAGGCGTTAACGGCTATTCAGGAAACCTATTTCAGCCTCGGCAGTGACGAAGACAGAAGAGCCTTTTTTACTGAAAAACGAGCCGAATTCAACACGCGTAATCATGAGCCGGTAACGAACACGACGTTATTGATCTTCCTCAACAGGACCTGTTTCAATGGGTTGTACAGGGTAAATAGTAAGAATAAATTCAACGTTCCTTTCGGTCGATACGAGCGACCACAAATTTGTGATGCTGCTACACTAAGGGCTAACCGTGAACTACTTCAGCGAGTGGAAATTTTAACTGGAGACTTCACCAAAACCAGAGAATACGTTCATGGCGAGGCTCTGTTTTACTTTGACCCTCCCTATAAGCCCCTGAATCAAACCGCCAGCTTTAATTCTTACGCGTCCGAAACGTTTGATGATTCCTCGCAGGAGCGTTTGGCTGCGTTTTGCCGGTCTATTGACCAGGCAGGCCACTTATGGTTATTAAGTAATTCGGATATGACGAACACGGATAGCGGGAATTCTTATTTCGATGAATTGTATTCCGGTTTTTTGATTCGCCGGATAAAGGCCAAGCGAAACATAAATTCCAAGGGGAACCAGCGAGGAGACATAAACGAGCTATTGGTCTCGAACTACGCATCTGAGAAACTACCACAAGTAGCCCATCAGTAAGTATCTTTTTATTGATAACAGGTGATTAATTCTCATATTGACCCGGTATTATTCAGTCAATCCATCAAACCCAATGGACTACCGGGGGAGCTTACGCCAATTAGAACGGCTATTTTTAGAAAACGATTACCAGGGGCATTTAGCCAATAAGCGGGAGCATGTGGTTTCTATACCCGTAGAAACGTGTGCCAACGGCAGTCAAATCAGCATTTCGTTTCCGGGTTATAAAGCGACCCCTGATAAACCGGATTATCGGGTTAATTTAACTAAAAATGGCTTCACGACGGCTCTGTCCCACGCGAACATTATTATTGACCTGTTCAATAAATGCACGCACGGAGGTATGCGCTCTGCTGAGTTAAAAGAGGTGCTTATCGAGCAAGCCTGCCAAAGTACGATTGATGTTGCCAGTTTGCAAAAAAACCTTCACTATAAGCCAGTAAACCCTTCGGAGCAGGTGAAGATTGAATCGATCAACGCGCATAAAATCGAAAACAAGACGTATAATGCTAACGGCAATCGCTTTGATTTAACCGTAGAAGAGTTGTTTACGTCGATAAAATGGATTGTTCTACAGGAGGATATAAATTATCCGATGCCGCGCTTTTTGGGGCGTAAAATGCCGTTTAGCCGGTATCTGGAAACACTTCACGTAGTTGATGGTGGGCAACATCGGTTGCAGGAAGTAATTCAGCGAGCCTTAGCCCATTATCGCCCCCCTTTGTGGCCCGATATGGACTATGCCTTTACTCAATTAATTCAATAGCCCTTCCGTTTATCGATCCATTCCCCAGACACGCATATGGCTGAATTAGCGGCTTTCTGCTACGAAAGCCGCTAATTTTGTTTTGGGCCGAATTGGAATTCCCCCGGCGAATGCCGACGTTTGCCGCCGTTTCTTATACAACCAATTTCCTCCATGACAACCTCAAATCTGTCTCAACTCTTCCCCACCGAAGACCAAATTCCCGCCGATTACCGCATCCAGCCCATTCATCAGCGCGAGTACCTGCTTAACGGCGAAATGCGCTCGTGGGATGGCCCTGTTTCGGAAGTTTATTCCCCCGTTTGCATTCCCGACCAGCAGGGCGTTCTGCAACGTCAGTTAGTCGGCAGTTTCCCGGTAGCGGGACCGCAGCAGGCACTCGAAGCCCTTGAGGCTGCCGTAGCGGCTTATGATAATGGCCGGGGCGAATGGCCCCAAATGGCGGTGGCCGACCGCATTGGCTGTATGGAGACGTTCATCGGGAAAATGCTGGAGCAGAAAAAATTGGTCGTGAACCTGATTATGTGGGAGATCGGCAAAAACCTCGCCGACGCAACCAAAGAGTTCGACCGGACGGTGAAGTACATCTACGACACCATCGACACGCTCAAAACAATGGATCGGAATTCGTCGCGGTTTCGGATGGAAGAGGGCATCATTGGGCAAATTCGGCGGTCACCCCTGGGCGTCGTGCTGGCAATGGGGCCGTTTAATTATCCCCTCAACGAAACGTACACAACGCTCATTCCGGCCATTCTGATGGGGAACACTATCTTGTTCAAGACGCCCAAACATGGCTCCCTGCTGCATTATCCGCTCCTCGAAGCGTTCAGAACCAGTTTTCCAAAGGGCGTTGTCAATTCACTCTATGGGCGCGGGGCCAATGTTATTCCGCCGGTCATGCAATCGGGCAACGTAAACGTGCTGACGCTGATTGGCTCCAGCCGCGTGGCCGACGAGTTGCAGCGGCAGCACCCCAAACTAAACCGGCTCCGGTCGATTATGAGTCTCGATGCCAAAAACGCAGCCATTATTCTGCCCGATGCGAACCTCGACGTAGCCGTGAGCGAATGCCTGCTCGGCTCCCTTTCGTTCAATGGACAGCGGTGTACGGCCATCAAAATCATTTGGGTGCATCGCTCCATTGCCGATGAGTTTCTGGCTAAATTTTGCCCCCAGGTCAGCCAGCTAAAACCGGGCATGCCCTGGGATGCCGGGGTGCAGATTACGCCCCTGCCGGAGCCGACTAAAACGCAGTATTTAGCCGATATAATTGCCGATGCCGAAGCCGGTGGCGCATCGGTCGTGAACGAGGGCGGTGGCGAAACGCTGGCATCGCTGTTTCGGCCGGCGGTCGTGTACCCCGTTCGCGACGGGATGCGGCTGTACCGCGAGGAACAGTTCGGGCCGATTGTTCCGGTAGCTGTCTATGACGATGTGGAGGAATTTATCGACTACCTGATTACGGACGACCACGGAATGCAGGCCAGTATTTTTGGTACAGATACCCAGCAGATTGCCCAACTGATCGACCCGTTGGTGAACTTAGTTAGCCGCGTAAACATTAATGCCCAGTGCCAGCGCGGGCCGGATACGTTTCCTTTCACAGGCCGCAAAGATTCGGCGGAGGGAACCTTATCGGTTGAAGACGCCCTGCGGTCGTTCTCGATCCGGTCGGCGGTGGCTACTAAAGATTCTGCCGTGAACAAGGCAATTCTGAACGACATTGTCAGCCAGCACAAATCGCAGTTTTTAAGCACAAATTTTATTTTTTAAGCCACTTTTCAAAACCTAAAAGCCGGGCCGCCGGAGTGGTTTCTAAAAACCTTTTAGGTTTATTTATGCTCACTGCCAGCAAACTCACCAAATCCTACCCCGGTGTTCAGGCCGTTCGGAACGTTTCGCTCACCCTCGAACCGGGCCGGATTATGGCCCTGGTAGGCGCCAGCGGTTCGGGCAAAAGTACGTTGCTGAATCTGCTGGCAGGGTTAGCAGACGCCGATTCGGGCGAGGTTCAGCTTAATGGCAACCGGGTGCCGGGGCCGTCGGAAGTACTGGTGGCAGGTCATGCAGACATCCGGCTGGTGCATCAGGAATACCAGTTGATGCCCAATGTATCGGTGCGGGAGAACATCGCCTATGCCCTGCGCTTTTTCGAGAAAAACTACCGGGAGTTTCGGGTCAGTCAGTTGCTGAAACTCTGCCGCCTGACCGACGTGCAGGACCGGATACCCCGCCAGGTATCGGGTGGCGAAAAACAGCGAACGGCCATTGCCCGCGCCATTGCCGACAAACCCGATGTGTTGTTATTGGATGAGCCGTTTAGCCATCTCGATTTACCCAACCGACTTATCGTGCGGGATTTATTGTTTGATTTGGTTCGGCATGAGCACACCGTGTCGGGTGCAGAAACACACGTAACGTCGTGCCTGTTTGTGACCCACGACGCCACTGATGCACTTTCTCTGGCCGACAACCTGGGCATTATGCGCGACGGGAAACTGATTCAGGTTGATTCGCCGGAGACAGTGTATCGACAGCCGGTAACGGCTTATGCGGCCCGCATGACGGGGCCAGTAAACATAATTAAAGCTAAACATGCCCTCGCACTGGGGCTATCTGAAGCCGCCAATCCCGATGAACTGCTTTGCTTACGGCCCGAACAAATAAAATTCGATGAGCTGGGTGTTCCGGCTGCCGTTCGGGCGGTTTACTTTAGAGGAAGTCACTACGAAATTGATGTAGAGGTGTCGCGCTACGTTTCGCTGCGGTTGTTAACGACACGCGCTGATGTGCAGCCCGGTCAGCACAGGGGTATCCGAATAGACCCGGAAGCCGTTTGGCACTTGAAAAGCTAATTTCCTGTAACTATTTTCTTTAGCGCCGGTTCTTCCAGAAACAAACTAACCAGACGTTATGGAAAACCGCGAGCAACCCGACCCCGGCGTTGACCAGCCAACGGGAAACGATGATTTCTTAATCGGGGAGGAAACCGAGAAC
Organism: Spirosoma areae; assembly: GCF_054781775.1. Taxonomy (NCBI): domain Bacteria; kingdom Pseudomonadati; phylum Bacteroidota; class Cytophagia; order Cytophagales; family Cytophagaceae; genus Spirosoma; species Spirosoma areae. The sequence goes on along the minus strand of NZ_BAAGTT010000027.1, from coordinate 540,087 downwards.
GTAAAACCAACAGGCGTCGACGACACATCGACCGGGAGGGGTGACGACGATTACCTCGGAAAAACGAATCGGGAGGAGTAGGTGAAGTAGTAAGGTCTAAAGTAGTAAGTGGCTGACGCATAAGTATTGCTCTCGCGTCAGCCACTTACTACTTCAGACCTTACTACTTTTTTTACATCATCCGTTTAATCAACTGTTCCACCGAAATGCCTTCGGCTTCCGCTTTGAAGTTCCGAACGACGCGGTGACGCAGAATAGGCATGGCGACAGCCTTAACATCCTCAATATCCGGCGAGTATTTCCCCGTGAGCAGGGCGTTGCACTTAGCGGCCAGAATCAGCGCCTGCGAGGCCCGAGGTCCGGCGCCCCACTCTAAATACTGATTGGCATCAGCAGCCGCCAGGTCGGTGTTTGGGCGGGTTTTATGCACCAGACTAACGGCGTATTCAACGACATTGTCGACCACCGGCACCCGGCGCACCAATTGCTGAAATTCCCGGATTTCTCCGCCCGTAATAACCCGCTGAACGTCGTATACCCGGTCGGAGGTGGTGCTTTTGACAATCTCCAGTTCCGATTTATACGACGGATAATCTAAGTAAATATTGAACATAAACCGGTCCAACTGGGCTTCCGGCAAGGGGTAGGTTCCCTCCTGCTCAATCGGGTTCTGCGTTGCCAGCACGAAGAAAGGACGCCCTAAATCGTATTTCTGACCCGCAATGGTAACGGCGTACTCCTGCATGGCTTCGAGCAGGGCCGACTGCGTTTTGGGCGGAGTCCGGTTGATTTCATCCGCCAGAATGATGTTGGCAAAAACGGGGCCTTTGATAAACTTGAAATTTCGTTCCTGATCCAGTGTTTCGGAGCCGAGAATGTCGGACGGCATCAGGTCGGGCGTAAACTGAATCCGGTTAAAGTCAAGGTCCAATGCCCCGGCAATGGTCTGAATCAGCAACGTTTTCGCCAGCCCCGGTACGCCTACCAGCAAACAGTGACCCTGGCAGAAAATGGCGGTCAGCAACAGCCGGACGGTGTCGTCCTGACCAATCACAACCTTTGAAATTTCGGCTTTTAGTTTCTGATACGAGGTGGTTAGGGCTTCGGCAGCCGCAACATCTGAAGAGTAGGGCACAAGTAAAAAAGATTAATGATGAATGATAAATGATAAATTATGAATGATAAAGCGGATGGACCATCATTCATAATTCATCATTCATAATTAGTTTCCTCCGCCCAGGTTGGCTGCGCTGGTTTGGGTGGTGCCAAAGATGCGGCAGCTCTGGAATTCGGGATCAACGGTGATGTACACATCGGCAACCGATTTTTTAAACCAATCGTCGATGGCACGATTCTTTTTATTGGTCAGCACAATGGTCTGTAATTTCTCAAAATCTTTCGAGAAGTCAGCCGTGTGCGGGTCAACTTTGCTCTTGAAGTACAATAACCGTACCGCGCTTTTGCCGTCTTCGGTCCGATAAGGCAGCGGAGCCGAAATACTAGCAACTTTCATGGTGTCGAGCATCTGGAACAAGGCATATTCCATCGTACCATCCATCGACAGCCGACTACCACCCGACTGCGGATCGCGGAGAAGCCCGCCCGCGTCGGCGGTGTTTTTGTCTTCCGAATACTCTTTGGCGGCTTTGTCGAACTTCAGCGAATCAATCTGAATCAGGTTACGCAGGCTATCCAAGTAGCGGGTCGGCCCGGTAATATCCAGCCGGTTGTAATCGGGCCGCAGCAGAATATGCCGGGCGTGGTATTCGGCCCCGCGCGTTTCGATGAGTTGAATCAAGTGCAGACCGAAATCAGACTCAACAATATCCGATGTTTCGTTGGGTTTCAGTTTCAGAGCAGCCCCCTCGAACGGAGCCACCATCATGCCGCGCTTGGCAAACCCGAGGTCGCCCCCATTTTGGGCTGAGCCAACGTCTTCCGAATTCTCTTTGGCTAATTTAGCAAAATCTTCCCCACCTTCAACCCGCTTTTTGATGTCCACAAGTCGTTGCCGAAGGGCTTCTTTTTGCTCTTTCGTCGGTTTGGCAATGCGAACAATCTGGCCCACTTCTACTTCGGCGGGCATGTAGGGTAAGCTATCTCTGGGAATTGCCTCGTAAAACTTACGAACATCGCGGGGGGTTACCTTCACGTCGGTCGTAATTTTCTGTTGCATCTTCTGCACGATTTTCTGGTCTTTCACCTGCGTCCGCAGTTCACTTTTGAGCATTTCCAGACTCTTGCCATACGCTTCAACAATGTTCTTGTCGGAGCCAAATTGCTGCACCATGTACTGCATCCGGGAGTCGAGTTCGCTATCGACAATTTTATCGTCCACAACAACCGAGTCGATTTCAGCTTTGGCCAGCATCATTTTATTGATAACGAGGCTCTCCAGCAACTGGCATTTTTGAGGAGGAGTCTGGTTCTGGCCAACATAGGATTGATAGGCTTCTTCCAGATCAGACCGAAGGACGTAGTAGTTATCGACCTTGGCAATAATCTTGTTCAGGCTGATGCCCTGCCCCTGCCCGAAGGTTGGCGTGGTTAGAAGCCAGCCAACCAAACCGATGAGCGCACTGCTGATTACTTTTTTCATGTTCTAAAGATACGCACAGAACGGCAAGCGGTCTGTAATTTAAGTTTTTTTAATAATAGTCATCAGTCGTTAGCCAGTACCACTATTGACTTACTTCGCTAACTTCCGTATTTCTTCGTCGTTCACCTTCACCGGATAGGTTTGCCGAAGTTGAGCCAGCCACTGTTTTTCGAGGGTGGCCTGGTATTCGTTAATGACGGCGCCCCTCGCTTCGGCAAATGTTTTGGCACGTGCCGGTTCAATACGGTCGATCACGACAGCAATGGCTTTGCTGTCGCGGTGGAGCGTAATCGCTCCCGGTTTCCACTGAGTGATCGCATCGACATACGGGTTGGCCCCCTGGGCAAAAATACCAGTCGTAATAACAACGGCTGGCTCCCCCGACGGAAGTGGCTGTTTGCCGTTGATTACCCGCGCAATGTCGTCCTTTGCCGTACTGAAATACTGAAATGTCACATTACGCTGGGCGTCTTTAGCCGCGCCGGGCCGCGTACCCTGATAATCTTTTTCCATAATCCGGCTCAGCGCAACGCCATTTTTCTGCAAATAACCCGCCACCGTCCGAAGTCGTCCCGCCGATACGGAATCCCGTTCGGTAGGATCATGTGAAGCGCTTAGTTCAACAACATAGCCCGGATTACGCATCATAGCCACCAGCACATCAAACAGCGTTTCGCGCCGGGCCTGTGACAACGTTACCTGATTTCGCTCAAACGTCAGCGTTGGGGCCGACCGCCGGAGTTGGTAGGGAGGTTTGCCCGCAAGCATCGTGGTTGCCTGTTTCAGCAGGCTGTCGTTTTGGGCCACAACAACCGTGGCGGCAACCCGCTCAGGAAAACGGTACTTGTCTTTGTGCTGCTCAAAATACTGCCGCTGGCCCGTCGAATCGGCCATGGATCGCTCCCACACATGCTGTTCCATCATCTGCGAGAGCAATACGCCATCCCGAATTTCATTCAGCAATGCCCGAAACTCCGGCGATTTCCGGTCTAAACCGGCTTCTTCGGCAGCGATTAACTGGTCGCCCACGAACCGGTCGAATAGCCGGCGCATGGCTACTGTGGGCGAACCCGTGGCGGGGTCTGCAGGGGTCAAACCGGTTGATGCACTCGCAGCACTGACGACTGCCGGATTCCGTGGCGGCTGCTGCCGTTTCTGAACATAATCGAAAAACTGATTGACCGTGTAAGTCTGCTTGTCAATCGTCAGAACCGGTTTGTTTTGCAAAGCGGGGTCGAGCGGCTCGGTATACCGCCACTGGCCGCGCAACAAACTGCTGTCGGCTTTGGTCAGGGCGTTTTCCAGCAGTGTTTTTTCTTCCCGAACGGCATATTCCTTTTGCAGCCGCTGCACGGTAGCCTGCCGCAGAACGTCGGCGCGGCTGTCGGTCGTAACCCGTTGCCGCAGCACGGGAGCCAGCGTAGTGTAGGAATCTAACCCTCTGTGTTCAAGAAGTTTAATGATATGCCAGCCGTAATTGGTTCGAACGGGCTTTGCGTAGTCGCCAGCTTTGTTGAGGGCAAAGGCCGCATCTTCAAAAGCCGGTACCCATCGCCCAGGTTCAAAGATGGGCAAAACACCACCGTTGGTTTTAGAGGTTGCATCGTCCGACACGTCGAGGCAGACCAGCTCAAAGGGCTCCCCTTTTTGCAGACGGGCGTAGGCGGCATCAATTCGATCCTGAGCCGCTTTCTGTCCGGCTTCGTCGGCCCCCGGACTCAGGCGCACGAGTATGTGGGCTACCCGCACGCGCCCCCGGCTCGGCCGGCGACCATTTACCCGGACAAGATGGTAACCAAACCGCGTTCGGACGGGGGGTGAGATGCTCCCCACAGCCGTTGTGTAGGCGGCTGTTTCGAGTGGATAAACCAAGCCAAATGCGGCTACATAGCCCAGATTACCCCCATTTTGGGCGGTCGTTGCATCCTGCGAGTACTGGCGGGCAAGCTGAGCGAAATCGGTTCCGGCCAGGGCTTGTTTACGAAGGCTCTGCGCGGTTTCATAGGCTTTCAGGGTGTCGGCTGGTGGGGCATCTTCCGAAACAGGAATCAGGATGTGGGCGGCATTGATTTCTTCCTGCATCCGCTGAAAGGCTTCGGCCGCCAGCGATTCCACCAGTACTTTATCCGTCAGGTAGGACTGCGCCAATTGTTTGCGGTAGGTATTCATTTCCTCCCGAAACGCTTCGGTTGTGTCGCGGCCCTGCGCTTCGGCGGCCAGCACTTTCAGTTTTAGATCCGTATAGAGGTCAAAATACTGTTTTACATCGGTTCGCTGGGCCGAGTCGGATGAAAGCTGATTTTTGGTAAACGACTGAAAAAAATCGTCGGTCAGGAACGTTTTGTTACCCAGCGTCAGGATAATGGGCTTGGGGGGGGCTTGCTGGACAACTGGTGCGGCTGTTTTGCAGGCTGTCACAAAAATGGCCAGCAAAAAACCGCCTGTGAAATGGCGCATAGAATCGGTAAAAGTAATTTAAAGCAAAAGTAAAACAGATAGCAGGTAAAAAACATTCGCGGGCTACCAAAGCTTCTAACGATGAACAAAGAGTTTCCTGATACCTACGCACAAATTCACGGCATAATCTGTTATCCTTACAGCCGCTCCTGATCGGGTCGGCTACTGACTATGCAACCTGATTATCGTATTCATTCTGTTTCAACGACCCAGCACCGTCCCGATTTCTCGCCAGGGCCTGATGCCGCTGATTTATGGGATACGGCCTGCTTTCTTGGCTTCCCGGCAGCTCTGTGGCGACTACCGAACCAAAAAGACAAGCACCTGATTGTCTCCTTCGATGAGGTATTGCCGCGCGTACTGGCCGATTTAGATGAACTGCCTGCCGGGTTCCTCGTTAGCCCGTTCGACAACCTTGACAGGGGTACCAGTACCCCCGCCCAAACGCTTTTCCTGCGGGCTGACCTTCAGGCCCGTTTTTCGGAACAGGATCTGGCCGCTGCTGAGCCAGTGTATCAAAACCAGGCGTCGGGCGAAGCCGCCGAACGGTTCCGGCAAAGGCTGACAGTTCACCTGACTGAGCAACCTGATACCAAACCGCGTTCAGACGGTGTTACGGTTCTGCCCGACCCGGATGCTCAGGCGAACTACCTGCATAATGTGAATCAGGCCGTTGAGGCCATGCAGCGGGGCGAGTTCAGAAAAGTAGTATTATCCCGAACAAAGCGAATTGAGTTTGCCGATGCCCCGAATGCGGTTGATTTATTCGACAGGCTTTGCCAAACCTACCCAACCGCATTTATCTCGGCGGTTTCGATTCCAGAGCGGGGGCAAATCTGGATTAGTGCAACCCCCGAACGGTTAGTCAGCGTCGACGGCGAGGGTGTATTTCGCACGGCTTCCTTAGCCGGAACGCAGTCGGCGTTTAACCCGGACGGCACGGCCAAACGCCCGCCCGACGCGATGTGGTCGCAAAAAGAGATTGAAGAACAGGCGTTGGTAAGCCGCTACATCATCGAATGTTTCAAGAAAATCCGGTTGCGGGAATACATCGAAGAAGGGCCCAAAACCATTATAGCCGGCAACTTAATGCACCTCGGCACGTCGTTCACGGTCGACACGCAGGCGGTGCGCTATCCCCAGTTAGGCACGGTTATGCTCAGGTTGCTGCACCCGACGTCGGCGGTTTGCGGAACCCCGCGCGACGTGGCCTTCGCCTTTATCCGCCAGCACGAAACCCACGACCGCGAACTCTACAGCGGTTTTCTGGGACCCGTCAACGCACACAGTGAAACAGAAAGCCCGGCCAGTCATATTTTCGTACACATCCGCTGCATGAAACTTGAGGGCCGCTTAGCAACGCTCTACGCCGGTGCGGGCCTGACCGAAGACTCGGTACCGGAGCGGGAGTGGCAGGAAACGGAGATTAAATGCCAGACGCTTCTCGATGTAATTAATGAATAATGCAGAATGAATAATGGCTGTCTACTACACACATTATTCATTCTGCATTATTCATTAATTAAGCGCCTTCGGCGGGGTCGCTGGGGGCGCGGGAGCCTTCTTCAGCCGTTCGATTACCGGCCTCGCTGGCGGCCGACGACTGCGTTTCAGAATCGGGGGCTGTCCCTTCATCGTCGGCGTTGGCAATCGTGATGAGTGGGTCTTCGTTTGGAGTTGACGCTGATTCTAACGGGGTCATATGCAGTGAATGATTAATAAACGTGAGAAATTGTTGTTCGCGCTCCTTGTGTACAGTACAGGTTATTCCATACTGTCGTCGTCCAGGTCATCGTCAATGCTGTCGTCATCCAATTCTTCATCCAGGTCATCCTCGTTAAAGTCGGCGTCAATGTCGTCAATGTCGGCAATATCATCCGCTCCGTAGCCGCTGGCAGCCCCAGAACCCAGGTCATCAAACTCAGCGCCACCATCGTCGAAGTCATCTTCATCATCGTCGAAGGCGGCCGTTTCGGGGTCAGGGTTGAGCATCAGAACGTCGTCGTCCTGATCCAATGTTGGCTGGTAAATCATGGTTAATAGAGTCTAAACATTAGTTCATTGCTCATAACGCGACTCTTTCCCGGAAGGTTTAGCCCGTAGCGAAACTATTTTAGAATTCGCTTAACTTTACCCGTATTCGGTCTATTTCTTTTTCTCCGTTATCATCCGTTGAAAACAATCCTTAGCCTACTGCTGCTGATTCCAGCCCTCGTTGTTGCCCAATCGACACCGCCGGTTAACCCCTATCCGTTCACATCTGCACAGGATTCGGCCTACGTGCGCGACAAGTACCAGAAGTCTGAGTTCATGGTACCCATGCGGGATGGCACGAAGCTGTTTACGCAGGTGTATGCCCCCAAAGACTCATCCGTAAAACACCCGATCATTATTCAGCGAACACCCTATAGTTGCCAGCCCTACGGCACTGACCGTTTTCGTCGGCGCGTAGGACCGAATCCGTTTATGCTGCGCGATAATTACATTGTTGTGTATCAGGATGTTCGCGGGCGGTGGGCTTCAGAAGGTACGTTCGTGGAGATGACTCCACATGTCGATGCAAAAAAAGGCAATACTAACCACGACGAAGCATCGGACACGTATGATACCATCGACTGGCTCCTCAAAAACTTGCCAAACCATAATGGCAACGTTGGTCAGTGGGGCATCAGCTATCCGGGTTTCTTCACGTCGGCGGGGGCGGTGTCGGGGCATCCGGCCCTGAAAGCATCCTCGCCACAAGCGCCCATGGCCGACCTCTGGCGCGACGATGCGTTTCATAATGGCGCGTTTATGCTGGCGGCCAACTTCAGTTTTTACCCCTTCTTTGTGGAACACAAACAGCCAACCAAACAAAACCCGCCCCCACTTTTCGAGATGAACGACCCCGATGGCTACCATTTTTACCTGAACATGGGGCCAACGGCTAATTCGGAAAGTGGGTATTATAAAGGCCGGAATGTGTATTATCATGAGAATTTCGAGCATCCCAACTACGACGAGCACTGGAAAAAACGAGCCATTCTACCACACCTCAAGGGCATCAGGCACGCTGTAATGGTGGTGGGTGGCTGGTATGACGAACAGGATCTATATGGCACCTTCAACACGTATAAAGCCATCGAAAAGCAAAACCCCGGCATTCAGAACATCTTTGTGGTCGGTCCCTGGGTACATGGCGGCTGGGCGGGCCCATCGGGCCAAACGCTGACCGATCTGGATTTCGGCTCGCCGGTTTCTCCCTATTACCAGGCCAACATCGAAGCCCGTTTTTTTAAACATTACCTCTTTGCGGAGACAACCCCGCTGGCGCTGCCCGAAGCAACGCTGTTCGAGACAGGTACGAATCGCTGGCGTTCATTCGACACCTATCCGCCAACGGGAACCGTGCCGAAGCAGGTTTATTTAGGCGCCGGTGGCCAACTCGGTTTTGCGCCACCGTCAACCGGCACGGCTTTCTCAGAATTTATCTCCGACCCCGCGCACCCGGTCCCGTTTACGGGCAAAATAAACGATGGCTTTTCGGCCGAGTACATGGTCGACGATCAGCGGTTTGCTTCATCCCGGCCCGATGTACTGACGTTCCAGACCGACCCCCTATCCGAAGACCTGACGCTGGCCGGACCCATACTGGCCCAACTCACCGTTTCGACCACTGGCACCGATGCCGACTGGGTGGTGAAAGTTATCGACGTTTATCCGCCGGATGCGCCACAAAACCCTAAAAAACCGGATGTAGTCTACGGTAATTACCAGCAACTGATTCGCAGCGAGATTATCCGGGGCCGTTACCGCAACAATAGCAGCAAGCCCGAACCCTTCAAACCTAACCAACCCACGCCTGTGTCGGTGGAGTTGCAGGATGTGCTGCACACAATTAAGAAAGGCCACCGGCTGATGGTGCAGGTACAAAGCTCCTGCTTCCCCTGGGCCGACCGCAATCCGCAAACGTTCGTGCCGATTTTCACGGCCAAAGAAGCCGATTATCAGAAAGCCACGCATCGGGTTTATCATGGTAAGGCGGGAGCGAGTTTTTTGACGGTAGGGGTATTGGCCCCATAATAACTATTCGCCAACCTGTGGGCTGTGTCCTCACAGCCCACCCGCGCGACAGCCATAACAACCGGCGGTCTGTGAGGACACAGACCGAGGAAACATAACCCCAGGAAGACAACCCAACGTATGCGTATTCCAACAGCCTTATTTGTATTCCTTTTTCTCCAGCATCTGGCGCAGGCTCAACCGACGCAAAAGCCAAAACTCATGGTTACGCCCCTCAACGATCAGGTGTACGTGCATACGACGTATGGGGTTTATAGGAACTCAGTTATCCCGTCCAATGGACTGATTATCAAAACAAAAGAGGGCGTTGTGCTGGTCGATACCGGCTGGGACACCCTTGACGATACCGACAACACCCGTCAGTTGCTTCAATGGGTGGCCGATAGCCTGCACCAACCGGTCCGGCTATGTATTGTTACACATGCTCACGACGACCGCGTGGGTGGTATCCGCGAACTCCGCAAAGCAAATGTTCGGGTCGTTAGCACGCCCTTAACGGCGCAGAAATCAGTTAAACTGGGGTATGATTCTCCTGAGCCGATTTTGCCATCCGACACAACTTTGCTGATGGGTCAGGAGCCGATTCGCTGTTACTTTCCCGGCGAGGGACATACCAGCGACAACATCGTGGTCTGGCTGCCGAATCAGCAGATTTTACATGGCGGCTGTTTCGTGAAAAGCGTAGCGGCTTTCGGCATGGGCAACATCGCCGACGCCAACCTGAACGAATGGGCCAACTCGATTCGAAACGTGATGAGCCAGTTTGGTACGGCGCGAATCGTGGTGCCGGGTCATGAGGAGTGGGGCGACACAAAGTCGCTGGAGCATACGCTGCAATTGCTGACGAAGCACGCAGCCGCCAAAAAATAAGCGGTTGGTCGTTAAGCCGTAAACCTAAAAGGTCTCCAAAAAGACCTTTTAGGTTTTTTATTGATACTCAATTCCCGCCCCCCGTCTTGGCGGTTGGCTGGGCGGCTGTTTCAGAGATGGCTGGGCTGGCTGGGGTTTCTAAATGATTCCAGTTGATGAGCACGTTCCAGAGCAGGGGCGCGTCATGGTGATTCAGGTAGCGGTGCAGCGGGTCGAAGGTGAAGGCAATAACCCGCCCGGCACCCACCGGTACATTGAAAATGCCGCCGTGCCCAATAATCGTCTGCTCGTTCCGCACCATGCCCGACAGCACATAGGGCTCTTCTTTTTTTGGGGTTTGGTTGGGCTTTTCTTTTACCGCTTTTTTGTCGGGCATTCCCATAATCAAGCCTTTGTATTCTTCCTCGTCCTTGAGCGGTTTGGTGCCGTATTGCATCAGCATCATATCGCGGTTGTTTTTCCGGGTTTGCAGTACGGGCGCAATTCCCCGAAAAATCGGGAAGGTTTCCGGGAAGCCATACATGATCGGGCTGTCGGGTTTCCGGTTTTTCACCTGCACAATCGACCCCGGATGGAAAAGCGTGGGCAGGCTGACTTCTTCCAGATCACGGGCTATACCAGTTCCGGCAATCATGGCGGAGGAGTTATCCAACGTAACAAGTACCCCACCCGCTTCCACAAATTGCTTCAGGTTATCCACACCGGCAAAACCCGGCCCGCCGGTGATATCATTCGTCGCGTCGGGAAAGCCATGCGATGGAAATTCGGTGGTTTTGGTGTACGGCAGCGGGCCAAATTTTTTGTCGATTTCGTGAATAAAATTGGTGGCCGTACCGCGCATTCGGGGAATCAGAATGACATCGAATTTCTTCCGCAACTCACCCGCTTTCAGGTGGTCTTTGTTGATGGACGTGTAGGGAATGCCCCGCTGCTCGAAGGTGTAGCGTGCCCAGCCTTCGTCCTGGGTGTTGAACCAACTGTGGTAAATAGCCACCCGTGGCAAACTGACGTCGTGCTGTCGCACTGGTGCTCCAACTCCTTCGGGATTGGCTTTTGTTGCCTGTAAATCCAGACCAAACTGGGTCGCCAGCTTTTTGGATTGATCGGCGGTTAAGCCTCTGAATACCAGCGCTCCCGCCGATAGCGTATCTTTACTGCCAGCAATCGTTGTTTTGGTATCCAGCACAACGGCTCTGGCCTGTTTTCCCTGCGACTTCATCCAGAGCAGTGCGGGCAGCACATTAGTCTGGGCTTTGTAATTCAGGACATAATTCGTTCCGTCGCCGTCAATTTTTCCGGCGTATTGAGCCTCATCGCTGATTAGTTTGAGGTCGCTGGCTGCGTACTTCACGCTGTCTTCTGCTTTCACCTCCACGCCATACAGATAGCCCAATGTCCAGGCAATGTCATCATAGGGCGGAAATTTGGCTTCTTTCGGGTAATTCTGTTTGGTTAGCAGCGACACCGCCAGATTGCGATACGGCTGATTCAGCAACACCACATAATCGCCCTGATTCTTACCCGACTCGGCCTTGTGAACGTCAATGGCCTGCGCCCGCAGTTGATTGACGAGGTAAGCCGCCATGGCCGGGTCGCGCTGATCCTTCGGAATCACAAACGCTTTCGGTGTTTCTTCCTGGCCTTTTTTGAGGTTGTTCAGCCCTTTCTGATAAAAATTCTTCAGCAGCAACCGGCTGTTTGTCGCGCCATACGACAGCGACGCCAGCACTCCGGCCTGCATGTAGTTGATGTTGTTCCGATACGACCAGTACACTTTTTCGGTGGGTGGCGCCGGGCGATACCACTCTTTGGTCGTGGCCGGGTCGCCCGCGTATTTCTGCTCCGAGAGGTCGCGCAGATACGTGTTGGCGCCCGCATTCCCGAAGGTTTCGTAAAACCGCCCGATGGCATTGTGGTTGTTGGAAATCCAGAGCGCGTAACCGGGATACCAGCCGTCATAAAATGCCCAGGTAAACACCCCCGGTACACCCTGCGCGGCTAAGGCTGTAATGTCGTGGTGGGCCATAATCTGCCATTCGCCAATGGTGATTGGGTCGATGGTTTCGTTGTAAGGACCAGTGCCGGTTGAGATGTAGAGCAGCGGCACCGACTCGTGCAGGTCGAGGCTAACCGTCGGGTGCCAATCGTAAAAGACGTTAAAGAGGGCTTTAGTCAGCGCCTGCGACACCTGCAACCCATCGCGGTTATTGTCGTGGTAGACGTATTTACCCCAGTACGGCGGTGATTTCGGGAAGCCGTCGTCGTACTCTTTGCGGACTTTCGAGAAGCGGTAATACCAGTCCACCTGCCGGTCCCAGCCGTCGGGTTCCGACACGGGGTTGATGAGCACGATGATGTTGTCCCGAATGGTTTTAATATCAGGCGACTGACTGGTTATGAGCCGATACGCCAGTTCCATCAGCATTTCCGGCGACCCCATCTCCGGCGAGTGCAGGCCCCCGTTCAGGTAATAGACCAGTTTGGTATCGCCCAGAATCTTCTCTATGTCCTGTGTACCTACTTTGCGCGGGTCGGCCAGCAGTGCCAGTTGTTTTTTGTAATGATCGAGTCGTTTCATGGCCTCCTCGCTGCCGATAGTCACCAATTGAATAGGCCGCCCTTCTTCGCTGGTGCTCACCTGCTGAATGGTGATGTTGGGCGACGACTGCGCCAATTTCTGATAATACCCATAAATCTCCGTCGTGCGGTGAATGATACCCGGCGTTCCGATAATCTGACCGAAATGTTTGCGGGGTGAAGGCACGTTCGGGTCATCCGTCAGGTTCAGCACCGAAGCAGGCAGGAACCGGGGGTCGGTGGTAAATTCTCTAATTTTCTGATTATACGTTTCATCAACGGTCTGTGCCCATAATGGCAAGCTACTAAGCATGAACAGGGCGAGAAGCAGGGAGCTAAGTTGTTTGCTGATAAAGGTTTGCATGAGAGGAGTTAGTTGGTTAAGATTTCGAGTTAGTTTAAACGCTGTTTGAGTTGTAAAGCGTCGTGTAGCGACATAATGTTTATAGTCTAAAATGGTCCCCATTAGTATTTCCGTCGCGTAGCGACCAAACAATCAGCGTACTGGTTTGGTCGCTACGCGACGGAGAACTACCCACCCATTGTTTTTTCTACAAACATCATGTCGCTATGCGACGAAGATTTAACCACACAGCCCGCCACGCTACAGCGTGGGGCGTCCCCGTCAAACTGTCTCTTACGGTTTGCTTCTGGCCTGGTCGAGTATAATTGGCTTCATCAGTTTCCGTTTGAAAAAATCGCCGGTCGCGTTGCCCAATTTCAGGGCGTTGGCGTGCTTCATCCAGTGGTGCGTATCGTCCACAATCACCATCGTTTCTATTGGAACGCCCTGTTTGTCGAGCCGCCGGACTAAGTCGGTGCTTTGGCTGAACGCTACGTTTCGATCATCATCGCCGTGAATAATGAGCACGGGCGAGGTCCAGTTGCTCACCGACGAAATTGGCGATGAGGCAAAGACCAGTTTCGTGGCCTTATCGAAGTCAGGAATCTTTTCGGACCGGTCAGTCTGGCTAAGATTATAGCCTGCCCGTTGTGCGCTCCAGTCGTGAACGCCGTGAATATCGACGCCAGCGGCAAAAAGTTTGGAGTCGCGGGCGAGGGCCAGCGCGGTCAGGTAGCCGCCATATGAGCCGCCGTAAATACCAATTCTGGCGGCATCGACCTGTGGTTGTTCGGCGAGCCAGACAGCCCCCGCCCGGACATCCTGGTATTCCGACGCTCCAAAAGCGCCACCACTGGCAGGTTGGTGGAACTCGTAGCCATACCCAATGCCCAGCCGGTAATTCACCGACAACACCACAAACCCCAAACTGGCCAGGTACTGATTCATGGCGTAGGCATTGGCGTAATAATCAGAGTAATGCCAGCCCAGCAGCATCTGGCGCGGAGGTCCGCCGTGTACGTAGATGAGCGCTGGTTTCTTTGCCGGGCCACCCAATGGTTCGAACAGTTGCCCATGAATGGTTAGCCCATCGGGCGATTTGAACGTAATCTGCTTAGGGGTAACCAACTGATTTTGCGGGAAGCTCGCAGGCACCAGATTTTGCGAGAGAACTTTCGGTATGCCTTTCGCAAAGGCCATTATCGCCGGTAACGGAGGGCGTTGGGCTGTCGCGCTAATCAGGGCAACGGTGGCGCCATCGCCTGTTACGACGGGTGTCCATTCGAGGCCGGTTCCGGGTGTCAGCACCTCCATCGCGGCCTTGTCGACGGGCACCCGAACCACGTGCCGACGGTCGATGTCTAACTTATCAGGCCCCGTGTTTGCACTGAACAGCAGCCATTTACGGTCAGGACTCAACGTAATGTGCTCGGCCATGAACGAACCGGGTGTCAGCAGCAATGGTGGTCCGCCCGATGAGGGAATGGAATACAAATGCGGCCACCCATCCTGATACGACAGAAAGGCAATCCGCTCATTAGCGGCCCAGTGCAAATTGGTTCCCCCGTGCGTAGTCGGCACCGAGCCGGCCAGCGTTTTGGGAGCCTGCCACAGTTGAGACGCTACGCCCGACGCCACCTCGACAGTCCAGATAGCCCACGGGCGGTGTTTTCGCGTCAGCAGGGAATCGGGCGCGCCACCGCTTCCGGGTGTACGAACAAACACAATCTTTTTGCCATCCGGCGACCAGCGGGGTGATTCGTCCGTTGAAAATGAAGGCGCCAGCCAGGTAATGGGTGTGGTTTCATTGGTAAACACCCCCACAAACGCGTGATCTTTCCGGTCGCAGACAAACGCCAGCTTCGATCCATCCGGCGACCATTCGAGCGAACTGTTGGTGCCGCGAGTGGTAAACAGTGCTTTTGCCGCCGATGACCCATCCGTCGGCGATACCCAAACCTGTCCGCCTTTGATAAACGCAATCTGGTCGCTTTTTGGCGAAATGACGGGCGCGTCACCCTCGGCAATGGCTTTGGGTTCGCCACCGGCAAACGGCACACGCCAGATTTGTACTTTTGGGGGGACCGGCGTTGCCATCGTGTTGACAGGCAGCTCGTCGTCCCAGTTGGAGCCGTGGTCACCCCCGCGCACGTAGACCACCCATTTCCCGTCGTTGGAAATAGATAAACTGGTGATTTCCTGCCCGTCGTCGGCAGTATAGTTGGTAAGTTTTCGGGGCGAAAAGTCGGGGCCTTCGGCTACGTACACATTGCGTTTACCCTGCTCATTAAACGCCCACGCAATGCGTGAACCCTGGGCCGCACTGACCAGTTCGGTTGGAAACGGATGGCTTTTGATGGCGTCAAATGAAAACGTTTGCGCCTGTAAATAAGTCGTTTGAGCAACGAGTAGACCTGTTAACAGGTAAAAGAACGTATTTTTTTTCATGGGCTTTAATAAAGAGGAAGACCATACTGCGGGCGGGTTTTGGGTGGATACTCAAATAAGCATTTTATTTTCTATTGTCATTAATAAAGAGACTAAAATTCCAGCAATCAGTGATATTAGCCTATAAATTGCAGGAACTCCCCGGTCTATCTTCAAAAAGTGATTCCATGACCAGCACACAGGCTATTCAATCCCTCCTATTCATCTGGCTGTTTGTACTGCCCGACACAGCCAGCAGCCAGGTAATCAGAAAGCACTTTATACCAGTAGCCGACTCTAAACTCTATGTAGAAGAAAGCGGTCAGGGACCGGCTGTGCTGTTACTGCATGGGGGCCTTATCGACCATCGGATGTGGAAAAAACAGGTAAGTGAATTGAGCAGATTCTTCCGGGTCTTGAACTGCGACATGCGGAAACACGGTCTTACGCAGGATGGTGATTCCACCTTTCTTAACTCGACGGCCATTGCCCTCATCCTCGATTCGCTGGGTGTCGACAAGGCGCATGTCATGGGGCTGTCTTTGGGCGCAGTTGCGGCCACCGACTTTGTGCTGGCTCATCCGAAGCGGGTCAATAAGTTAATCTTAGCCGCCCCAGGACTTATTGGCTATGATCTGAATCACGACCCGGCCCTGGTAGCCAATAATCGGCAAATTGACGTTGCCCAGCAACGGCATGACACGCTGGCGTATGCCGAGTATTTTCTGCGCTCCTGGACGGACGGCCCCAAACGGAAGCCAACCGACGTAGATCCCAACCTTCGGGCTTTCGTGATGGGTATGGTTCGGGATAACTTAAAACAGCATCAATGGGCTACGCATCTCCAGTTTACGTATGAGCCACCGGCCAACCAGCGGTTAAGCACGATTCAGGCCCCTACCCTGGTGCTCGTCGGCGACCTTGATATGCTGGATATTTTAGCCATTAGCGATGAAATTACCGGAAAAATCCCTAACGTGAAGAAGGTTGTTATTCCCATTGCAGCTCACATGCTTAACCTGGAGCAACCGGTTCTCTTTAATCGACACGTCCGGGATTTTTTGCTGAAATAATGCGTAGAACAAAGTTTTTCAGACAGGATTACAGGATTAAACAGGATTTGATCGGATAATAATCCTGTTTAATCCTGTAATCCTGTCTGAAAAACCTCTTCCACATCTAAGCAAAGCCACCCCGCAAAATCGCCTGATATGCGTTATCTTTAGGGGTTGTTTTTCCGAAATCCTCTTAGCTATGAAATCGTATCTGCTAACCCTGATTACCTGCCTGTTTTGCGCTGAAGCCTGGGCGCAGGCCGACGTGCAGAAACACTACCAGACCCAGATGATTATGGCGGAGAACGGCAGCACTATCGACCTCGATCAGGGCACGTTTACCTTCACAGGCAGCCTTTCGCTGGAAGATAAAAAACGCATCGTTATCCGGGGTAAGGGTATCGACAAAACAGTGCTGAGTTTTAAAGGCCAGACCGACGGGGCCGAGGGTTTGCGCGTATCGAATGCGGAAGAAATTGTTATCGAAAATCTGACCGTTCAGAATACAAAGGGCGACGGCATCAAAACCATGAACGTGAAGGGCATCACGTTCCGAAACGTGAAGGTTGAGTGGACCGGGCCGCCGAAGGCCGGGAACGGCGGCTACGGCCTCTACCCCGTGCAGTGCGACAACGTAGTCATTGACGGATGCACGGCCATTGGAGCCTCCGACGCAGGTATCTACGTGGGGCAATCGCGCGGAATTGTCGTCAAAAACAGCAAAGCGCATCATAATGTAGCGGGCATTGAGATTGAAAACTCGCGCAACGCCGACGTGTTCGACAACGAAGCCTACGAAAATACGGGTGGTGTGCTGGTGTTCGACCTGCCCGACCTGGTGCAGAAACAGGGCGGAAACGTCCGGGTGTTCAACAATTACATTCACGACAATAACCTGCCAAATTTTGCGCCCGAGGGTAACATTGTTGCGGGTGTATCGGATGGCACCGGCCTGCTGATTCTGGCCGCAAACGGCGTGGAGGTGTTTGGCAATCGGTTTATTCGTAACCAAAGCGTAGGCACGGGCATTATTAGCTACCTGATCACCGAGCGGCCCATCACCGACAAAGCCTATTACCCGTTTTCAGGCGGCATTTCCATTCATGATAATAGCTACGAACGCAACCCCGGCCCGCCTACCTCGCGCGGTCGATTCGGAAAACTGTTCCACTCGGTCCTGAAGTTCAACGAGGATATTCCGCACATTCTATACGATGGCATCGTTGACCCCGCCACGCTCGACAAGAATGGAAAACCCTTGCCCGACCGGCGCATCTGCATCCGAAACAACAAAAACCAGAGCATTGCCAACCTCGACGCCGGGCGTGGATTCCAAAACGTTTCGCGCGATGCGGCCCCGTTCGACTGCCAGTTGGAGCCGCTGAAAACAACCACCGGCAACGGCCGCTAACCAAATGCGTACCTATCTGCTTTGGCCCCTGCTACTCATCATCACCTGGCTACTGTTAGTTAGCTGGCAAACGGTTGCGGTTCCCGAAAAACTGTCGGACTACGGTTTTTTCAGCGGCAAGATAGCGGAACAAAAACCCGTGGATGGGGTCGTGCCCTACACGCTCAATACGCCCTTATTTTCGGATTATGCCGAGAAATTGCGGTTCGTGAAACTACCTGCCGGTCAGTCGGTTGCGTATAACGACACGGCAGTACTTAACTTCCCTGTCGGCACAACGCTCATCAAAACTTTCTATTACCCGAACGATTTTCGAGACCCGGCAAAAGGGCGTCGGTTGCTCGAAACGCGGTTGCTGGTCCATCAGCCGGAGGGCTGGAAAGCATTCGATTACGTCTGGAACGACGAACAGACTGATGCCCTGCTGGAGGTGGCGGGCGACACCAAAACCGTGCGTTACGTCGATACTGGGGGACAAGTTCGCCAACATGCCTACACCATCCCAAACCTGAACCAGTGCAAAGGATGCCACAATCGAAACGAACTCATGGTGCCCATTGGGCCATCGGTGCGGCAACTCAATGGCGAACTGTGGTACGGCATTCCGGCGTATGACGGGGCTACCAGGACGGAAAACCAACTGACCCACTGGCAGCGAACCGGGCTGCTGACGGGCTTACCCGCCTTAGCTGATTGCCCTAAAATGCCCGTCTGGAACAGAGCCGAAACCGGCTCGCTCAACGACCGGGCACGCGCCTGGCTCGACATCAACTGCGCTCACTGCCATAATCCCAACGGACCGGCTATGACGTCGGGTTTAAATCTGAGCCTGTCGGAAACAAACCCAACGGCATTGGGTATTCTCAAAACGCCCGTTGCCGCCGGGCGCGGGTCGGGCGGACATCCGTTCGATATTGTACCCGGCAAACCGGATGAATCCATTCTGATGTATCGCTTACAGTCGACTGACCCCGGCGAAATGATGCCCGAACTCGGCCGCAAAACAGTACATGCTGAGAGTGTGGAGTTACTTCGGGCGTGGATTAAAGCGATGAAGTGAGTCGGAGTTTTTTATATCGTGGACGGGTTCGCCCGCGCCATGTTACTCCGCATAGCCGCAGGCTAAGAAACTACATGAACGTGTTTATGATCCCTAAGCTTGTTAAAAGTCCTTAACAGCGTACAACGAATTGGCTCAGGTCGGAATCCTACCAGCAAACATCGTATAAAATGAACCGTTTTGTGTTGCTGGTCGGCTTTTTCCTTCCTTTTTATGTCTTTTCTCAGTTGCCTGCAACCGGAACGCAGCCAAGACCGTTGAAGCCAGAACGTGATTATTCAGGCTATTACCGCATTATTACCAAAGCGCAGGAACTGATTGCTAACCAGAAGTATGAAGAAGCGTTGGCCTTTTATAAGCAACTGTCAGCTAATTATGATTTTATCTTTCTGAGAGATTATAAGCTGGCTACTCAATTAGCCGTGCATGTGGGAAGAACCAACGATGCTTTTGCTTATTTAAAAAAAGGAATTTCCGGTGGATGGGATATCAAATCGATCAGGAAGAATAAAGTTCTTGAGAAACTCAAACGCTATCCTGAATGGAAAAACATTGAGAATCAAACCGATTCACTCCGGGAGGTTCATCAGAAAAGAAGTAATCCCGAACTTAGAGCCATGATAAAGAAAATGTTTGGCAAAGACCAGCGGAAGGCCTTTGGTGCCTTGTTTATGTTCAGTTCTAAAGGACAGGATCGGTATGCCGAAAAGAAATTCGCTCCTCATAGTGAAAAGCAGGTAGCGAAACTTAATGAGATTATGAAAACCTACGGATATCCGGGAGAAAATCTTATTGGGAACGGACTTTGGGCTTCGGTAATTTTGAGCCACCATAATTCCATTAGCGAAAAATATGCCGCACAGGATACCTTATATCCTCACAGCAGGCCTAAGCTGTTAAAAGCGGTCGAATCGGGTGAAATGTCCCCTTATGAATTCGCCATGATTGATGATTGGTACGTCGCTGTCCGAAGTAATCGTAAAGAAAAAAGGTACGGCTATCTGGATGATACGCTAACCGAAGCAGAACGAGTTAGCGCCAATCAGTTAAGGGAAAAAATCGGTTTAAGTCCTGTAGAAACGATAAACGGCTTGATTGATATTCAGCAGCAAACCGGTATGAACATGTATCTGCCGTTCAACTCAAACAGGAAGACCATTATCCTTCCGTAGATGAGCAAACCAAAATGAACCGGTTCAGAATAATCGTTTTTTAGCTGACCGATCCCAACGAGAGCGGTAGGCTATTTTTCAACTGTGTGGCATAAGGGCAGGCTATAGTCTACTAATGACCTGACTACGTTTAGAAATACTGTACCGGGTTATTTGCTAAGTTCGCACGATTGAAAATAACTTTCATGGCCACTATGAAACAACTCCTGCCGGCTCTCCTTCTTTTTGCTTTCTCTGCTCTTTCCCAACCCACTACGCCAGGTGGCGCGGTAGCGCACGTAACGACCTATCAACCAGCCGCTTTTGCAGACGCCGACCGGCTCAAAAAGCTCGAAGTGGCTTTCCCCATCGTTGAGAAATTATATCAGCAATGGGCCACGAAATACCAGTACCCCGGGTTGGCGTTCGGCATCGTGCTCGATGGCAAGCTGGTCTATTCAGGCGGCTTTGGCTATGCGAACGTAGCGAAGAAAATACCGGCTACCCCGAAATCGCTGTTTCGGATTGCGTCGATGACCAAGAGCTTAACGGCAATGGCCGTTCTGAAACTCCGCGATGAAGGCAAACTCCGGCTCGACGACCCCGCCGAGAACTACATCCCGGAACTGAAATCGCACAAATACCTCACCGCCGACGCGCCCCCCATCACCATCCGCAATCTGCTGACGCACTCCGCCGGTTTTCCCGAAGATAACCCCTGGGGCGACCGCCAGTTGGCCGACTCCGACGCGGACCTGACTAACCTCATCAACGGTGGTATCTCCAATGCCAATGTACCGAGTTTTGCCTACGAATACAGCAACCTCGGTTTTGCGATGCTCGGTCGCATCATCAAGGTGGTGGCGGGAAAACCCTATCAGCAGTACATTACTGAAACGATTCTGAAACCGCTGGGCATGAACGACACGCAGTGGGAATACACCCGCGTTCCGGCGGAGAAACTGGCCCTCGGCTACCGCTGGCAGGACAACAGTTGGCTGGTAGAACCTCTCCTCCACGACGGTTCCCATGGGGCTATGGGCGGCTTAATCACATCCATCGAAGATTTCAGCAAGTACGTGGCGCTGCATCAGGCGGCCTGGCCACCGCGTAACGATGCCGATAATGGTCCTATAAAGCGAAGTTCTATTCGCGAAATGCAGCGACCCTGGACGTTTGCGTCCTTAGAGGCACAGGTCAGAAACTCGGCGGGCCAGCTTTGCCCCCAAACTTCGGGGTATGGGTACGGCCTGCGGTGGACTCAGAATTGCGCCGGTAGGGTGCGCGTTGGCCACAGCGGTGGATTACCCGGCTTTGGCAGTAATTGGTTTATCCTGCCAAACTACGGCATTGGGGTAATTTCGTATGGCAACCTGACTTATGCCGGGTTGAGTGCGCTTAACCCGGTCGTGCTGGATACGCTGGTGGCCATCGGGAAACTGCAACCGCGCCAACTACCCGTTTCCAGTATTCTATCGCAACGTAAAGCTGAATTAGTGAAGCTGCTGCCCAATTGGGCGAACGCTGAACAAAGCGGTATTTTTGCCGAGAATTTCTTCCCCGACCAATCCGTTGCCATCCGCCGGAAAACCGTGCAGGAGTTGTATGCCAAAGCGGGCAAAATTGAGCGCGTGGGTGAGTTAATACCCGAAAATCAACTACGCGGCCATTTCCTGCTCGAAGGCGAAACCGCCAACATCGACGTATTTTTCACCTTAACACCCGAAACGCCCGCCCTGATTCAACAGGTAGACTTTCGGGAAGTCAGTAAATAAAGCACTATAAACGAGTGTTTTTATCATCCCGACGAAGAAGGGATCTTAGAGAAAATACAGTTCAGGATCCCTCCTTCGTCGGGATGACAAAAACACTCATTTTTCATGGCTCAGGTTTTTATTTCTCCCGCCACCGAAGCAGACATTCCCGCATTAGATTCATTAGTCAATAGTGCTTACCGGGGCGAAAGCTCAAAAAAAGGCTGGACCACTGAGGCCGATTTGCTGGGTGGCATTCGCACCAATCAGGACAATCTGCGGGCGATGCTACAAAAGACTGACGCCCGGATTCTGAAATACGAAGAAGCAGGTCAGTTGCTGGGGTGTGTTTATCTGGAACAAAAAGCGAATGACCTGTATCTGGGCATGTTAACCGTTTCGCCCGACGCTCAGGCCAACGGCATCGGCAAACAATTGCTGGCAGCATCCGAACAAATTGCCTTTGACCGACACTGTCGGGCCATTACCATGACGGTCATTACGGTCCGGCACGAACTGATTGCCTGGTATGAACGGCGGGGTTATCAGGCCACCGGTGAGGTTAAACCCTTCCCGAACGACCCAAATTTTGGGTTGCCCAACCAACCGCTTGAATTTATTGTAATGGAAAAAATTTTACCTCCCTAACCGAGCGTCGGCCCGGCCCCGGCTGAAACAGAAGGGGGAGTTAAACGTTACCCCGTTGCATAACCCTTTCCTGTTTCAGCCGGGGCCGGGCCGACGCTCGGTTAGGGTGGTAATTTTCGGTTGACGTAAAAGCCTTTTTGCGTTTGCCGATTTAACTCTATAATTTCACCACATTAAAACGTAATACGACCCACAAGCCTTATGTCAGCTTCCAAACGCGTCCTGATTGCCGAAGATAGCTCCGTTATCCAGAATCTGGCCCGCAAAATTCTTGAATTCCAGAACTACGACATCACCGCCGTTAAGAATGGCGAACAGGTGTTGCAGATTCTGGAAAAAGAAGATTTCAGCATCCTCCTGTTAGACATCAACATGCCGCTGATGGACGGTATGGAGTGCGTTCGGCGGGTTCGGGCCTTACCCGAAAAAGAAAAAGCGAGTGTACCCATCGTCGCCATCACGGGCAACGCCAAAAACTACACCGAAGAAGAATTTAAAACCGCCGGTTTCAACGATGTATTAGTGAAACCTCTCAACTTCGACCGCCTGGTGGAGGTGGTTAATCAACTTACGGATAACTAAAGAGCGAAAGAATGAAAGACCGGGTCGCCGGTGCGGTGAAAGCGCGAAAAAAGACGCGTCAGCCGGAATACCGGACCACACCCTTTCGCTCATTCGCTCCGCACCGGCGGCCCGGTTTCGCTCTTTATGGTTATCACGCTGCTGGGTACGGGAACGTCGTCGGGAGTGCCGCTCATTGGCTGTACCTGTGAGGTATGCCGCTCGGTTGACTTTCGGGATAAACGACTCCGAACGTCCGTGCATATTGCCATCGATGACCGTAGCTTCGTTATCGACACTGGCCCCGATTTCCGCCAGCAAGTGCTTCGGCTAAACCTCCGGCAGCTCGATGCCGTTCTGTTCACCCACGAGCATAAAGACCATACCGCAGGCTTAGACGAAATCCGGGCCTATAATTTCCAGTCGGGTAAAGACATCCCCGTTTATGGCCGCCCTACTGTTCTGGCGCAGTTGCAGCGTGAATTTGCCTATGTCTTTGCCGAGCATAAGTATCCGGGTACGCCCCATGTTCGGCTGCACAACGTTCAGAATGAGCCATTTGATGTGCTGGGCATCCCATTTATACCCATTGAGGTAATGCACCACAAACTGCCCGTTTTTGGCTACCGCGTGGGCGATTTCACTTATCTCACGGATCTTAACTACATTGCTGACGACGAATTAAAAAAGGTTTATGGGACGCGAATTCTCGTGCTCGACGCCCTTCAGCGGCAGGCCCATATCTCCCATTTCACCCTCGACCAGGCCGTTGCCTTAGCCCAGCGCATCGGAGCCGACCGCACTTATTTTGTGCATATCAGCCATAAACTTGGCCTGCACAACGAGGTTGAGAAAGAACTCCCTCCCACCATTCGGCTGGGGTACGACGGTTTGCAGATTCACCTGTAAACCAATCGCTTCTACGCGTCGTTATGCGTTTAGAACTTCCCTGCCACGATGCCAACACGGATTAAACCTTCCCGCACTTTTCCCAATCAGTTGTTAGACCATTACCGGCAACAGGGCGATGCCCCTGCCGATGCAGTCATTACGGCGGTAGTTGACGCCGGAGGTCCCGCCGGGTTGCGCTCACTGATGGGCTGGCTGGCCAACCCAGCCGATGGTTCAACCGTTGGCCAGCATCCGTCCGTACAGAATTTTTTTGTGACGTGTGCCGCCCTGCCCACCTGGGCTGATCCAGCCCGAATGAAGCGGGGCATGGCTTTTTTTCAGAAACATGCACAGCAAATCGGGTTAGTACTGGGGTTTTTCTCGTTGCCCTACACCTATCTGGGAGCCTATGGCGTACAGGTGCTCTGGTTAACCGAACGAATTAAAAACGATACCGCACGCCGATTACAGGAAACCGGTGAGTGGGTATTTGCTGTCAATAATTCCAACGAATGGGCTACGGGGAAAGCCATCACCAAAACCCTGAAAATTCGCCTGATTCATGCGGGGGCAAGGTGGTTTTCGCTGCACAGCAGCCGATGGACGATGGCGTGGGGTTACCCTGTCAATCAGGAAGATATGGCGGGAACGAACCTGGCCTTTTCATACATTGTGCTGCTTGGATTACGCAAACTGGGCGTAGCCGTAACGGAGCAGGACGAGGAAGATTACCTGCATCACAGCAACGTGGTTAACTACCTCATTGGTGTAACCGAAGAACTCCTGCCCCAAAACCTCCGCGAAGCCTACGTGCTGAGCCAAACCATTGCCCGGCGGCAGTTTGCCCCCTCCGAAGCGGGCGTAGGCCTGACCCGTTCGCTGCTGAAGGCCATCGTGGGCCTGATCAGCCAGCAGGCAAACCGAAAAGACCGGACCGAAACCCTCCGGAACCTCACAGTCGGTGAAATGCGTTTCTTCCTCGGCGATGACTATGCCAACTGGCTCGGCCTGCCAAACGCGCCTGTTGAAAAGCGATTGGCAGGGTTAGTTAGTCGACTGCCTATTTTTCCCAACCTGTAGAAACGCAAGGTGTTACGTCTCTACAAACCTCAAAGCACAAACTTGTACCAGTTAGAACCTATTGCTGCCTTAGCTACTGCGCCGGGAATCGGGGCCATTGCTGTTATTCGGGTGTCGGGCGAGGAAGCTATCGAGATTACTAACCGTATTTTTCGGGGGAAAGACCTCACCCGGCAGGCGAGTCACACCGCCCATTTTGGTACGCTGCGAAATCGGCCCCACCCCGGCCTACCCAACGCATCGGGCGACGGAAGCATTATCGACGAGGTGCTGGTAACGGTTTTCCGGGCGCCAACGTCATTCACCAAAGAAGACGTTGTCGAGATTTCGTGTCATGGCTCAGAGTTTATCATCCAGCAGATTCTGCGTCGGCTCTCGCAGGAGGGCGCGAGGCTGGCCCGACCGGGTGAGTTTACCCAACGGGCTTTCCTGAACGGTCAGTTTGATTTGGTGCAGGCCGAAGCCGTTGCCGACCTGATTGCCTCCGATTCGGATGCCAGCCACCGGGCCGCCCTCACCCAACTGCGTGGGGGATTTTCCCGACAACTGAAGGACCTCCGTCAGCAACTGATTGATTTTGTGGCTTTGGTTGAGTTGGAACTTGATTTCGGGGAAGAGGATGTGGAGTTCGCCCACCGCGACCGACTCCGGCAACTCATGCTGGATATTCGGCGGGTATTGCATCCCTTAATTGACTCATTTTCAACCGGAAATGCTATAAAAAACGGCGTGCCCACCGTGATCGTTGGTAAGCCCAATGCGGGTAAATCGACGTTGCTGAACGCCCTGCTGAATGAAGAAAAAGCCATTGTTTCCGATATCCCCGGCACCACCCGCGATGTTATTGAAGACGAGCTATTCATCGATGGCATCCGGTTTCGGCTCATCGACACCGCCGGGCTGCGACAGGCCACTGACCAGATTGAGGCCATCGGCATTGAGCGAACACAGCAGAAAATGCGCGATTCGGCCTTAGTTATTTATCTGTTTGATGGAAAGAACGTTGATCCTGTTGACTTGCAGACGGCAATTGCTGAAATACGCTCATCGGGCAAGCCGTATCTGCTGGTGGGGAATAAACTCGATGCCATTACAGACGCCAGGAAGCAGCATCTGGAGACCATTGCCACTGAAAAAATAGCCTGGATTTCAGCCGCTCAACAAACGCATTTAGATGAACTGAAAGCGGCCCTCTCGGCCCGCGTGCGTACTGATGCCGCTGTGCAGACAGGCAGTGCGGTTGTGACGAATGCGCGTCATTACGAACACCTTACTGGCACAGACGATGCACTCGTGCGGGCCATCACCGGCCTGGATACAGGCGTTACGCCCGACTGGCTGGCGATGGACCTCCGTGTGGCCCTGCAGCACCTCGGTGAGTTAACCGGCGAAATCACCACCAACGATTTGCTGGAGTCAATTTTCAGCAAATTCTGCATTGGAAAGTAACCGCACTTACTAACCCGATTGCATTCTGCTACTGTATAGTACCTAAAGCCCTGATAATGGGATTTTTCTATTCTGTATACTATCAGTTTATTAAGTTATAGTGTTCGTTTGTTCAGTAAATATTTGTACCTTCGTTGTATCTCCATACCGGGCTTTTAGTAGATGCCCGTTTTTTAGGCGAAATTATGGCACAAGCTGACACGTTCATACCGTGTACGACACTAACCGGCAAATACTTACATTATGAGCACCAACATTCGAGTTAAACGTATCTGCCAGCAGTGTGGTAAAGAATTTGAAGCCCGGACAACGGTAACAAAAACCTGTAGCGATACCTGCGCCAAGCGAGCCTACAAAGCTCGTCAGCGAGCCGCAAAAGTTGAGGTGAGCAATGAGCAGACGAAGCAGGTAAAAGCGAAGCCACTCGAAGATTTACGCCAGTATGAGTTTCTGACGGTCGATGAATCAGCCCGGCTCATTCGGATTAGCCGCCGTAGTCTGTACCGGCTCAACGAACGGGGAGAACTGCCCTTTGTTAAACTTAACCGCCGTACTGTAATTCGACGCTCAGACATTGACCGGCTATTTGACCGACCCGCCGAACTTATGCAGCAAAGCCGACCTGCCCCGGTTGCGCTGGTCGATTGCTACACCATGAAAGAGATACGGGAGAAGTACGGAATTTCCGAAAAAGCATTGTATTCGCTAATCCAGCGCAACGAGATACCTAAGCGGTACAGTGGCCCATATGCCTATGTGCCAAAGGTCCGTATTGATGAATTACTGTCTACCACGCCCATGCAGCCATGATTAAAGTCCACCTGCGTAAGAAGCCAATCAGTGACGGGCGTACCAGCCTGTACTTAGACTACTACCCTCCTATTCCTCATCCCGACACGGGCAAATCGACCCGGCGCGAGTTTCTGGGGTTGTATCTATTCAATAGGCCAAAGACCCCGGCTGACAAAGAGCAGAACAGCGAAACGCTGGCCCTGGCTGAAACCATACGGGCCAGACGGCAAATCGAGGTCCAGAATGGAGCGTATGGATTCCTCTCAAAAAAGAATCTGAATACCTGTTTTGTGGCCTATTGTGAAGGATTAGCCGCTCAGCGCACGGGCAGCAATAAAGACGGCTGGGACAGTGCCCTGCATTATCTACGGGACTTTACAGGCGGTTCGCTCAAGGTATCCAGTCTGACGCCAAAGAAGTGCCGGGATTTTCGGGCTTACATGATAGGCGCTCTGAGCCAGCGCAACAATGAGCCACTGGCTATTAACTCTACGGTCAGTTATTTTAACAAGTTCAAGGCTGCCCTGAAACAAGCCTATAAAGATGGGCTGATAAGCACTGACCTTAACGCGAAGGTAGATAGTATCAAACCCGAAGAGACCCGGCGCGAGCATTTGACCTTAGCCGAATTACAGGCTCTTGTGCAGACAGACTTACCCGCTCTGCCTGTACTCAAACAAGCGGCCCTGTTTTCAGCTCTCACAGGGTTACGCTACTCCGACATTGAAGCCCTGACGTGGGGAAAGATTCGCTATGATTCCCTAAGCGGCTACACGATTGATTTCCGGCAGGAGAAGACTGAAGGTGTAGAATACATGCCGGTTTCGGAACAAGCGGTTTTGTTGCTGGGAGAACGGTCGGCAGACGACCAGCCCGTACTACCCGGCTTGATGTATTCAGCTCACTGGAACGAAAAATTAAAGCAGTGGGTCAAGGAGGCCGGGATTAAAAGGCCGATTACCTTCCACAGCTTCCGCCATACCTATGCCACGCTGCAATTGTCACTTGGAACGGACATTTACACGGTCTCCAAGATGCTGGGGCACCGCGATCTGAAGACTACGCAGATTTACGCTAAAATCATTGACCAGTCTAAGCGGGATGCTGCCGACCGCATCAAGTTATAAGTCCACTCTTATGTCTGTTTCCGTCAAATTCACGAGAATTGTCCAAGAGGCTGTCTCCCCTAAATTACCGGGAATATTTTCTATGCTGGATGGTCCAGATGCCAATATAGACCCGGCACTCGACAGCATAATTAACTGGTTTGAATTACCCCCATACGAAAAGGCATTAGCTTATTACAAAAGTGCTCATCTGGAAGAAGATACCAACATCGAGCCGATGACAGTAACTTACTGTTACATTTGGATACTTAAAGAATTTAAAGATGAGGTTAACATAAACAGGCTTGTCGTGGACGACCAGGCCGAATACTTGAGACGTCTACATGAATTTTTTGAAGGTTTGGAGGAGGCAAAAGAAGCCTATTTGTCTGAGATTGAGAAGTTGAAAAGCTTACCTGATGCCGTGACTATTGGCTACTCCACGCAGATAGATATTTTCTGCCGGGCTGCAAAAGGTGCCGTTGAAGTAATTGAGAAAGGCTCAGAGTATATAAACGCACTTACCATTGTACACCACCCCACCAAGAATAATACTGAAGCCGAAGCGAAAGATGATAGAAACTATTGGAAGGACAAAGAAAATAAATTCAACGATAT
Organism: Spirosoma areae; assembly: GCF_054781775.1. Classification (NCBI taxonomy): domain Bacteria; kingdom Pseudomonadati; phylum Bacteroidota; class Cytophagia; order Cytophagales; family Cytophagaceae; genus Spirosoma; species Spirosoma areae. The sequence continues at coordinate 511,176 of NZ_BAAGTT010000027.1, read as the reverse complement.
GCTTTTAGATGAGGTAAAACGCTTCTTCATGTTATTGGCGAATACTAACAACAAAGATGGCCGCCCGTTTTTAAGTGAAAGTGACGTTAATCTTTTTATTAAACGAGCATTTGCTAAAGAAGTTGAAATTGATCTCTTAACATTAGATGTAGCACATGGAGACAAGGGGAAAGTGTGTAGTCTTTTCTATATTTTTTTTCACCATTGCACTACGTATCACTACCCCAAAAAAGGCACAATAGAAAAGTGTGCTTATTGCCAGGAAAAGTATATAAAGTTGCTGGCTGAAAATTTTAGTAATTTTTCTATCAAGCAAATTAAAAGCCATTTTAGAAGAAGTAACATATGGACAAACCCTTTGCGTCTATCCTAACTTTTACATAGTTTTTACATCACTCACATAAGTTATTCCATCACTTACATCTGAATAAAGATAGTCATTTACGCCCTCTAATATTGCTCAGCGCATTAGAAAAGTGCATTGAGCAATATGGAGATCTTACCTATTACTTTTGAACAACTCCCGGCCGCAATCTATGAATTGGGTCGCAAAGTAGACGACTTGACCGGCCTGTTAAAGACAATGGCTGCTCAGCAACACCCCCCCGCTACCCGTCACTTCGACGTGCGCGAATTGTGTGCATACTTGCCCGACCGACCCGCCGTATCGTCGGTCTATGGCCTTGTTCAAAGAGGTGAGATACCATTTGGGCGTCGTGGGAAAAAATTAATTTTCTATCAGCCCGACATCGATTTGTGGTTGGCAAGCAAGAGGGCCAAAACAACCGCCGACTTATCAGCCGTAGCCGAAAAGTACCTAAGTAATAGGACGATTTTGTCGCGTCGGAAGGGCGGGCAGGGCCATGTCTAACTCCTTCAGCCACGTAGCAAGCAGTGGGCAACCCCCAATTTTAGCAACTGCCTGCGCCCGTGAAATCAAGAATGTCGGCGGGCGGATTTGGTATCTTCAAAAGGCGGACTTCGGCCTACAAATTCGGGCTGAAATTGGACAAAAACAAGTCAGAATCGTTCTTCGGCCCCTATCCGGGGAAGGGCCCGCCGTGCCGCTGGAGTCTAATTCTTCTCTGCTCGTCGTCAAAAACATCGACGACCTGCGCGTGTTTCTCGGCGAATTATGAAACATAAACGGGCAGCCGCTGTCCTGCCGCTACCCGTTTAAAAAAAAACTTAATATGACACCCAAAGATAGTGAATCGTTCGGCTCGTTCGTCGGGTCATCAGGTCGTTTATACGTTCGCCAACGTCTCGCGGACGGAAGCGGTTTTAGCGACCGATGCACCGTTTGGGCGACGGTCCAAGATTACGATCAGCGAAATCCTGGACCATTATTTTTCTGCGATGTCTCTGACGCGCTGGCAGATTTTAGTTATGAAGTGCTGATAAATACCGAAAATTTGACCACCTCATGGACAGCCGAGCATGATGAAACGGACACCGGCCTAACACTCGTCCGAAATCTGTGGGCTAATAAATTTATGAAGGCGAGGGGGCGCCAAGGTCATGTCGCCAGAAACTTCTGTTTTTGCTAACGTAAGCCCCACATCGTTCAAGGGCGATTTTACGTTTGAAACCGCAATGCGGATGGTTCGAAGTAAACGATTTGAACCAGAAACTAACTACCTGAGAACCCTAACCGATGCCGACGAAGCCAGGATTTATAAAGCCGGTCGGCAAGATGAGCAAGGACGTTTAATCGAGCCGGGGCACTTCTACGGAATGACGGTAGCGGGTGTGTTCAAGGGCGGTAAAACGGCGGCACACCTGGAAAGGCTGAGCGGGCTGATCTGTATGGACATTGATGGTCTGACCGCTGAGCAGGTAATGGCATTAATCGAGAAGTTACGCACCGATGAACTTACCTACGCTTGCTTTATCAGCCCCTCAGGAAACGGCGTAAAATGGATCGTCAAAATCAACATTCAGCACGCCGACGAATACAAGGCGTTCTTTCGTCAGCTTTCGGACTATCTGCATGATTGCTACAAGTTGACACGTAGGGAAGACGTAGCCAAAGGAACGAAACCCCAGATTGATGCCAGCGGGAAGAATGTGGACCGGCTGTGTTTTCTGCCCCACGATCCTAACGTCTATTATAATCCAGATAGTGAAATAATGCCCCTGCTGGACGAATACCAACCAGATAAACAGCAGGAGAAACCGAAGCCCAACCAGCGGACCAGCGAACAATACGAAGCGACCGAAGCTGTAGCGGACAAAACCCGCCTATTAATTAACGACAGCATCAGCCAGTTACACGCGAAAGGAATTGACCTGACCGACTCCTATGATACTTGGGTAGAGATCGGCTTTGCATTTGCCAGTATGGGGGACGAAGGGCGCATCTATTTCCATGAAGTTAGCCGCTTGAACGCCGGGTACAATTATCAGCAATGCGACGCCAAATTTACAGAGTTGCTCAGAAGCCGCAACGGAAGCATAACGATTGGCACGTTCTTTCGCCGTTGCGAGGAAGTCATGGGAAAAACCTGGGAGGGGTCGAGCCGTGAGACAGGAAACGACCCAAAAGACCAAACATCAAGCGATTGGGCTACCCCACAACCGCTGAATACCCCTCTTTTGCCGGTTTTGCCGGTAACCCCCGCTATGCTTCCCGATTCGTTGCGGCCCTGGCTTAGCGACATTGCCAACCGGATGAAATGCCCGCTGGACTTTGTGGCCGCCGGAGCCGTCGTGATGCTATCGGCCCTCATCGGCACGCGGCTCGCCATTAAACCAAAGACGCGGGACGACTGGACCATCGTTCCCAACCTCTGGGGTGCAGTGATCGGTGATCCGAGTACGATGAAAACCCCGTCAATCGCGGAGGTGTTCAAACCGCTCTACCGATTAATAGGCGAATCTAGGGCGGAGTTTGACGCTCAACAGAAAGAGTACGAAGCGCATTTGATGACTTACGAAGTTCAGAAAAAAGTCTACCAAGCCCAGGAGCAGGACCGGTTAAAAGGCAAACCCGTAAGCAGTCCAGTTGCCTTCCCTGACGCTCCCCAGAAGCCCACCGAACGGCGCTTTATTGCCAACGATGCGACAATCGAGAAAATCGCGGAACTACTCAATGAAAACTCGCCGGGCCTGCTGGTTTGGCGAGACGAATTAACCGGGCTATTGGCTGGCTGGGATCGCCCCGGTCGCGAGGAGGATCGGGCCTTCTATTTGGAAGGCTGGAACGGTAACGGCTCGAAAACGGTGGACCGAATAGGCAGAGGTACGATTCATGTAAAAACGCTTTGCCTCTCGTTGTTTGGCGGTATTCAGCCTGCGAAACTTTTAGGGTATTTACAGGCGGCTACCGGTTACGACAACGACGGCTTTGTCCAACGTTTGCAGATGGCTGTTTACCCCGACCGCCCGCACTGGCAGTACACCGACGAATACCCCGATGCTTACGCCCGAGACGCTGCGTTTGCCATTGTTTGCCAAATTGTTGACTCGGATTTTACCAATATCGGCTACGATGCTGACGACTACAACCGCTATCCGTATACCCGATTTGACGATGATGCCCAGGAGGTATTTAAGCAGTGGCTAATTGACTGGGAGACAAATGTACTACCCAATGAAAGCGGGCTACTCTTGGAACATTTCACGAAGTACCGCTCGATGATACCCTCTTTGGCGCTGATCTTTCATGTCGTTAATTGTGCTAGCCAACCCACTCCCGATTTGACTGTGAAACAACTGGTTTCTGAGCAAGCAACGCAGATGGCTGTTCGTTGGTGCGAGTATTTAATGAGCCACGCTCGGCGCATTTATGGGTTACTGGAAACGGCAAATGTGGCAGCCGCCAGAGACTTATTGCGCCACCTAAAGGCGGGTGATTTAAAGGACGGATTCAAGATTCGGGACGTAACCAAAAAAGGCTGGTCTGGTCTGACGACCGCTGAGAAAGTTGAATCAGCATTGACTGAATTAACGAACGCAAACTGGATTCGGGAAGTACAGCCATCGGCTACGACTACCGGGCGACCCGAGGCTCCGCATTACCTCATTCACCCTAAAATTTTTCGGAATGCGTAGGGCACCTACCCGGCAAAACCGGCAGAACTACTTCTGCCGGTTTTGCCGGGTGGTCATTCTAAACATTTTAATAAACATACCAGCCGATGAAGAAGACCACTCCGCAACAACGATGGGCCAGCGAGTACCAGGACAAAGAAGTCTCTGCACATTACTAACCTATTTTTTTATGAAAATAATGACCCCTACCCACCAGAGCGCTACCCACATTTTCTACCAGATCCAGATGGCGGGGCGACTGCTCAACCTGGTTCGCAGCAACCCGACCGGGGAGATCTTCTTCGATGCCGACTCGCTGGCCCTGGGCTATCCCGACACGACGGCTATGCTTGCAAATGAATACGCGCTGGTTACCATTAACAGCTACGCCATCGAGAACGGGAGCCATTCGACTCGCTGGGCTTACGGAACTCCTATCTGGCTATGATACCAATCACCGAAGCCCGACCCCCGGTCGATAAACCGGTCTTCGCCTACCACTGGGCCGACTATTCCTACGCGCCTGGTTTTGGCTGCCACCTCCGAACGCGGGATCGGGGCGATGAGCACCCCCTGCTGACCGACCAGATTACGCTCAGTAAACCCCTGAGCGAACACGAACACCAGATTCATACCATCGCTAGGGCCAGCGACAGCCAACGAACCTGTCGCTGGTGCGTGTTCTGGCATCATACCGAAGCCTTGCCCAATGTCTTTTTCGCAGACGAAAAACAGGGGGATGAGGTATTTCTGCTCCTGTTTTTTCAAACCAAACCCCTGGGTCATACACGAAATTTTCGCCTGATCGTCTGCCCCATCCAAGCTGACCTCCCTAAAGCAGTGCACTTCTGGAAACTCATTGATCAGATCAGGGCCGATCTGCCTTCTATTTAACCGCCCTCCGACAAGAATGAGTACCAAAAAAGTGCGGGTGGAGAAATCGAAGCTGACGTAGCCACTGAGAGTAGTGGTAAAGGCATGTATTAGGAAGACAGTCCCTCCCTCTCTTTTCTCCCCAATATTCCCCCTCTACTGTTCAATTTAACCTATAGTAGAGTTTTATATAGTATTTAAATCAATAAATGCACTGGGTAGATTATATTCCACAACTGTAGGAAGTTTGTTAACCCTATGCTCCCATTGCGGCCTGAAATCAAGAAATAGTTATAGGCATTCTCCAATAAATACATTACTATAGTGATTAGCAGATAGTGATTAGTTGGTTAGAAAGGGGGTATTTTTTTCGCTTATATATATAGCAGATAGCCTATAGTAGTCAGGTACCGGTCTTTTTTTGCCCATCCCGCCTGATTGCTTTTTGGCTGGGGATTAAGAAACCTGCACTTAAAATAATCACCCTTGCTCTAAAAGACTATCTCCCCGTCTGGCGTCGCGGTTACTGGTTTTTTTCCCTCTCCCCGGCTAGTAGAATGACGGAGCAATAAGGAATCCCTTATTGGATGAAGGCCTGATTGTGGACGAACGAAGTGTATGTTTTTGTGACATCGCTGGCAGGCGTATGATGGGGAGGTAATTCAGCAGAGGGAGCCTGTTGGAGAGGGTTACGTAACTATCAAGACCGTTTATAGCGCTGGTTTGCCATAACTTGCGTCGGCTACTGCTTGAATAGTCCGCCGAACAAGCCCGTAGCTTAATTCACATGCATCTGGAAAATCAGGCAGGGGTCAATGGCGATATGGTCTATTTTGAATTAGACCCTTACTGGGACTTGCCGGAATCGGTTGACCTGAATCTCAAACCAGATTACCAGTCTAAGAAGTTTACCTCTCACGAGGATAGCATGAGTCCTACGATTCCAGCGCGGTCCACCTTTTCAGGCCTTCTACTTGATGAGGCTGAGTACGAAACGACACGGGGCGTCGTGTGCATTTTTTACCGGTCGAGTTGGCGAACGCCCCGCGAAATCACTGTGGGTAGGGCCGCCCACATTGACCAGAACGGCATCTACCTCATTCATGATCAAGTAAAACTGGACTCGACAGACCCGAACTGGATGTACATACCCATACCTATGATTGTATTTATGTACAAAGTTCAAACCATTACCCTGACCCTGCCTATACAATTATAAATAGGTCGTTCATTCACAGCAGACACCGTAAAAAAGTAATAACAAACTAAAAATTCATGAACCCATGAGTCACGAAGAATTTGTCAGCCAGCTACGGCTCCTTCTGAATACCTACGGCCTGCGGGATTATGCGCTCTACGCCCGGTTTGCCCAGACTGTTGGGCCTGACGGGAAACTACTGCCCGCCCAACGACTTCTTCGCGCTGCGAGGGCGACGAATGGGTGGCCGAAGAAGCCGCTTATTATATCGGCACCCTGACCGAGAATCAACGGCCCTGAGTAGCTCTAACGGCGTATCATCAACCAACGACCCTGACAGACGGTAGGGTCGTTATTGTTATCCGGTTCTACGAACCGCCTTCTAAACACTCCTAACCGTTTTTTGCCCATCCGCCTAACCAGTTACTCCCTGCATCCATTGCCGGGAAGTGAAATGACCTTTAATTTGACCGCTTGCTCAATATACTTGAACATACGGTAACCCTTGCTGTTAATCTTCTGCCAACTACACTCAGTAGCTGGTTTAACTCAACAAAACTCAACTTCCATGACTGACAACATGAACAGTGCTGGCTTCCCCTCGTCTTCGTCCGAAGGCTCTTCGCGTTTGATGACGGCTATTTATGATAACCGCGACGCGGCTGAGACCGCTTACAACGCGCTGTTAGCTCATGGCTTCTCGAAAGATGATGTGAACATCGTCATGACCGATGAAACCCGTAAACAGCATTTTGACCATCGTGATGCGGATGAGTCTGCCCTGACGGATAAAGCCATGGAAGGAGCTGGCAAAGGCTCCGCCATTGGGGGTACAGTGGGCGCGGTAGCGGCTGCTATTGCCGCTATTGGCACAACGTTGGCGTTGCCGGGCTTGGGCTTACTCATCGCTGGTCCACTAGCGGCTGGCTTAGCCGGTGCTGGAGCCGGTGGCTTAGCCGGTGGCTTGATCGGTGCTTTAGTAAATTCGGGTATTCCGGAAGAAACGGCGAAAGCCTATGAATCGGGTCTAAAAAGCGGTGGCATCGTCGTAGGGGTCCACCCTCGGAATGAAGCCGATGAGCAGTATTTGACTCAGCAGGGCTTTCATTGATCTGTAATCAAATAGACCTGTATACAGTTAGTCATACAAAACCTCTTGAAAATGCCATTGGTGACATAATATGTCGCCAATGGCATTTTTGTACTTTATCTCCTTTCATTGGATGGTGAAATTTTTTAGGAGTTATTGGGAGCCGCACACCGTTTCCAGCATTCCATGATTACGGAAATGGTTTTTTCTAACTCAGCCATTGTGTTCTGCTTGATAAAAAATCCCTGAGCCGACAGACTGTAGGCATTAATAACCATTTTCTGGCTGACAGCCGTGGAAAATAACAGATAAGGAATACACCTGACTTGTAAGGCCGCATCAATCTGTATTTATCCTTCAAAACAAAGCCGTCCAGTCTGGGTATGTTGATATCAGACAAGATCAGGAAGGGGCTAACCGTAGTATCCTGCAAATAATCAAGCGCATGCTGCCCATCAAAAAAATAAAGAACTTCGTTGGTGTAGCCTAACTTTTTAAAAACTTCCGATAGCAGATACTGGTCATCATGGTCATCCTCAATCACGATCACTGGTCCATTTTTATTCATAGCAGATGTGACTGTTGCAAAAGTAACTCATTGAGGGATTAGCCGGTTATTAACTCATGCTAGGCTATCATCCATCGAACACCGCGCTGGTTAAACTTGTGCCAGCCCACCACTTCTACCAGCAACTGCTAAAGGCCGTTGATTTTAGTTTCATTAGACCCTTGTTTGTGCCCTTTTATAGCGCCATCGGACGACCATCTATCGATCCACTGGTGTTTGTTAAGTTCCTGTTAGTAAGCCATCTCGAGAACATTACCTCGGATCGAAAACTGCTCGAACTGGCCAACTTGCATATAGGCACCCGCGCCTTTTTAGGCTATGGGCTAGAGCAGCCTTTACCCTGGCATAGCACCCTGTCCCGGACCCGCCAACGTATCCCGATTTCGGTCTTTGAAACCTGCTTCAGTCACATCGTCGGCTTATGCATTCATAAAGGATTGGTGAGTGGTCATACTCAGGTAGTTGATTCAGCCTATATCAAAGCCAATGCGTCCATGAGTAGCCTGAAGCCTAAACCTTCCATCTGGTCTTCTGAGGCACACTTTACTACGTTAGGTAAACCCAGTGCCCCTCGGCTAACCGCTTCTGAAGATCGCTTACAGCACATTCACCGCTTTCATAGAAATATTAAGAAAGCAGCCCCTAACAAAGCTGGCCAACTTCTCAGCAATCTCACCCATTGTAGTCCCACTGATCCCGATGCCCGGATTGCGTTTAAAACGGGTAAGCCTCGCCAGCTAGCGTATATGGCCAGCGTGAGCATGGATGCTGCCCAACATGTGATCACCCCTATCCAGGCAAGCTCGGCCGACTGACGCGATAGCCGCAATCTGTTGCCCATTGTCGACATGACTCAGGAGCGCTTGAAGCGTTTTGGTGTAGTAATGAGTAATGTAGTGGCCGACGCTGGCTACAGTTCCGGCGAAAACTATGAGCAACTAGAAGAGCGAAGGCTGAACGGCTTCATTCCGCCCCATGGTAAGTACAAAGTTGAACGTTCTGGTTTTCGCTACGATGCCAAGAGTGACAGTTATAGTTGTAGTCAAGGGAACCGATTGGCCTTTGATCGACTGGTCGTTGATAAGCAAGGTAACCCCAAAAAGCGTTACATAGCCAAGGCATCCGATTGTAGAGGTTGCCCTATTAATGAGCAGTGTAAGGGTAAAAAGGCCAGTGAAAAGCGGTTGCATCACACCTATTACAAAGCCCCCTATGAACGAATGGTGGAGCGATTATCGCGTCGATTCGGCAAGCGGATGATGCGGATACGTTCGGCGACGGTTGAGCCGGTTTTAGGTAGTTTGATCAACTATTATGGTTTGCGCCAAATCAATATTAGGAGCCGAGAAACCGCAGCTAAAGTGATGTATGTAGCGGCCATGACCTACAACTTGAAGAAATATCTGCACTTTTATCCGGTTGAACAAAGCGGGATGGTGATCGCTCTACCAGTACCTGATCAGTTTTATTATATACTGCTCTACTTTTGCAACAGCCACTCAAATTATGTTAATGGAATATCCGTAGATTAAGCTCATCCGTCATGAGCAAATTACCCCAAAAATGATAGTTGAGTTATTGTAATATTTGATTGGATAACATAAATAAGTGCAATTTTGTAAAAATAAGTTCATAGTTACACGAAGTACACTTTGTTGTATAATAGATGACCCATGCTACAAGAAAGATCTTACTTTTTGGCCTTTTAGGTCATTCTTGGCTCTGTCAAATACGAAATAAAATGTCACTAAATAAACCGTTTCAAAGTACCCTACCCTACAGCCGCAACGCTTGGCTAGTAGGCTTTCAGGTAGGGTATTCCAAGGGAACTTATGAGCGAGAGCGTTATTGGGGAGCGGCCAACATTCGTATCGCCAAGTTATGAAACGTTTATCATTTCTCAATTCTCCTCTGCTTACCGATCCTTTGACCCAACAAGGCCAATTCCTACCTGTAAACATGTCTTCTACTATAAACCAGTCTATATCATCTGCTAGACCAGTTGCACAGACTGAACGTCTCATAAGCTTTTGGGGTGAACCACTCTAATTTTGTATGCAAATTTTATAAGCCAAAAAAACAGATTATCATGAAACGATCCATCTTTTTAGTAACGCTGCTTATGCAGGCAGCTATCTGCGTTTCTGGCCAATCTACAGACGAAAAAGCCGTACGAAAAACGCTTGATGAACTGGCAATCGCTATGAGAAACAAAGATGTTGCCGAACTCGACCGAATCTACGCCATTGATTACACTTTTGTTAGTCCTTCTTCCGGTGTGTTGTCGAATAAATCGGAGCGCATTGCCGCTGTCAAATCTGGAAAGCCCCTAGAATATCTAGCTTATGAAGACAAAAAAGTTCGTATCTATGGGAAGACGGCTGTAGTTACTACAACCGTTAAGAGTAAGTACGCAAGCCAAGATAGCACCCAGTCTAAAGCAACGTTGACAATGGTGAAAAATAATGGACGTTGGCAAATCGTCGCTGGACATGCAACACCGATTGCAACTAATCAGGCAGGACAGAAATTAAATTGAAAAGTGTTGTGGCTCTTCCATCATCGGGTTTCGGTTTTAGTCGGGGTTTAGAAGTCGGCGGCATAGGCTACCACCTATTTTGTTTCTACCATTCCCTCACCCAATTTAACAACCTTAGTCAAAAACGGTTTAAGCGGAAGAGAAAATAGAATACATAAGTGAGAATACTAAAAAACGGCTTCGCTTGGGGCCGTTTTTTTACTACTTCCTCACTTCCTAAGTTAATGCTCGGCTAATCGGCTTATACTAACAGAATTGCTTTAGAGTTCAAAGCCCGGTTTAAGATGAAACCGGGTTCTTTGTAACCATTTCCTCATAAAATTAAGCGATTGCTGAACCTGTAGGTTTATTTTATGTTGCAATTTTTTCTTTAGGTTAATGGCGTCTAAACCGGCTTCCATGGGGCCGGTTTATATTTAATCGTAGCTGGCCTGTCGGTCTTTAGTTAAAGAAATTGCTTAAGCCACTCGTTGTCCGATAGCTTGAGAGTCTCACATACCTCTTTAATACGCCTGCGGGAGATGGGTAGTTTCGCCCCATCCTTCATCAACATCACCGCCGACTTTGGGCCGGTGCGCTGGCAATTCAGGGCATAGGCAGGGTTGATAAGATGCTCTCGATGGATACGGATAAAGTCTGGGAGTAAGGGAGCGTAGTGGGCCAATGTCCGGGACGTCAATTTTTGCCGACCCTTTGTAAGGTGAAACCAGGTGTAATTGCCTTCCCCGTCCAGATACTGAATGTCCGACACCGCCACCTTCAGACCGGGCAATCTAAATAGTTGAGCATCCATGCCATTGATAACTCAGGCAAGTAACTACTTGTTTGTTCGGCTAACCGTGTACGTACTGCCTTCAGCCTATCCTCATCATTCGCTTCTGACTTAATTGGCCCAAGACGTTCCGTTAGCTAAAATCCTCATTTTTGTAGAATCTTATACACATATTATGTAAAAGAAATTACCTACTGAGTAGATAGTAAATCTGATTTAGTAACAATTAGTGGTGTGAGGGATCGGCCTTTAAAGTAGTTTAAACCTTATTTTTTTGTGTAAATACAGGAAAGCCATTACAGGATTAAACACGGCAATTGTACTCGGCAAACATATTGCATCTATAGGTAAATACCACCATTCCTTTTTAAAGTTATATATACGTTAAAAAAGGATTTATTAACTCGGTTCAATGCTTATGCGACAGACATTGGTTATCCTGGCAGTCATCATGGGGAGTCTTGCTAGCTTGTTTCTGTACTGTGCGGCCCTCATTGATTGGGTGCAGGATTACAGAACAGGCATCTACGCCAAAGACTATACCGAGGCCGTCGTCGAAACCTCAGCCATTTTTATTTACTCCTACACGGGCTATAGGTTTCTTAGATGGAGAACCGCACACTAACACTTACTAGAGTGAGTCGATAAAAAATGGGCTGGTTACTGACTGGCCTTTTTTTGGCAACTAACACAACGGCAGGGAGTGGTAGCCAAGCGACGGCTTCAAGGATTGGCAGGTGGATTTCTCAGTTTATCAACGTTCATACTTAAAGCGATGGGACACTTTGCAGCAAAACGGTCTGCCTATTGGCTGACCCTAACGCTGGGGCTGATGGGGCCTCATGCACACGGCCAGCGCCCTCCTTTTGAGGGGGCCAATGTGATTTTAATTACCACCGACCTGGCCGATAAGCAAACCTATCAGGCGATTACTCAGGTACTGACCGAGCAATCCATTACCTTCTCGGCTGCCAGTGATGGTTTGTTGCTTAACTCGTCCATAAAACCAGTTGATGGACACCAAACCATTGTTTTTGCTGGTCAGGTGTCAGTCAGGTCGGGGCTGGTGAAACTAACCGGTCGGCTGTACACCCCGGAGCAGGTGGCTGGAGAGGATAAATTAAGTGCTGGCCAAGTGCTGCCCATTGCCTATAGCAAACGAAAAAACTCCCTTCAGCGGGCAGGCTTTTTGTACCTTAATGAACTGGCCAAAAAATTACAGGCTCATTTCCGGGGCGTGATCTTCTATAAGGTGGAGCAGAACCTCGCCTTGTAGACTACTGGAGAGGTACCCCTAAAACAATACCACCATTGGGTCAATCAACCAGTGTATTGACTGAGTGAGTTTTTTTCTTTCCTTAAATTGTTGCCCCTCTAACAAATCCGTCCAGATGAGGTTGTTGAGGGTAGTCTATTTTACTTCATTTTAAAAATCGTTTACTATGAACTCATTTTCCAAACTCCTTTTGGCTACGCTGTTGAGCGGGGCTGTCTTTTCCTCATGCAGCCGTCCAGTGGCCTATTTCCAGCCTACGGCACGGCAGCAAATTCAAGTGACCTCAACGCAAACCTCTGCGGTGGTAGTTACACCAACGGAAGCGAACCCATCAACGTTATTGGAGGAGGCATCGCCTACTGTAACGGTTTCTTCCCCTCAACCAGTGGCCGGGGTGCCACCAATAACTCAGGCTAATCAGGCTATACGGCAGATAGAGACGTATGTACGCAACGATAGCAAGCTGGCATCGAATAAAAAGGTAGTCCAGCGTATGGCGCGGATGAGCAAATTATTAGCAAGTCCAACCGCCCAGGCGGCTATGGCGACAAAGACCGCCACGGCTCAAAAAACGACGTTATTTCAGCGGCTAATACTCAAGAAACTGGATAAGAAAATAAAAAACCAGTTGGCACCTGAGCGTACCATGGCTAAATCCCTGTTGACCATCGGTCTAATTGTCGGCGTAATAGGTCTTATTCTGCTCCTGCTTAATGTTGCCTCCCCGTTAGGGTTAATTGCCTTAATTGTCGGGTTAGTTCTTGTTCTGGTCGATCTGTTGCGATAGGTGACGTAGACAGGCTTACCACTATGGAGTATTAAACTATAGGTTTAGGTAGATGCCTTACTAACACAGGGCATTTACACTATCCCAATGAACTAGGTTGTGGAGAATGGTAATTAGTTTGCCGGGAACGGGATAGGGTAGTTGTATTGCTGTGGCTAACTTTGACTAGTCTTGTTGTACATTTTCAGGGTTTTAAGTATTGAAATTTTATATACGTTTAACGTCTACAGCCGTGAAAATGAATACCCAATCCTTGATAAACCTGGAGGTTAGCCTTGAAGAGTTAGTCAACGCTTTTAAGCAGCTTCCTGCCAACCAATCGGGTCAGCAACAGCATCATGCTATTAAATTCGCGCTCATCGACGATTATGGCAACCCCTGTGAGCGTGAACTGCTATTTCGCTGGAACCAACCGCACAACGACTGGGAGTTGAATACGAAAGGGCATGATTTACTGATTACAGCCTCTGTCCGATAAGTGCTTAGAGCACCTTTAATAGCGCACCAAGTGAGTAACTAAGTAGTTTACGAAGTAAAACGCATAACATCGTCGGACAGAAATAGTTATTACATTAATGCACCTAATTTTACCTTAACTAACTTACCAACATGGGCAATATCTTATATACCATCGCCGTCGTGCTGATTATCATCTGGCTACTGGGCTTCTTAGGCGTTTTGGGCGCGGGTATCGGCAGCAGCGGTCTAATTCATGTGCTTCTGGTCATCGCGGTTATTATGATCGTGCTACGGCTGATTCAAGGCCGAAGCGTGTGACCAGAGGTGGATTGTAAACAGGTAGACTCACAACGCCCGGCTGCTGGTAGGCAGAACCGGGCGTTGTGTCATTTTAGCGTACGATTATACTATTCCTTATTTTTGGCAAAATGTTACTTCATCTAATTTGCCCAATGGCAGAATGTAAATACTTTCGGCTCGCTGTAAAAGAGTCGCTATTGGTCGGGATGGTGATTGCCCTGGTGCTGACCACTACGCTGGTATATTTGTTTGGGGAGATATGAAACAGGCTCAACAAAAGTGCTGATAAGTAAACTGGTAGGTTAATGTTAAACAGGAAAGCCGGTTGTCTGACCGGTTTCGTGGTATTTGTGATTATGTTGATGCTCACATTTTGGTAAAAGTAATTACTTTTTAACAAACATTTCAAGTTCTATCTATACATAAATTTAAGATTTATTTTATGGTATATATTTGTAAATCAACTAATTGACCTGTAAAATTATTACTTAACTTTCAGAAAACAAACCAAGTAATAAGTACATAAGACTTGATAAAAATAATGTACTTTTCCATAAAATTATTTCTGTCTTTTGAAGATAATTAGGAATGTTTTCGCCTAATAGCGCATTAAATACGCTGCTTTTTATTAATACACATTTTTAATTCCTAATATCTTTTTCGTAGACGCCTTATTGAACCTACCCAACTTATTATATTAACTTTGCTTATGGCAACCAACAAGCAGCGTGAATTGATCTTTAATAAGTGTGGGGGCAGATGTGCATACTGCGCTGTGAATTAGAAAAAGGTTGGCATATTGATGAGTTGGAACCCATTCAGTGTAACAAAAAGTGGGACCAAAAAAAGCGTAAATGGGTATATGATGGCACCTGCAAACATTCCGACCGGCTTCATGTTAATAATAAATCACCCGCTTGTGCCAGTTGCGACATCAACAAGCATAGCATGTCGCTTGAGGAGTTCAGAACCTTGATTGGTGGCTTTCTCAACTCGCTCAACCGGGATTCAACCCAGAACAAAATAGCTAAGCGGTACGGGTTTGTTGAGGAAGTTGAAAAGCCAGTTGTTTTATTGCGAAACATTCAATAATGATGGCTCCTCAGGCATACAACAGCCTGCCGAATTGGAAGACCATTACCGTTTGAAAACCACAATATCTATATTGCCCTTCTACTAAATCGAAACGTCATGTTTATTGAAGTCACTGTGCTTGATGGTAGTCAGCTAAAAGACATTCTTATCAACACAGCTAACATCGCTGAAGTGAGGCCCCATTCTACAGATAGGTCGCAAATCAGAATGAATGATGGACGGCTCTATGAAATCCGAAACTCCTATGCTTCCATTAAGCAAATGGTTTACCAGGAGCCGCATTAACTAAAACCGATGTCCAACCCGACCCGCACCCAGCAGTCGGGCTTTTTTAGATAGTGACATTAGTATGCTCGCAGACACCACATTTTAAAAGGGCTACTTACAAAGTGGCGAGTTGATTGTGTAGCTGTTGAATCTTCTCCCGACTCCGCTTAAGCCGCATCTTGATGGCACTGGCTTTAAGGGCATATAATTGGGCAATTTCATCAATACTTTTACTGTCCTCATATTTTAATCGTAATAAGGCCTGCTCCTTTTTTGATAGCATGTTCATCGCTTGCATAACCAACTGAAGCGTCTCCTCATGTAAAGGAGTATCCTGCCCGTCAGCTACGTCGTGATGACCGATAGTGTCGATGGGTGTGGTTGGCAGTCGCTTGTTGGCTCGAAGCTGATCTGTGCAATAATTATAGGAGACCGAATAGAGCCAGGTTGAAAAACTTGACCGTTCCTAAAAAGCGGGCAACTTATCGAATACTTTCAGGAAGATGTCGTGAGTATAATCCTAGGCTTTTTCGGAATCCTTCGTCATGGATAGGCAACGTCGATAGACTTTGCTCACATAGCGGTTGTAAAGCGTCTCAAAGCACTGATTGGGATGACTCGGCAAGATTTGACGAATCGTCTCTTCATCCGTTAACGAAGTAGGCATAGTTGATGTAACTAATAAACGAACGCGAAGTTCCGGGTTTAGAGATATACTCAATTAGGTTATACTTTAGATGTATAGACACGAAACTTGTAACAATAAATATACTAAACGGTACATAAGGCATCACAGAAATTAGATATAAAAAAGCCCGATTCATCCTTGAACCGGGCTTTTTTATGCAGTGGCCAACCGGCTGGTTCGAGTCTAAAGCATAATGAAGAGATAGTTTATGCCGCCCTCTATCACTGTCTTTTTTGAGTTAACGCCCATCAATGTGTTTACGGCCGTTGCCGAGCGGCTGGGGCTTAAGAACGGTCAGCAACTGCACAGTCAGGAGGAGTTGCTGACCGTCGTGACCGAAAACGCCACGCACTTTGCCCTGCTGGCCAGAGAGAATCTACGGAGGTTTAACTAAAGCCGTTTGGTTCGGCGTATCCGGCGAGCCTTCGTTGGAGAGAAAAAACCAGCTTTTTTTGTAGGTTTGGCCATGGAAAACCCCAGCCCCAGTCTGTTACCCCTTTTTATCTGGCAGTCGACGACGACGCCCCCACCCGCGTTTATGGCCGAAGGCATCCGCTTAAGTTTGGTGCTTTTGCACCCTGGATACGGCATTCGCTCAGGGTACTACGATTACGATGAGTCCAGATACTACATCAGCGTGGCCTACTACCGCAGCAATGATGCTGATTCCGAGGATGAGGTTATTCTGGAAGAAGCCGTTAATTCGAACTTAGGCAGTGAGATGCAGGCCGATGAGCAGTCCACGCACTGGATGATTGTTCAATTGCCTGTTGTTATTGAAGGATGACAACGTTGGGCTTTATCCTTGCCGTTGCTCTGAACTGAAATCCAACAAATCAACCCTCGAACGAGTTAGGGTGGCGTAGTATAGTAAACGTTAAGTTGCCAAAATCTGGCTCTTCCCTGAGTGCCGGATTTTTTTGCTCCACCCACCCCAGGCCCGGTTCGCCCGACCCGCAAGGGAATCAGCCGGGGTTGTGGGTCGGCCCTCATCAGTGAGTATGTAGCCCATGTTTGCAGGCCTGGATTCGTAGCGAGTTCGGGCTTTTTTGGTTTAAATATTTACATAATTGACTAATCAGCCTGCTATGGTGCTGCCTTTAGGCGCTGGCAACTGGATGGTAAACTTGGTGGCTTCGCCTTCCTGACTTTGCACCAGCAGCGAACCGCCATGCCCTTTGGTGATGATGTCGTAGCTCAGCGAGAGTCCCAGCCCCGTCCCCTCGCCCGTGGGCTTCGTCGTGAAAAAGGGCTGGAAAATCTTGGCCTTCACGGATTCAGGAATGCCGGTGCCATTGTCCCAGACCCGAATGACTATCTGGCCTGCTTCTCGTTGTGTGCTGACCCTAATGGTGGGTTGATACGTATCCTGACCGTCTCGCTGGAGACGTTCTTGTACTGCGTAGAAGGCGTTATTGTACAAGTTGAGCAGTACACGGCCTATCTCCTGCGGCACCACTTCCACCTGGCTCATCTCAGCGTCAAAGTCGGTAACTATTTCACACTGGAAAAATTTGTCTTTTGCTCGCTGTCCCTGATAAGACAATCGCAGGTATTCGTCCGCCAGCGCATTCAAGTTGGTCGGCTGGCGTTCGCCGGTCGTCGTTCGGCTATGTTCGACCATGCCTTTGACAATGCGGCTGGCCCGACCCCCATGATGGATAATCTTTTGGAGATTGCCGCTAAGGTCGTCGGCGATAGCCACTACTTCATTTGTATTCCCTGCCAAGGCCTCATCTTTTAATTCCGCAATCAGTTCCATACTCACTTCCGAGAAGTTGTTGACGAAGTTGAGCGGATTCTGAATCTCATGGGCGATACCCGCCGTCAATTCGCCCAAACTAGCCATTTTCTCACGCTGAATGAGCTGGCTTTGAGTGGCTTTGAGTTCGGACAGGGCGTTCTCAGCTTTGCTTCGCTGAAGGTCGATTTCTTCTTTTTGCCAGTTTAGCAGCGTATTGGCTTTCTGCTTTTGCTGATTGTTACGCCACAGCACATAGGCCAACAGTAATAACACCCCTAAACCGGCCAGCAGGATGTAAAACCGAATTTTATTTTGGTAGTCTTTCTGGGCCGCTACTGATTCCTGTTGGCGCCGTTGTTCGTCCAGAGTGAGCAGTTGGAGTTGTTGAAATTTTTTAGGCCCATACAAACTGTCATTAGCAATTCTGGCGATTTCCTGATACTTGAAGGCCGTATCCCGGTTGTTCTTTGCTTTGTAAATTTGTACCAATAAATTGCTGACATTCAGTATTCTTAACCGGTAATCTTGTTGTCGACTACTGATTAAGGCTAGATGGGCGTATTTCAGGCTGGAGTCGGATTGATTGGTCTTCTCGAACAAGTCGGCCATGTAAAATTGAGCGGTAGACCGGCTTTGGAGATCGTTACCGGGGTAGGACAGACGCAAGGCTTCCCGATAATATTGCAAGGCCTTCTGGCTGTCGCCCGCCTGGGCCTCCAGACGCCCAAAGTTATTCAAGGCCCAAAGCTTAATCGAAAAGGCAAATCCATCCGGTCGATACCTGACAAATTGGTACGCCTGCTGATTGACAAGTCGAGCGGAGTCTGGTAGATTCAAGCTCAGGTAACTACTGGCCATGTTGACCAACTCTCGGGCAATTCCTATTTTGTTTGAAATGGATTCGTCAACGTTTTTGGCCTGCTGATAATAATGGATCGCCTGTCGGTACTCCCCCAAATCATAGTAAGTGAGTCCGATTCTGTTTAATGTTTCTGCCTCTTCTTTTTCATGATGCCCGGTTCTGGCAATGCTGAGGGCCTTGAATGCATAGTTTAAGGATTGGGGTAACTCCCCATGATTCCGCATCGATGCACCAATTGAAGATAACGCCAGGATTTCGCCTTTGCCAAAGTTCAGCCTTTGAGCCAGTTGGAGGGCCTCCTGGGCCAGTTTGAGGCTGGAATCGGGCGAGAAGGTGCGGTAGTTATTCGCCAGTCTATACAGTAGCAACACGCGGCTGGTATCCTGAGGGGTGTGAGCCAACACGCGGTTAAGGCTGTCAATTCGGGTTCTGGTATTCTGACTGATACATACACCCATCGTTGCTGCCCACAGCAGGTGGGTAACGTATATTCTTTTCATAATCAGATGCTGTGCAGAGTGATGACAAACTCGGTTAACTTTCCTTTCTGGCTCTCCGCGCTGAGCATACCGCCGTGTCCTTTAATGATGATGTTATAGGGCAACCCAATACCTTCTCCAATGGGTTTAGTGATGAAAAAGGGCTGGAATAGTACGTTAATTAACGGCTTTTATGGATAGCATCAAGAGCCGGTCAACAAATAAAATTGTAGTGGACAAGGAATTAGGAGAGCGAGTGTAAAAACAACATTCCAATTAGGACAAAAGGGGAAAAGTTGAATGGATTTGAAAAGAAATCGGGAAGAACAGGCATTGGGCATCCGTGAAGCACTCATTTATAAATGGAAACAATGGACAAAAGGGGAAGAGAAACACCTTCTTTCGAGTCAAGCTTCTAATGTAGCGCATGAGAATCACCGGCTACTACAACGGATTAGCCAACTGGAAGTGGAGCGGGCGATCTTAAAAAAAGCGTTAAGCATTGTCAGCCAACAGACCTAAGGCAATGGTATGAGCTGGTTAAAAGCCTGGCTGACGAATTTAAGGTGGAGACACTGTGCCTGGTGTTGGAAGTTAGTCGTACGGCTTATTATCGGTACCTGCGGGGTGAAAGCTACCAACTAACCCCTCAACAAGCTGAGCATCAACAACTAGTGGAGCAGGTCTTTCGTAAGCACAAACGACGCTACGGCAGTCGACGCATTACGGCTGAGCTGCAAGAAAAGGGTCATTTATTGGGTCGTCATTGAGTACGAGTGCTGATGAAAACAGTTGGTTTACAAGCCATTCAGCCGCACCGGCGGCCCGGCTAAATCATTTGTGCCCCGAACGACGGATAGCACGCATAGAAGAGGCTATTGGCCGAACTTATTACTAGATCAGCCTCTGCCCAAGGCTCCCAATTTGGTCTGGGTCAGCGACATCACGTATCTACCTTTAATCAATGGCGATTTGGCCTACTTAGATACTTGGATGGATCTGTTTTCACGTAGAATAGTAGGCTGGCAAGTAGGAGAAACGATGGAAGATGAACTGGTTATGTTTTATGAAGGGTCAGATTTGAAATCGCAGCCTTACCCCCTATCTTGCCCACTGTAAACTAACCTCTATCTGTACCAATGGAAGAATCAACTCAAGCCTTAATGGAACTACTTATGGCCAATAACGCCCATTTACGGGTTCTCCAGCAATTGGAGGTCGAGCGGATTGTTAGAGAAACAGGAGAGCCAATTGAGCAAATCAGCGAACGGGTTCAACATTTAGCCGAGCGAACCCTGATGCAGGTGAGAAAGGAAATCTTCGAAAGGCACTCTCAGTTCCGTCCCTAACTACTCTTTCTTACACTCAATACCGCTCGCTACTGGCTAAGTTAATCTGAACAGCGTTTTCAGTGGAAGAATACAACCGCATTCGGCGCTTAAAGTAGACTATAAAACCTCGCTGCTACTGCCGCAACCTAACCGAGTAAGCCGCAGGTCGTAAAGCCCTACCCGCAACGGTGGGACCTACTTATAGGAACCACCTGTTACTCGCCTTCACTAGTAGCAGTATCGGCTCGAAGTAACCGCTCAATTTCCACCGCTCGGGCTTGTAGCCGGGATAGTGTTGAGCCCCTTTCACCAATGGAGGCTGAGCTATCCCCTGCTGTTGGCGAAAAGTAAATTAAATCCGCTTCACTCTCGCCGTGAGCCAGGTTGTAGGCATTGACCTGTGCTTGGGTTTGAGGGTTGGGATAGACCGGCAGCTCATCGGCAAAGACTTTGATGGTTGTATAAAGGGTGGTTATGGTTTCATTCTCACTGGTTGGCTCGAGTTGGAGAAACTCCCTGATTGCCTGGTATAGATCTTGCTTAACGGCTTGGTTGTCCATGAATTTGCTTGATAAAGGAGCTAACTCCGTAGGGTTAACGCAAAACACCGCATCATGGTTATGACCAATCCATTTAGGATATGCAGGCGCAAAAACATCTTTTTATTTTTTGCTGCTTCTTAGCCCTCTAACCGAATCAACCGAAAACGGCATATCGGCAATGTGTAGATTTTCTTTTGGGCAAAGCCGCCGATTTAAAGAGAAAAAAATAGGCAATTATATACTTGACGACCCCATTGGAAATAAGTCTACGGATTTAAATTTAATTAATAGATACGAACACGCCCTTACCAAACCTTCTCCAAAAGACAATCAGCATTGCCCATTTTTCGGGTGAATAAGGGCCGGACAGCGGCACAAAATCTATGCAGTAATTCATGTGATGAACGATTAAGGATAGTTTCAACTATTTGATAATCAGCTATTTATTGCTATCTTAGAATCATAATAGAACGGCATTATGGCAGATTCATATACACCCAAATTTAAGTCTTTAGTCGAACTAAACGACTACTTTTCTGACGAATATACCTGTAAACAACACCTTGCCAATATCCGCTGGAAAGGAACGCCCGTTTGTCCCCGGTGTGGTTGCGTGAGGAGACTACAAATGTGCCGGATGCCGTAAGAAGTTTAGCGTTCGCTTAGGAACCATTTTTGAAGATAGTCCATTACCCCTGCGTAAGTGGTTTGTTGCTGTCTACCTGCTGAACTCGAGGAACGGGTTGTTGAACGTACCAATCAGTTGCAGCAGGCCAACACCCAGTTGGGCCAGTTGAATCAAGAGTTAATGCGTAGTAATGCCAATCTGCAACAGTTTGTCTTCATCGCCAGCCATGATTTACAGGAACCTCTACGCAAGATTCAATCCTTTGGTGATCTGCTAAAAGCCCAGTACGCCGACCAGTTGGGAACCGGCGTTGACTTTGTGGATCGGATGCAGTCTGCGGCTAATCGGATGTCCGCTCTGATCCGGGATCTGCTAATATACTCCCGCCTAAGCCACCAACCAGAAGCCAATACGCTCGTATCATTAGCCGAGGTGCTGCACTCGGTGTTAACCGATTTGGACTTGCGTATCCAGGAAAGTAGGGCTGTCGTCGAAATTGAAGCGATGCCCACCATCCCAGGCGATGCCTCCCAGATGGGTCAGTTGTTTCAGAACTTAGTGAGTAATGCTCTAAAGTTTTGCTTACCTGGCCAACCCCCTAAGATTCGGATATCGGCTGAGCGTGTGGCCGCTTCAGACTTACCGCCGTCGGTCAGGCCCACTCAATGGGTAGAGACTTATCATCGGATTGATGTGTCGGATAATGGAATTGGCTTTGAGCCTATGTATGTAGACCGCATCTTTGCGCTCTTTCAGCGCCTCCATGGCAAGCAGGTGTACCCAGGCACCGAAATTGGTTTAGCCATCTGCGAAAAAGTAGTTACCAATCATGGGGAAGCTATTCAAGCCAGTAGTCAGCCAGGATTAGGGGCCACCTTTGGCGCGTACCTACCGGTTTAAATCGGTTTTAGCCACCGATAAAGACCTTTCTTTTTTGAAACCGCGTTACCTTTTCAGGATTGTTCCGTCTTAGGCATACGGGTTGGTAACGGATTACCCATTGATACCTTTCGCCAAACTACACCTTCCGCAACTTGGTCATAAGCGTATCGCTAGTTGCGAAATCCAAGCCAACTCAGAAATCGTCGCCCGATTGAATCCGGTGCGGCTTTTTGTGGAATGTCGGGTAGGTTTATCTCATCCGGCGTTGCCTGTTTGAGTGCCTCCAGCAGCGAAGCCGTTGAAAGTTGCTGGCAGATATAGTTCCTGTCGGATGAGCTAAGGACAGCTTCACCAAGCAGGCGACGCGGCACATGAATGTTCTTCACCCCGACCGGCGTTTGCACCAGCACCCGATAATCCAGGTCGGCCATTAGTTGGTAAAAGATGTACTGCGCTCCACCCACCTTGGTAAACAGGTGTTCCATGCGCTCCCGGTCATTCTTAAACGGCGGATTCATGGTAGCCCTTATTTTTCATTACATTAATCACTGGTCTGATAACATACTACAGCCCATGCGCTAAAAAAAGTGTTGACCACGCCCCGCCGTTGGCTTCCTCCTACGGACTAAGTAGAGGGCTTTTAGTCTGGCATAGGAGGGCTACCGATGCCTCCGCACGACCGAATGGGGTGACGGGCGAATCTTTGGCATCAAATATGCGCTACCGGGGAGTGTACTCAATAGCCAAACCGTAGGGGCCGTCCCCGTAGCGATGAATAAGTATGACTATTTACTCTGCTTACCTGTTGGTATAGGTTTTTTCTATCTTGGGTTCACCCACCACCGCTATAGCTATTTTCTGGCGGGTCTGCTGTTTTGGCTTGCCGCTTATATACGCAGCAGGCGTCCAAAGTATTGAGCCAGGTAATAGGATTATGCAGCCTGGCATGGCCTGCTCACCAAATCGGCTCGATGAACAGAGAACCGACTTATTGGCGCCCAAGATAGGTCTTAGCGCCCTTTCGGTTGTAGTAGTACCGTTCCCCACCAGGACCCGTATAGATTGCTGCCCCCGGCGTAGGGGTGCTATACCGGGTAGATACCGGTGGCTTGCGGGCTGTAGAGAGGTCCCTATAAGCGGAATGCTGGTTAATGGACCGGGAGAAGAGGCTATCCCCAGGTATTGGTGTATCGGTTTGTCCTTGAACAGGCAACAGGCTGGGGTTACGAAGGAACCCCACCGTGCCTTTTCGTTCCACTGCCTGCCAGCCCCGTAGCTGGCCTGGTGCCCGTACAGTACGGATGGTATCTCCCGGCGAAAGGGGTATCAAACGCTGGCTGGTCGAGTCGGGCTTTTCGTACCAATCGGTAGGCTTTAGCGCCACATAGTAAGGGCGGCTTACCTGCTCCTGGCCGGGCCGGAGTTTGGGCGAACACGACCCCCCAAGCAGTAACAGCAGCAGTAGTCGTTTCTTCATAGGAGATTTCCAGCACAAAAGATGCCAATTCGCGGTTTGTCCGGTTATCTTTTATTGAGCGGTCGAAAGGCAATCCCTCTGCCCGTCAGGACGTTAGCTGCCAGGGCGTTAAGCGCTATGTTGTCAGCCGCCCAATTGGTCAACTAACGGAGGGTCATAAAAAGCCCTAACTTGGTCAGGGCAATCACTTCATGGTGTAACTTTAGTAAACTGACTACCCGCTGATGGAAAAACTACTCAGGCTCTACTACCGCTTTAAAGCCTTCTACAGCCTGTTGAGGGCCGATACGTACATTCTGATAATCACCAATCCCGATGAGCCTAACGCTCATCGGACCAGTATACGGACCAGCATTGAGGACGATCGGGAATTGATTCAAGGGTTAGCCTCGGCAACCGCGCAACTGCATCTGGCCAGGCAAGCGGCTGAAACATTGACCAACGAATTAGGCATTAAAGGGTCTGAAGACTAAACGAAAAGGAACGCTCTGCCGACAACCGCATTCCTCGTATCGCATTACCTTCAATCACTGACCTAACGTAGATTTTTTCGCCATTAACTTCACAATTTCCTCCCAGTGATCTTGCAAAAACCAATGCAGTTGTATATTGGCTTCCTCGATTTTATTAAACTCCTCGAGTAGAACTTTAGGGGTTTTCCGATTGGCCCTTTCGAGCACAAATTTCAGGCCAAAGTAAACAGCCTCTAACTCGGTTTGACTAAACTCGTGGCCCCATTGACGGGGTAGTATACCGGGAAACACGACTTCTGTGGCCAGGAGCGTCTTTATGTATTCTTTCAGCAGATCGGTAGTGGTAGGATTGACCATTGACGGGGTGGTTTAAGCCTACAGCAACAGCCAAAATCTTGCCAATTACTCAGGAATGCAAAAAAAAGTAAACAGGGTGTCAGTTTTTAAGTAGTTATTAATCAAGAGATTATCATCTTATAAGCCACTCCACCTACCCCTCCACTGCTCAATCCCTGATTCTCCTAATCGTCTGTAGGTACGTCATCGAATCACGCTGGCCTGATTCTGCGCGGGGGGTGTATTGCGGGTTATTCGTCAATTTGGCTATAAATAAGGGGGATTGTGTGCCAATACCCCAGGCTAAACCAGCTATGGCTTTGCGGTTAATTGATTGAGATGAGTACGCCTTCCCTAAAGTTCATAATAAACACATAGAGCATTACCCACTAATTTAGTCAAATGGGTTCTTTAATGGCTAAAACGTCAATACACCAATTTAAAAACTACCGGTAGGTAATGCTTCATAAAAGAATTGATACAAGCTAGAAAACAATGGCAATAATCCTGCTTAGTGTTCAGTACGTACAATTTTTATGATATGGAGGGTTAGAAACGCTGATTCGAATGAGGTCAGCGTTTTTGTTGGCCCAATAGTTGCATAGGCTTTAGGACACATATATTCTTCATAGGTAGTATAGAAACGCTGGCATCGCTGAGGTCGGCGTTTTTTGCCGTCTACTCAATAAGTTACCGTTTGGCAAAACTATAAACTATTTTGTTGGCCCCTATATATGTCTGGGGTCTTAATAGATACTCAACCTACTTACTCGTCTCGTTAAAGTTGCCATTTTCTATAGCGCTAATCTGGCCCGATAGTTGCCTGAATGCCAACTGATTGAGGACTGGCACGCGTCAGTCTGAAAGCTTTACATTTATGGGTTTTCAGAAACGCTGGAACCGTTGGAGCCAGCGTTTTTTGTGTCTTGACACTAATCCCGAAGTTTGTTACTTATGCCAGCTTGCTGCGTCCTAAGTATGGTCTTTCTAAGAACCATAACCCATAAATGTGAAGAGGCCACTACGCGGATGCGTAGTGGTTTTATGTTCTACTTAAAATATATATAACAAAAGTATAATATAGTGGTTCTTGCGTTTTGAACTCGTTATGTTAGACACCATTGACCATTTGCCACCCAGTAGCATCGTGCAGGCCAAACCGGACTTGCGCCACCTGACCCCGTTTTTCTCCTCGATGGTGCGGGGCGACTTTTCCTCCCACGCTGAGTAACCATTCATCCCAGAAGATGCTTTGCGATTTCAGACGCGTAAGCCTTTTTTAGCCTTCTCTCATAGAACAATTTGCTCGTTTTTTTGTAGAGTCTGCACAGTATAGCTAAAATATGATTTAATAATGGGTACTTCTATCTACGCGTCTACCAGTCGATGATAAGGACGATCACTAATTGATTGGCCCTTTTCGGTCCGCTGCTGTACGCTCGGCCAGTGCTGCGATAATGATATCTTAAAACTATGATGCGCCATGCCAAATAGTAGTGTCAACTCAATTTTTGCAAATTATGAGATCTCAGAAGAACTGAGGCAGGGGCCTATTCGCGTTCTTAAAGCTCAGCACCAGCCTTCGGGCGATCTAGTAATTATTAAAGAGTATCCCTTAGTGGCTGATGCCGATACGCTGCGACGTTTTGAGCACGAGTCGCAGCGTATGGTTTTCATAGACCATCCCAACCTGGTTCGAGTGCGGGAGGTGCAGTTAAACGCGACGATGTCCTACACCTACATAGTCATGGACTTTGTGGAAGCAGCAGATTTATACAGTCTGCTTAAAGAGAACGGTTATTTAGATGTACTAACCACCATCCGGCTGGGATTACAGTTAACAGGAGCATTCCGGGCTATGCACTCCAAGCCTATAATTCATCGGGCTATTAATCCCAAAAATATATTATATCGCCGGTTATCCAGTGGGGAGTTACACTTCCTGCTGACCGACTTAGGTATTGCGAATGTCTGGATTGACAGTACTATACAAACCCAGAGTGAGGAGTCGCAAACGACCTATGAGTATACGGCTCCCGAGCAGTTCGACAATCCACTTCAGGTCGATGAAGCAGTTGATTATTATGCGCTGGGCGTAATATTGTACGAATGCCTCACGGGCAAAGTGCCCTTTGCCCTGCACAACGAAGTGGGACTATCCCAGTTTAGGCAGCAGGTATTGACCGCTCCACTACCCGTATTTACGACGCCAACTGGTCTGCCCTTACCGCCAAGTCTAGCTACGTTACTCATGTGCTTGCTGGCCCGTAATCCACAGGATCGGCTTCACAGTGTCGACCAACTGGAGTTACTGCTTGAGCAGAGTCGAGTTGAACAATTGAATGCAAGCTGGTCTACTCCAAACGTGCCACTGACCAAGATCGAATCCAACTCCGTTATGACAGTTTTGGATGGGGGCAAAGGGATTGATGAACCAGTGGATGGACTTCCGAAACCAACATTTAGCAGACTTCGGAAGTGGTGGGTTGAGATTTGTATTGTCTTAGCCGCAGGATTAGCCTTTAGCTTGTACAACCGCACAATGCCCCAACTACCGGGTGACTTAGATGTCGGTAAGGATTCAGTATCAGGAAAAATGCCTGAGCGTAACAAAGTCAACTCTAAATCAGCGGTCGTTAAGCCATTAATTAATAAAGAAGAGAATGAAAAAGAAATAAACATGGAGAAAAATGCGGAGATGGACACGATACATCCAGTCAAAGCCGAACCGGTGTATCAACCAAACCTGCCTGCCGATTCAAATGAAATTAATAGATCTGTCAGCGATTCTGTCATAGTCATTCCGCCAGATAGTACTTTTTAGGTGCATCTCAAAGTTGTTAAATACTGTCTAATAATCCCTATAGGGCCATTTTAACATTGTTTTGTAGCTCTGTTGGTAGAGCGCCAGAATTTGAATCTGGAGCTTTCAGACGGCCGGTCGCTGCCGCTCGTACCCTGACAGGACATTTATATTGCCGGATCGTACAGCGGTTCGTACGGCTGACGTTGACTCAGCGAACCTTGACGGTCCGCCGTTGCGGTTCGATTCCAGGTCCGGTAACTTTGTTGGTAGCTTAACGGCCTAAGCGTCGGTTCAAATCCGACCCAGCACCTAAAAAGTATATCTGTCACATTAAGCAGCTAAGTGGGGTGTAATAATCGGTTACACCCCCTTTCAGATTTATCCACTTAACAATGAAGTAGCCCAATAGACCATTCGCGCTTTCCTGTTTAGTGGATGCCACATGAATAAAGAGTACCCTTGACTATGATCCAACTTACTTATACGTCAATACCCGATACGTCCGATACCAACTATTGGCAATTAAAGTTGATGACGGGCAATGTCCGCAGCACAACGTTTGTGCCCCGCGATAAGGAACTTCACCAGCAGTTACGGGTGAAAGCCTGGGCTGTTATTCAAGCTTCACTGAGGAAGAGCAATCGAAAGGGAAACTACTAAGTGGGGTAGGCTCCTGTTAGAGAAGCTTTTGTTAGTCTGGTGGGTGAATAAAGCCTATAACCTTTGGCAAGAATGTTGCTTGACACTTACTGATACAAACGGACTTATTGACAAGTGGTGGTTTGAAAACGCTGATTCGGATAGGGTCAGCTTTTTTTGTGACCGCCTACTTAATAAGTTACCGACTAATCTAATTTGTCTATTTTGTTGGTCATATGAATTTATGGGTACTTAGTAGTTGCACAAAGTAAAGACTGGTTTCATCGAAGCCAGCCTTTTTTGTACCTAACCAGTTGACGTATGGAAAGCAATCAGGAGCTAAGGCAGTATTATGAACAGTCGTTTGCGCCGAATCAGTTGTCGGTGGGCTTTCGTCCGGTGTTTGAGCAATTGAGTGATGCTCAGAAAAAACTACTACGAAACTCATTGGGGTTTACCTGCTGGCGGCAAAAACTGACCGGCAATTAAACATCCTGGTGAGTGATGTCAGACTACGAATATTATGCCTCTGAGAAAGAGAGTAAGCAGTTGTTACAATCTACCAATTTATGCGTATGGCCTTAATAGTTAGTAATGTACTTAACGATTTGAATAAAATATGTTGAAATTAACATCCTTAAAGCCAATAATTTATTTCCAATATCTTACCTTGTAGAGCAAAACTGTAGTCATAAACTATAAACTTTCTGTGCATGAAAAATATCACACTTGTGACAAGCGTCGTGGCCATTTGTAGTATCCTGGTTACAGGCTGTAAAGAATCCATGATTGACAGTGGACTTACCCCAGGTAATTCATCAGCTACTCAATCAGCCCGACTCTCGGCTGACTTAGAAAACAAACTGGCCCAACTGTTCTCTTCCCTGCCTTTAGGCACTGGAAACAGCCTCCAGCAAAATCCAGATCTTTTGTTGAAGACTCACCCAGAGTATCGGGATCTGGTTCAACGAGTTGTGAATATAACACCGACAGCCTGTAATAGTAATACCGAGATTAACCAATGGTTGAGTGGGCAACTTACCGACTGGAATAGAACGCTTCGTACCTATGTTTCCAATACCGCTATGCTGGATTTGCCAACTTATGATGCCTTGGTTTTTGAAAATAGTTCAGCTAACCAGTACTTTGGCGTTAATGGCGAGTACACACATAGGTTAACCAAAACGTTCAAGGATTTACAACGTTTCTGGAACATTCAATCCAGTGATATGGTATTGGCGGCCATGCATGGAAGTATGCTGCGCGACAGAAGCAAGCTTCTTAGAACCTATACTGTCGTCTATGGGTTAAGCGCTGCCGATGCGGCCTTTTTTGCGGACTTCGTCTTAGCCTTGCTTGATGCATTCCCACAATTAAGACAGGGTAATCATCCAGTCTTTACCTTCAATGCTTTTGCTCTGCAAGGATTTAGCTTTCCGCTAGTAGGTAAAATCCCCGATAAGATTATTATGGGTGACGGTATTCTGGAAGGATTTACCGCTATCGGGTATGATGATGTCGCTCCCCAGGCCATACTAGCTCATGAGTTTGGCCACCAGATTCAATTTCAATTAGACTTATTCGAGGATGAAACCAGTCCCGAAGCTACCCGCCGAACTGAATTGATGGCGGATGCGTATTCGGCCTATTACCTGTCTCATGCCCGAGGAGCTTCTATGCAGTGGAAACGGGTTCAACAATTTTTTCAGGTATTTTTTAATATTGGTGATTGTGGCTTTACCAGTGATGGCCACCACGGAACGCCTACCCAACGATTGGCGGCTGCTCAGTGGGGGTATAGCGTTGCCAACAATGCCCAAAAACAAGGGCATATTCTGACTGCTCAGCAATTCACGGCACTTTTTGAAGCTCAATTACCTGAGCTTATCGCGCATTAACCCATCGCGCCTGACCGAGAGCTGTGTTGGTAAAGCCATCACTAGGCCCGAATTTGCGTTCGGGCCTAGTGATGGCTTTACCAACACAGCTCTCGGTCAGGGAACACATCGTATCCATAAGCAGTAGGGTTTTGCAGCCAAGCAGTACTACAATTTCCACTCGATTAAGGTAAAGGCGAAGATGGTTTAGTGTTTTACCATGCTGGTCAGCAGCTTTACCCGGCAACTACAGTGTGCGATACGGGGGCCATCCCCAGACAAAGCCCATACCATAATACCATAAGCTTCTTCAACTATCTTCACTGTTACCCGTGCTAAAAGGCGTTCGTGTGTTAGGTATTACGCCGTCAAGCTTGCAAGTTGTATCAACAACCTCACCAGGTAGGCAGTTAGCGTTAAACTTAGAATAGCGACAATCAATCAAAAAGTCTATAGTGACCACCCGGCAAAACCGGCAGAAGTAGTTTTACCGGGTAGTCACCCTACGCTTACTCAATAAAATCGTGTGCCT
This sequence comes from Spirosoma areae, assembly GCF_054781775.1. Taxonomy (NCBI): domain Bacteria; kingdom Pseudomonadati; phylum Bacteroidota; class Cytophagia; order Cytophagales; family Cytophagaceae; genus Spirosoma; species Spirosoma areae. The sequence goes on along the minus strand of NZ_BAAGTT010000027.1, from coordinate 480,621 downwards.
GAGCAGATGGGAGTAGCTTGCTATCGTCGCACGCTTTATCAGATAAGAAACCTATGGTCAGGTGAATAGTAGCTATTCTGGTTGAGGTCAACTGTACGTATATGTGGATAGGAACTATAATGCAATGCGGGCTGGCGAAACCGAACCCCCGATTATCCCCAAATTGCATAATGCGCGCTAAATAGTTACTACTATAAGTCAAAAAGCCCCTTCATGGAGGGGGCTTTTCTAATAAGCTCGATTACTAAAGCGTACCACCGTGACGCGGTCAGATTTGACCAAGTAGAGGCCTTCGTATCTATCTGGGCGGTTAGCAGTTGACAAGCGACTTGGTTGTGACCTGCTCATGGGACTCAAGTCCAAAGAATAGTCATCAGGGCCAAAACCAGATTACTGGGTAAGTGTCACAGGTTGGTTTTCATCCTGATCAACGATTTAACTCCTAACCCGGTGCAGGGTATTTAATCACTACTTAACGAATGATAGAAGGGGTATGAAGGATGTAGAAGCAAAAAATAGGATAATCAACATTTTATCGACGAAAAGCTTGACAGCTAACCAATTAAAGAGTCACCTTGCCATCCCTAACCCGCTGTTCAATCGCTTAATCAGTGCGTTAATTACAGAGCGCAGAATACGTTATACGGGCAGGGTGGGTGAGGAGAATATCTATGAACTGACCGAGTTGGGCAAGTTACCGTCTCAACCTGATTATTGAACAGGCCTCAAACAACCTTCAATATCCACCACACCTGATGGTCTGACTAAGCCTGCTCACCTGCGGCATTGGTGTAGTACTTCCAGACTGCAATAATCTGCGTCTGGGTGGTTATCCGGTTTACATCATCCGTACCTACGGGCAGAACGACAATCACCGTCCATAGTACAGCAGGCACCGTCAGTTCACCACTGGCTATTGGATTCGCCCTACTGTTATCACCTTTTCCGCCTTTACCCTTGCTCTGGCAATGATGTATAGCCCGTTGCCTGAGCACACCCCCTAACAGTATTCTTTCAGCCGTAGCCAAGCTGGCCGGTTATGTTGTGATGCCAAGTAGCTAACCAATCAAAAAATTATCCAGATTAGCCTTGGTTTACTCGCCATTCTCATACCATGCTAAAAGGCGGTCGCCCGTTGAATATTACTCTTTCAAGTCCGCAGGGCTTATCAACGACATGAGGAGGACAGTTAGCCACTTACTTACAGCATCAATTAAAAAAGCCTGTACTGACCACCCGGCAAAACCGGCAAAAAGGATTCTGCCGGTTTTGCCGGGTAGGTACCCTAAGCATTCTGGAAAAAAGTGCTACGATTCACTTACTTTATCCAAACAGCCAACAGGCAATGTTTGGTCAGGAATGAAATTACCTGTATGTCTCGAAGCAGGCCTTTTCCAGGCAACTGATAAATGACAGCCACACCAGTTGGCTATACCTGTCGATTAGTTATAGAAAATAGGTTGACCGGGAATCAGATAGGCGTTCGGGCTGGACTCAGAGGATTTGGCACCATCGGGATTTCCCATCGCCATATTATCGTCACGGGCGGGTAGGGCGTTAGCCGGAACGGGGACTGATGGCTGTTTACACTGGTCGAGCGCAACGACCACCAGAAGGCAAAAGCAGAGCCGGTAATACGATTTCATAGCCTAAAGATAAACGATGTAATTACCCTGTCGAAATCAGCCTTACTTAACTAATTCGCAGATTTTGAGCACTATTTGTACCTTTTAAAATACACTTTAAGCATACATAACTGATAGTGAGTTATTTAAATTTGTAGATTACTTTCTGCATTGGAAAGTAACCACACGTAGAGCCTGTTTAAATTTCTTCAAAAGTGAGCTTGGCGCCTTTACCCCCGCCCTAAAGGGAGTTGGCTGGCGCATCCGGAAGCATGCACTGGATTGATTTGTCAACCTGTCGGAATGGGTTTCCAGCCATCACGATAGGGAGTACGGTTGGCCTGATTCGCATTAAACGATTACATCAATCCGAGCGGTTGAGTTTCACTAATTGATACGAATACGTTGGTCTAATCAACATTTTGTGGTGCCATAGGGAGTCAGCAAAAACGACATAAAGTTTTGCCGGCTGTTTTTACTACGTTTAATAAATTAAATAGTATGCTTGTGATCACTTCAGTAACTTGCTGGTCAAGCATATTTGGTCAGCCATAAAACGTCTGATCAGATGAATTGTAACCATTTTGTCGAGACCTTACCGGCACGTGTCGCAGGAACTAAAAGGCGGCTGCGGGGCCTGCGAAATCGATTGCCCTATTAACCCAGTTTACAGAATGCCAAACTGGAAAGCCCGACGGCTGGTAGGTGTTCTGGTGTTGCCTACAGCAGAAGCAGGGCTACGGGACCACCTTCTGTGAAAAATACTGACCGGAACGATTTTGGCCCTATGCTTACAGTCTTGGTTTTTGATCGGTCTGCTGGTGGTAGAGAGGCTGATTCCGGGCGGAAAAACGTAAAAGAGCAGCCCGATATGTCAGACCAAAACAATCCTCGGCTACCAATTCGGGCCATGTTGCTGGCAGTTCTGGTGCTGGCCTTCATGCTGGCAATTGCCTGGGTATATATCTATGGAGAGGAATAAGACAAACAAGCAAATGTCTGAACGAAGCGACGATAATTCTCTCATTACAACCACGATCTTTCTGGTGCTGGTAGCCCTGGAGGCTTGCACCTAATCGGTAAAAGCCAGCGGTTTGTCGGCAACAAGTTGAAAGAACTCTAATCAAAGTTACCCCTATACATGACATGCTCGATTGGCAGGTTATTTCACGATTGAACAGCATTCTTCTCCATAAGGGCCATCACATCCGTCAGTTCTACAGGTCGAAAATTAATTCAGACTTAACAAATAGAGGTGATGAACCAGAAAGAGAACCCCAACCGAAAAAGAAAGTGACACAGCTTATATGAACTATTGGTCAGGCGAATGATTCTGGTAACAACTTGATAGTAGATCCAAGAAGAGTAGCTCTTAACGTACAGTTAGGTAACTAACAAATCAATATTGAATGCTATTTGTTGTTTATCCTCACAAAAAAGCAATATTTAGCCGAAATCAACTAACCCCTCAATCATACCCTAATGAAGAAAATTATCCTGACCCTATTGTGTTTAACTCCATTGGCTGGAGTACTTGCCCAGGATTTAGACTGGAATCTGTATCCTGATGGCAGCTTCGCTTATGTCTACACCAACATTGGTAACAAGCCCGTTTCGGCAACCGTCCTTGTGACGGGGGCTACCAGTGCATTCGCAGCCAGCGGTGACCCCTCCGGAATGGCTAATCCGTCCCGCTTACGGCTCGAAGCCGATTTTAAGCCCAACGAATGCGTGACCCTGACTATCACCTTTTCTCAACCGGTGGGGAACCTTAATTTCTATTTGGCCGATGTTGATCGGCAAACCGGAGCGCCGGGTAGTGACAGTAATTATCAGGATCAGGTAACGGTAACGGGCAAAAACGGGGCAGCCAACAAAAACCCCACCATTGGAGCCAGTTCCATCGCCAATGCCAACACCGTTTCAGGCAATACCATTACGGGTACAAACCCTGCTACCAACAATTTAAACTTAGTTACTTTTAGTGGCGATCTCAATCAGGTAAGTATTCAATATTGCAGTGGTAGTCAGGTCGCAGGCGACCCTGGTACCCAGCGTATTTTCCTTAGCGGTCTCAACTGGGACGACGCGCCGATGCCCGTGCGTCTGGTCTCCTTTAGCGGTCAGGTAGTAAAGGACCAGGTTGAGCTGGTCTGGGAAACGTCGCTTGAACAAAACAGTGATCGGTTTGAGGTTGAGCGTAGTGCAGATGCGCGTTCGTTCGAGCGGATTGGCAGCCTCCGTAGTGAAGGTTTCTCAACCAGCCGTCAGGTGTATACGTTCTCCGACGAAACACCTCAGCGGGGGATAAATTACTACCGTCTGCGGCAGGTTGACCAGGATGCCACCGTTGACTATTCGAAGGTTATTGCCGTTCGGTACGAACCTGGAGCGCTTTACCTAACCGCTTTTGCGCTTACCAACACGGAAGTGCTGGTGCGTACCAATGCTCCGGCACCTGAGTTCGCTGTTTATTCGGTGGGCGGGCAGCAAAAGCTTCGGCAAGTTGAGCAGCACACAGGCACTGAGTTTGTCCTGCACGTGACGCCCTCATCCAGCCCTCAGCTTCAGATTATCCGAATGCAAACGGGTACGCGTGTCTTTTCCCGGAAACTCCTGCCAGCGTTCTGACCGCTCCCGTAGGGATAGAATGAGGAACTTACCAGGCCTACTCTTTCCACATCGAGTTCGATTCGATATGGAAAGAGTAGGCCTGATGCCATCAGTGGCCAAGCTGTCCCCTTCTTTTTCTAAACACTCACGACCTGATCAGCTAAAAGTAACCCAATCCGTTAAACCTCATCCCTCATTGTTCATTAGGTTAAGGCCCTCCCCCGTCAGGCAGACGTATCCATCTGCTTAGTTGAAAGTCCGATTTGGGTGGTTAGTCGAGGCAGGCAACCGTTTACTACGTATAAATAGTTATATTTTGTAAACGATAGGTCTAAAAAGCAGTAGATTGGCGTGGATGTTGGTGCTTACTATAGGGTAAGCCTACCGTAATGACTATTCGCAAAAACTATCTTTTAATTGGCCCGTGGTCAATCCTGATTGCTATCGCCACCTTTTTGTTTTGTCTGACAAGTTGGTGGTTCTGGAATCTACTGGTGTAAGAAAGCAATCTCCTTACCACTCAGCCTATCTGGTTGGCTTTGTGCCCTTGCTGATCTCCCGGCAACCCCACTACCTCATCGGGTAGTAGGCTGATTTTCTGTGCGTTATTAGTGATTGACCAATATGGATTCTGATGGATTCTTCGATGCTATTGCCCTGCTTGTCAGCTACAATAGCCTCAACAGTGTCGATAGAAACGAAACTGGACGAGGACTACCATTAAGATTAATCGGGCTAATGTTATAGTAGTAGTGTTCCAGAGGAATCTTTTTTTATTTTTGAGTGTCAACGCATTAAGCGCACAAACTCCCTTGTGCAGTCAAGCTGGAAATCTTTATGAACCTCGAAACACTCATCAATTGGCGGGTGCTATTGCTGGCTATCACCTTTCTATCCGCTCATTTCTCCGTTTTGGCTTATTGGCTGAATAAACCTGGCGTGGCAAAAATTACACTGCTGCTATTCGGTCTGTTTATACTACTAACTCTTGCCTTTTTTTTGATAACTCCCATCCGGAAGAGTAACTAAGTCTATAAAACCAATCTACTTTATAAAACTTTTTTCGTGTCACTATCGTTATACTAATTGAACTAACTCCCTATCAGGTACATATGCGTAGAATCTACCTTGATCATCCAATTTACTGTTATGATTATTCGGAAGAATTCGCTTTTGCCCGGACCCTGGTCACTTATGCTTCTTGTTGCAGGTTCGCTTTTCCTGCTGGTTGTTGAATCGTTCCTCAAGTTTTTCTAACGAATTGAGCAAGGCGTTGTCGGCTAAACCATTAGCCGACAACGCCTTGCTCAATTCGTTATGTATGCCTGATTACGGATTATAGCTACGAAAGGCAGCAAACTTACTGCACCCCGCCCATCCACTTTTTCAGGGGTTTGGAAAAAAGCAGGAGAAGCAACCCTGAGCCTAAACCGAAATACGCTACACTCTGGAACAACTCAGGCATTTGCTGCACGTTATTTTCATCGAATCCACCGGCAAACAGACCGGCAATAAGATTGCCCAGCGACGTACCCACAAACCAGATGCCCATTAACTGGCTGGCATAGCGTTTTGGCGCCAGTTTGGTGAACGAACTCAATCCTACCGGACTCAGAAATAATTCGCCGAGGGTAAAGAACAGGTAGGTGAACGTTAAATAGAGGGCCGATGTGCGTACCCCTGTGAGGGCTATTCTTGACGCAATGACCATGATGACGTAGGCCAGACCAAGCAGAATTAACGCCGTCGCTAATTTGGCTGGCACCGAGTAATTCAGTTTCCGATTCGCCAGAAAAATCCACAACATGGCCAGCATAGGGGAAAAAAGAAGGATAAAGGCGGGATTGAAGTTCTGAAACCAGCTCGACGGCATTTGCCAGCCAAAAAATGTTAGATCGGTGTAGCGGTCGGCAAAGATTTGCAGCGAGGAGCCTTGCTGTTCATTTCCGGCCCAGAACAGAGCGGCAGCTATGAAAAAGACAAACAGCACTGCCACCCGTTTCTTCTCAACGGGCGTCAGGCCACCGGCCAGCAAAATATAGAGGAAGTAACTGATGGCGATTAAGGAGATGATGGTGCCCATTGCCTTCGCTAAGCCTAAGGCCGTTGTCAGATCCAGCACACCCGTTACCTGCAACACCACGAATAAACCAATTATGCCAACCAGGAAGCCAATCAGCGACTTGTTGCCAGCTGTAGTTCCGGTCGTTTCCGTTTTTTTGGTCGAATCCGCAGCCGGCTGATTGCCATACTCGCCGAGGTAACGCTGGCCAAACAATCGGAAGGTGACAATACCTAAACCCATACCTACCGCAGCCGCGCCAAACCCGTAATGCCAGCCCACTTTCTGGCCCAGATACCCCACAATGGTGATGCCCAGAAATGAACCCAGATTGATGCCCATGTAGAAAATCGAAAAGGCGGCATCCCGACGCGCCCCGCCCTCAGGGTATAGTTCACCCACAATTGTACTGATATTGGGTTTAAGCAGGCCCGTACCGAGCGCCACAACACACAGCCCCAGATAAAACAAGGTTGTTCCAGCCGGAAATGCCAGGATAATGTGGCCCAGCATGATAATAAGCCCACCATACCAAATAGATTTGCGCTGCCCCAGAATGTTGTCGGCAATCCAGCCGCCGGGCAGTGAAAGCAAATACACCGATGCCGTGTAAATGCCGTAGATGGCCGCTCCTTCGGCTTCACTTAGCCCCATTCCCCCCCGAACGTTGTCGAGCAGAAAAAGCAGCAGAATGGCCCGCATCCCGTAATAACTGAACCGCTCCCACATTTCGGTGAAAAACAGGACATAAAGGCCTGTTGGGTGGCCGCTTTTTGGAATGGGTTTCTCGAGAGTGACTTCCATGCAGGTAGGTAATGAGTCTGTTGACAAAATGCTATATCAGTCCGTTGTTACGCGGTCCGTCGTTACGGTAAATAACGGGCAAAATAGTGTTAAATATACCGCCATTGTCTAAAACTGACAACTAACTTGCCTGGCTAATTCAGGTTCCTATGCTTCTCGACTTCAATTTCAGGAAAGACTCTTACGTCGTGCTCAATTTTTCGGCCACAAACCCTGATCTCGCCGACCTCGACCTAACCGACACGGTCAGTTTTACAAACTACGTTTTTGGCAAACTGCGGGCTGCGGGCGTAAACGTCGGTGTGGGTGGCTACAACGAACACCGTATTATTTACCGGCGGAGCGAGCACTTCAACACGGCCCGGGAACCACGCGAGATTCACCTCGGCATTGATCTGTGGGCAGAGGCCGGAACACCCGTTTTTGCTCCCATAGACGGCATCGTCCACAGTTTTCAGGACAATACCCATTTTGGCGACTATGGTCCGACCATTATTCTGGAACATGATAACGCCACTGAAAAGCTGCGCGGCCGGGAAACATCTCGCGCGGCTTTCCAGGCGCGTTACTCGCTCTACGGCCATCTGACGCGCCAATCGCTAAATGGGTTGTATGAAGGAAAGCCCATTCAAGCAGGCGATAAACTGGGCGAAATTGGCCCCTATCCTGAAAATGGCGACTGGCCTCCGCACCTGCATTTTCAACTAATGACCGATATGCTCGGCCTAAAGGGCGACTTCCCCGGCGTTTGCTCCGTGAACGACCGGGCGAAGTTTCTGGCGATTTGCCCCAACCCGAACAGGCTGTTGGGCATTTCCGGACTACACTATAGGAACGGGGATGACACTGATTAAAACGGATTTTATCAATGCTGATCCGCTCAATCTGTTTAATCCGGGTTCCCATTATTTTCTCTTTAAATTGTTTCAAAATATTTTGAAACTACAAAAAGAATTAATTATCTTTGAGCATGACATTCGATGAAGCCAAAGCTAAGTTCATTCATACCTGGGGCACGCTTGCTACGCAGTGGGGCATCAATCGCTCGATGGCCCAACTTCATGCGCTCCTGCTGATTGCGCCCCATCCGCTCGCGACGGAGGACGTTATGGAACAGTTGCAGATTTCGCGGGGCAATGCCAGCATGAATCTGCGCGACCTGATGGACTGGGGCCTGATTTACAAACAATTGAAACCGGGCGAGCGACGGGAGTTTTTTATGGCAGAAAAAGACATCTGGAAAGTGGCCCGGCAAGTGGCAAAGGAACGCCGTCGGCGGGAAATTACGCCCGTTGCCGAGGTACTCAACGAACTCAAAAGCATCCCGACCGACACGCCCGAAGCCGAAGAATTTCAACGGATTATGGTAGGGCTAAGCAACGTGGTTGGTTTCGCCGATAATACCCTGAACGCCGTTATCAAGGCTGAAGAAAACTGGCTGATGGGCCAATTTTTAAAAGTTTTCCGCTAATTTTTTGCTTGTTATTTTCATTTATTTCTGAAAGTTTAAAAATTAATGAGTCATGAAAAAGCTGATTATTTATGACGAAAGCTGCCCAATGTGTCGTCTGTATACAAAAGGGATGGTTGCCGCCGACAGCAGCGGCTGTTTAAATCGACTTAGCAATAACCAGATAACGAATGACTTGCTAATTAACCAGATAGACAAAGAACGGGCACGACACGAAATACCAATGATTGATCTGGACGGGGGCGAAACGCTCTATGGGGTCGATACCTGGACCTATGCTCTGGGCCAGCATAATCCACAGGTTGAAAAGCTGTTGTCGGTCAACTGGCTGCGAGCTATCCTGCAAAAACTCTACGCCTTCATTTCCTACAACCGACGAATCATTGTCACGTCGGCTCCCGGTCGCTGGCAACTGCTGGACCTCCAGCCCGATTTCCGGCTAAGCTACCGGCTTGCATTCGTGCTGCTGGTGCTGGGTGTGGTTAGCAGTTTGCACTACGCCGTTGCTGGCTCGTTCGTATGGCCCGTATTTGGCTTGTTGGGCGGGCAACTTAGCTTAGTCAGTTTGTACCTGCGGCTAACAAAACAAACCCAGTTCCTCGAAACGCTACTTGATTATACGGGCCATCTGGCCATGAGTTTGCTCCTCGGTGGTATCGTGATGGCAACAGGACTGGCGTTGAACTGGCCTGCAAGCATTCTGATTGGTGGAACGCTGGCTATCAGTCAACACTTCATTCGGACATACCGGCTGGGACTGAACCCGTGGCTGAGCGCAAGTTTTACGCTGCTTTATTTACTGATCGTGTTATCCTGAAAATCAGGCGATACGAATCGGGCTACTCACAGCTTCGGCTATAGGCTAAAACCTTAATAACCAATCGATTGTCGCTTTCGGATCAGCGATTGACCAGGAATGCGGGTTGCGCGTTTTCGGTTGCTTCCGGTAGCCTTTTCCGGTTGTTTGAAAAAACACCGCTTTTTTGTTTCCGGCAAGGCGCAGGTAGTTGATTAACCCAACGCAGTCCAGCGTGTTGAGGTCATGCAGATCGCGGTTGCGCTCATCCATTTGCCAGGAAATATCTGGCTCACAGATTAGGCAAACGGGTGTTTTTAGAAGCAGCTTCGCGTTCTGATTGGTCGTGTCTGAGTAGCAATACGGCGATTGCAATGCGTACTCCATCCGGTGCGTCGCCGGTTCTCCGCCAAACTCCTGCCGCATTCGCTCGGTAAAAAATGTGGCTTCATTAACAGCCACCCCGGCTTTACTTTGCCGCTTCACCCGCATCATGCTTTCATACAACCGTTCAAAATCAAGCGGTGGGTCAATCGCAAAAACGGCGCGCGGTTTGGGTAGCGTTGTTGAGGCAGCGGCTCGTTCCGCATAGCGAACGGCTCCGCTGCCACCCAGCGAAAAGCCACCGATGTAGAGCGGTTTATCCGCGACTTTGTACCGGCTTTGCACTTCCTGAATCACTGCATCAAGTGTCTGTTGTGAGGCATCATCCACGTAGAACGATTGGAAACCCTGTTGAAGCGTGGCTATAATGGTGATCAATCCTCGCCGGGCGGCTTCGTTCGGTATGTCAGTTTCCATATACTCTCCCTCGGGCAATCCGCCAAAGCCAGGCAACACTACCAGCAAGCCTTTGGGTATGCCCACCGGTCTGACAGTCAGGTAATAATTGGTACTACTATCGGTTGGGTTGCGAAAGGTCAGTACAGGCTTTTGCGCCCAGCCAGCAACGGACACCAAAAAGAGAAGACAGAGCAGACAGGTTTTCATGCCGAAACGGTTTACGAACAAAACTAATCGTTCGTAAACTGCCCTGCTCGTTAAATGATGTTAATGACTACTGTTTCAAAAAAGATACGACAGCCGTTGCAAATTCCGGCGTTCGCATGGCACTGCCATGATTGCCCGGAACAACTACTAAACGGGAACCGGGTACCGCATCGACCAGCGTTTGGGGGTCGCCGTTGTCTTTATCCTGATCGCCGTTAACGACCAGCAAAGGCACCCTGATGTTGCCCAGTTCAGCACGGGTCGTAACGGGCTGAAACTCCTGCAACCGGGCCAGCACCACCGTATCGGCACCTGATTTTTTGGCGTTATCGACGGCTGGCTGCAATTCGGGATGGCTGCCGGGTTTGGTCAGGGCTTCGTAAAAATTCCGGCGTCGATACCAGTTGGGATCGGAGAAATCGACGCTTATGCCGCCCATCACAGCCCGGCGTACCTGCTTGTCTAAGGTCAGTAGTTTGGCCGTCAGAATGGCCCCGCGCGAGTAGCCAACCACGTCATAATTGGTCAGGCCGAGGTGTTTCATCAGGGCCATCACATCCGTCAGTTCAGCATTATTTTGATAAGCTTCGGCACTGTGGGGTCTGTCGGATTGGCCGTTGCCTCGCAAATCGAGCGTAATCACTTTAAATCCCGCATCGGCCAGTGCCTGCCGGACGGGTGCCCGCTTCCAGCTTTCGCCATTCGTGATAAACCCATGCAGCAGCACAACTGGTTTGCCTTCGCCCAGAACATCATAATGAATTTTTGTCCCATCGAATGAGGTAAACAGCGGCTCACGGCTCGATTGGGCGCAAACTGATAGGGAGAGGAGCAGGCTGGCAAGTATCAGAATTGGTTTCATGCGCTACGTGATGAGGTGGACTATACAACTGGGTACGCCGTTGCGGAGTTCGTAAATAAGCCTAACCTTTCGGCATTCTACCGGTTATCTACTCACAAACCAACACACAACGACAATGATAACGCCGGTTGACCATCAAATGCCTGCCGATGTCGAACTAATTGGGTCGCGCATCGGCCGAATCGACCCCGCCAACTTTAGTAACCCCAGCAGGGCCGCCCTTGACGATAAGGAGGACGATGTTGAGGAAGAGAACCCGGACCAAAGCGATGAACTGGATGACGAACCCGTTGATGAAGATGGCGATCCGACAGGCGAACATGACCATCACCAGGACGATAATTACGCATTAGGCGGTCACGTGACCCGATCCGGAGGTATATAAACTAAACCTAAAAGGTCTTTAAAAGATCGTTACGACGACCCGGCTTTTAGGTTTATTAAACGCAACAATCGCATGAACCCCAACGACAACAACGATTACAACCCCGCCGAAGACGACAACCAGGGCGTGGTGCAGCTCATGGCCCAGAGCGAAGAAGCCAATGCGGGCGTTGCACAGGCGCAGTATATGAACCCAGTGACAGCACCGGGGCCTGAAGCCGAGAAAGCCGAAGTCAGCGACCGTGCCGACCTGTTGCCATCCGACACCGATACGGAGTCCGATGGTATCAACGACGATCTATTGGCAGAAGAGGCAGTAGAAGCAGGCGAAACCGGCCAGTAGACGCATTCAGGTTCTTACTGTTCAAAAGCGCCCCGGTCGCGGCCTGCCTTTTTCGGGCGTGCCCTACCGATAATGTCGGTTGGCTGAGCCACGTCATTACTTCCGGAATTGTGGGCGCGGCTATCTTTTGCCAACCCGAAATTCCCTTTGGTTATGTCCGGCTGAACGTCGATAAACCGAGGGTCGGCAACAACATCATTTGCGCCGGGGAAGACATCCTGCGCCGAGGGGTACAGGTTGTAGTCCCAGCGAATATTGGTATTTCGGTTGTTAGAGGTCACTTTTCCACCCGGCCGGGGAACGATGATGTTATTCAGGATAACGACATCGTCGGAGCGATTGGGAAACAGTTCCTGATACCCAACAATGCCTCCATTGTGGTAGGTTGTATTGTTGATAATATCGACGTGGCTTGTGCGGAAGGTGTGAATACCAGACCCGCCATTGAACGCGCTGACGTTATTGGCAATCAGGGCACGGCCCTTCCAGTCGGGGCGTTTCGGCTTCTCGGCCGTTGGCGTGGTCGTTGTTGAAGCTGGGGCTGTAGTCTGATTTACAGCCGGTTTTACGACCGCATCGGCATTGGGGTTGGTAGCGCCCTGAACCTGGTTCTGGTCGGTAACGTCGAGCAGAATGCCGTTGCCATCACTTAATTTTCCGATTTTTTCCCAGGGAACCAGCGTTTTATTGTTCCAGACAAAATTGCGCTGAATGATGATGTGATACCCCGGTGCGTCATCGTGCGCCCAGTTATTGAGCGTTGTGATGCCCGACCCGCCGTAGCGCATAAACCAGGCATTTTCAAACACCTTACAATCTTCAACTGTGAGGTAATCCATTTCAATACCAACGATGCCGCCACCGGGACACTTGCCCACCACGCAGTTACGAAGGATAAGGTGGTGCGGTTTTTCGTCCGGCTTTTTGCCCCGTCCGTTGAAGAAAATCCCATTGGTGTTGTAATACGGGTCCGGAGTAGGTTTTTTGCCGTCTTCCTGCGCCCTCAGCAGCACGATAGAATCGTTGCTGCCAATAACGCTCAGGCCATCAATAACATGATAGGACCCCGAAACCTGAATGCCGCACCAGCCAACTGGGCGAACTTCGGGTTTATGCCCCGGACGCGCTTTCCAGGTAATCCAGGCATCGGCTTTGCCGGACCGGGTAATGTTCAGCACGGCGCTGCCGTTCGACTTGTCATCATTCGTATAGGTGCCATCTCCAACCAATATCACATCGCCGGGCTGCACCAAATCGGCGGCTTTTTGCAGAGAGCGGAAAGCCGTTTCCGGCGATTTACCATTGTTTGCATCGCTTCCTGTACCGGAAACGTGCCAAACCTGCGCTGAAACTAACTGGCTGGTGGCCACCAGCAGAAGACCAAGAAATAGTGTATGCTTCATACCAACCTAATGCTTTTTTTAACGGTTACAGATAGTCAATAACTATAGATGTAGACTTGAACAAACGGGCTTTCACGACCACGTAAATAGCCGCTGGGGATTATCGATCAGGAACTTGTCGATTGTTTGTTTGGGCAGCCCCTGCTCTTTCATCCAGGGGACAACTTTGCGAAGCGGGTAGGAGTAGGTACGGTCGTTACCCTCCCCGTTGGTGTCGCCCCAGAGAATTTTGATGTTTCCGTTCTCGAAGGTCCACGTCAGGTCGATGGTCGCCACCATCCGGTCGTCGTACCCCCATTTTGACAGTTCCTGGATGATGCGGGCCAAATCTCCCGGTTTTGTGTGGTTCCAGTTACCAAAGTTATTGAAACTGAGACTGCTTCCCTTCTTAACCACGCCCTCCAGATAATCGATTTCCTGTTCAACAGTCCGGCCACTCCAGCCAAATGTGGCTTCAACGTGCGAGAAGTAGCAGTGCCTGAGGTCGGCCCCGGCCTCTTCCAGTATTTGCTGCTGCTCGGCACATCCGCTTACAGCATGGGTGCAGATGGTTAAGTTGTATCGTTTCTGAATTTGGGCAGCGGCAATCAGCAAATTTTTCTCTGCCGGTGTGATGGGTAATCGTCTGGTTGCCACCTTAATCACTCCCGGCCGAATCTGCGTGCCCTGAAGCCCGTCCTCCACATCGCGTCTCATGCGGTTTTCAAAATCGGCCACCGTTAGTGACTGCTGATCTTCTTTGAGAATATACGAGCCGGTACAGCAAACGACATGCACGCCCGTAGCCAGCGAAACCTCCCGGATACCAGCCACATCGTCGGTCGGCCCCACATCGACAATGGTTTGGAGGCCGAGTGCTTTTGCTTTTTTCAACTCGCTGACCGCGAACGCCATGCTTTTCTCGCGTTGTACCGGGTCTTTGGGCAGCACGATATGCTCATGCACGCTGGTGATGCCCATCTGACCCGGAAGAATCTCGCCCGTGGCGGTAGGGATTTTAGCCGGTGCCTGACCAGCAATCGAAAATGATGGCAGTATGGCCACTATTGAGCCCGTTCCAGCAACTTTTAGAAAGCTTCGGCGCGTGAGGGATTCGGTTTCGCTTTTCATATCTTGTTATTTCGCTGGTAAATAGGTCGCTTTTCCCAGGTTCACACTCCCGGCCCGGAGCGGAATATCAGCCTCCGACGCGACCGGCTTTCCGTTCAGAATGACCTTGTCGAAGGTGACATCGCGGGTTGTGTTTTTGATAAGCGACGGAACCGGCTCACCCGTCATCGTAATGTCTTTTAACACTACATTCTCAAACTGCGATTCGGGGTTCTGCAAGCCAAACAGGGCTGCTGGTTCTTCAAACCGGATACCCTCAAACAAATACCTGCTGTGCCGGGCCTTGCCTTTGCTGTTTGGACTGACCATGCAGAACAGCGACCAGGGCGCATACCACTCGCTTTTGCTGATGTGAATGATATCCGTATTTTTCATGCTAATGTTGCTGGTTGTCAGGGCCTGCCCGTTGAAACCAATTCGGAACACATTCGCCAGGGTGGTCCACAACACGCAGTTTTCAATGGAAATGTCCTTCACCTCGCCCACCGAATTTTTGGTGGTTGCCCACATATCCTGGCTACTGCCTTCGGTAAAAAACGCGAAGCAATCGTCCATCGAGCGAATAAAACTGTTGACCACTTTGGTTCGTCCACCGCCGTACCAGTCGATGCCATCGCCGTTGATATTCTGCGGGTTAACGGCAATGATTTTGATATTGTCAAACACCGCGTCGAACGTCGTGTGCGTTTGCAGCGACCAGGTACGGCTGCGCCCAACGAACGTAATTCCCCGCATAGTCAGCCCCTGTACGTTATGCGTCGTGAGCGGATGCCAGTTTTTCTGGTGTTTCCAGCCGTCGTCGTGGGTTTCGGATTGAGGGCCGTAATACACCACCGTTCCGCGCCCCAGAATACTGACATTTTTAGCATCCCAGACGTTGATACTGCCAAATAAAACCGCACCCGCATCGAGGTAAAGCGTTTGCCCACTTTTGAGGTCGATGTGTCGCTGATGAATCCCGGCTTTCAGGTGAATGACGCCGGATGCGGTTAAATCAGGCTGTTTTGGATCGGGGCGGTTGGCAAACAGGAAAATTGCATCGTCTTTAAACCGGTCTGCCGGTGCGGTTACTGTTCCGGCGCGTTCCACCGAATATTGACCGGCTTCGGTTAATGTGAATGTGACGGTCTTGCCGGTTAATTGGGGTTTGATGTTTTTAACTAATGGGCGAATGCTTACCTCCCCCCGCCAATAACCTTTCTCATCAATTTTTACCGCTTCTTTATTGGACGTTTGCCCCGAATAGCTGTCCGTATCAGCCTTAGACGTGACCGATACGGTTGCATCGCCCGTGAAATCGAAACTGGCGAAATAGATGTTCAGCCCAGCGTGGAAAACCGGTACCGATTGGCCGTTGACGGTCACGGCATAATAATCTGCCGCAAACTCTTCGGGCACGGGATGGGGTATTACGGTTTGGCCATACCCGCTGGTTAGGGCGAAGAAAAGGGCGCAAACGATGGGAAGCCAGGGTTTCATAAATCTCATTTAGTTTTCCGGGTATATTGACCCCGGCCTATCAGGTTGGTTTGCACCGCATAAGCTGGCCTATGGTGTCAGAACTACCCGTTTTTGTAGCGTACTACAGCGCAAATGTCCATTGGTTAGCCTCTTTTTCGCGCAGGTGAAGGTCCAGCGTTTGCTGGCTCCCATCGGGTTTGGCCACGACCACCTGATATCGACCATAGAAACCCCTGAAGGCCACGTTTCCCTGCTTATTGGTCGTAAGGCTGACGTTTTTTGTCATCCAGTCCTCTTTGATCAGCTTCATCAGTGTGTTGTAAACCGGCTTGGGGTTATACTCCTCGTCCAGCATTCCCCCGCCTTTCAGCCAGATGTTTTTGTCGGATAAACCCCACCAGTTGATCGACGCAACGGCGGGATGTCCGTAGGCCAGCGTGTAAAACTGCCGGGCAAATTCGGCCTGTGCGGCTTCGGTCCATTTGCCGGTTCGCCAGCCGGTAATATCCTTGCCGGAAGACTGTGGAATCAATTCAGTAATATGAATTGGCAGGCCGAATTCCTGATAGAGGTCAAATGTTTTGTAGACCTCAATGGGCGAAAACCACATTTCACGGGGTTCGTGTCCCTGAATACCAATGCCACTGATGGGCGTGTTCCGGCTTTTCAGTTCCTTAATCAGGGTATAAAACCGTTCTCTGACTTTGGGGATGGCCAGGGTAAAATACTCGTTCAGAATATAATTCCCGTTTGGGTTGGCTTCGTGCGCCCACCTGAATGATTTCTCAACCCAGGGTACAATGTCGCTTACGGGTACATTTTTTACATTATATCGAAAGTCATTCGTATTGGCCGTGTCGCTCATGGCGGTTTCCCAGGGTACTGTGTTCACGGGTTCGTTCACCACGTCCCACATATCGATTTGCTCCCTGAAACCCGCCACGTTGTTGACAATTCGGGCTTTATAAACCTCCTCGGTGGCTTTTAGGGGCATCTGCAGGAGCCATTTTGGTGTGCCCGACGGGGAAGTCCAGCCCAGCGGATGTCCTTTTGTGGTTATGCCATTGGCCCGGCACCAGTCGATGGCTTCCTGGTTGCGTTTCCACTCAGGCATTCCCGGCTTTCGTTCGTAGTTTGCCCAGTAGAACGGCAGCACGGCAAAGTTGAATAAGGCCTTAAAGCGCTCCTTAAACAAGTCAACTTTATACGGCTCTTTGGGGGCGAATCCAGCAATGTCAAAGACAAGGTTGCCAAACAAAAAATCCTGAGAAACCTGATTGATCGTTACCAATACATTCCGCACGGGTTTTCCTGCCGCATCGACAACGTGAAGCTGGGCATCGCCTTTGCGGTATTTTTCAATGTTTTTGGTGGCACGGGCGAGGTATTCGATTTCAATTCGGCTTCGTTCTCTCCCCAGCGAATCAAGCCCGGCATTAACACCATCCGCAGCGGCCTGTTCGGCTATTCGCTTTCCGGTTGGCTGGGCATAGCAGACGGGGAAATTCAATAGTAAACACAAACCAATCGCCAGTCGGCCCAGGCGAAATAAATTGGTCAGCAAGGGTAAATAAGGGTTCGTCATTGCATTGCTACCAGCGTGCATAGGGCAGGGCCGTTGTGACGTGTCGTTCATCTGTCAAACAGACGACTTTCTAATTCTTCCTGCTTTTTGCCTGATTATTTTTCGGAGCGACTCCCCTATCCTCCTTTACAAAAGCGTTCGCTATTCAGTGGTTATTACAGTTGCCCAGGGGCGTTGTTTTATCCCGGTCGAGTTGCCAGCAGTTGCCGTACACGTCTGAATAAACGGCCCGGAAACGGAAAGTTGTATCATGGGTAAGCCCGTATAAGGCCCTGGCTGCAGCGTTATTGTTGCGAACCGATATCAAATCCAAGTTTTCACCCGATTTCAATACATCTCCACCCTCGATGGAGCTAAACCCTTTTCCCCCTTCAGTACCCCCAAAATTATCTAAATACAGGTCCTGAGCCGTTTTATAGGTCTTGCCTTTAAATCGCCATTCACTGTACTTAACAACAGCGGGGCCTACCCCTTTATTTTCGACACCGATATGGCACTCATCATCAAACTGGCTGACCAGTATCTGTAGGTAAGGCCACACCGACGCCTGCTGTTGCTCGCGGGCAATGCGGGTCTGAAAAATCGAGACAACTAAAGCCGCCAGGCTCAGGAAGGTAGCCGAAATACCGAGCAGTAGTTCGATATTAATACGTCGTTTGGGAGGAGTTCTGGCCATGAGGTTATCTAAGCGGAAGTGCCCGAAATAACGGAAAGTTTACGATATTTGTCCAGCCCACCCGGAACGTACCCACCCCTAAACTTGTTAAAAATAGAGCGCTGTGGCGTAATTACCACGTGACTAACCGAGACTATGAGCAAGGACGCTGACATTTTAGAAAGCATAACCAATGCCGAATATAAATACGGATTCGAGACACTTATTGAGGCCGATGAAGCCCCGGTAGGTCTTGATGAGAGTACCATTCGTTTTATTTCTGCTAAGAAAAACGAACCCGACTGGCTGCTCGAAAATCGGCTCAAAGCCTTTCGGATGTGGCAGGAAATGACCGAACCGAAATGGCCAAACGTTTTTTATCCAAAGATTGATTACCAGGCCATTAAGTATTATTCGGCCCCCAAACAGAAGAAAACCGTTAACTCGCTCGACGAAATTGACCCCGAACTGATTGATACCTTCAACCGGCTCGGTATTTCGCTGAACGAACAGAAGCGGCTAACGGGTGTGGTCGACGTGCTGGACCCGATTCCCGGCGAACGGCCCCGTGTGGCGGTCGATGCTGTTATGGA
Organism: Spirosoma areae; assembly: GCF_054781775.1. NCBI lineage: Bacteria > Pseudomonadati > Bacteroidota > Cytophagia > Cytophagales > Cytophagaceae > Spirosoma > Spirosoma areae. The sequence goes on along the minus strand of NZ_BAAGTT010000027.1, from coordinate 461,864 downwards.
TTCGGTTTCGGTGGCCACCACGTTTAAGAAAGACCTGGCCGAGCGCGGTATCATTTTCTGCTCCATTTCGGAAGCGGTTCATGAACACCCCGACTTAGTGAAGAAATACATGGGGTCGGTGGTGCCGGCAAAAGATAATTATTTTGCAGCCCTCAACGCGGCTGTCTTTACCGATGGGTCGTTCTGTTATATTCCAAAGGGCGTTCGTTGCCCCATGGAACTCTCGACCTATTTCCGCATCAATGCCGCCGGAACGGGTCAGTTCGAGCGGACGCTGATTATTGCCGACGAAGGCTCGTATGTGAGTTACCTCGAAGGCTGCACGGCCCCCATGCGCGATGAAAACCAACTCCACGCGGCTGTGGTCGAACTGATTGCGATGGGCAACGCCGAAATCAAGTATTCGACAGTGCAGAACTGGTATCCGGGCGATAAAGACGGTAAAGGCGGGATTTATAACTTCGTGACCAAACGCGGTATCTGCGACGGTCCGAATGCTAAAATCTCCTGGACGCAGGTCGAAACGGGATCGGCTATCACCTGGAAATACCCGTCAGTGATTCTGAAAGGCGACAACTCCACCGGTGAGTTCTACTCGGTGGCGGTCACCAACAACATGCAGCAGGCCGACACGGGTACCAAAATGATTCACATCGGCAAGAACACCAAAAGCCGGATTGTTTCGAAAGGTATTTCGGCAGGCAGGAGTCAGAATTCCTACCGGGGGCTGGTGCAGGTGATGAAACGCGCCGAAAACGCCCGCAACCACTCGCAGTGCGACTCGCTGCTGCTGGGCGATAAGTGCGGAGCGCATACATTTCCGTATTTAGAAGTGAACAATGCCTCAGCCACCGTTGAGCACGAAGCGACCACCTCGAAAATCGGTGAAGACCAGTTGTTTTACTGCAATCAGCGCGGCATCCCAACCGAGCAGGCCGTGGCCCTCATCATCAACGGTTACGCCAAAGAAGTGCTGAACCAACTGCCCATGGAGTTCGCCGTTGAAGCACAGAAACTACTGGCAATCAGCTTAGAGGGAAGCGTTGGGTAATGGACTGTCAAGATTCTGATTATATTGAGCCTCTGCGGAAACGTGGGGGCTTTTTTTGCTATATTTGACTACCCTGGCCGTATCTAATGACTGACGAAGAACGTAAAGACTTACTGGAATTAAAGGCATTTTTGAAAAAATCAATTCCGCACACTGAGCAACAACTAATTGATTAGCCGTCCGATGGCTCCAATGAGAATTACCTGTTCCTGGTCGGGAAAGCCATCATGTACCGCGAAACATGGAAACAAATCAACCAACAACTCGAAACAGACGAGAACTCATGAACGACCCCAAAGACGTAGTTGCATTCTACCTGCAACGCATTAAGAATGCCAGCCACCCCGTTGAAAAGCGCCTTATAAAAGGTGATTTATTTTTATATTATCACCGGTTGACGGATGCTGAATGTGAAGCCGTTCGACTACAAATGCAGCCTTTGCTGGACGAGAAGCGTATAGAAATGGAGGAAAAAGACCCGATGCTGAAACGGGCGGGCGAACTGCTCCGTCGGCTGGAAGCAAAGTCATCGGTGATATCTTTATAAGCAGGGAAAATTGAGAACCATAGAAACGATGAAACGAGACTGGGAAGAATTAACAGCCACATCGTATTACGAAACGCTGGAAGCTATTCGGGAAGCCGTTGACCAAAACGACCTGGCGAATGCCCGTGCGGGTATTCACACCCTATTAGATACCATGTCGCAGCAGCTCAGGAGTGCGTCGTTCAGTCAATTGGTTCGTCTAATGAAACACATAATAAAATGGCAACTCCAACCCGAACGGCGGTCGGTGAGTTGGGTAACGTCGATTGCCGACGCACGCGAAGAAATCGAAGCCATTCAGTCTACTAAACCAAGCTTAAATCGGAGTTATTTTGAGTCAATCTGGGACAAAGCTTTTGAAAAAGCCACCCGACAGGCTGAGAATGAAACTGGTATCTCTGCTACAATCGCTGCACTAAGTTGGGAAACCGTTTTTGACGATGAATACCGGGTTCCGGCGGTGGGGTAAGTTTATACTCATGAAACGTTTTGAATACCGAATTTTAGACGGCGCTGCCGGAGGTTTCTGGGGTGGCAAAATCGACGCGCAGGAATTAACTGACAAACTGAATGAACTTGGGCGCGAGGGCTGGGAAATTGCATCAACCGTTGACCTGAATCGCTACGAAGGCGGTACGAAAGGATTATTAGTTCTGATGAAGCGGGAGGTAGGTTAAGCCATCTGTAATTTCTAAACCGCCCTTGCAATCCAGCGCGAATCTTCGTAAATTAGCCAGATTCTAAACGGCGATAATGAACTTCAAATTAACCTCAGAATTTCAGCCCACCGGCGACCAGCCGAAGGCCATCGAGCAATTAGTTAAGGGCGTAAATGAAGGCGAACCGGCACAGGTATTGCTGGGCGTGACGGGCAGCGGCAAGACATTTACAGTAGCCAACCTCATTGCCCAAACCAACCGCCCAACGCTTGTGCTGAGCCACAACAAAACGCTGGCAGCCCAGCTATACGGCGAATTCAAGCAGTTTTTCCCCGAAAACGCGGTCGAATATTTCATTAGCTATTACGACTACTACCAGCCCGAAGCCTTCATCGCGACCACGAACACCTACATCGAAAAAGACCTCGCTATCAATGAGGAAATCGACAAACTACGGCTATCGGCAACGTCGGCCCTGATGAGCGGTCGGCGCGACGTGATTGTGGTGGCCTCAGTGTCGTGCATTTACGGCATGGGTAACCCCGAAGAGTTTAAACGGAATGTGGTCAGGATTGGGGTGGGCGAAAAAATGAGTCGAAACCAGTTTCTGCACCAGTTAGTCGGGATTCTGTATAGCCGGACAGAGGGCGAATTTCAACGGGGTAACTTCCGCGTCAAAGGCGATACGGTGGACCTCTACGTCGCCTACGCCGACTTTGCCTATCGGGTTATTTTCTTCGGCGACGAAATTGAAACCATTCGGCGCATCGACCCATCGACCGGCCGGAAAATGTCGGACGAGCAAATCGTGACTATCTTCCCGGCTAATCTGTTCGTGACGGGCCGCGACACGCTCAACAGTGCCATCTATCAAATTCAGGACGACATGGTGGCGCAGGTTCGCTATTTTGAGTCGGAACTTCGGGAGATTGAAGCGACCCGTATTCGCGAGCGAACCGAATTCGACCTCGAAATGATGCGCGAACTGGGCTACTGTTCGGGTATCGAGAACTATTCGCGCTATTTCGACAAGCGTCTGCCGGGTCAGCGGCCCTTCTGTCTGCTCGATTATTTCCCCGATGACTATTTGATGGTGATTGACGAAAGCCACGCCACCATTCCTCAAATTCGGGCGATGTGGGGCGGTGACCGCTCACGCAAAACCGCACTGGTAGACTATGGTTTCCGGCTACCGTCGGCCATGGACAATCGACCCCTCACGTTCCAGGAATTTGAAGATATGGCGAGTCAGACGATTTATGTATCGGCTACCCCATCGGACTACGAACTGCGTAAGAGCGAGGGTGTTGTGGTGGAACAACTGATCCGGCCAACGGGTTTGCTCGACCCCGAAATTGACGTTCGGCCAAGCCTGAACCAGATTGATGACCTGCTGGAGTCGATTGATAGCCGCATCAAAAACCACGAGCGGGTACTGGTAACGACCCTGACCAAACGCATGGCCGAAGAACTGACCAAATACCTCGACCGGGTAGGCATTAAAACCCGCTACATTCACTCCGAAGTAAAAACTCTCGATCGGGTTGAAATTCTGCGCGATTTACGGCTTGGCAACTTCGATGTGCTCGTGGGCGTCAACCTGTTGCGGGAAGGGCTTGACCTGCCCGAAGTGTCGCTGGTAGCGATTATGGATGCCGATAAAGAAGGATTCCTGCGGGACATTCGCTCGCTGATTCAGACCATTGGCCGGGCCGCCCGGAACGTGAACGGCAAGGTGATTATGTATGCCGATAGAATCACGGGGTCCATGCAGAAAGCCATCGACGAGACCAACCGTCGCCGGGCGGTTCAGTTGGAATACAACACCGATAACGGCATTACACCGACAACGGTATTGAAATCCCGCGAAGCCATCATGGGTCAAACCAAAGTTGCCGACTCGAAGGTGAAGCATTTTTATGTGGAGCCGGAAGAAATCCGCATTGCTGCCGACCCCGTGGTGCGCTACATGGGCAAAGGCGACCTGGAGAAAATGATCAACGAAACCCAATCGAAAATGGAACGCGCGGCCAAAGACCTCGACTTTCTGGAAGCGGCCCGCCTGCGCGATGAGTTGTTTCAACTGCGGGATAAGCTGAAGAAGGAAGCAGTGTAGGCGTTAAAGAAGCGAAACCGCATAAATATTTGTGTAGTTTTGCTTGTTTTTACTACAGAAATAGTATAAATTTGTAATGGTCAGGGAGAGATCCCAGGCCCCTCCTTGAGGTGATGCGGTTTGGCCGTGTCACCTCATTGTATTTTATCCTCAATTGTCCCGTCCCGAATATCAGTTGGTGTAAATCGGTGTATTTTCTCTTTCAAAAGTAGCCATACATCAATCACATTCTCCGCCCGGTGAATCTGTAGTTTTAGCCCTCTGATTAATTCACCTTTTGTGATGGTGCTCATTACATGGATCAAAATGTGGTTGGCCTGTTTTTTTAGCATTTCGGACTTCACGTTCAATCGCTGATGCAGTGGGTGTGTAGTTGTGCTTGAACTCGACCACAATATCCTGCTCGATAAAATAAGCATCTGGATTTTTAGTGTGTGGTGTGTTGTCAATCGGTAGAAGACGTACCTTAAAACCCTGCTTAGCCAGAACAATTGCCGTTTCTATATTCTTGGCGGCTTCATGAGATGCATGGGTGATATGCATTTCAACATAACCGCCAGAGGGTTCTGTTTCATGCTTGCGAAAGTCTGGGTAGATAAGCGGGCATTCAATACTGGGTAAGTCTTTCAACGTGTAGCAAATTTCGACCAGCAAGTTACAAAACGTAGCCGTTATGCATTCACACCTTCATCGAAAAACAGGGGCATTATAACCAGCGATAGAAGCATTTTCATGACTTATTTCTCAAAAATCTGGAAGAATTTGGACAGTGTACTATACGTCCTGATCGACTTTGTCGTGCTGTTGCGGGCATCGTCGAGCACGACTTTTCCGCTTTCGTCGGTTACGTACTCGTACAGCGTTCCCTCATGGGCGTGAACCCGGTATTTTCGGAGGAAAATCCAGCACCCAATCCCAATCAGGAACAGCATCCCCGGTAACAGCAAAATATACACGTTGTCGTTAAGTTGGCGCTGGTAGCTGCTCGTTAGGTAAACCGTATTGGCGGCAGGACTATACAGAATTGGCGTGGGTTGACCTTCGTTTACGGCGGCAAACTCCTCAACGGAGATGCCGCCCGTTTGCCTACGCACTACGGGCTTGCCCAACTGGTCAGTGAACCAGAAATCGAGGCTATTGGCCGTCTTTTTCAGCACTCGTGCTGAGATGGTAATGCCCTGTTGCTGAATGGCTTTCAGGTCGCGGTAGTCGGTATACCACCAATAACAAACGCTGACACCCGTGAAGAAACAGAGGGAGAACAGGCGAAACCCCAGCGTATTGTATTTTCGCAGAACGAAGTAATAATAAGCCAGCAGAAAAGTGCCGACACAAAGCGACTGAAGGGCTGTCATGGTGATTGAGAGAGGAAAAGTTCGGATGCAGGCTGGCCATCAGGGTAGTGGATTTCCCGTAAAATCATGGCTGACAAGTTGCCGGAATTGCTCAATACCGTCGGTTGTTTTTAGCCGGTTGTTGGCCGCAAAAAGCCACTGAACGTTCGGGCAGCCGCGTAATGTTTTCAAATCTGAAATCTGATTACCAGACACATCGAGCCGATTAAGTTTGGTCGACTGTAGGTCGCTCAAATTCGATAGACCGCAGTTTTTCAGGTACAGATCGCCCAGGCCGGGTAGTCGTGAAAACAGCGTCAGATGCGGAATAGGATGCCCCGATAGGTTGAGAGCCGTTACGTGTCCCTTCTGCACACAAATCCGAAAGCCTTTTGCCATATTGGCCGCCGTGGATTCGGCCGCCGTGGATTCGGCGACATGCCAGTGCTCGGTAAAAATTGCGTTCTTCAACTCCAGCCCACTCTCATCCGCGATTTGCGCGACAATGGCTTTTTCGGTGGTGTCAAGCGTTGTAAAGTCGTAATCATACTGCCCCGGTATGGTTTTCGGGCCGAATTCCATCAAAAAAACTGCCGCGTAAATTCCTAAACCGAATGTACAGAACCCTAAGGATACAATAGCGGTGAGTTTATGTTCGCTAAAGCCCTTGAAGGCCCACCAGGTAGCCAGCAGGTATAACAGGCCGCAACCTAAAAACAAAACGATACCGCCCCAATCCGGTATTTTTTTCAGGATTGAATTTGGGTCGGTCAGGCCAAAGGTGAAGCAGTAGCCTAAAACGCCGGTAATAACAAAGGCAAGGAGTAAACTTCGAATAGCCATCTGGGTAAGCATTCGTTTAGGTGAGTCGCCGGGTGTTTAGTTCGACCAGTCTGGAAACTGGGCTTTGAGTTGATCGTCTAATTCGTCGGCCCAGTTCTCCAGGTCGCGGATGCAGGTTGTCAGTTCCTGATAGTCCATGCCCCGAATATCGCGCTCATAGGTAGCATATACTGTTTGAGTATTGGGCGCAATACATAATTTCACGCCCAGCCGCAAGTCGTTGAGTTCGAGCAGGTGACGATAAAAGTGCAGCAGGTTGTTGGCCGGTACGGTAAGCAGTGGTGAGAAAACCCGCAGGTAATCGCGCCGGCCTCCGCTGGGAAAGCTGATCGTCTGAACGAATACCTCAATCGTGGCCGACCCGTTCTTCCAGAGCCAGTTATTAGTTTTGGCCTTGTAGGTGGATTCTTTGGTCAGACCGATGGACTCGACGTAGCATTGAATCAGGGTAGCAACCCGATGAAGTTCCGCATCGTAGGCGGCTTGTACATCGTCGGGTCTGGCGGGGGCAGGGTTTTTGATGGGTTCCATGGCGGTTTCTCTGCGTTTGACTAAGTGGTTTGAACAGGTCAAAACTACTATGGCTACCAGGCATCTATAGACGAACTCTATGCCGGGTGGATTTGGCTTTATAAGTGGTGGGAGTCAGCCTAAAAGTGGTCTGTTGGCACGTTCCCGACTTCGCAGGTAGGCCGCAATTGACCTGGCTTCGCTGGCTTCAGCGGAACTGGTTGCACTTCGTTGACCCAGTTCAATGAGTTCGTCGACTGTATTGCCCGGCGAATTGAGATTAGCGCCAGACTCTACCAGTAATTTAATCAGGTCAAACTCACCCCCAAAGAAGCCTGCGGCATACATTAAGGCTGTATATCCCTGCTCATCCGTCGTATTCACATCGAAGCCCTGCTCAAGGATAAACTTCGCGGAGGCTATATCCAGCCTGCCCATGGCCCTAAACCAGGCTTTTTCCCAGTCGCCGTTTACATCCAGTAGCTGGGGGGGCAGGATTTTCCAAAGTTGCTTATTGACCTCGTTCACCCTTCCTGAATAGGGTTCTGTGCTGGGCGTGACCTGTAGCTGATTGATACTCAGGTCATACAGGTAGGTTAGCCCGTTAGCCTTGTCAGTCCAGAAGAAAGCAGAATTCGGATTAGCCTGTGCGAAATGCGCCAGAAAAACCTCTTCTGTAGGCGCATCCGGGTTGTTTATCAACAGCTCATATCTTTGGAAACTTCCCCAGATTTCTCCTAAAACTCGTGGTGTAAAAACCATACACTTACGCCCCGTAATGCCGCTCAAGGTTCGTGGAACCAGCGAATTCGTCCTTCACCGACAGGTTGTACAGTTTCTTAAAGCGGGCACGGGCGCTCAATACGTCTGGCCGGATCGCGTCGAGGTTTTTTTTCATGGCAAACTTCCCATTCACCTGATCCGCCCATAGTCCGTCGCCGAGGCCCAGGCTATTATTGATGATCAACGTCAGCAGCCCATTGTCGCCCGTAGCCCGGTCCGACAAATCAGCAATTTCCCAGGCAATGGACAAATATATCAGGGCTTTTTTACGATCCTGTTTTAGGTTGAATGAGGGATTGTCCTGGGCATAAACGATGGCTAATTTAACATACGTTATCGGGTCCATATAGGTATTGGCTGCGGTTTCGAGCGCATCTATCGACGCTTTGGCAGCCACTACGTTACCATCGGGCAGCGGTGTTTTCAGGAAGGCATAGTAGGCCGACAGCCCTCGTTTTACGTTCTTCTCCGATGAACTGGCCGCTATTTTCTTCAGGGCTGCAAGGTCTGCGGTTTTAAGCTGTTCACGGGTTGTCAGGTAGTTTTTGAGGTCCAGCGCCGAGTTGGGCGCTGCGAGTGGGGTTGCAAACAGGCTGAACACACTGCTCAGGCCAAGTAGGATTGTTTTCATGAAACGAGAAATTAAAGGTGAATAAATGGACGTAAACGGCTGATGGATTCACTGTGAAAATCGGTGCGCCACAACGCTTGAACACCTTACGCCCGGTTTTCATGGTTGGCAAGCAGGTATTGTCTGATGATCCAGTCTTCGGCAGTTTCCCGATAAACCTGTCCTAAACCCGTCACATAGGCTTTTTCAAAATCAGGTTCGTCTTTCAGAAAAACATCATACCCTGTGCCCTGAAAGAAGCCACATACAAACGGCGATTTCTCCAGAATCGCCTGCCGTTCGGTCTCCGAAAGCTGCTTAATCTGCTTCGCTAACCGGCGGTTTTCAACGTGTTTTCGGAAACACATACGGGGATTGGCTGAGTTGGTTAATTGACAACCCGTTTACCAGCTACTACCAGCCCCACCGCCCCCCGAACTGCCGCCCCCCCAGCTACTGCTGGACGAACTGCTCGACGAGCTTCCCCATGAACTGCTGCCCGATGAAGAATAGGTGGTGGCCGATTGAGTGGCGGTGGAATGGGAAGTTGACGCCTTACGTTGGCGAAGTATGGCAATGGTGTACTGTGTTTCGCTTTGGCGGCCACAGGCCTGGCACGCATACTCATGGCTGCCCCGGCCTTCTCGCTCCGTAGTGGCCTCTTTTATGATTCGGTTATTGGTTAAGGACATCGCTTTTGAGTTGCACTTAGTGCAGTACTGATACACGGTATTACTCAGGTTTTCGTAGCCAATAGCCTGGACGATGTTGTACGTTTCATTGCGCCAAACGTCGTAGTCAACACTAGCTAACCGTTGTTCAATCCTCTGATAATCAGTCAAAAAATCATCTTTACCAGTGCCATCCACTTTGGTAAGCTCAATTCCTTCTGCCGATTTCCGGCTATGGTTTCGGAGCGCGTTTACTGCCTGGTCGTCCTGGGATTTAAGCCACCCAAACGGAATCGGGAATAACAGGACGTTACCCCAGCCGTTGAGCCCGGCGGCTTTCTGGCGAACATACCGCTGTGGTTCCGTCATCGTGCCATAGAGTTTCATAAATGTATTTTTTCGGCGTCGCCGGGCGTCCCACACAACGGTACCTGTATAGGCATACATGACAAGCAGAATTTGCCATCCATGCAGCGACAGTGGTTGCCGAAGCTGGATAACCACAAGGCCCACACATACCGGCATGACGATATACAGCAGAAAAGCCCAGGCCCACCGCCCTTTCGATTGCGAAACTGTTTTCTCAATTTGGCCGGCAATCGGGTTCGATTTTTTAACGAAGAATGTAATTACCCGAAGCACGAACAAACAGGGAATTAATAAGAGAAACAAGACAAAAATGCCATAGTTGTCTAACGGCTGGTTTGCAGTATATTTCGATTCATCGTAGACTTCCTTTGCCGCTTCGGGCTTACTAATCAGACGGGCTATCTCCTCAACGCCGTCAATCATGGCCCCGTCGAAGTTGCCGGTTTTAGCCAGCGGAACCATTTTCTGGGTCTGAATCCGACTGCAAATGGCATCGGGCAGAATGCCTTCGAGGCCATAGCCGGTTTCCATCTCAATGCGATGCTGGTCTTTCACCAACAAAATGAGCAGGCCATTATTTTTCTGGCGGTAACCCAGGCCCCATTTTCTAAACAGAGCCGTGGCAAACTCTTTGGGCACACGTTCGCCAATCGAATTCAGGCAAACGACCGCCACCTGCGCCGTAGTGGAATCTTCCAGCCTGCCCAGCAGCGAGTCAATCTGGCTCACGGCTGCGCTCGACAGAATATGGTCGGGATTGCTGACGTAGTGCGAACTTCGGCTTTGCTTGGGATTAGGGACGGTTTCGGGCGTGTAGGGCTGACCAATAACCGGCGTAATCCAGCCGCTAACGAGCAGGACCAGGACAAGTAGTCGGGTAACGTTCTGACGCATAACCAATCCGTTTTTAGCTGTGGCACGACAGCCCGATGAATGATTTTATTTTTTGGTTCTGCTCTGCCTATAAGCAGCTACCGTAAACGTGGCCGGGTCGGCTCCTGCAATGGTATCATACCCCAAATAGACACGCTGTTTATCTTTGGCATACTCCCCCTCAATGCCCGAAAAGGTGGCCACATCAACCTTCGCTATCGGGGTCCAGAAAATGTCTCTGCCCAGCACTAAGCCCCAGGCACCCTGTTTATCGGCAAAATGAAAGTCCGATACTTTCCGAAAAGTTGCCCCATCGACGCCTTCCATTGGCTTATCCTGGAAATAGACCCATCGGCGGTCGTGGGTCAGATAGTTTCCATTGAACATGGGCACGACAACAAACGTAGCGGGGTCGGCCCCGTCGATGGGCATAACGTCTTTGTAAACCCGATGGCTATCGCGGGCGTAGGCTATGCCCTCAGCCGATACACTCGTAGGGGTCTCGTTCGGGTTTGGAACAAAGGTGAAATTTGGCCCGTCGCTGCTGATTGGCTGATCCCGTGAGTAGCCACTGTTTTTGTCTTTGGAATAACTTCCCGCCAGATATAGAAACGTAGCGGGGTCAGCGTTTGGGATGGCTGTCGTCAGATAGAAAACGTGGCTTTTGTCCTTACCATAATTGTCGTTGATTGCCGTAAACGACTCAGCATCAGCCGCCCCAATGATGGCGCGGGTAGCGGGAAAACCACTATAGAAGACCACGTCACCATGTTCGATTCGGTACCCCTTTCGCGAACTTGCTCCACAACCCGTTACCAGCAGACCGATAAGGGTTAAGCCAATTGAAGCAAACAAAGACCCTGCTTTTCTACCTGTGCGATTCATAAACGGGCGTCGTGAGGGCTTAAAAAAGGATCAGACTAAACAGAATAAGCAACGTAATGATAACCAGGGCAATCCAGTCAAATCTTCGCTCCAGGAACCGTTGTACACCTTCTTTGCTGGCCTTCATCAGGCTCTTTTTGGCAAATTCTCCGCTCCTGCTCATAGCTGCAACTGTTTTGATGAATGAAACTCCAGTAAAGCTATTGTGAACAGTCCTATTGATTTGGGTAGTTTGATAAACGGGGAGTTTGGCCTTAAAAGTGGTAGAACGGACTTGACATGTGGGTAACGCTGAACAGTGTAACATGTCTCCGGGATAGGGCGTAGGCTACACCTTCGTTACTGAGTTTGGGCCACGTATCGATTTAGTCTTCCTACCATGTCGGCTCTTTGGTATTTTTCGGCTAAACTAAGCGCATTGATTCGGCCATCATGAGGAGTTTGATGCACTGTTTTTAGATCAGGTTTTTGGGTTAATAAAAAATCAAAAATCTGATCATTGCTGTTTTTAATGGCCATTTCCAGTCCTGTATACTCGCCGTCGGTAACGGACAGTCGAAATGGAAAACGAAACAAAGTTTCGAGTAGGCGCAGGTTATTATTCTGAGCCGCTACGGTAATTAATCGATTATCAGATGTGTCTATTGCAAAGCCTTTTTTCAGTAATAATTCTATTGATTCCCGCTCGTTTTTTTCCACAAATGTATAGATGGTTTGGCGGCTTTGTTCTGGATCGTTCCGAAGGCCATTTTTGATAAGGTAATCCAGTAAATCAATATTTTTGTATTGCATCAGGTGCTGCGTGATATAACTTACTGTAAAATCAAACTTAGGCCGGTAGTTTCCCACGACAAACTTCACTAATTCTGTTCGATTATACGCTGTCAGCCGCTCAACGGCCCGCGTAGGATTCAGGCCATTGGTAAGCAGTAATTGTAGCATCGCCTGACTTTTAATATTCAGTCGATCTGAATAATAAGCAATACCCTCATTATCGTCAGCCAATGTACGCACGATAGCCAGTTTATCCTGAGCGACTAAACTATCAAGAAGGGAGTTTTCTTCACCGGGCAATTTTTCAAATAAAAGGTCGCTATTTCCATCATATACGTCGTTAAACTCATCTACGGTAGAGGCAGTCATTGCTTTTTTTAATGTTGCTTCTAATTCTTCTTTTTTAGTCTCATCCATGTAATCACTTCCCGCACTGATTAAGGGCAGTATAGCAAAAATACCGGTAATTAACAGGTAAATACTGGTCGTGATTAACTGCGGTTTTTCAAAAGCAAATGGTGTCGAAGAAGGGGTACTAAAAATAAGCTTATTGATACCGGTTAGTGTAAGCATCAGAACGACGACAAGTAAATTGATAATCAATGTAGTGCTATAAAATAGAGTTGAGTTTACCGTATTTCCCAAAGTCACTTTGCCCGATGACCCATTGATGAATGTAGCCATCATAACAAAAATCAGTAAGGCAGCCGCAACAGCCAATATCCAGATTGGGAAATTAAGGTGCAGGACCTTGTTGATTACGCTGAAAAGAACAGCCACTACGACCATAAAAAATACATTGCATGGTACGTAGATGATCAGAAAGAAAATTAAACTCACACTATCCTGCAAGGTACCTGATGAATTGTTCATGTGTGCTTAGTGCTGTAGTACGTTTTTAACCCACTCATACCGATCTGTATACCCGTCTATTGTGTCGGGTAGCCGCCAGCTTACCACGATACCACCCATAGCCGGTTTAAAAATCTGGCAGTCTTTTAAATCAAAAAAGCGCAGATGGCTCTTCCACAGATTCGTATGCGATGTGGCTGACTTGGCAGCGTTGAATTTCTGTTCCAGCCTGGCAACGTCAATGTTTTCATTGAAATAAAATGACCCATCGACTGTAACTGTGGTCGTTTTGCCGCTAAGCGATAAAGTATGGCGGATAGCTAAAATATACGAAATAGTTTCCTGATTAACGACCAGTGTGCTTTTGTAAGGATAGTAGTGGCTTTCTCCATTAACAGGAGCAATAAACAGCTTATCTGCAGGTTGATAATTGACCTGCTTAAATCCATGTTCAGCAAACCAAAGGCTAAGTTTTTCCTCTCTTGCCTTGCGCGATTGTATGATCACTATAAATACGCCAATAATACCCAGGGCAAGGGCTGGCAAGACAAACGTTTCCCGTGGTGGAATATAGCTGATACCAATGCAGATAACGACAACGAGCAGTAGCATCTGGGCGTGCTTCGGGCTGTTTCTGAAGGTGAGATAATAAAATCCGGCGAGTAGAAAACAAGAGGGAATATAAATCATGAAATGCTGTTTTTCAGTCGATCAATATGGAGCAGTTAAGCAAAAATCGTTGACAAAGCAGAGTCTGATTTTGACTGATTACTTGTGCTTGCAACCGACCCTGCAACTGATTCTTCTACCTGAAACTCCGTATAAAACAAATGAAGCCTGGCCCACTAAGTTGCTTAAGTTGACAAACGGGGTGTTTAGACCAAAAAGCGGTCGAACTGACCTGGAATGTGGTTGAGGCCAAAAATTACAAATTCTTCATACCTTGCAGCCTGTCAGCCTAAAATCACTAAGCACTCATGAAACGCACCCTCATCATTATCGGCATCATTGCCGCTGTAGCCCTTGCCGCCTTCTTCGCCTTCTTTAGCTGGACCAAGTCTGGCAGCCCCGAAGCCACGGCTGAGGTTGACCAGAACGGCCTGAAAATCAAAGTCGATTATTGTCAGCCGTATAAGAAAGGACGTAAAATTTTTGGCGGGTTAGTACCCTATGGGCAGGTCTGGCGCACGGGAGCCAATGAAGCCACAGTCATCGACTTCGACCAGAACATCATCGTAGCTGGCCAACCCTTAGACGAAGGCAAGTATTCACTCTGGACGATACCGTCGCAGGGTGGCTGGATTGCTATTTTTAACGGCGAAACCGGTCAATGGGGAACCAACTACGACCAAACTAAAGATGTGTTGCGGGTGCCCATTGCGTCGCGCAAACATAGCCCGATGGCCGAGCAGTTTTATATTAGTTTCAGGCCAGCCACTAACGGTATAGAGATGATGCTGGTGTGGGATGAAACCGAAGCTATCGTGCCCATTCAAAAGCGGCAGTAATGAATCAGTGAAAACTCTCTGCCATAAATTTTAGCGCATCGGGCAGGCTGGCGCGCCAATACGCCCACGTATGGGCGCCATCGCGGACGCGGTACTCGTGCGGAATTTTTCGGTCGAGCAGCGTCAAATGAAGCATGGAATTGCCCACCGTCAGCGCATCGTCGTCGCCACAGTCGAGGTACCAGCGTACCTTCGTCAGATCGCTCTCCGGGGCTGATCGGGCCAGAATAATTGGGCTGTTGCGTTTCCAGGTGATGGTAAGCCGTTCTTCGCCTTTGGCCGGGCCGCTAAATACGGGTGCGTAGGCCGTATTGTACCGCTCATCGGGCATGTTCATGAAGGTTTCGTCGGTTCGGACAGCCGCACTCAGGGCCGCGCAGGCACCGAATAGGTCGGGGTGGTGCATGGCCAGTACCAATGACCCAAAGCCTCCCATCGACAAGCCCGAAACAGCCCGAAATTCGCGCTGAGGCCGGGTGCGAAACGTGGAGTCGATGTAGGGGATAAATTCCTGCACGAACATGTCTTCATAGCGTACTTTACGCTGATAATCATTGACGTAAAAGGAACGACCTCCGTCGGGCATCACAATAATCATGGGTGGTAATTCGCCCGATTTAATGCCCGTATCAGCAAGGCGGTCGGCCTCGCCAAACTGCACCCAGCTCGTTTCGTCATCGCCGTAGCCATGCAGCAGATACACCACCGGATAGCGCCGGTTCGAGATGTAATAATCGGGTGGCAGGTAAATGGAAAACTTAATGCCCCGGTTCAGCACCGAACTATTCATCAGCATACTTTCCAGCAGGCGAGCCTGGGGAGCCGATACAACCGGCACAGGGCCGTTATTTTGAGGTGTCGTTAGCTGAGAACGCCGACGCGATTGCGCCGGAGCCGTAAGCGCCAGGGCAACGAATCCGATACAAATCAATAAACTACGTACAGACATTAGGGTATAAGCAGGTGAAAGGTGATTAAATTAGGGCGAAATATGCAGCTTACGATGAATCGGGATAAGCCCTGATTGTTAGGTTGCAAAACAACATAATCTCCGATTCTTCGCCTGTTTCCTTAACTAAACGAATTTGCAATGCACAAACGCTTTATTCTGATCCTGTTTTTAACAGTTTTTAGTAGACAGACTGCTCAGGCCCAAACCTTGCCCTATTGGGAAGACCCGCAGCAAATTAGCCAGAATACCGAGAAGCCCCACGCTACGCTGATACCCTTTGCTGCTGAACAGCAGGCGCTGAACACGACCGACTGGCGCACATCACCCTACGTTAAACTGCTGAACGGCTCGTGGAAATTTCGCTGGCTGAAGCACCCCAGCCAGATACCCGGCGATTTTTTCCAGCCCACGCTCAACGACCAATCCTGGGATGACCTGCCCGTGCCCTCCAACTGGCAGGTTGTTGGGGCACGTGAAGGCCGCGCCTACGACCGGCCTATTTTCACCAACATCAAACACCCGTTTCCGGCAACGCCCCCGCGCATCACCGCCGACACCAACGCCGTAGGGCTGTATCGGCTGCGCTTTACGGTCCCAGCCGGTTTTCAGGACCGCAATATTTTCCTGCATTTCGCGGGTGTGCAATCGACCTGCCGGGTATTCCTGAACGGCCAACTGATTGGCTATCATGAAGATGGCATGACACCAGCCGAATTTTTGATCACCGATAAACTTAAACCGAACGATAATCTGCTGGCCGTAGAAGTCATTAACTGGTCGGATGGGAGTTACCTCGAAGACCAGGACTTCTGGCGAATTTCGGGTATTTTTCGGGATGTATTTCTCATAGCTACCCCGAAAACCTACCTCCGCGATTTGGCCGTTGTTACTGACTTAGACGACCAATACCGCGATGCTACCCTGAAACTGACGGCCAACGTCCGCAATTTGGCGCCATCGGCCACGCAAGTTCCTTACCGACTTCGGGCTACGCTCTATGACCCTAAAAAAACCGTTATTTTCTCCGAAACCATCAACTCCGCAAACGCCACCGATACGGGCCAGGAGGTACTGTTTCGGCTGAACAAAGAAGTGAAAGCGCCCGCCCTGTGGAGCGCCGAATCGCCCGCACTGTATATCCTTACGGTTCAACTTATTGGAACCGATGGGCAGCCAACCGAAGCTGTCAGCCAGCGCGTGGGCTTCCGGGAAATGACGCGCACCGACGGGCAACTCCTGCTGAACGGCAAACCCGTGACCTACAAAGGGGTTAACCGCCACGAATTTGACCCCAACACGGGGCGGGTTATCAGCCGCGAGTCCATGATTCAGGACATCAAGCTGATGAAGCAGTACAACATCAACGCCGTCCGAACGTCGCACTACCCCAACGTAACCGACTGGTATGACCTTTGCGATGAATATGGCCTTTATGTGGTTGACGAAGCCAATATCGAAAGTCATTATTTATGGTCTCAGGGCCAGACCCCAGCCGCCAAACCCGAATGGCGCGATGCCTTTGTAGCGCGGGGCCGGGCTATGGTCGAACGCGATAAAAATCACCCGTCTATCGTTATCTGGTCGTTGGGTAACGAAACCGACATGGGTCAGAATTTCCGGGACATGGCCGACATCATCCGGCTTATTGACCCCACACGGCCCATTCATTATGAAGGACGGAACAACTACCAGACTGACTTCCAATCGGCTAACCAACCCCTGAGTAGTTTCGATATTATTTCGACCATGTACCCTTCGGTAGCGGGCATGGTGGCCCTGATGGAAAAAGACCCCAGCCGACCCGTCATCGTCTGCGAATATGCCCATTCGATGGGCAATGGCGTTGGCAACCTGAAAGATTACTGGGCTGCTATCGACAAATACCCACGCATGCAGGGCGGTTTCATCTGGGACTGGGTGGACCAGGGCTTGCGGCTTAAAAACAAAGCTGGAAAAGAATTTACCGACCATATCAACTACATCGACGGGGCCAACGCAGGCGACGGCCTGGTTAACCCCGACCGCACGCCCCAGCCCGAAATTAACGAGGTAAAGTTGGTGTATCAATACGTGAAACTGGCCACTCCCACCCCACTGACGGCTGGGCAACCTATTAAAGTTAACCTCCGCAATACCTACGATTTTCAATCCCTTGAACCCTTTCGGCTGGAGTGGCAGCTCCTCCGAAAGGGCGAAGTCGTGCAGCGGGGTGGTGAAAACAATTTAGTGGCAAAACCCGGACAGACGCAGGTGCTTACGCTGCCCGTCCGACTGAACGACGCTATTGATACCCGCCAAATCGACGGGAATGCGCGCCCTTCGACATCCGCCCTGGCGGAACGAAACGCGCTATCGGGCGAGTATTTCCTGAACGTGAGCATTCGGCTTAAACAGGAAACGAGTTGGGCACCCGCCGGGCATGAGGTTGCGTCGGGGCAGTTTCCTGTCAAAACCGATTCGACCACGCAGGTGGTACTGGGCATGAACCGCATTCCGGCGGTAAAAGTGACCGGTACAACCATTCGCGGACGGGACTTTGCCGTTGTGTTCGATAAAGCCACCGGCACGCTGATCCAATGGACGTTCAGAGGGAAAAATCTGCTGAAAGAGCGCCTGCAGCCGAGTTTCTGGCGGGTGCCGACCGATAACGACGAGGGTGGTGGAAATCAGTCGTTTGCGGCTCGCTGGCGACAAGCCGGATTGGACACCCTGAAGCCCCGCCCGGTTGCCTTCAAAATAGAGCCGAGGCCCCAGATGGTGCGGGTTAGCTGCACCAACGAACTGGTTGGCAATGGCGGCAGCATTCTCCAGCAAACCGATTATGTGGTGTACGGAACCGGCGATGTGCTAATCACGACGACCTACACACCCACGGGCACACTGCCCCCGCTGGCCCGCGTGGGAATGCAGTTTCAGTTACCTGCCACAACCACAAACCTAAGCTGGTATGGTCGTGGCCCCTTCGAGAGTTATGCCGACCGGAAAGACGCGGCTTTTGTTGGTTTGTACGAACGTAAACTTACCGACCAGTTTTTTCCGTACATCATGGCGCAGGAAAACGGCAACAAAACCGATGTTCGCTGGGCCAGACTAACCGACGAGTCGGGGATGGGGCTTCTGATTATGAGTGATATGAGTACGGGTGCCCTGATCAACATCAACGCCCGCGACTATACTGACGCGGCTCTGCTGAAAGCCAAACACCCCGACACGCAGGAATTAGAGCGTGGCAACGTAACGGTTGTCAACGTCGATATGGCGCAAATGGGACTCGGTGGCGACGATAGCTGGACACCCCGCGTTCATGCGGAATATCAGCTCCCGGCCTCCAAACCATACACGTATTCGTTCCGAATGCGCCCGGTCGATGGCCGTACCAGCGTGGCCGAAGTGGCCGCATTGTCGTTTCCCCACTGATTTTCAGCGAAAACGCATAACAAAACCTCAGTCTTCCTTACTCTTAGGCTCTTTGTTCCATGAATTAGAGGAGCGGAATGAAGTAATGAAATGGCTGGAAGAGTATTTGAAGCAACAACGCATACTTGATAGTCTCCGCGACGAGGTCCCAGAAGACGAGTGAAAACCGGAGGCTTCGGTCCCATAAATTCTTACATGTATGACAACCAATAAACTGAATTTAGATGAAGAATTAGCCGATATTCAGCGACAATCGAACGAGAATTTAAAATTAATTAAAGGGCGTAGCTTTGAGGTTGATTTGTCAGAATGGCTAACCATCGCCCGATATGCCAAAAAATATACTATAGATTCGCATGTGATTACAAACTGGATTAGGCGTTGCATTATTCCTAACGACTGTGTTATGGAATTTCCAGAATTAAATCATATTCGTTTGATTAAAGACCAGCTATATAAATGAATAATAGGTGTCACTGCTGTTGTGATACTCTTGAACGCCCGGTTTCAATGAAGCCGGGCGTTTTGTTAGTTCAGTAAAAAAGTCGTAAAAATCTTTATTACCTCAGCTCTCCCTCGAAAAAGCCGCGTTTATGAAAAAAGAAAGGGATTTTATCAAATTTAGCGGTCACCATAACGGAAGCCGATGCAAAATCCCCTATTTTCGGCCCTATACTAATCCATTCTTTAAATACACCCAGGTTATATGGCCAAACTGATTATCGTGGACGACGAAAAACCGATTCGGGCCGCTCTACGCGATATTTTAGAATATGAAGGCTACGAAGTTGACGAAGCAAAAGACGGCGAAGAAGGGCTGGACATGATTATGCGGACAAGCTACGATGTGGCTTTATGCGACATCAGGATGCCTAAAATGAATGGCCTGGAGTTGTTACAGAAAGTTAGCGAAGCTGAAAAAAGTACACAGGTCGTGATGATTTCGGCTTACGGAAACGTCGAAAATGCAGTTGAAGCAACCAAGCGTGGCGCCTTCGATTTCATTACCAAACCACCCGACCTGAACCGGCTCCTGATTACCGTTCGCAATGCCATTGAACGGGCCAAGCTGGTTGCCGAAACCAAAACCCTCAAAAAACGTATCTACAAACTGAACGAGATTGTCGGAGAATCGGAGCCGATTAAGAAAGTTAAAGATACAATTAACCGCGTAGCCGCTACTGAAGCACGGGTCCTGGTAACAGGCGCCAATGGGTCGGGCAAAGAGATGGTAGCTAAGCAGATTCATGAGAAAGGCAGCCGTGCCAACCAGTTGCTGGTGGAGGTTAACTGTGCGGCCATTCCAAGCGAACTTATTGAAAGTGAATTGTTTGGCCACGAAAAGGGAGCCTTCACCGGAGCGGCAGCCCGGCGCATAGGTAAGTTCGAGCAGGCCGACGGGGGCACGTTGTTTCTCGACGAAATTGGCGACATGAGCTTGTCGGCTCAGGCAAAAGTGCTGCGGGCCTTGCAGGAAAATAAAATTACCCGCGTGGGGGGCGACAAAGAAATCAAGGTCAACGTGCGCGTGATTGCGGCTACCAACAAAGACCTGAAACAGGAGATCATAAACGGCAACTTCCGCGAAGACTTATTCCACCGCCTGAGTGTTATCGTGATTAACGTGCCGCCGTTGACAGAACGCCGGGTCGATATTCCGCTGCTGACCGACAAGTTTCTGCACGATATTGCCACTGAATACGGCGCTCCCGTAAAGGAACTTGCGCCCGAAGCATTAGCCCATCTGCAATCGCTGCCCTGGTCGGGTAACGTGCGCGAACTACGAAACGTCATCGAACGGTTAGTGATAATGTGTGGCGACGAGATTTCGCTGGAGGACGTGAAGTTGTATGCGTAACTTAATGATTGACTGAGTGACTGATGGAATGATTGAATAGCTGACGCATACACCCTATTCAATCATTCCATCAGTCACTCAGTCAACCATTAAATTGCATCCCCGAACGTCGGAATTGTCGAACCGGCCAATGACGCGGAAGTCGCCCGAAGTACCTTCGTACTGGCCCAAATCCTGGGTTTCGATGAACGCACAGGAGTCTAAATTACCCAAATCCACCACGTTGATGCCGCCTGTACGGCGCTCGTCCGGGCGGTTTGGGTCATTCGGGTAGAGTAAAAACGGGTCGTTGATGTCGCGCAGATACACCCGCAGGGTTGAACTGGGCCGAAACACACCCCCACCCGGCGAATAAGCCTGCGAGAGCAATTCGGTCATGCCATACTCTGAATGCACCGACTGAACGCCAAGTTGCTTGGTCAGCAATTTATGCACCTCTTCGCGCAGCAACTCTTTCCGGCGGCCTTTCATACCGCCTGTTTCCATCACCACGAAGTTCGACCCGGCCTGCCGCGCATAGTGCCGTAGAAACGACAAATCCTGCCCCGATTCGACCCAGTCGAGTAGTCCAAACGTAACGCCAATGAGCAGGATTTGCTTCCCGTCGGCCTGTTGCGTAAGTTGCCGGAGCCGTTCGGTTAATTCGGTATGGTTATGCAGAAAAAATCCTCCCGTGGATTCGGCCGCCGTGGATTCGGCCGATTGATTTAAGCCGGTTTGCGCTATAAATCGCTGAACCATATACACCAGCGAGGAGTTATTTCGTTCAAGATAAGACGGCAGTAAGGCCAGTATATGGACGTTGCTGAGTGGGCCGTAGGCTCGTTCGAAAATCCCGGTACTGATGGTCTCATAAAGAGCCGGGTCGGGTACAACATGGCGGCTCGTCTGAGGACCGGTCGTGCCACTGCTGGCAAACGTGAGTACCTGATTTGGAGCAAGCTGACCAGGGCTTTCAACACCCGTCAGTAGTGTGTGATGTTTGAAGAACCCGATGGGCATGAACGGTATCTGTCGCAGGTCAGCGAGTTGTTCAGGCCGGCTATGAAGGTGACTCAGATAGGCCGCGTAGACCGGATTATAAACGGCCTGATACCGAAAAACGGCTAAGGCTACCGACTCAAATAGTTCCCGGTTTGGTCGTTGGGAGGCCAGCGTTAGAATTTTCTGCCGCAGTAGTTGCCGATGAGGAATTACGGCGGGCGAAAGTGTTAATGAAAAAGACAACGTAACGAAAGCGTTTATTGAATAACGAGTACAACAGTATGCAACGGCAACAAATTCAATCGTATTTTTTTGTATTTGGGGTAGCCCTTACCCTATCGGCCTGTTTCACCGAACCAGACTACCCCGATACACCGTCCATTGAGTTTAATGGTCTGTTTCGCTATACGATTGAAGCTACTAAGGGCGTAGGTAAAGGTAAGCGCGACTCGGTCGTGCTGACCGTTAAATTTAAGGATGGTGATGGTAATCTTGGGAACAATATTCCCATTTCTAAAGCCGATTCAGCGCGATATGCGTCGAATGGGGGGTGGGGTAACTATGAGATCAGGACCTTTCGGCTCATCAATAAGCAATACGTTGAGTTACCTGCCCAGGTCAATAAGTTTCTGCTTTTCCCGGATTTGACCGAAAACAAACCCAAAGGCGCTATTGAAGGTTCCCTTGATTTCTTTCAGACCTTTCCCTATGGCAGTGCGTATCAGTTTTATCCCACTAAATT
The DNA here is from genome assembly GCF_054781775.1 of Spirosoma areae. Taxonomy (NCBI): domain Bacteria; kingdom Pseudomonadati; phylum Bacteroidota; class Cytophagia; order Cytophagales; family Cytophagaceae; genus Spirosoma; species Spirosoma areae. The sequence continues at coordinate 439,526 of NZ_BAAGTT010000027.1, read as the reverse complement.
TCAGATACGTATTCGGGATCGCGCCTTGAACACAAGCAATGTCGTCGAAAGCGATACCATCAATTTACCGTTTCCAAAAGAACGTTGAGAAATTATCGTGGTGTCGGCGGGGCCGCCCGTGCAGTTCTCAAACCCGACGCCACTGTAAAAAATACCCTCAACCTCCTGAAGCGGGCTTTGCTCACTTATAGACAAAGCCCCCTTCAGGAGGTTGAGGGTATTTTTGGTTGATTCTAAAAAGCATACGTCAGCCACCGTTCAGCACAATCCGAAAGGTTGTTCCTTTTCCAACTTCGGAACTTTTGACGTAGAGCTTCCCATTATGGTACTCTTCAACAATGCGCTTGGCCAGCGTTAAGCCTAAGCCCCAGCCGCGTTTTTTGGTGCTGAACCCCGGCGAAAATACCTTCTGCATGTTGGCTTTAGAAATGCCTTTACCCGTATCGGTAATGTCGATAGCAACGCCCTGATGCGGCAACGGCATGAGATTGAGCCGTAGTTCGCCCACGCCTTTCATGGCATCGACAGCGTTCTTACAGATGTTTTCAATGACCCACTCAAACAGCAGTTTATTAATCTTAACCTGTTGATTTGATGGCAGTTGGCTATCAACACTCATCGTCACCTTTGTTGAAATCCGCCGGGCGAGATAGTCCGTAAACTGCCGGACAACATCGTTTAAATTCTCCTCTTTCAGGGTTGGCACCGAGCCAATACTCGAAAAACGGGCCGTAATGGTCTCCAGCCGCTGCACATCTTTCTCGATTTCGTCGGTTATGGATTCGTCATATTGGGCCGGGTCGGAGCGCATGTATTCGACCCACGCCATCAGCGACGACATCGGCGTACCTAACTGATGGGCGGTTTCTTTGGCTAAGCCCACCCACACACGGTTCTGCTCGGCCCGGCGCGAGGAACTAAACGCCAGATAGGCCAGTACGCCCAATGCCGTTAAAATAGCCAGCAGGACATAGGGAAAATAGGTTAACTGGCGCAGTAGATTCGAGTTTGTATAATAGACAAGGCCCTGCTCGCCCTTGCCTAAATCAACCACAAGTGGCGGATGTTTTTTACGCATTTCTACGATTTTATGCCGCAGAAACTGTTGCTTTTCAACATCTGTATAGTCTACTGGCACATCGATGTTTCGTACACCCGCCAGTTCGTTATTGGGATCGACATAGATAGCCGGTATGCTTTTATTAGCCTCCAGAATCTCATCTGTAACGAATGTTAAATCCCCGGAATCCGCACCAGTACCGAATAAATAGCCGATACTTTTTGCGTACAGCTCCACGTAATGCTCCTCCCGGGCTTCGAGTTTGGTAATCAGGCGGTTTGTGTAGAGCAACGACCCCGTCCCTACTAACAGTAGATTCAGGGCCACAATAATCTTCAGAACGTTGTTCTGACTATAAATATCAAATGATTTCAGCATCGTGTCGTACCACTTTAGAAAGCCAGTCTTTGCCAGACCACTCCTTGCTTATAAAGCGGATTTCGTGGTGTTACCAATTCGATTGGTTGTTTCAACTAAATGAATAACGCATTTCGACCGATAAAACGCCTGTCTGGTGGCCCGAAAACTACGTTTCACTGAACAAAAAAGAACGCTTGTCATGCATCGGTTGTTTCTTTGTAAATAGGATTGAGTAAAGAACTAAGGTAGCTATTTAGACAATTTCTAAATAGCGAAATCAGCAGCACAGGCGTATCCATGTCCGGTAATAATGCCGTAATTTTGTAAAGGCCAGGAGTCAATCCAGGCAATTTAGGATAATGTTAGACACCTTCAAAGCAATTAGTTTATCCCACAAAACAGCGCCACTTCGGGTGCGGGAGTTAATTGCACTTAACGAAGACGAAGCCAAGCAGTTGATGTTGCGGCTTCGGGATTTTTTCGGGCTAACCGATTTGCTCGTTATCTCAACCTGCAATCGCACCGAAGTCTATTACGCTTTTGACCAAGACCTTAACAGCGAGATTGCCCGGCTGCTGCTCATTGAAAAAGGCCAGACTGATACAGAGAACTATTTGCCTTATTTCCAGTTTTTCGATACCCACGACACAGCGGTCCGGCACCTGTTCGAAGTGAGTATTGGTCTGCACTCGCAGGTGGTGGGTGATATGCAGATTCCGAATCAGGTGAAGCAGTCGTACCAGTGGTCGGCGGATTTAGACATGGCCGGGCCATTTTTACACCGGCTGATGCACACCATTTTTTTCACCAACAAACGGGTCGCTCAGGAAACGCCCTTCCGCGATGGAGCCGCTTCGGTTTCCTACGCGGCTGTCGAACTAATCGACGAGTTGGTTGGCGAGCGTCAGAATCCAAACGTGCTGGTTATTGGGTTAGGCGAGATTGGCACCGACGTTTGCAAAAATCTTGAAGCCAGAAAATTAACGAATATCACCCTCTGCAACCGAACGCAATCGAAAGCCGATACCCTGGCCAGTCAATACGGTTTCCGGGTGGCCGACATGGCAAACCTGACCAACGAAATCCGCCGGGCCGACGTTGTTATCTCATCGGTGTTGCGGGATGAGCCGCTTATCACGCCCGAACTGTTGCAGGATGTTACCGTGCTGACGTTCAAATATTTTATCGATTTATCGGTGCCGCGTTCTGTCGATGCCGCCGTTGAGCAAATTCCGGGTATTTTGGTGTACAACATCGATCATATCCGTAGCCGCGCCGACGAGGCTCTGAATCAGCGGCTGTCGGCCATTCCCCAGGTCGAAGCGATTATCACGCAGGCGGTAGCCGAGTTTGGCGACTGGTCGAAGGAGATGGTCGTGTCGCCAACGATTAATAAACTGAAAAATGCGCTGGAGCAGATTCGGCGCGATGAGATTGCCCGCCATATGAAACACCTCACTCCCGATGAGTCGGACAAAGTGGACAAAATCACGCGGGGTATCATGCAGAAAATCATTAAACTTCCTGTTCTGCAACTCAAAGCCGCCTGCAAACGGGGCGAAGCCGAAACGCTTATCGACGTGCTTAATGACTTGTTCGATTTAGAAAAGCAATCGGTTGAGGAGCAAAAACATTCGTATTGATTTCGACTATTTTTCTTTTACAAGAACTCCCTGATCATCAATGGCTGGGGAGTTTTTTATGTTTGTAAGGTGACTGGAACGCCAGCCACCTTACAATTAACCAACTGCCTTATGAATACCCTGATGCGCCTGTTTTTCCTTGCCGTGCTGGTGGCAGGCCTAATTTCCATTTGGGAACTAATTCGCGGCAGCGACGCCATGAGCCCGTTTCGCCGGAACGACACCACACAGAGTATTGTCCTAAAGGAAATTACAACACTTGGCAAACTGGAATTGGTGAAATACACCTTCAAGGATATTGTCGAGCATGAGCAGGTAAACACCTTCCTGCCCAACGCCAATGCCATTTTGATTGTGGAAGGTGAAGCTACCGGTTGCATCGACCTCACCCAAATCAAACAAGCCGATATTAGATCCACCGGCGATTCCATTACCGTACAGCTCCCAAAACCTGAACTCTGCACCTGGAAAATCAATCATGACAGGTCGCGAGTGTACGATACCCGGTTTTCATTTCTGAACGAAGCACAATTAGTGAGCGACGCCTACCGAAAGGCTGAAAACCAGGTGCGGCAATCGGCGTTGAACGGCGGTATTCTGAGCCAAACCCGCAAAAACGCCAGTCAGATGCTGCGCCCGTTGCTGGAGCGAATTTCGGGAAAGAAAATCGGGTTGGTGTTTCAGGATTGATAGAACGCAGATTTTTATGATGGTTATGATTCTAAATGATCATAACCATCATAAAAATCTGCGTTCTATCAATCCTACGCGAAATAATACATAATCCAGACCATCGCACTGGTCAATAAACCAGCATAAAAAATGTCGGACTGATAGAAAGGAATGGCTTCTTTTTCGCGTTTCCAATACCACCCGAATAGGCCAATCGTAAGCAGCGAGGCCGGAAACGAAGCTATCTGGGGCGTGAGAATATGCAAGAGAACCAGCCCGATAAGGGGCAATTGAATGGCTGAAAAACGAAGGAGCGCATCACCGCTTCCATTAATAGAAACCGTTAAGTCGTGGGTGTTTACCGGCCCATTTCGTTGATTGAAATACCGGCTAAGCACCACAATCAGGCCCGACCCAATCAGGAAAATCAGGAATACCCGGTAAAGGAAATTCAGTGTTGATCCGAACGTATCGCGTATCCAGGTCGAGTTAGCGAGCACGTTGTCGTACATAAAATCACAGCCAAAGCCAATCAGGGGCGAACTTATCAGCACAATAACGGCGGCCGTCGGGTTGGTTTTTTGCCAGAGTACGCCCCAGAAAAACACGACCACCAAACCCGGTTTCAGGTAGGAGGTCTGATTGGCTAAAATCAGAAAGAAGTTTTCGGACGATTTTGGGTCGAAGGTGGTGTAGGCTAACCCGGTGGCGATGGCGCACATGACAAAAACCCCCATCTGCCCGAACCGCACCGTTTGCTTATCCGATGCATCAGGTTTCAGGTATTTGCGAAAAACGTCATACGCCAGCATGGTCGAAACAGAGTTCATCATCGAATAAATGGCCGAAAAAATCGCGCACATCAGACCCGCCAGAATCAGGCCGACAAACCCATAGCCCACTGGCACAACGGTTTTCAGCAACGTCAGAAACGTATCGTCGGGTTTGACAACGCCCTCACCAAAACGGCTTCTAAACAGATAAAACGCGGCAGAACCGGCTCCAATGGAGAAAAACGGGATAATCAATTTCAAAAAACCAGCCGCCAGCGACCCTATTTTGGCGTCGCGCTCAGTTTGGGCCGCCAGCACCCGCTGCACCTGGTATTGGTTGGTGGTCCAGTAAAAAAAGTTAAGAATCGTCAGGCCTGTAAAAATACCCAGCCAGGGGAGTTTGGGGTGATTAGCGGGCAAATACAGGTGCATCTTATTGGCGTCGGCATGGTCTAATTTGAGTAGCCCCGAAAGCCCGCCAATTTCGGGTTGCATGTAGGTGAGCGTACCCATCAGCAATACCGAAATAATCATGACGACAGTCAGGATATTATCAGCAATCACCACCGATTCCATACCGCCAAACACCGTGAACACGATGGTAACTGTAGCAATAACCAGAATACCCTGTAAATAGGTGGGTTGCCAGTTTGTGCCTTCAAAGAGAATCCCCAGTGTCCGGCTGCCGATATAGAAACCGCCGATGAGCTGAATCATAATGAAGGCAATCATCAGCACAGTATAAACCAGCCGGGTGTTGGCATTATAACGGTTTTCGAGGAACTGCGACAGGGTAAAAAACTGCCGTTTTCGATAGATGGGAATGAAAATATAGACCAGCACCAGTATGGCCGGAACTGCCCAAACCTCGTAATGGCTTTGGGCAAAGCCGATGGAATAGCCAATACCCATCATGCCGATGATTTGCTGGGCATGAATATTGGTACCGAAAATAGACCCCGCGACCGAATACCATTTCAGGGAGTGCCCCGCCATAAAATACTCTTCCGAGCTTTTCTTTTTAAAGCTGGAATACAGACTGGCTATCACTAAAAACAGCAGCAGCAGAACAACCACGACCAGGTCAACGGTACTTAGGGATTGGAGCATCAGGAAGGAACAGCTTTTGGGCTTCTGTCAGGAAATGGATTGCCGCCGATTCGTAACTCACCGGTGGTCAACGGAGTAACCGGCGTTGTGGCGGGTGTACGGCCCTGCTCGACGGATAATTTTATGTTCGGCAAATGGGGCAATACATGCTTGCCAAACAATTCGCATTCCTCGATAAGCGGATAACCCGACAAAATAAAGGCCCGAATTCCCATGTCCATGTACCGGTTCAGCTTTTCAATAATCTGTGAGGGCGTACCCACCAACGCGCCCCCGCAACCCGACCGGGCGCGGCCAATGCCCGTCCAAAGCATCGGTTCGATGAAATCGTCGGGGTCGGCGTTTTTGCGAAGTTCGTCCTGCCGCAGCACCCCCGCCGACTGTGAATCCTGCGTCCGGCTTTTCAATTGGGCACCCACCTCGGCATCGAATTTCGACATGAGTGTTTTGGTGTAGGCTTTCGCTTCTTCTTCGGTTTCGCGCACGATGACATGAATACGCAGGCCAAAGTCGATGGTGCGGCCGTGCTGCGCGGCCCGGTGGCTCAGGTCCTGCATGGTGGCGAAAATGGCCTCTTCGGGTTCGGGCCACATCAGAAATACGTCGCAGTATTTGGCGCAGACTTCTTTGGAACCGGGCGAAATACCACCAAAATATAAGAGCGGTCCGCCGTTCTGCTGGTACGGTTTCACGGGGTCGGCGTTCATACTGATTTTGCCGTATACGTCGCCCTCAAACTCGATGCGGTCCTGAGTCCAGGCCTGTTTCAGAATCTCGATGACTTCCTCACAGCGTTTGTAGCGGAATTCGTGGTCTTCTTTCAGCCCCGGCAGGTCGGAGTTGATGATGTTGATGGTAAGCCGACCTTCCAGCAAATGGTCGAGGGTGGCAAGATGCCGGGCCAGCATCGGCGGGTGAATTTCGCCGGTACGAATAGCCGCCAGCATGGAAATGTTCTTCACCTGCGGAGCCATCGCTGCCGCAAACGGAATCACTTCCTGCCCAACTAAGTAAGATGTTGGCAGGAGAATATTCTCGAAGCCGAGCCGGTCGGCAGTTTTCATAATGTCGGCACAGTGCACGTAGTTGCTGCGCCGGTCGGGGTCAAGGGTTCCCAGAAACATCGTGTCTCCTCCGCACAAATCGTCGAACCAGGCGACTTCGCAAACACGTTTTTGGGTTCGGATAGGGATAGACTGAATGGGGTCGGTGAGCATAAAAACAAAGTTTGCCGTTTACAGAAGACTGTAAACCATTTTAATCTAATTTGTACCATTGGGTGTTTTTCAGGGATGCCCGCCGAAGTTGAACGTGGGCTGCTGTCTGCGGGCCATAATGTGTTGAAAGGTAATCGAGCACGACTTTTTCTGATTCGCCCAAATCCCAGAGTTTATGGTATTTCTGCATCCAGCGAATGCGCTCCTGCCAGCCTTCCCGTGTGAAGCGGTGCTGCAAAATGAGTTTCGAGGAATGACAGGCCAGGCAGTGCGATTTCACCATCATCAGGTTCGTGTCGTTTATCAGCCCAGTCTCCGAGTCAATTTTTATGGTATCCGCAACAATCACCGGCTGAGTTGAAACCGTTAGTGACCCAACGACTGAAGTCATTCGGAAACTGGTTATGCTGACGAACAGGAGTCCGATAAGAAAAATAACTTTACTTATTCTCATGGCTTCGATTTAGATAGACCTATAAGCCGGGCCGACGTTTCGGTTTCAAAAACCTTATAGGTCTGACAGACTACACCATTGCTTTCACAGCAATTCGGTGGCAGGCATTGTTCAGATAGCCACCGGGGTTCCACTGCGGAATAACCATCGGCTGGGCCGTGCCGCTACTATCGGTAGCCCGCACCCATACTTCATAATAACCCGGCTGCGGAAACAGAACATCCGCCGACCAGTGCTGCCAGGCCAATCGGTTTTTGGGCTTTTCTAATTTGCTCTTTTGCCACGTAGCGCCGTAATCAATGGAGGTTTGCACCTCGGCAACGGCCCGGTCGCCCGCCCACGCATGGCCCCGCAACGCGAGACTTTTCTTAACGTCGAACATCGCCCCCGACTTTGGATACGTAATCAGCGACTTCACCGGCATCGACTCGATAATGCGAAAATTTTCGGGCGTTTCAGCAAGTTTTTCGCCGGGTTCTACAGGCCGAATCGGCATCTTATAGCTATGCCCTTCCATTTTGGCGCCGTCGTGAATCTTGTTCCGCACGGCTACGGTATGCAGCCACTTGCCCGACACCGACGCAGGCCAGCCGCCAATAACCAGCCGAAGCGGATAGCCGTGAATCAGCGGGATGTCTTTTCCGTTGACAGCCCAGGCAAGCAGGGTTTCGTCTTCGAGGGCCTTTTTCATCGGCACCCCACGCGAGATGGCTACTTTGGTTGTGTCCTGACTCAGGTGCGGGTCTTTACCGTAATAGCCAATATATACCGCATCGTCTTTCAGACCCACATCAGCCAGAATATCCTTCAGTCGAACGCCCGTCCATTCGGCGCAGCTAACCGCGCCCTGATCCCACGGATTGCCTGTTGTCTGCGGCTCAAACCCCGACCGGCCATTACCCCCGCATTCCAGCACCAACTGGTACGTATGATTAGCGAAGCGTTTTTTGAGGTCAGCAAGGCTATACGTTTTCGGCGCTTTCACCGACTCGCCATTGATGGTAAGGGTCCATTTGGCCAGGTCGATGGGTTCGGCGGGTACCAGCCCGTTGTTGCGGATAAACATCTTCTCAACGGGCGTGACAGCGTCGTCTAACAGGTGAATCGGCGATTCGACATTCCAGGGTTTGTCGCCGAGTATTTTCATATCGGGGCTTTTGCCCTTGAGCGGGTCGTAATCGGCCGCCAGGCCCAGCGGTACGTAATGCCGGGGTATGTTGCGGGCGAAAACAACGTCTGCCCCAACGAAGGCGGTCAGCGTAGCCAACGCACTTTTCTGAAGAAACCCCCGCCGGTCGTGCATGATATTATTCATTCTACTTTATATCGCTCAGGAATCGAGTGCAAGTTTCTACCATTTTCGTCCATTTTCACCCTTTATTGACATCTACTCTTGATTGCGTTTGCAATTATATCGTTTCTTTGCAGCAATTCCTACAATATTGGTAGACTATAAGTACTGGTAGTCTATCTAATACCGGGAGTACAAACCAATCGTAAACAAACAGTTGCATTCCATGAACAAACGCTCGTTACTATCCGAATTATCCTCTTATTCGTTGGAATTATTTTACTTTTAGAATCGGATGCCCGCTGTAATGATACATTATTTTAGAACGTAAACTTTGACCATCATTTTATGAAAACGATTTTACACCCATTTTTTTTACTCCTATTATTCATCAGCAGTTTTAATGCCCAGGCGCAAACGGTCCTGTCCGGCACCGTAACCGATGAAGCAACCAAAAATCCGATTCCGGGGGTGAACCTGATTATCAGAGGCACAGCGGTTGGCACAGTTTCCAACCGCGATGGAAAATACACCCTCCAAACTTCAGTTAAACCCCCATTCACCGTCGTAGCCTCCTTTGTTGGCTATAGTCGGCAGGAAATAACCATCACGGGCGAATCGGGCGGGGCGGTAAATTTCTCGCTGAAAGAAGCATCGGTGATGGCTGACGAAGTGGTTGTGTCGGCCAGTCGGGTGGCAGAAAGTATTACCAAAGCGGCTGTAACCGTTGAAAAACTGGGCCTGCGGCAGTTGCAGCAAACGGCGGCTGCTACGCCTTTCGATGCGCTCCAGAACCTCAAAGGCGTCGATTTACTTACCCAAAGCCTAACGTTTAAATCGGTCAATGTGCGGGGCTTTGGGGCCAACAACAACAATCGATTCCTGCAACTAACCGATGGCATGGACAACCGTTCGCCGGGGCTTGGGTTTGGTTTTGGCAACGTGGTGGGCGTGTCGGACCTGGATATTGAAAGCATCGAACTGCTGCCGGGGGCCTCATCGGCACTCTACGGTCCCGATGCGCTTCAGGGCTTACAACTCACTACGTCCAAAAACCCGTTTCAGTATCAGGGTCTAAGTGTTCAGTTGAAAGCGGGCGTCAATAATGTGGGAAAAACGGGTTTTGGCCTGAAAGGGTACAGCGACGTGGCTATCCGCTACGCTAAACAATTGGGCAATCGGTTTGCGTTTAAAGTAAATTTCCAGACCCTGAACGGCACCGATTTCATCGCCGATAATTACGACGACCGCTCCCACCGCGACCGGGCGGCCTTCACCGTCAACCAGAACGACCGCACCGTGGCGTTGGGTTACGTGCCCAATAATAACCCGGCAACGAACCTGCAGTATGATGGCGTCAACATTTACGGCGATGATTTCAACAATGGTGGAGCGTTCGATTATACAGCCACGAACACGACTAATGCGGCATTAGTGGGCAAGCGGGTTACCCGCACGGGCTACAAAGAAATTGACCTGCTGGCCAACGATGGAAAGGCATTCAGTACCCGCGCCAACGTATCGCTGTTTTATAAACTAACCGACAAGGTTCAGGCATCAATTGGCTGGTATTATGGCAACGGCAATTTCATTCGCACGGCGGGTTTTCGGGAGTATTTTCCCGATTACAAACGCAACCAGTTTCGGGTAGAAGTGCGGGGTGATGAATTTTTTGTTCGGGCCTACTCAACCTCGCAGACGGCTGAAGGCTACAACCTGGGCAACCTGGCCCGTCGGCTGCTGCAAATTGCCAAACCCACCGGAACCTGGGCTTCCGACTTCGCCAAAGCCTATACGGGCGATAATATTCTGGCGTCTAAACAGGCCGCCGACGCGGGTATTTTTACCCCCGGTAGCAGTGATTTCAACCGGTATCGCGACGAGTTGATAAACACACCCAATAATATCGCCATTCCCAGCGCGGCTACGGTAGCCAATGCGGCCGGGCAAAACGGCGTGCGGCTGTTAGATAATTCGTCGATGTATCATGCTGAGGGGATGTATAATTTCAAGCGGTTTCTGCCGGGTTTCCTCGACGTGATTACCGGGGCCAGTTTCCGGCGCTACAGTATGCTGACGAAAGGCACTATTTTCCCAACCAAGCGCGACGGCAGCGAGTTTATGTTTAACGAATACGGCTGGTATTTACAGGGTATTGCTACGTTGAAAATCAGCGATTTGATGACATTTAAACCGACTGTAGCGGTTCGGTACGACAAGAATCAGTTTTTCAAAGGTGGATTCACGCCCCGTGTGTCGGGTGTGCTGAGCGTGGGTGACCACAACTTCCGGGCTTCGTGGCAATCGGCTTTCCGAAACCCATCGCCCAACCAGTTGCTTTCCGATGGAAAAACGGGTGAAGTTGGCGGTTCGCAGGTAGCTGTAGAAGCCGCTGATTTGTTCAACAATCCGGCTTATACACCCGCTTCGGTAAGTGCTTTCCAGAAATCGGGCAACGCATCGGATTTGGTTAAATACACGCCAGACCCGGCAGCATTCGGCACCGAGAAAATCAGCACCTGGGAAATCGGCTACAAGACGCTGGTAGCGAACCGCCTGTTTGTCGATGCGTTTTACTTTCACAGCAAATACACCGATTTTATTGCGGCTCAAAATTATTTGCAGCCGACTACGGGCAACGCAAACGACCTGAAAAACACCAGCACGACGCGCACGTACCAAATCAATTTCAACAACACCAATGAGATTTTTGTAAACGGCTGGGGGGTAGGACTTGAGTATGGGTTGGGCAAGGGCTTTACCCTGAGCGGCAATTTTGCCCATCAGGTGGGCCTGATAACGCGCCGGGACAATTTTGGAGTTGTTCAGAAAGATGCCTTCGGGCAGGAAATTATCAAGCGCAAAATGAGCGACCCCGAAGTAGCCTTTGCCGGACGTAACTTTTTCATCTCGCCCGAAAACCGCTACAACATCAGCCTCGCTAATCCCCGCATTGGCGGCACGAACATTGGCTTCAACGTGACCTACCGCTGGACGGATAAAATGTGGGTCGAGCAGGGCACAACGGCGGGCGACATTCTGCTGCCCTCCTGGAATACGGTCGATGCCCAGGTATCGCTGAAATTACCCGCCCTGAAATCGATGGTCAAACTGGGTGGGGCAAACATTTTCAACCAGTATTACGCGCAGGGTTATGGCCTGGCCCGCATTGGTGGCCTGTACTATGTCAGCCTGACGTTTGATGATTTGTTGCGGTAATAGGAGATGAGCAAAGGGCGGGACTTTGTGCCTGCCCTTTTTGTTACATTTGACGAAACAACTCCGTGAAGCCATGTTAATGACTATCGAAGCTACCTACGAAAACGGCCACATCATCTGGCAGGAACAACCGCCTGTTCAAACCAAGCGAAAGGTGCTGGTCACGTTTTTGGAGGAAACAAAGGAACAATCAACAAGTCACCCCGGCAATGTGATTCGGTTCGGTTCACTGAAGGGCCAAATTGACATCGGCAGCGACTTCAACGACCCTTTAGACGATTTAAAAGAATACATGTAAACTTTTCCATGAATATATTAGTAGACACGGAAGTACTTATCTGGATACAAACCCAAAAAGTTAAAATCCCTCCGTTTGCGGAGCAGTACCTGCTTAATCCTCAGGTATCGAAATAGATAAGTGAGTTAAGTTTTTTTGAAATTGCTATCAAACGTAAAGTGGGGAAGCTGGCAGAGTTTAAACCCACCTTATCAGCTTATATCCATCAGGTACAGGAGGACGGATTTCATCTATTACCAATTTCCAATCAACATATTATTGCCTACGACCGGCTTCCACTTTACGAAGACCATCGGGACTCACGGTCCGACGCTTCGGTTTGACCGGTTGATTCTGGCGACGGCTTTGCATGAAAACTGGCCGGTCATGTCAGCCGATGGCAAGTTTTCGCTCTACAAAGACTTAGTCAACATCATCTGGTAGATTGAATGAATTACAAAGACGCTGTTATTTACCAGATTTACCCGCGTTCCTTTGCCGACAGCAATGGCGATGGCATTGGTGATTTGCCCGGCATTATTTCCAGATTAGATTATCTGGCTGAACTTGGCGTCGATATTCTATGGCTCAGTCCAATCTTCCAGTCGCCGAACGCAGATAATGGCTACGATATTTCAGACTACGAAGCCATTATGCCTGAGTTTGGCACAATGGCGGATTTTGATGCGTTGCTGGCGGGCGTTCATCAGCGGGGAATGCGGCTCATTCTGGACTTGGTGGTCAACCACAGTTCCGACGAGCACCACTGGTTTGCCGAAAGCCGCAAAAGCAACGACAACCCCTATCGCGATTACTACATCTGGAAACCGGCTAACCCGGCAGGTGGGCCACCCAACAACTGGCAATCGTTTTTCTCTGGTCCGGCCTGGGCGTTTGATGAAACGACGGGCGAGTATTATCTCCACCTGTTCGCAAAAAAGCAGCCCGACCTGAACTGGGAGCATCCACCCCTGCGCCAGGCTATTTACAGCATGATGCGGTTCTGGCTCGACAAAGGTGTCGATGGGTTTCGGATGGACGTGATTCCGTTTTTGTCGAAAGACCCTGATTTCCCAGACTACCCCGCCGGGCGCTATGGCGATTTGACTATTCATGCCAACGGCCCGCGTATTCACGAGTTTTTAGAGGAGATGAACCGGGAAGTGCTTAGTCAGTACGCGTGCATAACCATTGGCGAAGGCTTTGGTGTTTCGGCGGAGCAGGCCCATCTGTACGTGGGTCGCGACCGGCACGAACTGGACATGATTTACCATTTCGACCATGCCGTTCCGCGCGAAGAACACCGCTTTGTCGACCCGGCCCCTGAATTCACCCTGCCCGAACTAAAGGCAATTTTTGCCCGATGGAACATGGCGCTGGACGACGAAACGACCGGCGGCTGGCAGAATATTTATTTCGGCAACCACGACAACCCGCGTGTGCTATCGCGTTTTGGCAGTCCAGACCACCGTGGCGACCGGTATCGCATCGGCGCACCGGCCGGAGCGGGACCGTATCATTACGAGTCGGCGACGATGTTGGCGACGGTATTGCTTACTCAGCGCGGCACACCCAACATCTATCAGGGCGACGAAATCGGTATGACCAACTGCCCATTCGATTCGATTGACGAGTATGACGATATTCAGGTAAAAAATGCCTGGCAAGCCTTAGTCGCGTCGGGAAAATACCCGGCTGATGTGTTTCTGAAAAACGCTAACCGCATCGCCCGCGACCACTCCCGAAGTCCCCTGCAATGGAGCAATGCACCGAATGCGGGTTTTACGACCGGGCAGCCCTGGCTGAAAGTGAATGCAAACTACACCACCATCAATGTAAGGCAACAGGATACCGACGCTGGTTCAGTCCTGAATTATTACCGAAACATACTCCGCTGGCGCAAACAAACCCCCGCCCTGCATCAGGGTACTTACCGCGATTTATTGCCCAACCATCCATCCATCTGGGCTTTTGAGCGGTCATTCGATAAAAAGCAGTTTATTACCGTTGCTAATTTTTCAGAACAAGTCATCCTCTTTGCCGATTTGCCAATTAATGGCCTGACTCTTGCTGCGGTAATTTTATCCAACTACCTGATTAATGCCGATTCGCTGCGGCCTTTTGAGGTTCGGGTATATTGCCAGCCTGTTTGAATCTGCATTCCTGTTTCAGACGTATAAATTGCATCGTTGACGGGCGTATTTAACAGTTTTTAACCAATATAGACCCTTTACCAGACGTTTGTCATGTAAAAAATAGTCAATGGCTTATGGATACGACCCCGCCAATCGTCAGGAATGGAGATTTATTGATTGCCGAGCCATTCATGGGCGATACGAACTTCGAGCGCAGTGTGGTGCTGGTTTGCGAACATAACCAGGCCGGTACGTTCGGCTTAGTGCTCAATCAGTTAACCGACATCCACCTGAGCGATGTCATTGAAGAAATTCAGCCCGACCTGCCGCTGTTTGTGGGTGGGCCGGTCCAGCAAAACACGCTGCACTTCATTCATCGCCGGCCCGACCTGATCGATAGTTCGATTCGGATAGAGGCTGGGCTGTATTGGAGTGGTGATTTTGATCAGATTAAACAGGCCGTCAACCTGGGTACGCTAACCGGCCATGATGTTCGGTTTTTTATTGGCTATTCGGGTTGGGGCGAAGGTCAGTTAGCGAATGAGTTGCACCAGAAAGCCTGGATTGTGAGCCGTACCAACGCCGATTTCCTGTTCGATACGCCAACCAATGAGTTTTGGCGGGGGGTTCTTAAGCGGATGGGGGGCGAGTATAAGTCCATTGCTCACTACCCGGTTGACCCACGACTCAATTGACTATTGCCCTGGTTGTGAAGTTGGTTTCTGGAACGCCAGCCCGGTCAAAGCCGACTTCACGAGAACAGTAACGGCCGCTTCTTAACTTTTTTTAACCAATTTTGCAGGAGAAAAAACGTTATCGGAAGGTTAACTTCCTGTCAACAGTCCTGTATGCACACGAATCGATTACTACTTTTTATTTTTTTATTCACATCGCCCTTCGTTTTGCAGGCGCAAAGCGATAAGCCTATTGGTGGTCATTTTGGCGTGAAAGTGGGCGCATCGTTCACGCAATTAACCATTTCGGGGGTCACTACCAATATTCCGAAGCGGGCTTTGGCCCCGCATTTGGGCATTATGTACCGCTATCGGTATAATCGATTTGTGCTCCAGCCCGAAGCTCTGCTTTCTATTAAAGGCGGTACGTTTCAGCAGGAACAAACGGGCGGTAGCCGAACCACAACGGGCGTTACCTACTACTATGCCAGCCTGCCGCTGCTGGTTGGCTACATTCCAACCGAGGGTCTGACGCTGCAGGCCGGTCCCGAATTCAGTTACGCGCTGAATGCGGGCGATCCCGGGGGTCCCGGCAGCAAGAGCGACCTGGGCGTGGCGGCTGGTGTTCATTACGATTTTTTGGACATGCTCAATAAATTCAGTTTGCATGTTCGCTACGTTTATGGCTTCACGAACGTGTCGCCCGAACCATCGGCGTCTTACTACAACCGAAACCTTCAGGTGTCGGTTGTATACAACCTATTCCCCAAAAAGAAGAAGTAAGCTTCACGTTCCAGGTGTCAGGGTCCATGTCCCCCGGTAGAACTTGACACCTGAACCTCAAAACGGTAAACGATGCTCTCCGACTTTGGCATTATTCTGCTGTTTATTCTGGCCGCGTTTGCGTTCATCGCCATCGTGCTGTTTGTGGCGCGTTTGCTGCGCCCCCATCGCCCGAACGTCGAGAAAAACAGTACGTATGAATCGGGCGAGGAACCCGTTGGCAATGCCAATGTGCAATTCAATATTCGGTTTTATGTGGTTGCCTTAGTGTTCGTGCTGTTTGATGTTGAACTGGTTTTTTTGTTTCCCTGGGCAACGGTATTTGGGCAGGCTGCCCTTATTCAGGAGACGGGTGGCCTGTGGGGCTGGTTCGCGCTGGCCGAGGTCGCCTTATTCGTTGTTATTCTGGCAGTAGGACTTGGCTATGTATGGGCAAAAGGCTACCTTGACTGGGTGAAGCCGCAGCCTAAACGACCAACTATAGAAACGAAAGTACCCATGCAGCTCTATCAACAGCTAAACGAACGCTACAAACGTTGAGAATACGTTCGTTTCGGGGGTTGCGGCTGGCGCTGTTCGTTAGTGAGTCGGGAGGGTTTATTCCTTTTGCACCAAAAACAAGTTTAATTCGGCAATTGGAGCCGTTTAGCCTGGGCTATCAACAGGAAGTGCTGAACCGGTTGCCTGGTAAACATTGACCCTGTTTACCCTTCCAAAACTAGTTTCCTGGCGCGTCATGCCGAACCGACGGGGCCGCGCACGTGCGGTTCGGCATGACGCGCCACTTCCTGAAACCACGCCCATATAGAAAGTTTAAAACAGCTTCGTTATTGATTTCAACCGTAAGCCAGTAAATACCGCGTTGTGTTTCGTTTTATCTGACTACCGTATGACCTCTTCCTCAACAACCGATAAATCTGGCGAAGCGAGCGTCGTTCTGATGCACTCCGAAGAACTGCTGAACTGGTCGCGCGAGAAATCGATGTGGCCCCTGAGTTTCGGCCTTGCCTGCTGCGCCATCGAAATGATGCAGGCCTTTGCGGCTAACTATGACCTCGAACGGTTCGGCATTTTTCCGCGCCCATCGCCCCGACAGTCCGACATTATGATCGTGTCGGGCACGGTAACCTACAAAATGGCCGACCGCATTCGGCGGCTCTATGAGCAGATGGCCGAACCGCGCTATGTTATTTCGATGGGGTCCTGCTCGAACTGTGGCGGCCCTTACTGGCAACACGGGTATCATGTAGTAAAGGGCGTCGACCGTATTATTCCGGTAGACGTGTACGTTCCCGGCTGCCCACCCCGCCCCGAAGCCCTGATTGATGGTTTTCTAAAATTGCAGGAAAAAATCCGGACTGAGCATCCGTTTACTAAACAGAGCGAACGAGTGAACGAGTGAAAGACCTGCCGGATGGCACTTCGCTCGTTCACTCATTCGGTCGTTCACTCGTCTACTCGTTCGCTCATGAACCCACTCCTTCTCTCGCTCCGGCAAACGCTTCGCTCAGGGTGGTTGCTGTGGCTGCTCTACAGCATCACGCTCGTGCTGGGATTGCTGGTAACGTTGCCATTCTACAATATGCTCAAGGTTGAGCATCAGAACTCACTGGCTTTTCTGAACCTGCTGAATGGGTTCGATTACACCGTTTTTTCGGATTTCATGCACCGCAGCAAACGGGTCGTTGCTCCGCTTATGAGCGTTGGCCGGTGGCTGGGAATTCTGTATGTGTTTCTGAGTATCTTTCTGGCGGGTGGTATTTTGCTGCGCTTCTCACAACCCAACACCCGCTTTGGCGCAGGCCTGTTTTTGCAGGGATGTACCCATTATTTTGGGCGGTTTCTGCGGCTGTTTGGGGTCACGCTGCTCTTCGTACTGGTTGGCGCCGGGCTTTGGCTGGTTTTTGGCTCATTAGTAGGTATTGCCTTTAGCGATACCTTCACTGAGCGTGGTCTGTTCTGGATTGGGCTGGTTTTCTTCGGGCTGTTTGTGCTCACAGCCACGCTCCTGCTCTGCATTGGTGATTACGCCAAAGTGCTGATGTTCAGAGAGGACGAACACAATGCCTTCCGGTCTTTCGGGATGGCCGGGCGATTGGTGCTGGGAACTGTCCATCGAACGTATGGGCTGTACTGGAGCCTGATTTTGATTGGAACAGGCTTGTTCGGTATTTATTTTCTGCTCGATGAAATTATCGTAATGAGCAACTGGCCGACGATTTTGCTGATGCTCGTTATCCAGCAGGCGTTGGTTTTTGCCCGCATTGGCCTGAAAGTCTGGTCGCTGGGAACGGCCTATACGGTTTATGGGGCGTTGTCTAAGCCTGCGCCGGTTTTGCGCCCCATATCGGTAGCCAGCCTAACCCCTGACCCGGATGAAGAGACCCCACTAAGCCCCATTGAGTCGTAGAACATCTGCCAACTGAGCAGGTGACATCGGTTTCACTGAATGCCCCATTTAACCAGAATCATTACGGATAAGGTGGTATAGGCTGCCAGAACTACGTAGGTTCGGGGATTGAAAAAAGCAGGAAACAAGCCTACCAGTACATACCCGATGAATGGCCAGGGGTGGATAAGGTATCGTTCGAAGAAGGGATGATTTCCGCCAACAAACGCCTGAGAAACAAGAAAGAAGAACACAAAAG
Organism: Spirosoma areae; assembly: GCF_054781775.1. NCBI lineage: Bacteria > Pseudomonadati > Bacteroidota > Cytophagia > Cytophagales > Cytophagaceae > Spirosoma > Spirosoma areae. The sequence goes on along the minus strand of NZ_BAAGTT010000027.1, from coordinate 421,210 downwards.
CAACTGAAAACTGCATGCCCTTATCCGCAAAATTCTTCCGGCGAATAAGGTCGGTTATACCCCGTATCACAAGGCCCATGGTTAAAAAACTCAGGCTGTAAACCAGAAACAGGCCCAGACTTAGTGCCCAATCGCCCCCCGACTTCATCCAGATCAGTGTATGTTCAATTGGGCCACTGTATACGTCGTCAACGGACGACGAATCATGAAGCAGGTTAACCCCAGGTCCAGCCAGAATCAGTGCAGCAACCAACGCGGTACTCCCTATCCGTAAAAACGCCTTAGACCTCCAGGCTACGTTAACCAGCACAACCGGAGCAATGTACACCCCGGTTATCACCAGCGCCGATAGGGGGCGGAGTGCATTGAAACTAACCCCCGACCGAAGTTTTGACCACTGCTCAAATAGCGGGGGAGTCAATCCTCCCCAAAGAACGATTAAGCCAGCCAGGGGCAGCAGACTTAGGCCGATGAACAGATAAGGTACTACACGCCTAATCGTAACGTCTTTAAATCCGTACTTCACATACCGTTGCCAGTCGGACAGGAACAGCATGACAAATACACTGGGTAACAGCGAAATATAATAGAAACGGGCTATCGTGGCGAAGCCTAACAACAGGCAGGCCAGAAAAAAAGCAGCCAGGTTTTGACATCGTGAAATCAGAAGGAGCAAAAGACCCGCAAACAAAAAGAGCAGCGCCGGGCCTTCTGTCATCACCGTAGAGACGCTTAAAAAAAAATAAGGACTAACCAGCATAAACCAACTGACGGCCAGGACTTTACGCTGCAAGGCCGCTGAAATGGTCTTCATGTGCCAATAGGCAGCCCCGGCCAGCAGCATCAGCGCCCCGCAGGTAATGAGCCGAAGCCCGACGTAGTTCAGACTGGGGAACAACCACATCCAGAACGCAAACCAAAGATGACTGGCAACACCGGTAGGTGGCACGTGGCGGTACAGGGTCGTTGCGTTCACGCCTGTGCTGGCAAAGGGTCGGCTGGCTGCCAGATGAAAATCCTCATCCATAACGCCATACTGAACCAGTACAGCGAGCAGGCTGGCAAGCAGTAAATAAAAAACGCAAAGGAACAAAAAGTACTGACGGTAGGTCTTGTTGCCATCTGCTATGGCCGGCAAGTCGGATGCGCGCAGGTGAGCCGTAGTTGATTTCATTAAACGATAGAAAATTTGGGTTGCCCGCCATAAAGAGCCTGTCTGAAACAGGCCAATCAACGTTAGGTTAAGCCTGGGCGACTGGCTAAACCAGGACAAAATTAAGGGTAATTTAGTAGTTCCTGCATCGTAAGCTTTATAAGCCGGGAAAACACACAACGGTTCTTTGCGCCACACGTGCCTCAAAAACCTTAGTGAACGACACAAATCGCGTTTTCTCCTAATCTTCTTTGGTCATTTCGTATTATTGCAAAATCATTCTCCTTCTTTAACCACCGTTTGTTGCCGCATGGCTGTTCCAACTGTTTCCTCCACTCGTCAGTCGCAGAATCCAGGGTTGTTTAGTCTGCCCGTTATTGTTGCTGCGTTAGGCTATTTTGTTGACATTTACGATTTATTGCTCTTCGGCATCGTTCGCGTGCCGAGCCTCAAGGACCTCGGCCTTACCCCCGACCAGATTTCGACTGTAGGCGCCAACATCCTGAACTGGCAGATGGGTGGCCTGTTGCTGGGCGGAATAGTGTGGGGTGTTCTGGGCGATAAAAAAGGGCGGCTATCGGTGCTTTTCGGCTCCATCATCACCTATTCGATTGCCAACGTTGCCTGTGGGTTCGTGAAGAACGTTACGTTCATGGACCCGACTGTTTATTACGCCCTGATGCGGTTCATTGCGGGCATTGGGCTGGCGGGCGAGTTGGGCGCAGGCATCACGCTCGTGAGCGAAGTTCTCCCCAAAGAGAAACGGGCAATTGGTACCTCGCTGGTAGCAGGCATTGGGCTTTTCGGAGCTGTTGTGGCTTATTTCACCGTTAAACTGTTCGATTGGCAAATGGCTTTCTTTATGGGGGGCGGCTTAGGCTTCGGGCTGCTCCTGTTGCGGGTGGGCGTGGTTGAATCGGGCATGTTCAAAAATATCTCCGCCGATAAGCACGTCAATCGGGGTGATTTTCTATCCTTCTTCACCAACGCCGAACGCTTCAGCCGCTATATCAAATGCATTGGTATCGGCCTGCCGACCTGGTTTGTCATTGGCATTCTGGCTACGTTCAGCAACGAGTTTGGCAAAGCCCTGGGCCTTGCCGAAGAAATTCAGCCGGGGCTGGCCATCATGTGGTGTTATGTTGGACTGGCCGTGGGCGACCTGGCCAGTGGCTTCATCAGTCAGGCGATGGAATCCCGTAAGAAAGCGGTGGCCCTGCTCATGGCAATTGCCCTCGCGTTTGGGCTGGTTTATCTGTATTTCGGGATTAAAAGCGCAACAGCGTTGTATGGCCTCTGCTTAGCGATGGGGGTTGGCATCGGTTATTGGGCCATGTTTGTGACCATCGGCGCCGAGCAATTTGGCACCAATCTCCGCGCTACGGCTGCCACCACCATTCCCAACATGGTGCGCGGCACGGTTATTCTGATGACAAACCTGTATGCCTATCTAAAACCGTCACTGAATATCATCAATGCCGGAGCCGCCGTGGGCCTGATTTGTTTTGTACTCGGCTTCTACTCCATCCTGACCGTGCCCGAAACACATGGCAAGGATTTAGATTATCTGGAAGAATAGTACCCCCGTTTAGGAGTTAATCTTTAAGGATTTAGGCATGACGCGCCAGAAGTCATTCTAATAATCCTAAACAGCTTTCTGATTATGCCTTTTGTTTCTAAGAAAACTCATACTAAATTATTTTCGGCCAAAGAGAAGCTTGACGAAAGGTTTGAGGATGTCATAAAGGTAGTTAGAGCACTACAAGCTCTGAACATTAATCGCTCGTTGAAAAGCAGAATGCTCAAAGAGGCACTTTGGCACATCACATACTATTCAGGCGATTTCTTAGGTAGATATAGGTCATCTGAAGTGATTAACCAACTTGGCGTTCCCATTCAGAGAGAACATGTTTTTGAATTAAGCAAACTGGTAGAAAGACTTCTAAACAATGAAATTATTGAGACAGAGGAAATAATTAGTCATACTACTCATTGTATAGTTTCTAAAATTGAACATGATAAGCTAACTGCCTATAGCAAGCAAAATCCTCATGTACACGGTTGGGATAGATATACAAATGCAGGAATAATTGTGCATGATATGCTGACAGGTGATTTGCTTTTCAAATAAAGAAGCATGATTCAAAGCCCATTAGTTTCCCGCGTATCGTTCCGGCCCCTGTTTGCCTTGCCGGTTATTGTGTCGGCGCTGGGCTTTTTTGTGGACGTGTATGACATGCTTATTTTCAGCATCGTGCGGGTACCCAGCCTGCAATCGCTGGGTCTGTCGGAAACTGACGTATCAACAGCAGGCACCTTTATTCTAAACTGCCAGCAGGCCGGGCTGGTGCTGGGCGGATTTCTGTGGGGTGTGCTGGGCGACAAACGCGGGCGCATGGCGGTGTTGTTTGGCAGTATCATCACCTATTCACTCACCAACATTGCCTGCGGATTCGTGCAGGATGTGAACACCTACGCTTTGCTGCGATTTGTGGCCGGGGTAGGGCTATCAGGCGAAATTGGGGCCGCCATCGTACTCGTCTCCGAAATTCTGCCGAAAGAAATCCGAAGTTACGGCTCGTCGATGGTGGCAGGCATTGGCTACCTCGGTGCGGGCGTAGCGTACCTCACCGTCGAATATTTTAACTGGCGAACGGCATTCTGGGTGGGCGGTGGCATGGGGCTGGCACTGTTGCTGCTGCGGGTCAGTGTGTTTGAATCGGGCCTGTTCAGCCGAATGCAGACGGAGCATAAAGGGGTCAGCCGGGGTAACTTTCTACAGTTTTTCAGTAGCTGGCCGCAAGCCATCAAATACCTGCGCTGCGTGTCGGTGGGCATTCCGACCTGGTTCGTGGTGGGCATTCTGGCTACGTTTGCCAACGAGTTCGGACAGGCGCTGGGTATTGCCGAAATTGTGAAGCCAGGTCGCTGTGTGATGATGATCTATGTAGGTCTGGCCGGGGGCGATTTGCTCAGTGGCCCCCTGAGCCACTGGCTGCGCTCCCGCCTGAAAGCCATTACCGGCTTGTTGCTGTTTAGTGCGCTGCTAAGCAGCGTTTATCTCTTCGGCGGCATTCATACGGCCAGTGGGCTGTACACCATCTGCCTGCTGGCGGGTTTCTGCACGGGGTATGTTGCCATGTACCTCACAATGGTGGCCGAACTCTACGGCACCAACCTTCGCAATACGGCTACAACGTCGGTGCCAAGCGTAGTGCGGGGTACCCTCATCCCGATGACGCTGTTATTCCAGGCGTTGAAGCCTTCGGTGGGCGCTTTAGTGGCCGCTGGCCTGCTGGGTGCCGTTGTGTATGGGTTGTCGTTTTGGTCGCTCAGCCGCATGGACGAGACGTTTGGCAAGGAGCTGGACTTCGTAGAATGACAACTAACCGCTCATCAGTAAGTTAAACCGCTGTTCAGGAACGTCCGCGTTCGGTTTGGTCAACAGCATCATTGGGGTGATAGCTAAAGGTTCTATTTTAATCCTTGTTCACTCAATGAAAACGTCCATCAAACTACTCGCTGGTGCCCTTCTGGCCCTCTCCGTAACGGTATCATCACCTGCTCTTGCCGATGACGATCACTCGCAGACCAAAGTGTTCGCGTTCACTATGTTTCCGGCGCTCGATCCCACCAAACTCTGGCTCTGCTTAGAGAAATACCAGCCTGATGAGAAAATCCGGCTTGAACTCGTCAATGAAAAAGGTGATTGTTTATTTACTGAAACACTCCCCAAAAAAGCCAGTAAACGCAATGCGTATCGCCAGCAATTCGACATGAGTCAGCTTGGCGATGGCATCTACACGTTTCGTGTCTATGCGGGTAGCCAGAAAGAAGAGCGCACCTTTAAACTGGCAACACCTATCGTCGAATCACCGACACCGGCGCGGGTAATTGCCATAAAATAAAACCACCTTCTTCCCTTGATTTCACCCGGCACGGAGTTCGCTTCGTGCCTTTTCTTTTTAATGGCATTAAATTGGCGAAACATTGTTTTTTAAAGAGCCACAGGGATATTTTAATGAAATTATCGCTTTTCTTTACGGAGTAATTTCAAACACTATTTTCCTAATCGCCCGATGAACCAACTTAACCAAACCGATTACATTATTTTTCTTCTGTATTTCATTGGTGTCTCGTCCTATGGGTACTGGATTTACAAACAAAAGCAGAAAACCAAACTCGATACGAAAGACTTCTTTCTGGCCGAAGGTTCGCTGACCTGGTGGGCCATTGGTGCATCCATGATTGCCTCAAATATTTCGGCGGAGCAGTTCATTGGTATGTCGGGCAATGGCTTCACGTTTGGGGTAGCCGTGGCGGTATATGAGTGGTTTGCCGCCCTGGCGCTCATTATTGTGGCTGTCTGGTTCATGCCCATCTACCTCAAAAACCACATTTATACCATGCCGCAGTTTTTGAAAACGCGGTATAACGAAACGGTCAGCCTGATTATGGCCATCTTCTGGCTGTTTCTGTATGTATTCGTCAACCTGACCTCTATTCTGTTCCTGGGTGCTCTGGCAATCAGTACCTTAGTAGGGCCTGCCTCATTTCACCCCATTGTTATCGGCCTCAGCGTTTTTGCCATTATTATTACCCTGGGTGGAATGAAAGTTATTGGCTATACGGATGTTATTCAGGTGGCCGTACTCATCATTGGCGGGCTGGTCACCACCTACATTGCGCTCACCTTAGTTAGCCAGAAATTTGGTCTTGGCAACGATGTTATCGCTGGCTTCTCAGCGATGATGACCGATGCCGATGACCATTTCCACATGATTTTTGAAAAGCCCGGCCCCAATACCTCGCAGGTCGATATTAACAAATACCTGACCCTGCCAGGCATAGCAATGTATTTTGCCGGTATCTGGATTGTGAACCTGAACTACTGGGGTTGCAACCAATACATCACCCAGCGTGCACTGGGGGCCGACCTGAAAACCGCCCGGACCGGTATTCTTTTTGCCGCCCTGCTCAAGATCTTCATGCCGCTCATTGTAATGCTGCCCGGTATTGCGGCTTACGTGCTCTATAAAAACGGCAGTCTCCAGAGCGAAATGGCGCCGGGGGGTAAACTCCTCGCCGATAATGCCTATTCAGCCATTTTAACCTTCCTGCCCAATGGCCTGAAGGGGTTGTCGATGGCCGCCCTGACGGCCGCTATTGTGGCGTCGCTGGCCGGAAAAGCCAACTCCATTTCAACAATTTTCACGCTTGATATCTACCATAAATACATTAAAAAAGACGCCACGCAAACCCAATTGGTGTGGGTAGGCCGCATCACTATTTTCTTAGCCATGCTGCTGTCCATCGCCCTGACCTGGCAGGACGCGCTGGGCATTGGCCGCGAAGGTGGTTTTACGTTTATTCAGAAATATACGGGTTATCTAAGTCCCGGCATTTTTGCTGTGTTTATTCTGGGTTTCTTCTGGAAGCGTACCACGGGCGCGGCTGCAGTGGCAGGGATACTGGGCGGTTTTGGCTTAGCTGTTCTCTTCAATAACTACGCCCCCGGTTTATTTGGCCACGAAACCCTACTCTATACGGCCTACCCCAACGGAAACGGTGGTTACGAAATTCCATTCCTGATTTGCATGGGCTGGTCGTTTGTCTTTACCGTGTTGCTGATGGCCGTCATGAGCCTGGTAGGGCCAGCCATTAACCCCAAAGCGTTTGCTATTGATGCCAGCATGTTCCGTTTACAGCCAGCGGCAACAGCCCTGACCGTCATTATTCTGTTACTGATCACCGTCCTGTATGTTCGGCTCTGGTAGAAACCAGGTCAATTGAAAACGCCGGAAGAACGACTGCACACGCAACTTTCTCTTCCGGCGTTTTTTGCGTTATTGGCACCAATTCATTTACCTTCCCTTTATGTCCCCCACTTCCCCATCGTCAATTTCCCTCCGCCCTCTTTTTGCCTTGCCGGTCATTGTGGCTGCGCTGGGCTATTTTGTGGACGTATATGACCTGCTGCTGTTCAACATTGTCCGGGTACCCAGTTTAAAAGACCTCGGCCTCTCCGAAGCCGACATTTCGCTGGTGGGTGGCCGAATTCTAAATTTCCAGCAGGCTGGCTTATTGCTGGGGGGAATTCTCTGGGGAATTCTGGGCGATAAACGCGGACGGCTGTCGGTGCTGTTCGGCAGTATCATTACCTACTCCTTAGCCAACCTGGCCTGTGGTTTCGTGCAGGACCCGCAACTTTATGCCGGGTTGCGGTTTGTGGCGGGGCTGGGCCTGGCGGGCGAACTGGGCGCGGGTATCACGCTCGTGAGCGAAATTTTACCACCCCAGTTGCGGGGCTACGGGTCATCGTTGGTGGCCAGTGTAGGGCTACTGGGCGCTGTAGTTGCCTACTTCACCGTTACCCTGTTCGACTGGCGCACGACCTATTTTATTGGGGGTGGCCTGGGCCTGGGCCTGCTGCTGCTGCGGGTGAGCGTGCTGGAATCGGGCATGTTCAAACGTGTGCAGGAAACCGGTGTCAGGCGGGGAGATTTCTGGGCGTTGTTTCGAGGCCGGGAGCAAATCCTGCGCTATCTCCGGTGCATGGGCATTGCCATTCCAACGTATTTAGTGATTGGCATTCTGGCCACGTTTGGGAATGAGTTTGGCAAAGCCATCGGCATCGCTGAACCCATCCAGCCGGGCCGATGTGTGATGTTTACGTATGTCGGCACCGTTATAGGCGATTTGTTCAGCGGGATTCTCAGCCAGCAACTGCGGTCGCGCCGGAAAGCCATCGGCCTGATGATGAGCCTGACGCTTATCCTCGTCGCTGTTTATCTGTTCGGCGGCATTACGTCGGCCAGTACATTCTACGCCCTGTGTCTGGCTTTAGGTTTTGGTATCGGCTACATCGCCATGTTTCTAACTATCACGGCTGAGAGTTTCGGCACCAACCTCCGCGCGACGGCCACCACCTCCGTTGCCAACAATGTTCGGGCCACTACGCTGCTCACCATCCCGGCATTTCAGGCCATGAAGTCGACATTGGGAGTCATTGAAGCAGCGACCATTGTCGCGCTCATTTGCTTCGCGCTCGGCTTCTGGTCGCTGGCGACTATGGAAGAGACGTTTGGGAAAGAGTTAGATTATAGTGAGTGAGTTTAGGGGTTTGTAGTGGAGTCACTGATTTGGCAGTCGGGTTAACAGCCACAGTACGTATACACTAGATTTTGTGCTATGATTTCTATACGAAGGAGTTCACCTACCGATGTTATGTTTAGTTCGCTCATTGCCGAATTGGATCAGGACTTACTAAAGCGGTATGGGCCTAAACAAAGTCAATATGATGTTCATAACAAAGGATTGGAGGGAGCGAGTGTTGTCGTTGCCTTCAATCGGGATGAACCGGTGGGGTGTGCTTGCTTCAAAGTTGTTGAGCCACCCAATGTGGTTGAAATAAAACGAATGTATGTTCAGCCATCCTCCAGACAACTTGGAGTTGCTCAACAACTTTTAGCCGAATTAGAACGGTGGGCTAAAGAAACAGGCCACTCAAAAGCAATCTTACAGACGGCGATTAAACAACCGGAAGCGATTGCGCTCTACCAAAAGTGTGGGTACCAATCGATTGATTGTTATGGCGCTTATCTGGGAGATACAGATAGCGTATGCATGAAGAAAGAACTTTGAACGGTGGTACAATTTCGAGCCTAAGTTCTCCCAATAAAGAAGTCTACTTCGCCCTTTGTTAAATACCATACTGAGGAACGAAGCGGCCTTGGCGGTCCATGGCGAACCGTTTGGGCGTAATACCATAGTGCTTCTCGAATAAGCGGCTGAAGTGGCTCAGATTGCTGAACCCTAACCGGTGGCCCGTTTCGGAAACGGAATAGCCTGCCTGCGTCAATAAATAGCCCGCTTCGTCCATTCTGGCTTTCTGGAAGTAGTCGTAAATGCTATCTCCAAAGACCTGCCTGTAGAGGTCTGTCAGCTTGGAAATGCTCATACCTGCTATTCTGGCCAATTCAGGCAACCGAGGGGTAACACTCAAGTCCGCCACAACCGCTGCTCTGACCCGCGCCAACTGGTCGGCATCCACCCGATGAACGGGGCGGTGTTTTAGCGTTTCCCGCGCCAGTAACCGGTCGAATAACCAGCAAATCAGTTCCTGCACCTGAATCCAGATTTTGAGTTCACCTAATTCCAGTTGGGTGTTTACCGCAGCGAGCGTTTTCAGGATTTTCTGTGCATCGGCATGTAGGGTTTCATAGAACAGAAATCCTTGCTGGCCAACCAGAATTTGCGCCACCACACCGTTCATGTTGTTGATCCGGAGTAGGTTGCGCAGGCCGGAACGGGTCATGCTGAGTACGGTAAAAAAAATGGCGCGTTCAGGGGGGAAGCGAAGCTCAGCGTTAATATCCGGCGAGGTGATGCGAACCGTATAGGCCGCTCGTCGGTCGGTTGGCGCAACGTCGTCAGGGCCAGATTGCCCCTCAGGCCCGGTGTGTAGTTGAAACAGTATATTCACCCGGTCCGCCGTGTTGTCGGCAGCCGTCCGTCTTAGGATCAATTCCTGGGTCAGCACATACTGATGAATCAGCAGTGAGAAATTCGGTACCAGCCGGATGCGCCTAATCGACCCGATTCCCAACGAGGGGGGTAAGGTGAGCGTGTTGTCGTGCAGGTTCGCACCAGCCCGTTGGGCGAAGGCGGCTAAAAAGTCAAACTCTTCACTGGGCGCGAAGTCAAAAATCATAAAACATATTGGCTAAACAAACGCTAAAAGACAAACTGCCGACTGGCATACTTTGGCTGATCGGACTATTTTTAACTCTATTCAGGCTATTTTATCTTTACTGATAGAATGACCTTTGTTCTGTTCAATCGGCAGAGCGAGAATCGTTACGCGGTTGAACGCTTCACGCAACGGGTTACCCAGTACCCATAGTAAATATGAAAAACTCCATAGTAGTAGTCGGTGCAACCGGCAATCTGGGCGGACGAATTGTTACGGCCCTGCTGAACAGAGGAGCCGATGTGCGGGCCCTGGTTCGGCCCACCAGCGACCCGGCTAAAACCGACGAACTCAACCAGAAAGGCGTCACGATTATCAAGTCTGAGATGACCGATGTTCAGGAGCTGTCTCCTCTTTTTGCCGGTGCTGCTGTCGTCATATCGGCGGTGCAGGGTCTGCGCGAGGTGATTGTAGACACGCAGTCAATCGTGCTGGATGCGGCCGTGGCGGCTGGCGTGCCCCGCTTTATGCCGTCGGACTTTGCCAGTGACTTCACCAAACTCAGGGCGGGCGACAACCGCAATTTCGATCTGCGCCGGGAGTTCAGGACATACCTGGACAACGCCCCCATTCAGGCCACCTCAATACTGAACGGAGCCTTTGCCGACCTGCTAAGCTACGACATGCCTCTGCTGAATTTTAAAACCAGGCAAGTGGGCTACTGGGATGATGCCAACTGGAGCATTGATTTCACCACGATGGACAACACGGCCGCCTTTACCGCAGCCGCAGCCCTCGACCCAACGACGCCCCGCTTCCTTCGCACGGCCAGTTTCCAGATCAGTCCTACTGAACTGGCTGCCGTGGCTCAGCAAGTTACTGGAACTCCCTTTGAAGTAACTCGGCTCGGTAGTCGGGCTGAACTGTTGGCTTACATCAAGCGCGAACGGGCGGCTCACCCCGAGGGCGAACAGCAACTCTATTCGAGCTGGCAACAGAGCCAGTACCTCTACAGCATGTTCAGTGTTCAGAACGATCCATTAGACAACGCTCGTTACCCGGATTTGACCTGGACCACTGCCCATGAGGTGCTGGCCTCACGGCGGTAAACCCTGTTCAACAGAAAAAACAGGGTTAATCCCTATCTATCATTATGCTAAGCAAACCATTTGAACTCAATTATCAACAAGGCCAGCCTTATTGGATGGTCGATATCCTCTGGGTGGTGCTGGCCGAACGGGCTACCACCAACGGAACGTTTTCGCTGATGTGGCAATTATGTCCCGAAGGGTCTGGCCCTGGGCCTCATTACCATGATCAGGATGAAGGTTTTTTTGTCAACGAAGGGCAGATAACTTACGTTGCGGGTGGTGAGCAATTCGTGGCTAAACAAGGCTCTTTCGTCTGGATTCCCCGGAGTACGATTCACAGCTTCCGGGTTGACAGTAAGACGGCCACGTTGCTCAACTTCTACACGCCGGCTGGTTTCGAGCAGATTATTATGGCCGGGGGCCTGCCCGCCGAAGCCCTTACTCTACCTCCGGAAGGATTGGGTATGGCTATAAACCAGTCTCAGATGATGGCACTTTTTGAGAAAATAGGTATGCATGTCGTCCAGGATCCGGATGTGCTACGAGCCGCTTAGGAACATGACCTACTGAGTGTGTACCGCAGGGGACATAGGGTAACTATACAGCCAGTCTGGCGTGTGTCGGTTGTGTCGAGGCCTGGACCACTAACGTGGCCACCAAATTAGTCTGCGTGATCCGATTCGTAGTCATCAGGGTCTCTATGGCTCTCGAAGCGTCAACTGACCCATTTACCGCAGCGGTTGTTTAAAACAGGTCAGCAGGATGTAAACTAACGCATAGGCTTCGGGTTCATCAAACCCACAAGAGTCAGTTCATCGGGCACGGGTATTTTTTGCCTGTTGATCCCTATCAGGCCTGCCAGCGCCAACCCGTTCCGGGCAAACCCGATTGCTTCCACGGCTTGTGGTGCCGTTGTTCACGCCTGTTTTGACGCTGGCCATACTGAATTGCTGGTACCCCGATCCTGTACCTCGCGACCGGATGATTTTTTTGCTGAGACACAGGAGAGGCAACCCACCTGACCCGGCCCGTCTCTACAAAGCCGCCATTTTCCCAAACCAGGGCCGTTCCTGCTCTAACTGCCCCGCCAGCCGGAACAACGTTGCTTCGTCGCCGAGTTTAGCCGCGAACATCACGCCGATGGGCAATCCCTCAGAAGACCAATGCAGCGGCACCGACATTGAGGGCTGGCCGGTCATGTTCGTAATGACCGTGAAGGAGATGTAGGCCAGCGACCGTTCGGCCAGTTCGTCAATTAGTTTACTGCCTTTCAAGTATTTCAACCCGCCAACGGAATCTACCAATTTAAGTAATCGCTGCTCGGAGGCCTTATTCTGAAACGTCCCGATGGGGATGGGCGGGCGCGGTAAGGTGGGGGTCAGGAACACATCATACGTTTCATGAAGCTGACCCATTGCGCGATTAAGCGTATTCCACCGGCGTTTCTGATAAGCCACATCGCCCGCCGAGAAACCTTCGGACAGTCGGGCCTGCGCCCAGGTATTCAACTCGACGTCAGTGCGCCGAACGGGGCGGCCCAGGTGATCGCCCAGCTCCCGAAGTACGCCCGCCGTTTCGCTCAATACATTCAGAAAAAAGGCTTCGGTGACGATTGTTTTCTCGTATGGCAAGGGAACTTCTTCAACCGTATGCCCTACCCGTTCGAGCAGGCTGGCGGTTTCCTGAACGGCTTTAATACATTCGGGATCAACGGGTTGGGCGGACATGAGCGCCTGCGTCGAGAAGGCAATCCGCAGCTTACCCGGCTCCCGGTCCACTTCGTTCCGAAACGGGCGTTCGGGTGGCGCTATACCATACGGGTCACCCGCCAGCGGCCGATATGTCGGACCACCGGCAATAACATCGAGCAGACCCGCACTATCGCGAACGCTGCGCGTGAGGGCATGACCAATCACCGCCCCATTCCATAACTCGCCAAAGCGCGGGCCAAGCGTGACACGCCCCCGCGAGGGTTTCAGCCCGAACAGGCCACAGCACGAGGCCGGAATCCGGATAGAGCCGCCCCCATCCGTAGCGGTTGCTGCCGGAACAATTCCAGCCGCCACCGCCACCGCCGACCCACCACTCGACCCGCCCGGCGAGTGCGTTGGTTTCCACGGATTTCGGGCCGGGCCGTAAAGCGTCGATTCCGTGTAGGGCGTCAGGCCAAACTCGGGCGTGTTGGTTTTACCGAAGAAAACGAATCCAGCCCTTTTCAGGCGTTTGATTACCTCGCTGTCCGTCTCCGAGATATAGTGCTGATACCCTCTGGATCCCGATTTCATGGGCGTTCCGGCCCACTCATATTCCAGGTCTTTCAGCAAAAACGGTACGCCCCGAAATGGACCACCTTCCGGCACCTGTTTCGCCATAGCGCGGCCTTTGTCATACAGGGGTGTGACGATGGCGTTCAGTTGCGGATTAACGGCTTCGGCGCGTGCAATAGCCGTTTCGAGCAGTTCATCGGGCGTAACCTCACCCGTGCGAACCAGTTCGGCTAAGGCTGTTGCATCGTGTTTTACGTATTCGTCGAACGACAGCGTTTGAGAACGGGAAGTTTGCATAAACAGGGTTGGGCCGGGCCGCCGGTGCATGAGGGAAGATTTACGTTACTGCTTCGCCGTAGCGACGCCGATTTTTGAATCAGCCGTGCCATAATACAAAAACCACTTACCCCGAAACGGCACCATACCTTCCAGGAAAACAACCTGATTTACCTGTCCCTGAATTTCGTAGGGCTGGTCGGGCTTGATAAAGTAGGTTTCAGAACGGTCGATGAGTTTGGTCGGATCCTGGGCATCGAACAGGAGTTGGCCACCGGCGTAGGCATCTTTAGGCAGGGTCTCGTCCCCGTTTTTGGCGTCGTTCATGCCGTTATAAATCAGCAGGATACCCTTTTTGGTAAGCATGGCAAACGGACCGGGCTCAATCAGTCGGGAATCGTGCTTCCCCTTGCGCGACTCAGCCGCAACGGTAGGCGTACTCCCGGCACTGGCAGAGCCACTGGTTTCGAGGGGCGACCAATGCAGCAGGTCATCGGAAGTAGCAAGGCGAAGTTGGGGTTGGTCGCCCCAATACATCCAGAATTTACCGTTTATTTTTTGCGCCACAAACCGATCACCCACGCGTTTACAGACAATAGCCCCCGATTTTGACCAGCTATTTCGGTATTTTCCATTGTCGAAATCACCAAACGCCAATCCCTGCTTCTGCCAGTCCGTCATATTTCGGGAGGTAGCCATACAAAGCCGGGCCTTGTCGCCGTCGTAGGCGGTGTAGGTCATCACGTACACGCCATTGGGACTTTCCACCACGCGCGGGTCTTCGCAGCCTCCTTCCCATTCGTAGGTTTTCATGGCATCGTTGTTGGGGTAAAAAACGGGTTTAGGCAGCCGTTTGAAGTGAATTCCATCGTTGCTGATTGCCAGCCCCAGCCGCGACGTTCCGCCCACACGCCGGACGGTATCTTCGGCCCGATACAACATATACACCTGGTTATTACGAACCACCGTTGTCGGGTTATACACATCTTTCTCTTCCCAGCGAATCGTTTGTTTCCGAACCGGGCAGTCGAAGGTCGTGCTGGCATCCGCATTCAGAATCGGATTCTGCCCATTCAGTTTCTGAAACGGCCCCAGCATCCAGGGTTTTTCGGGGTGGGTCTGGGCCAGCAGGCTGGTGGGCAACAGGAGAAATAACAGGAGCGAATGCTTCATTGGTTACTCGATTGATAAAACTCTGTTCACGGACATACACGTCCGTGTGAATCCGTCTTTATTTTGCTACTACGTTTTTCCCTAATTTCTGGTCCGGCACGAGTTCGTCATGGCCTTCGTGTGGCGGGTCGGTTAGTTTACCGCCAAACCACCTTGCGCGCTGCTGCCGGCTTAACTGCCCATCAAGGCGGGCGTCGTCTAATTCCAGCAGCCGGATACCGCCGGGCTGATCCGTCGTTACGGATGGTTCTTCGTGAATAATCTGCAAACCTACCCAGGCTAAGTACTCATTGAGTTTTGTCTCGAGCGGTTGATTGCCAAAAATACACAAGTCGTAATACCAATCCAGCGATTCGCCCGCAATAGTTTCGGTTACATGCCGATAATCGGCCAGCGTATAGCCCACGAACGGCTTGCCAAACCGTTGCCACATGGTTCGCATGACGTCATCTAACGAACGGGTGTGGTCGGTCAGCCGGCGAATGTGCAGATCCAGGATCAAGGCAACAATTGCCCCTTTATGATAAACGGATACTTTGCGGTCGGGCACGCCCTTATCGTAGCCGTCGAGCCACAAATCCCACGACGATTCGGTGAGCGACTGAACGGCCCGCCCGTTGTTCTCGAAATGCCGTTTGAACAGCACCTGCAATTCTTTCAGGTAGGCCTCGTCGGTAAATACACCCGATTGCCGCAGCATCAAATCGCCGTAATAGGTCGTCACACCCTCGGCCACGAAGCAGGTCGAGAAGTAATTTTCCTGCGTGAAATCGTAGGGAAGTAACTCGACAGGCCGAATGCGGATGATGTTCCAGGCATGAAATAACTCGTGCGACGACACCCCCAGCAAATCCTGATACAACCCCTCGCCTTCGTCGTTGGGGCCAAGTACCAGCACCGTCGAATTGCGGTGTTCCACGCCATGATAATAGGGTACCGGCAAAATGAGCGTCAGGAAGTGATAGTCCCGTTCGGGAAAGTCGCCGTAGATCTCGATTTGTTTTTGCGAAAACCGGCTGAAGTCACGCACGATTCGTTCGGCATCGAAGGTGGGGTCGCCATCAGTTCGGCGGCCACCCTGAATCCAGACGTGAAACAGTGTTTTGCCCAGTTGATAGTGAACATGCTGCAGAACGGGCGCGGCTACAACCGGGCAATCGACTAAGTCATAAAAATCGGTTGCCCGCAGAATTTTTGCGCCAATTTTCTCCAGTCCACAGGCTATTGTCCAGCCATCAGGAATGCCCAGTTCCAGGGTGCAGGGTTCTGAAATTCGCCCGTCGGCATATAGGCATACGTTAACCGGGTTGACATACAGCAGCGTATCGCTCACGAAACTGCTGCCTGCATTAAGCTGGTTTGGTGTGGGCAACAGGGCGTAATAGTTGTAGCGGGCGGTTAGTTCGGTGCCGCCATTGGTTTGCACCCGCCAGCGGTCTTTGGTAATTTTCCGAAACGGCAACGGTTGTCCTGCTCCATCGACTACCTCGAATCGCTGAATATTTTTGGCAAATTGCTGCAGCTCATACCGACCCGGTCGCCAGGCGGGTAACTGCAACTCAACCTCTGGCGTGGTAATGTGGGTGAGCCGGGCTTCAACAGCGATATAATGCGGGGAAATTAACGGTCCGGCGTTCCGGTCGGCAGACAGGCGATACTCCATAACTTAAAAACAATGTAATTGACACAAACGTAACGGCAAATTCGACAAAACGATTTTATAAACCACGACTTGGTAAACTGCCGACATTCGTCTATCTTTGCGGACTCATTCGGAAAATAAGAGTTTTTAGGCAAGATATATCATGAAAAGAACGTTTCAACCATCGAATCGTAAACGGAAAAATAAACACGGTTTCCGGGAGCGGATGTCCTCTGCCAATGGCCGTCAGGTTCTGGCCCGCCGTCGTGCCAAAGGCCGTCATAAACTGACCGTTTCGGACGAGAAAAAAGGCGAACGGTTTAAAGTATAATTAGTTGATTGGTTAATTAGTTAATCCGTAGCTAACGCGACTCATTGACTAATCAACCGATCAACTAATCAACTGTTATGCTGCTAACCTTCACGAAATCGGAGCGTCTTTGCAGCAAAAAAATACTCACCGAATTATTTAAGAAAGGTAGTGCGACCGGGCCGCGTCAGGCCGTCAGGACGTTCTACCTTTTTCCATTTCGGGTACTCTATCTTCCCACTCCCGACAGTAATCCTGGTTCCGAAAGCAACGTTTCGCTGCCTGCCATCGTCATTACCGTACCCAAGCGAGCCTTTAAACGGGCTGTCGACCGTAACTTAATTCGCAGACGGGTGCGGGAGGCTTATCGGCTTAATAAGTCTTTATTTGGGTCAGAACAGGCGCCACCCGCCTATATTGCCTTTCTTTATACCGCCAAACAGATAATTTCGTTTGAAGAGATAGAAAAAGGTATGAAATTAGCTATAGGAAAATGTATGATGAAAAATGTATAATGAAAAAGCTCCAGGCAACTCTTCATTATACATTATACATTTTTCATTATACATGCTTCAATAAAACGCTATGCGCTTCACGAAACGTTTTACGCTCTTAGCCTCGTCGGCCCTCATTGCGGGTGGCATTGGGTTCTTTTCGTTTAAAAACGATGACCGTTTTTTCGAAATCGCCCGGAACCTCGACATCTATGCTACCCTGTTCAAAGAGCTGAATCTATATTACGTAGATGAGGTGAATCCGAACCGCATGGTTAAAACCAGCATCGACGCCATGCTGAAGGCGCTCGACCCCTACACAAATTTCTTCGCGGAGGACGAAATCGAGGATTACATGACCATGACCACCGGACGGTACAACGGTATCGGTGCGCTCATTGGCCAACGGCAAAGCAAAAGCATTGTGCTGATGGTGTATGAAGGCACACCCGCCGAAAAATCGGGGCTGCAAATCGGCGATGAAGTCATAAAAATTGATGGCGTCGACATACGCACCCGCAAAGATGCTGACCCCGGCAAGTTGCTGAAAGGCCAGAATAATACAGCCGTAAAACTGACTGTTCGGCGATATGGCCAGAAAGATCCCGTTGAGTTGAGCGTTATTCGCGATGTGGTAAAAATGACCAATGTGCCCTACTACGGCATGGTTTCGGAGGACGTTGGGTATATCGACCTGAAAGACTTCACGGCAACAGCCTCACGGGAGGTGCGTTCGGCCTTTCAGGAACTGAAGGGCAAGGGTATGAAAAAACTCATTCTCGACGTTCGGGAGAACCCCGGTGGGCTGCTCAATATGGCCATCGACATTTCCAATATTTTCATTCCCAAAGATTCGGAGGTGGTTACGACGAAGGGCAAAGTGACCGAGTGGAACAAGACCTATACGGCCATGAATCCTCCCTTAGACCTCGATATGCCCATTATTGTGCTGACCAACAGCCACAGTGCCTCAGCCGCCGAGATCGTGTCGGGGGTGATTCAGGATTATGACCGGGGCGTTCTGGTCGGTCAGCGCACGTATGGCAAGGGGCTGGTGCAAACCACCCGCGAATTGTCCTTTAATACCAAGCTGAAAATTACTACGGCGAAATACTACATCCCGAGCGGACGTTGTATTCAGGCCATTGACTACAGCCACCGCAACCCCGATGGCAGCGTCGGTAAAATTCCTGACTCGCTGAAAACAGCCTTTAAAACCAAAGCCGGGCGGGTAGTGTATGATGGCGGTGGGGTTCTGCCCGACGTTGTGGTTGAAGCCCAGACACCCTCACCTATCGCCCTGAGTCTGACCAACAAAGGCTTGATTTTCGATTATGCGGTGAAGTACCGGCACGAGCACGCGAGCATCAAGCCCGCCCGCGAGTTTCGCCTGACGGAGGCCGAATATGGGGAGTTTGGCAAGTGGCTCAACGACAAAGAGTATGATTACACAACGCAGGTTGAAAAAGACCTCGGCACCCTCGAAGCATCAGCGAAGAAAGAAAAATATTTCGACCAGATTCAGGAACAGCTAAAGTCGCTTAAGACCAAGATGTCGCACAGCAAAGATGCCGACCTGAATACGTTTAAGGCCGAGCTCAAAACCCTGCTGGAACAGGAAATTGCCGGGCATTATTACCTGCAAAAAGGTCTCAAAGAAGCGTCGTTCACTACCGACCCCGAAATGAAAGCTGCTCTCGACTTGTTTAAAGATATGAGCCGGTACGGAACAATCCTGAAGGGGAAGTGAGGAAGGTATTTAGAAACGAATAGTTTGCAATCCCGAACCGGGCCGCCGGAGCGGGGATGGTATTATTGTAGAAAATAACGGTATTTCATTAATCCCGATAACCATCTTCGTTATCGGGATTATTTTTTGGGGATGAGACGCCCTTTTATCATCCAGACCTCAACGGCGCCAGTAGTCGAATACGCGTTTGTACTGGTGAGCGCGACAATGCTCGAATCGGCCAGTACGCTCAGGCTGTTCCACAACCCCGACTTATTTGCTGGAATCTCAAAGGGAGTGCTCTTCTGGCCAAAATTCCGGGCGTTTTCATCGCCAATAACGACTTTCATTTCGGCGTTGCCTATCCGGTTGATCCGGCCTTCGGTTCCCTGATAGGATAGCAGCGTTTCGCCCGTTGGCAGTTGGCGCAGGTAAGGCGCACCGGCATACAGACTATCCGAAATTGGCTCAGTAAGAGCGTACCAGCGATCAGGACTGTTTCCCGACACGACCTGCGACCACTTCTGCGCGAGGGCCGACCGAATAAGATACGGCTTGAAATTTCGGAAGCCGTTGTCTTCGATGGCAAAGACAACATCACGGCCGTTTTTGAGCAGCAGGGGAACCGGCATCCCATCGCGGCTACCCGCCCGAAAGCTGACAATTTCCGGGTCTTTCGTCCAGGTCATCCCGCCATCGGCAGAGCGGAGCAACGAAATATTCTGTTCGGTTGAGGTTTGATAGATGCCCTCGTTGGCAAAGAATAGCTGAATTTCACCAGTGGGCAACTGAATAGCCGCCGGTTCCCAGCACCCGTCCTCAAACCGGAATCCGGCTTCATAAAGCAAACGCTCATCGCGCCAGGTATGGCCTCCATCGTAGCTTTTCTGCGTTCGGATGCCAAAGTGTCGGGCTGAATCAATTTTGGCAGGCCGGGGGTTATAACATACCAGAATCGAGTGGTCGTTTAAGTCAAGCACGTCCGGCACGGCCATATTGATACCCTCCTGCCGGGCTGCTATGGTCACAGGGGTCGACCAGCTCGTTCCAGCATCGGTGCTTTTTACGGCTACAATCGTTCCATCGGCTTCATAAACAGCCAGCAAGGATTGGTCGTACAACTGAATCAGTCGGGCGTAGCCACTGTAGCGCACGCCGGGGCCGGTCGACACTTTCCGGAGGGTAGTCTTATCCCATACGATTTGGCCCGGTTTCGGCGGGGAATCAGTCGAACCAACAACCGGCTGCATTGTTGCGGTTAGCCCGCAGCCAGCCAGCAAACTCACCACAACCAGCATCCATAAACGCATCTGTCATTTTTGTTTTTAAGGTTCTGAATTGTTGCGCTCTTTGCGTTTACGATAGCTACAACCTTATTCCCCGCTGGGTCGTTTGAGCAGGGTTGCTAAGGGCGCAGGCTTCCCGAAATCAGGGGAACCATCAGCTTTCCACGTAAACCGCTGCATACGGGGCGACCGCTTATCGCTGCAGCCCTGGCCTGCCTGCGGATTGGCATGGTAGATAATCCAGTTATCAGTACCATCGGGCGTGGTAAAGAACCCGTTATGCCCAACGCCATACGTTCCATCGGCAGCGGTGGGACCGAACACCGGCTGGGTTGATTTCGTCCACGAAGCCGGGTTCATCAGGTTGGCGGAGAGGGGAGCCGTAAGCATGCCGAGGGCGTAGGCATCGGTGCTGCAATGACTCGCCGAATACACCAAAAATACCTTATTGTCGTGGGTCAGAAATTCCGGGCCTTCATTCACGTAGGGCGTTCCCTGCTTCTCCCAGTCATAGTCGGGCGTCGACACGCGCAGGCGCGGGCCGTCGGCTGTCCAGGGGTCTTTCATCTTGCACAGATAAATGTGCTGAATGTTATTCCGTTCTGCATTTTCCCAGCCCGACCAGGCATAATAGAGTTGGTTGTTCAGTTGAAGCAGTGTTCCGTCAATGGCCCATCGGTCGTCGGGTAGCTGCACCTGTCCTTTCGATGTCCAGGTTCCCGTGAGCGGGTCGGCAGCTTCGTTTTCAAGCACCCACATCCGGTGTGTGGTATTGGGAGCAACAACAGCAGCGTAGTACAAATACCAGCGACCATTCACGCGAAACAGTTCGGGTGCCCAGATGTCGCGTGTAGCGGGTCCCGATGCGGGTGGCGACCACACAACGCTCGTTTGAGATTGACCCAGCAAGCTCATTTTTTTGGTTTTGTAGAGCCGCAAATCGCTGCCCGTTGTGTGCATCACGTAATAAAAACTGTCCTGATAAATCACCCAGGGGTCAGGCCCAACGCCCAGCAGTGGATTCTGAAAACGGGTCGCCGTGTCCTGCGCCGTTGGGGTTGTTGGCGTAACGACCGCACTGCCGGAGGGTGTTTTTCGGCAGGCTATCGGCCCGGCTGTCAGTGTCGCCAGTAACAGGTAGACAAGAATGCGTTGTTTCATACGTTGAATGAGGGTAAGGATTAAAAGAGCGAAAGCGTGAATGAGTGAAAGAGTGACTTGCTACTGTAGCGTTTTCACTCTTTCACTCATTCACGCTTTCGCTCTTTTACGTTTACCAACCCGGATTTTGTTTGATGTTGGGGTTAGCGTCGGTTTCGTAAAGCGGAATTGGGTATAACTCTGTTTTACCTTTTTTGAACGTGGTGAAGTCGGTGTCGAAATCGGATTCATTAGCTGGTTTTTTGCCCGCGTCTGGTCCGGCCAGTTCGGGACCGAGAATGCCGTAGCGCTTCATATCCCAGTACCGCTGTGTTTCACCGGCCAGTTCAACAACGCGGTCATGCCGGAGTTGTTCCCGAAAAGCAGCCTGGCTCATTGTCAGAGGCAGGTCTTGCATAGCCACCCGTGCCCGTACTTTGTTGGCAAAGGGGATACCCGCCGTTGGTTGACCCTGTTCGTTGAGCGCTTCGGCATACAGCAGATAAATATCCGCTAAGCGAATCACCCGGTCGTTGATACCCGAAAAATAGCTGTCGGTCGCCTGGTAATAGGTCGTGTACTTAATCCAGAAGCGATCCCGTTCAGGCAGGTAATCGCTGCCGCCAGCCAGTTTGGTCAAATCAGCATAAGCAAAACCGTGCGGCTTAAGCGAACTGCCGCCGTAGAATAAGGTATAGTCGAGCCGGTAGTCAACCTTGCCGTTCTTGTCTTTTTCTTTCAGAAACTCATTATAAAGCCACTTGGTGGGTTGCCCATCGCACCAGCCACCCTTACTGAACCCGTTCGTATTACGCAGACCAAAAAACTGGGCGTGTTCAGAGGATTCGGAGCCGCCTGCCACATCGTAGTTTACCGCGCCACCTACTTTGCTTTCGTTTTCGTCGAAATACTGAATCTCAAACAACGACTCTTTATTGTTTTCCAGCAAGGTGGTGAAATTGTCTTTAAAGTCCGGAACCAGGTCAAACCGGGTAGGCGTCTGGTCAACGATCTGTTTAAAGGCCGCTGCCGCTTCGCTCCACTTGCGCTGTTGCATAAACGCTTTCCCCATTAGGGCAATCGCGCTATACTTATGCAACCGGCCAACATCCTGACCTGAATAGCTCTCGGGCAGGTCGGCGGCTGCTTCCTGACAATCCTTAATCACCTGAGCAAACACCTCAGCCTGTGTTGCCTGTTTTGGGCGGTCGCTCAGCGTTTGGGAGGTTAATACCAGCGGCACGTTGCCCCAGATGTTGGCCATGTTATAATAAAAATACGCCCGGATTACTTTGGCTTCGGCCAGGAGTCGTTTTTGCAGAGCCGCGTCCATTTTAATGGTGGGCACATTTTCCAATACCTGATTCGTCCGGTAAATCGCCTGATAAGACGCCTGAAATGGCTCAATGTTCATCGGAATGTTATAGTCCGATACGATGAACTTGCTGATATTTCCTAAGTCCGTCCAGGGGCTTTGACTATAGCCTTCATCGGAACTAAGATCGGTCAGGAAGCGAATCCAAAGTGAGAACCGCCGATCCTGCATCCCACTGTAGGCTGCATTAACGCCTTTTATAGCATCGTCGGAGGTTTTCCAGAACGTCGCTGTCGAAGCCTGGTTGGGGTTGACCTGGTCGAGCAGTTTGCTCTCGCTGCAACTAAACAGGAGGCCCCCCGTCAGCACAGCAGTCAGTGCCAGTGTTTTGATATTCATATTGACGTCGTGTTATACGATTGTTCGAGTGATTTAATTCTTTGCTTAGAAACTCAGTTGCAAACCGGCGCTAATGACACGAGCCACCGGATAGTTCCCCTGGTCGATACCACGCCCAATGAAGTTGCTGGCATTTTGCGAACCCGCTCCTACATCACCAATCACATCGGGGTTATAACCGGAATACTTGGTGATAGTGAGCAAATTCTGGCCGCTCAGGTAAACCCGCGCCGATCCCATTTTAAACCGGCTCAGCATAGCCGCCGGAAAATTATACCCTAACTGCATGGTCCGAATCCGGGCGTAGGCTCCGCTTTCAACCCAGCGGTCCGTGTTAAAGGCTGGATTTAGGGTTGGGTCACCTTTAATGGGTTTGGAGGTTGTTGTGGAGGTTCCCGGCCCGGTCCAGAAAGTTACGTCCGAGCGAACATTCTGCACGTCGTCGAAACGATCCGTCCAGTTACGGCTGCGGTTAAACAGCAGATTACCCGATACACCCTGGAAGAAAACGGAGAAGTCGAGATTTTTGTACGACAGCGAAACGTTGGCGCCATACTCAAATTTAGGAAATGGCGTACCCACAATCTGCCGGTCGTCGTTGTTAATCTGGCCATCGCCGTTGGTATCGGCATAGCGAATGTCGCCCGGCGTGACGTTTGGCTGTCTTGGCCCGGCGTCTATTTCAGCCTGACTCTGGAAAATGCCGTTCTGTTTCAGCACATAAAAGGCAGCCAGCGGCCCATCTACGGCGGTACGGGTAATCTGACCGTATCCATACAAGGGTTGGTTGCCATTGGTTGGCACTAACTGCAACACCTTATTTTTGATGCTGGTAAGCTGCCCATTGACACTGTATTTAAAATCACCCTTTTTGTCCTGATAGGTCAGGCTCAACTCGAAGCCTTTGTTCTCAATCTTTCCGAGGTTGTCATACGGATCGGCACCCTGATTACCCGCCGTAATCGGCAGGGGAACGCGCAGCAGCAGGTTTTTCGAGAGCGAATAGAAGTAGTCGGCCTGCAACTGGATTTTGCCATTCAGGAAGGTAGCATCCACACCCACATCGGTGGTGGTTTTGCTTTCCCATTTCAGGTTCGAGTTCTGCAACTGCCGGTTGGATGCACCCGGAACAATTACATTGCCGCCACCCAGCACATAGTTCAGGTTAGGCTGAATGGTTGGGTCGAGCGAGTACGGCGCAATGGCCTGGTTCCCCACCGACCCGTAGCTGGCCCGCAGGCGCAAATCGCCAATGGCCGGAACGTTCTGCATGAAGGCTTCCTTGTTGATATTCCAGGCTGCCGACACAGAAGGGAAGTAGGCAATCTGATTGTCTTTAGGAAAACTCGATGAGGCATCCCGGCGCAGGTTAGCCTGAATATTATAGCGGTCATCGAAGGTATAGTTCAACCGGCCCAAATACGAAACCAGCCCCTGAATTTCCGAGAAACCATCCGTGCGCGGGCTGGCGGTACCAGCTCCCTGCTGATAAAACTCACCCACAATGCCTTCGGTATGGGCAAAGGTTTCGTTATGGTCGAATCGCTGGCGGGTATAACCCACAAGGGCGCTGATCTGATGCTTGCCGAAAGTTTTGTTGAGATTCAGCGTATTTTCGACCAGTGTATTAAAGAAACGGCCATTCCGGTCATCCAGAATCCCATTGGGGGCGCTGGGGCTGTTGTAGCTCAGCGCACCGGGGCGGGAGAAATACTTGTTCTGGAAGTTGCTGAAGTCCAGCCCCACGCTCAGGCGATACGTCAGCCAGGGCAGTATAGCGTACTCACCAAATATATTTCCCAGCAGTTTATAGCTATCGACGAGGTTATCGTCTTTGGCCTGCTGCCCAATGGGGTTGGTGCCAAAGGTGGCGTTGTTGGCACTACCATAGCCATAGCCACTTGCATTGCCGGGGTCAAAAACCGGAATGGTGGGCGGCATTCTGACAACCTGATCGAAGGGTTGACCAATTACGCGCCGTTCGTTGGTGTAGGCTAAATAAACGGATTCACCAATGGTGAGTTTGCCGCGTGTGCTGCCCGCATTTACCCGGGCCGAATAGCGTTTGAAATATGGACTCACCTCGGTTCCGTCGGTTTTGCGGCCCCGGATGGTGCCATCCTGCGAGAAATAACCGCCCGAAATCCGGTAGTTCGATTTGTTGGCTCCGTTATCGGTTCCGCCCGAAATGCTGACGTTATGATCGGTGATGGCGCCGGGCTTAATCAATTCGCTTTGCCAGTCGGTATCGTAGCCACCCTTGCCAAAATCAGGCACGGGCAGTTTGCCATTCTGGTAAGCGGCCGTCCAGGTTTTAATGTACTGGTCGCGGGTGGCTAAGGGCAGGCGGTGAGCGATGTTCTGCACCCCATAATAGCCACTGTAGTCGATGGTAGCTTTGCCCGCCTTGCCGCGTTTGGTTGTAATGACGATAGCCCCGTTCATTCCCCGTGAGCCGTACAGTGCGGTGGCGGCTGCATCTTTGAGGATGGTCACCGTCTCTACGTCACTGGGGTTAAAATCAGATGAAGCGCTGCCAATGATAACGCCATCAATGATGTAGATGGGGTCCTGATTGGAGCCAAATGTACTGGAACCCCGAATCTTGATGCTGGCCGTTGACCCAGGCGCACCGCCCGTTGAGGCCACCGTTACGCCCGCAGCCCGACCCTGAATCTGGTCGACCACCGAGGCCGCCTGCACTTTCTTGGCATCGGCCACATTAACGATACTGACGGCTTCGGTCAGGTTGGATTTTTTGACCGTACCATACGACACCACCACCACTTCATCCAGGGTGCGGTTATCGGGCGACAATTGCACCGTGAAGGTGGTTCGGTTGCCGATGGCTATTTCCTGACTGATGTACCCGACACTGGAAATGGTTAGGGTAGTGGCTGCATCGCTCGCGTTCAGAACAAAGTTACCGCTGGCATCCGTCGAGGTGCCATTACTCGTTCCTTTTTCGATGACGTTCGCGCCGGGCAGGTCGGCTCCCTTTTCGTCGGTCACGTGGCCGGTGAGTCGGCGAACAGCGACTGCGTCATTGGTTACGTCCGACCGGCCTTCGTCGGACGCGACCGGGGGGTTTGCGGTAACCGACTCAGGTTTGGCGGCTGACTGAATCACATAGAGGTCATCTTTGATTTTACGGAAACGCAGCCCCTGTTCGGCCAGCAGTTGGCTCAGGTTTTGCTCTAAGGTGGCAGCTTCGGGTTCGGTGTCGGTGAGCCGACCGGCCATCAGGGTTTCTTCGTAAGCAAAGCTTACTTTATACCGCCGTTCCAGTTCACCCAGCACTTTCTTCAGCGAGCGGGCCTTTGCCGGACGAATGTCCATATTCGGCTGCTCTGTTCTGATTTGCGCCCGGGTCAGCATCTGGGCGGCTGAGGAATGCGGCAAACTAAAGAGTGCCGTTCCTGCCATCCAAAGTGAAAGGGTAAAGGACATTTTTTTCATACTAAGAAGAGAGTTAAAAAATCACAGGTTTACTAAAGTTTGACGTTGATACTATTGACTCTTTATAGGCTGTGGATGCTATAAATTCTATTGTTAGCTACTGGCTGTTTTGTCTATGGAATCCACAGCATGTACCGCATCCACAGAATCATTTTTTTATTTACATATTCAGGGTTGCCGCAGGTAAATCCGGTTTCCGGTTCGGTCGGCGTGCAGGTCGAAGGTGGTGGTAAGCGTGGTAATGAGTGTTTCGAGGTCCTGGCTCGACAGGTTGCCCGTGAACCGTCGCTCGGCCATCGCGTTGTTCTCAAAAATCAGCGTTACGCCCCAGGTATCGTTCAACTGCTGGGCAATCGCCTGGAGGGGTGTATTCTCAAAGGCAAACTGCTGTTTGGTCCAGGCCGTATGAAGCTGTGGTTTAGCTGGCTGAACGGCCACCTGCTCAATACCGACCTGTGCCCTGGCCAAATCGCCGGGTTTCATCAGAATCACGGGAGCGCTCTGGTCGTTGGGCTTCGAGAGTTCTACTTTCCCTTCCGACAGCACCACTAAGGTGTTGCCCCGGCGGGTGTTCACGTTAAACTGCGTGCCAAGCACCGAAATATCCAGATTGGGCGTGTGGGTGATAAACTTCAGTCGCCCGGTAGAGGCCAGTTGTTTGGTCACCTTAAAAAAGGCTTCGCCCTCGAGCCACACTTCGCGATCTTCGGTATCACCCCAATCGTTGGGGTAGGTGAGCGTCGAGTTGCCATTCAGCCGCACCAACGAGCCATCGGGCAGGGTAATGGTTCGCTGTTCGCCGTAGGCTGTATGCACTTCCTGTCGCTTATTGAGATAGCGAATGGCCCAGCCGCCACCCAGTATCAGCAACGCGCCTGCCAGCGAAGCGGCTACCTGCCAGGTTCGGAATGGATAACCTAAAAACCGCCGGACCATTAATGCCGGCTGTTGGGCTGGCTGGCTGCGGGTTAGTATCTGACGGTCATACGCGGCTTCCAGCACCTGCCAGATACGCTCCCGGCTGGCTTCGGTTAAATCGTCGTGATGAACGCGCAAATGCAGGAGAATCGAACTGGCCTGATCAATATCGACCTGCTGCCCCGGGTGACGGAGCATGTACGAATGCCAGAACGACATGGTTCGTTCGTCGGGCTGGAACACCCAGCGACGAAACGAATCGTCCAGGACAAAGTCGTTGATTGAATACTGGCTATAATCGGGTAAGGGTAGACTCATGCGCTGCAACCGACGGGGATATACTCACCAAAGAGGTGGGTCGCGTGGATTATCCCTCAGCGCACCTGTTTTTTTTGCAATATTTTACCGGAAGAGTGCCAGAAGCAGAAGAATGACAATGTGGGCGGGCATCCGTTTCTGAAGCGACGCAATGGCTTTGTACACAATCTTGTAGACCGAGGTTTGCTCAATGCCCATCACGCCCGCAATTTCCTCGTAGCTCAGGTTATCGAAGTATTTCAGGAAGAGCGCTTCTTTCTGGCGGGCGGGCAGGCTGTTGAGTTCGTGCAGCAGCAGCGTCGACTGTTCTTTGGAAATCTGCTTATCGAGCCAGGTAGGTTCGTAATGAAACTCAATGGTAAAGTCAAGGTGATTGAGTTCGTGGTCGAACCGTTGTTCACTCGTTAACTTGCGGACGATTTCCCGGCGGAGTGCCCGCATCAGGTAAAACTTGATGGAGTCAGTACGACCCAGCCGTTCGCGGGTTTCCAGTATGTTCAGAAAAAGGTCCTGCAGACAATCTTCAGTAAGCTCACGATTCTGGGCAATTTTGTACCCGTAATTATATAAGGTTGTGGCATACTTCCCGTAAAGGTAGGCATAGGCAATTTTACTACCTTCCAGAAAGTCGTCCCAAAGCGCGGCATCGGTCGTGTAATTGTATGTATTCAATGAAGCCTCCACCAGTCAGAATCCGTTTTCAAGTATTAAATTTAGTACCGTTTGGGAGAATAGTAATAATTACTCAAAAAAAAGTAATGTTTAATTTGTGGTTCAAGGATAAAAATCGCCCTTTTACTCTTTTTACGGGTATGCTCGTCCGAAGCGCTCATTTAGTCCTGCTCCTGCTATTGACTGGTCTGCTAATCGCCTGCCATTCCACGCCCGATTCTCCACCCCTCTTCACCAAAATCGGCGCTGATGCGTCCGGCATACCGTTCAATAATGCGATTCAGCCGTTTGAGAGCGAAAAACTGAACGCCAATACCTACGACCCGATGTATAACGGAGCCGGGGTTGGCGTTGGCGACTTCAACAACGACGGCTGGGCCGACCTGTTTTTCGCTGGTAATCGGGTAACAAGCCGCCTGTATCTGAATCGAAATAAGACCTCTGACAATCAATCAACTACTTTTCGGTTCGACGATGTGACCGAGCAGGCGGGTCTACAAACCCAAACCTGGTGTACGGGTGTGTCGGTGGTAGACATCAATCAGGATGGCTGGTTAGATATTTATGTAAGTGTGGCCGGGCCTGATACCGCCCGCGCCATTCGCCGGAATCTGCTTTTTCTGAATCAGGGCGTCGGCAAAACTGGTATTCCGACCTTCCGGGAGGTGGCGCGGGAAGTGGGCCTGGCCGATAGCGGCATGAACACGCAGGCCGCTTTTTTCGATTATGACCACGATGGCGACCTGGATTGCTACATCCTGAACAATGCTTTTGAACAGACAGGCCGCAACAGCATTCGTCCCCGCCAGTTGGATGGCAGCGGGGCCAGCACCGACCGGCTGTATCGGAATGAAGGCAAGGCGCAGGGGGCAGGGAGCGCGGAGCGTGGGGGGCAGGTTGGCTTGCTCCCTGCCCCGCGCTCCGCGCTCCACTTCGTTAACGTCTCGCGGGAAGCGGGCATCACCGCCGAAGGATACGGCCTGGGCTTAACCGTCGCTGATTTGAATCAGGATGGGTGGCTGGATGTCTACTGCGCCAACGATTTCCTGTCGAACGACGTGGTCTATATCAATAATCAAAACGGCACCTTTGCCAATCGGGCGACTGACTATTTCAAGCACACCAGCTACAACAGCATGGGCGTTGATATTCAGGATGTTAATAACGATACCCGGCCCGACGTAATGGTGGTCGATATGATGCCGGAAACCAACGAGCGACAGAAAATGATGCTCGTGAAAACCAACTGGGATTTTTTCAACCTGGCCCGGCAACAGGGCTATCAGGACGAGTACGTCCGAAATACCCTGCAGTTGAATATGGGCGCGGGGCAGGGAGCAGGGGGCAGGGAGCCGGGTAGTCCGCGCACCGTGCTCCCCGCTCCCCGCCCCGTGCCTTCCTTCTCCGAAATCGGGCAGTTGGCGGGTGTAGCCCGAACCGACTGGAGTTGGGCGCCACTCTTAGCCGATTTGGACAACGATGGCTGGAAGGACCTGACCGTATCGACCGGCTACCGGCGCGACATCACCAACTTAGACTATGTTATTTACCTGAATGAGCAGATTTCCCGCTACGGAATGGGGGCCACAAACCAGCAAACGTTAGAGGCCCTTTACAAACTCCCCGAAATCAAACTCCATAACTACATCTACCGCAATAAAGGCGACCTCACCTTCGAGGATAAATCCGTTGCCTGGGGCCTGGGCGACCTAACCTACTCAAACGGAGCTGTTTATGCCGACTTAGATAACGACGGCGATTTAGACCTGGTGTTCAACAACATCGACGCCCCCGCCGGGCTGTATCGCAACGAAACCAACCAGCCGGGTCAACCCATTAAATGCCATTTTCTGCGGCTGAAACTCCCCGATGATGCTCGCGGTCTGGGGGCCGAGGTACGCCTGACGCTCCCCGATGGGTCCACGCAAACAACCCTGGCGCATCCTGTGCGGGGCTACACCTCGTCGGTGGAATCGTATGTTCATTTTGGGCTGGGGAACCACACGAGTGCAACCGGCGAAATTCGCTGGGCCGATGGCGCTGTGCAGACAATCGGGCCGTTCAGAGCAGATAGCGTTTATAGTGTGAAGCCCGGAGCAGGGGGCGGGGGGCAGGGGACTAAAGAGATTCCTTCCGAATCCCCCCCCCCTGCCCCCCGCCCCCTGCCCCCTGCCCCGCGCTCCCCGCTATTCCTCACGCAGCCAGCCGCTTCGGTGGGTATTGCGTTTCAGCATCAGGAAGCACTCTCCTCCGACTGGCAGCACACTCCACTGCTCCACCAGGTCTACGCCAAAAATGGCCCGGCCATTGCCATTGCCGATGTTGATGGAAACGGCTTAGACGACGTGTTTATCGGGGCTGACCCCGGCCAGGTGCGTACCGTTTATCTACAGAAAAAACCAGGTCAGTTCACCGCCCTGGCCCAGGGAGCCAATACGCTCGAAGACATGGGTGCCCTGTTTTTTGATGCCGATGGCGACAACGACCAGGATTTATACGTCGTGAGTGGCGGCACACAGCAGCCCGACAACAATCCCGTTTATCAGGACCGGCTGTATCTGAACGACGGTCATGGGAAATTCACGCGCTCGCAGGGGTTGCTGCCACCAACTACTTCGTCGGGTTCGTGTGTCATTGCCGTTGATTTTGACCACGATGGCGATTTGGATTTGTTCCGGGCCGGGCGGGTCAGCGTGGAAAAGTACCCGCTGATTCCAAAAAGTTATCTGTTACGAAATGATAACGGCCGGTTCACCGATGTGACCGACCAGGTAGCGCCCGGTTTGCGGCAGGTTGGCATGGTTTGCGCGGCCCTCTGGACGGATTACGACAACGATGGCTGGGCCGATTTGCTCGTTGCCGGTGAGTTTATGCCCATTACCCTGTTCAAAAACACAAAAATCGCCTTTACCCGACAAACCACCGCGTTGCCTTCCGGTCAGTGGAATTCACTGACCGGGGCCGACTTCGACCGGGATGGTGATATTGATTACCTCGCCGGGAATACCGGCCTGAACACCCGCTACCGGGCATCGGCCACCGAACCACTGCGAATGTACGGGAAAGACTTCGACGGAAACGGCAAAATAGACCCCATTCTAACGTATTATAACCAGGGTGTCGAGCAGGTGTCCACTATTCGCGAGGTCATGAACGACCAGATGCCTACCCTCTCCCGCAAACGGTTTACCTCCTTTCAGGACTACGCCCGAAAATCGTTCGCCGATATGTTCACAAACGAGGAGCGTAGTGAAGCTACCCGACTCGAAGCCAGCGAGTTGCAGAGCGTTTACATCGAGAACAAAGGGAATGGAAACTTCGCCGTTCGGGCCTTACCCGTTCTGGCTCAGTTGGCGCCCGTTTTTGGCATCCAAACCGGCGATTTCAATAGCGATGGCTGGCGGGATGCGTTGCTGGTAGGTAATTCCTACGCTCCTGAAACGTACTCTGGCTGGTATGACGCCAGCCGGGGAACGTTGCTGCTGGGCAACGGGAAAGGCCAGTTTCGGGCGGTGCCTCCGTCAGCAGCCGGTTTGTCTATAGATGGCGACGCCAAAGGGCTGGCCCTGCTATCGACCGGAGACTCGTTTTGTTATGTAGTTACAAATAACAACGGCCCGGCTCAGTGCATCAACCTCCGACAGTCAACACGACGGACCCTACAGCGCTTGCAGCCCAGCGAAACGTTTTCGACTATCCGCCACCCCGATGGCCGCACCGAGCGCATCGAATATTATTACGGCTCCGGCTACCTCTCGCAGTCGTCGCGGGTGAAGTAGTGGCGTCTCACTTGCTAATCCTGCCCGCAGCGTCTACTTTCGCCCTCCATTTCCGTAACAGATGCCTCTCATTCTTTCGCTCGATACCTCAACGGCTGCCTGTTCGGTTGCGCTTCACCAGGACGATGCGTTGCTGGGCAGCTACGAACTGTTCACCGAACGCACCTCGGCAGCCATGCTTACGACGCTCATCGACAACGTTGTGCGGCAAACCGGGCATGAACTCAGTCAGCTCGATGCCGTTGCCGTTGCCAAAGGGCCGGGTTCCTACACGGGCCTGCGGATTGGCGTGTCAACAGCCAAAGGGCTGTGTTTTGCGATAGACAAACCGTTGCTGGCCGTGAATACCCTAACAGCCATGACCGAGCAAATTCGGGCCTATTTTCCAATGGGTTATATCCTTTGCCCGATGATTGATGCCCGGCGAATGGAAGTCTATTGTGCATTGTATACGCCTGATGGCCACGAAGTTCAGCCGACTTCCGCCCAGATTATTAACGAAAACTCCTTTAGCGAATGGCTCACGAAGGGGCCGGTCGTGTTTTTCGGCGACGGGGCTGCCAAATGCCGGGCACTGTTATGCGAACACCCGAACGCTATTTTTCCAGATATACCCGTTGTGCCATCCGCCCGCACAGTGGGCAAATTAGCGACGTTGGCGTTTGCCAAAAATCAGGTTGAGAATCTGGCCCAGTTTGAGCCGTTCTACCTGAAAGATTTCATGACGACGCAGCCAAAAAAGGCTGTGCTTTAGTGGTAGGAGATGACAGGCGTCGGCAAATGCTGGAATCTGCCATTTTTCACCTTATTTCGCCCCGTAACCGTCTATTTTTCGCTCCTGTGCAGATAATCGTTGATATCGGTAATACCGACGCCGTTTTCGGACTCTACGCCCAAACTACCTGGCAATATATCTGGCGCACACCCATCGGAAAGCCGAACCTCCGACGCGATGAATCAGCCGAATCCTACGAGCGTCAGCTCCGGCTCTGGTTGCTGGAGGCCAGTATTCCCCTCAGCGCCATCAAAACCACCGTTCTAAGCAGCGTTGTTCCCGACCTGACCCCTACCGTGCGGGCCATGCTGACCGAATTGTTCGGGTTTGAGCCGGTGGTCGCTGGTCCCGGTATTTATCCCCTGCTGCCCCTCGAAATTTTGCGTCCGCACGAAATTGGGGCCGATTTGGTCGCCAATGCCCTGGCCGCTTACACCCGCTATAGGCGGAACTGCGTTGTTGTCGATTTTGGTACGGCCCTGACCTTTACGACGGTTTCGGGCGAGGGTAAAATTCTGGGCGTAGCCATTGCACCGGGTCTGAAAACGGCCATTCGCTCGTTGTTTGCCAACACCGCCCAACTGCCCGAAGTCCCCATTGAGGTGCCCTCGTCGGCGCTGGGGTTGAGCACAACCCATGCCATTCAGGCTGGCGTCGTGCTGGGCTATGAGGGATTGGTTCGTTCGCTTATCGGCCGCATTCAAACCGAACTTAACGGCGATTGCATCGCGGTGGCTACCGGCGGGTTGTCGGGCCGGATTCCATTATTGAGCGATGTATTTACAGACATTGTTCCGTCGCTGACGTTAGAAGGCGTCCGGTTGATTGGCGAATTCGTTGTTGCCGCTCAGACGTAACTGGCTATATCCACATCTTGTCGTTAGGGCACCACCGACGATTTGTAGGCATACGACAGCGTAGCAAAAATGCCCAGGCCACCCTGCACATTGCTGATCACTTCGCCCGATGCCGCAAAGGGATTTACGTTGGCCTGCCGCGCACTTTGCGACGTTGTCAGGAACTTGTAATAGTCCTGAGTGCAGTGGTAGAGCGTGGCATGAATGGTATCGCCCGACCTGAAGCTGTAGCCCGACCCCCAGTTGATTTCTTCACCATTGCTGAAGGAATCATCGATGAGCGCATTCAGCGATAAGGTATCGACCCGCCGGTTTCGGGTGAGTGTCAGGCGATAATAGTTTTTCTCCTGTGGATGGTCGTCAAATTTAGTCAGTCCGTAAGCTTCACGTTTTGCGTTGAATTCGGGCGTAATGCTCTTAATCGGTACCGGGCGAAGGAACTGCGTGGTGGCTGTCAGAATTCGCCCCCGGCTGTCCTGTATGGTGATCGTGTAGGGTGCGCCGTAGTCAGCCCGGATGCGTTTAGGACTGCTATAATTATATGATTTCCCTGCCGCACGATCGACAAAAGGGATATTGGGAATAGTATCGCGCTGGCCCTGATGGGTTAGCACAACGGTGGCCCCATTTATAAGCGGCAACGCAGTGGTTTCTAAGTAACTCTGGCTTTCGAACAGCGTGAGTCGCAGCGGCTGGCCGTCTTCGAGGTAGCATTCCACTACTAATTTCGACTCGTAGGACGGCAGTTTCACGTCAATGTCCTGCTGACAGGCCCCCAGGGCAATGCCTGCCGTTAATACAAGGCCATAGCGAAGATACGTTTGGTTCAGTTTCATGGTTGTAAATCTTTGAGTGAATAGCGGTTAGGGTCGTGGTTCCGTGGTGTCGGGTTCTTAAACCCGATACCGAGGGGACAGCTCGCCGTTGCGATTTTTAAAACCCTCGTGTGCCTTTTTGTAGAGGTTTTGAGAAACCTCTCTGGTCAGGTTTAAGAACCTGACCTCACAGCAAGTTGTGGGTTCAGTTTCATCAAAATCGGAAATTATACGTTAGCGACGGCAGCAGCGGAAATAAGGTGATAGCCCGCGCCCGGAATTCGCCGGTTGGATTACCTTCTGAATTGGTTTGTGCCTGGTAGGTAATCAGGTATGGGTTCAGCCGGTTGTAGGCATTCGTGACCGTAAAGGTCAGGTCTCTTTCGCCACAGCCCGGCCGGACGCGGCCCGGCTTAAATTTATAGACCATGCCTAAATCCAGCCGATGGTAGGGCGGCATCCGGTAGTTGTTCCGGGCCGGAAACTCCGGCACTACCTGCCCGGCCGGGTTCTCGACCCGCACATACGGGTTATCCATCGACACGTAGCGGCCCGTTGCCAGCGACACGGCATTGCCCGTATTGTACACCCATGTGGCCGACAGCGAAAGCCGGGGCCGCAACTGATACATCAACACCACCGAAATATCGTGCCGACGGTCGTAGCGGGGAAAGAACCGTCTGCCCCCATCAATGTCGGGGAACTCACGCCAGGTCCAGGCCAGGGTGTAGCCCACCCAACCGCGAAGCCGCCCCGACGTTTTTTCTAAATAAATCTCGTTGCCATAAGCACTGCCATTGCCAAACACAAATTCGTTCTCCAGCCGGTCGTTGGCAAACAGTTGCGCCCCCGTTTTAAAGTCTACTACCCGACGCAATCGTTTGTAATACAGTTCGTTGGTAAGCAGAAACTTGTTGCTGATGCTCCAGGTGAGCGCGGCTGCCAATTGGTCGCTGTATTCGGGCTTTATGTTGGCGGTGGATGGATACCAGATGTCGGTGGGCAACGCGGCCCCCGAACTAACCACCAAATGCCGGTATTGCACCATCCGGGCGTAGCTGGCCTTGACGGACACCGACGGGCTAAAGGCGTAGCGAATCGCTAAGCGTGGTTCGGGCGCGTTGTAGCCGACACTATCCTGCCGAAAACCCGACCAGCGCAGCCCGGCGCTGAGTTTCAGTTTGGGCGAGAGGTCCCAGTCGTCGCTTACAAACAAACCACCTTCCCAAACAAGTGGCTTTTCGCCGGTGTCGATGTTCTCCTCGGGTTTGACACTGGAAATATTGACCCGCGAAATGGAAAATTGACTACGGGTCAGTTCGCCCCCGAACGTGACGGTATGCCGGGTGGTTGGTTGCCAGGAAACCCGTTCTTTCAGGACTAAATCATCAATGCCCGACCCGATGTTAAACGTAAATCGGTCGAATGTCGAAACCAATCGGTAGTCGTAGCTGGCGTAGTGACCCGATGCGTGACTGTTCCAACGCCCATCTTTCGATAGTTGCTGCCAGTGCAGCGAAACGGCGGTATTGCCCCAGTCGAAGGTGCTTCGGAATACCTGCGACGGTAAGAAAAAGCGGTCACGTCCGGTGTAGGCGCTCAAAAAAAGCTTGCTGCGCTCGTTAATGGTAAAGTCTAATCGCCCATTGAGGTCATAGAAGAAATACCGGGGAATGGCGTTTACATTGGGCTTACCGGCGTTCCGGCTGTTGATGGCCTCGGTAATCACATCGGCATAGGTGCGCCGACCCGCCAGATTAAATCGGAGTTTACTCCCGATGGGTCCCGTCAGGTTCAGCCGGGACGCAATCAGCCCAATGCCCCCGCCCACATGCAGCGTACTGTCTTTCGGGCTGAGCGACTGAACATCTACCACCGACGACAGCCGCCCGCTGTACTCTGCCGGAAAACCCGCCTTGTAGAGCGTTACATTTTTCACGGCGTCGATGTTGAACGTACTGAAAAAACCGAACATATGGCTGGGGTTATAAACCGTTGTGCCATCGTACTGAAACAGGTTCTGGTCGGTGCTGCCCCCGCGCACGCTGATGCCGCTGGTGCCTTCGCCGGTGGACTTCACGCCCGGCTTTAGTTGCAGCACTTTGATGAGGTCGATTTCACCAAAAACGACCGGCAGTGCTAAAGCCGTTTGGCGGTCCACAACATCAACGCTGGTTTGCGTCGACAGCACTTTATCCTCATTCGACAGCCCCATTACGGTCACTTCATTGAGTTGATTCTCAGCAGGTTTCAATCGAACATTAGCCACCTCATCCCGGATAATAGTGAGCGGAATACGTTGAGCGGCATAGCCCAGATGCGAAATAAGCAGGGTTAGTTTGTCGGCGGGCAGGATGAGGACAAACCGGCCTTCGGCATCGGTTCGGGCACCTTTGCCAGCGCGTTCCAGCATACTTACCGACGCTCCGGCCAATCCCGCGCCAGTTGACGCATCACTAACTTTTCCGGTAACAATCCGGTATTGTTGTGCCTGAGCCGTCCCCAGCGTGAGGCAGAGGAGAAGAAAGAATGGTTTCATGCGGAACGTTCGTTTAGAGGAGGTATAATTATAATTACCCCCAACCCCCTGAAGGGAGCTTTGGCTGCGAGTAAGTGGACAAAGCCCCCTTCAGGGGGTTGGGGGTAATTTTACTGAAGTTTTCCACCAACGGATAATCCACTGGGTACGCTGGCCGGAATCGACTTATCGAAACTGTCGTCGGTGAGCGCGTGCAGAAATTCGACGAGGTCGTTGCTGAGGGTTACCCGGGGCCGAAGCAGCGAGTCTAACTGAGTAGTTGTTACGTTGGTGTTCAATTGGTTACCATCTTTTATGCGGTCGTAAAAAACCAGCACATTAGCCAGTGATTGCTGCTTACCGTTGTGCATGTAGGGTGCCGTCAGGCTGACGTTTCGCAGGGTTGGCGTTCGGAAGGCGTAGGCATCTTGGTGGCCCTTGTCGGAAAAACCTAATTTCTCGTTGTCGGCTACGCCCAATACGTGGGTTTTGTAATCGCTGAACATGGGGCCGTTGTGGCAGGTGTTGCAGCCGTTCTGAATGAACAGCACCATCCCCCGTTTCTGAGCGTCGGTCATGGCCGATTTGTCACCCCGCAAATACCGGTCGAACGGCGCGTTGGTGGCCACTAAAGTCCGTTCGTAAGCCGCCATGACTTTCCCCAGATTCTGTACCGTGATGGAATTTGCAGCGCCAAAAACGGTCTGGAACGAGCTTTTATACGCCGGTATACCGCGCAACCGGGTCAGCACACTGTCGATGGCATTTGTCTCGGAAAACACCGTACCACGCATTTCTTCAAAGGCTGCAATCGGCATCAGCGACTGAGTCTCCAGCGATTTCGCCCGCAGGTCAAAAAACATGGGGGCCGCCGTTGGGTTGTATAACCCCTTCGTATCCATACCGTTGAACGCGACATTCAGCAGCGTTGGCGCGTTGCGTTTGGTGTGCGGAATGGTGCCCGGCGACCGAAAACGCCGGGTACTCCCCTGCCCTTCTCCACCCACGCCAATAGGCAGGTCAAGGCCGTCGCTATACCCGAATTTCGGGTGGTGGCAGGTGGCGCAGGACACGTCTTTGTTGCCCGATAAAATCGGGTCATAGAACAGCAGTTTGCCCAGCGCGACTTTTTCGGGCGTGCGCGGATTGTCGGCGGGGTCGATGACCGCTTGCGGCAGTGCGCCAAAATTCTCGTCGGGGTTTACTGCCAGTTCGGTCGGTTGACAGGCGTAAACTGTAAGCCCGAAGACGACCACGCTGGCGGCTAACAGGGTAGCATTGATTGATGTCATAGCCGATAAATCAGAAGGTATACCCAATGGAGAAAGCAACATTATTGCGGAGCAGCACCCCGCCATCTTCCGGCTCAAACAGCCCCCGATACTCCACACCGAGCCGGTAGCGGGACTTGATTCGTGCGCCCAATCCGACAATGACGGCGGGCATAACCGCATTAATGGTCTCATCCACAGCGTAGTCCGCGAAGCGAACCCGCATCCGTTCGTTCCAGTACTGAGCGCCCACGCCCACCGATGCCCAGAATGCTTTTCGGGACTGATAGCGGTAGCCGACGTTCACTAAGCCAATGTTGGCGACAAATGCGCTGGTCGATTTCTGAAAAAAATGGGCATAGCCCGCCTGAGCGAACAGCTCGAAAGCCGGATTGCGGAGTGGTTTGCTAACCTCTCCCCGCACACCTACGCCCATTGCGTACAAACTGGACTTAGCCAGTTGTGGATTCACCAGACCATCCGCCAATAGGGTATAATTCAGACGTTGCTGCGCCAGTAACGGGCTGCTGATGAGGGAAATGAGTAACAAAAAAAGGAGCATTTTCATACGGATGATTGATTGGAATACGGTTTATTTCCCTCACCCCCGGCCCCCCTCCCAGAGGGCGAGGGGAGTTTCAGAGAAACTCTTTTTGCTCCCCTCGCCCTCTGGGAGAGGGGCCGGGGGCGAGGGAAGGCACAACAGCCCTGACACAGAGCGATTAAGCATCTGCTGAGTGAGGTGAATCCAGTACGTTTGGGATTGATTTAATTACCCGTCTAACCAGGCTTTAAAGGCGGGGGCCTTTTCGCGGCTGACAAGTACCTCCTGCGCGGTGTCGGGCCGGAGTTCGACTTTTAGCTTGCCGTTGAAATAGGTATGTATCTTCTGAATGGCCGTTACCTGGGCAATAAACTGCCGGTTCAGCCGGAAGAAATGCTGCGGGTCGACCAGCGTTTCCAATTCTTCGAGCGAGTAATCGACTAAAAACTGCCGCCCGTCGCGTCCGACTAAGCAGGCCAGTTCGTTGGCCGTGTAGAAATACGCCACCTGCTCCTGCGCCACCGGAATAAGCTGCTCGCCATTGCGGACCAGAAAGCGGGTCTTGTGCGTCCGGCGGCTCATTTCTAAACTATCCAGCAGCGACTCCACTTTTTTGGCATAGGCCTGGGGCGAAAAATCCTGCCTGAATGATTCGTATTTCCGAATGGCATCAGTCAGTTCGGGCAGTTTTATTGGTTTCAGCAGGTAGTCAATGCTTTTCACCCGAAAGGCTTTGATGGCGTATTCATCGTAGGACGTTGTGAAAATAATGGGGCTATGCGCCGGAAACGACTCAAAAATCTGAAAACTCAACCCGTCGGATAACTGAATGTCTGAGAAAATCAGGTCAACGGGCTGGCCCGTTGCAAACCATCGCTTAGCAGCCTCCACACTTTCGAGCACCCCAACGATCTCAAGGCTGGGGTCTACTTTGCGGATGAGCTTTTCGAGCCGTTCAGCCGCCGGATACTCGTCTTCGATGATGAGGGCTTTCATAGTATAATCATTGAATTAGTGAATGATAGAATGATAGAATATCTGGCGCACGAACCCTATTCAATCACTCTATCATTCACTAATTGAGTAACAAGGGAATCTTCACCGTGAACAAGCCCCCGTTTCGGATAACTTCCACCTGCCGGTCGGTGAGCAGGCTGTATCGGTTGATGATGTTCTGCAAACCCACCCGCGTCGATTTCTCCAGAATTGTTTTCTCCTGGATATTATTCTCTACTACCAAATACTGGTCGCCCTCCTGCTGAATCCTGATCTTGAGCGGGTTCTCCTTCGAGACGACATTGTGCTTGATGGCGTTTTCGATGAGCATCTGCAGGCTCAACGGCGTCACATACTGGCGATACGCTGCCGGAGAGAGGTTCTTTTCAACCTGTAGATTATCACGAAACCGGATTTTGTTCAGATACACATACGCATCCAGAAACGCAATTTCTTCTTCCAGTGGCACGGTGTTTTTATTGCGGCTGACGAGCACGTAGCGGTACACATCCGACAGCCGTTCGAGGTATTGCTGCGCGTTGATGTTCTCATCGTCGATTAATGCGGCCAGCGTGTTCATGCTGTTGAACAGAAAGTGCGGATCGAGCTGATTTTTAAGCACCTCCAACTGCGACTGAACGCTCTCGCGGGCCAGTGATTCGGTCTTGCGAACGTTTAGTTTCCAGGCCTCAAAGAAATAGACCGCTTCGTACACTAAATACACCACAATCATCGGAACGATACTGATGCGAAACCCCGTAAATAAGGTCAGTTCCTTATGAAGAATGGCTTTGCAGATTACCTCATCCAGTATATAGGTGGCGATGAACGTGTATACCAGGCCGAGTGCCGTTTGGCCCAGCAAGCGTTGGGTTGTCTGATTGTAGGCAGGCAGTAACCGACGCATGTAAAGAATAACGAACCGGTTGCCTTCCCAAACAATCAGGGTTGTGCACAACCCCAGGAACCAGTAGGTGGCAAAAGCAGTGTTGAACTGCCGGAAGTCATCGAAGTGCATCGTGGCCGGGACCACCAAACTGAGCAGGGGTATGCCAACCAGGCGAATCTTACCATCATTCAGCGTATAAGGCGTTGGTTGCGTTAGGTTCACAATGCAGACAATTTATAAGGAAAATGGCCCGATAAAGATAGTGCTTCCTGGAGCAAAGACCTGATGTTCAGGCTGTTTTTACCTGATTTAGCGTTTGTGCATACCAAATGTGTAGCCAATGGTGATGTTGGCCAGCAAGCCGCCAGTGCCTGCAATGCCCTGCGTGGCGGCTTTATACGTTTCGGTGCGGTTGGTGGTGCGGTTCACATACGTCAGCTTATTGTCGGTTAATGAACTCCAGATGTTGGGCCAGTAGCGCAGGCTGGGCAGAAGAAGAATGCCCGCCAGGGCATTGGGCTGTTTACGGAACGGGTAATAGCGATAGTAAACGCCCAGACCCAGTGTAGCGGTCTGGTAGGTAGCCACTTTGTCGGATGTTGTTTCGCCCCGTCCGTTAGTATAATACAGGTCGTAGAAGTGCAGCTTGGGTTCAACCCGGAGATCCAGGCCGGGCGTCAGCCGGTAGCCAATGCCGATGCCCAGCGTCGACGGTATCTTTTCCGTCAGATTCTGATCGCGGGCGTTGGCCGAAGCTACCTGCCCCGACAGAATCAGGTTAAATCCATGCGAATAATCGAATACCATGCGTTTGGTGGTGTATTCGGCCTGAATGTTAAAGCCACCCAGCAACAATTGGCTGATGCCGCCCCCTACCGTGAAGCGATTTGAGTAGGGGAATGTAGCCCGATCCGCCGATGGGTTCTGAGCGAATGCCGATGAGCGAAGCCCTGCGGTTGCCGTAAGGGCGAGAAGAATGACATGTGCTGTTTTCATGCTGACCTGAACCGTTTTGTTTGTTTCGACAGGTCAAAATTGGCAGATGAGCGGACGCTGCGAAAGCCGTTGGGGGGTCAACCGTTGAAAGACGGGGGCGAAGTGTAGAGAAAACAGGGGTCAGCCGAGGGAGCGATGATGTGCCTGATAGCAGCAATTGACTAACTAACTGATTCGGTTTTTAATTTTTTTTATCAAGTGCATATCCAGATGAGTAGAAAAAGTACGTCATTTACTCCTTTCAATAAATTCTTTCTTTTCTTCAATTCTCAATCGTATAAACATAATGGCCTGTTAGAGGCAAAAAACCTATGCTAACACCTTTACAAGGGCAGACTATTCCTGTCAGGATCAGGCAATTGTCTTTTACCCTCAGCACCATCCTGCTTTGTTCTCTCTCTACTTATGCCACAACTCCGGCTTCTGGAGATGATGGCGTAGGAGCCACCGCTAATTCCGATAAGAAATCCGTCGATCGGACCCTTACGGGACGGGTCACGGATGAAAAAAATGACCCCCTGCCGGGTGTAAGTGTCCTGCTGAAAGGCTCACAGCGCGGCACCGTCTCCGATGCCGACGGACGATACCGCTTAGACGTGCCCGATGCCAATGCTACCCTGGTATTCTCCTTTGTTGGCTACATATCGCAGGAGGTACGGGTAGGGAGCCAGAGTTCGATTAACCTGAGTTTGAAGGCCGATGACAAAACCCTGAATGAGATCGTTGTTATTGGCTACGGTACGACCCGCAAATCAGACCTGACCGGGGCTGTTGCGGGCGTTAAAGAAGCCCAGCTTATGGAACGCCCGGCTCCTTCGCTGAGCCAGGCCCTGTCGGGCCGCATGGCGGGTGTGCAGGTCAACACCAACTCAGGCCGGCCGGGCGGACGGACCACCATTCGGATTCGGGGTTTCTCCTCGATCAACTCCTCCAATAACCCTTTATTTGTGGTCGACGGCGTATTGCTTCCGCAAGGCAACGGCAACCAGTTCAGCTCACCCATCGACTACATCAACCCAAGCGATATTGTTTCGGTTGAGGTCTTAAAAGACGCTTCCTCAACGGCTATTTATGGAGCCAGAGGAGCCAACGGGGTTATTCTGGTGCAAACCCGCAAAGGCAAAGCTGGCGAAAGCCGGGTAACCTATGACGGAACCTTCAGCGTAAACACCATTGGCCCCAACAAGCCGCAGGTGCTGAACGCCAAAGAATATCTGGCTACGGAAGACCTTGCTTATGCCAACATCAAAAAATATGACCCCACCGGCTGGGCGTCCGGTAAATACGCAAACCTGGACCCGGTAGTCAGACGAACCCAGTTCAGCAAAGACCACCCGGGCGTTTTCGATGCCAACCTGAACCCGCTGTATGACACCGACTGGTTCAAGGAATCATCGCAGAACAAGCTTTCCCAGAGTCATCAGTTAGGCTTCAGTGGTGGTAATGAGCGGACGCAGTATGCGCTGTCTGTGGGTTATCGTGACGATGAAGGGCTGATTAAAACATCGTATCTGAAACGGTATTCGGGCCGGTTTACCATTGACGATCAGGTCAAATCATGGCTCAAAATTGGCGGAACCCTAAGCTACAATAACCAGACCGAGAACTTAGTCGATATCAATGATGCCGTGGCACGGCAAATTGTGGAGGACTTTCCTTTCCTGCCAGTTACCTACCCGGATAATGGGAAGTATGCAGAAAACCGCGACTACCCGCAGGCCGAAGGGTCGATGAGTTCGGTACACCGGCTGATGGACCGGAAGTATATTCAGAAT
Organism: Spirosoma areae; assembly: GCF_054781775.1. Taxonomy (NCBI): domain Bacteria; kingdom Pseudomonadati; phylum Bacteroidota; class Cytophagia; order Cytophagales; family Cytophagaceae; genus Spirosoma; species Spirosoma areae. The sequence continues at coordinate 377,661 of NZ_BAAGTT010000027.1, read as the reverse complement.
ACCCAAACCACCATCGGTAGCCTGTTTACCAACATCACGCTGGGCAAAGGGCTGGAAATGAAGACCGTGCTGGGGGGCAATATTCAGACCCAGGAAATCAACCAGTCGCAGACCCGTACCTTAGACATTGGCGCCAGTGGTACAGCTGCGGCCAACAACACGAAAACGACGTTCTGGTCGCTGGAGAATTACCTGACCTACAACAAGCAGATCAATGCCGATAACTCCCTGACGGCTCTGCTGGGCATTTCGTGGCAGGCAACGGATCGATTTGGCATTGGGGCCAGTGTACGGAACTTTGCCACCGATTATTTTACCTTCAATAACTTAGGTGCTGGCAGTACCCTGCCCGCCGTGAGTTCCTTTGCCGACCGGACCTCGTTCAGTTCCTACTTCGGGCGCATTAACTACAGCTTCAAAGAAAAGTATTTAGTCACTTTTACGGGGCGGGCCGATGGGTCATCGAAGTTCGGCGAAAATCACAAATTTGCGTTTTTCCCCTCGGCAGCCTTAGCCTGGCGGGTGTCGGAAGAAAGCTTCCTGAAAGGCAATCCGGTGGTGTCTAACCTGAAACTGCGTACCAGCTATGGCCTGACCGGTAACTCCGAAATTCCGGCTTACTCGTCGCTGTCGCTGTTAAGCTCGAACTATGCCACCATTTACAATGATACCCGGTTTGGCGGAACGGGCATCAACCGGTTGGCTAACCCGGATTTGCGCTGGGAGAAAACAGCGCAGAGCGATATTGGGGTCGAACTGGGTTTGTTCAAAGGTCGTATTTCGCTGGAAGCCGATTATTATTACCGACTCACCACCGACATGCTGCTCGATGCGCCCGTACCACGTACCAGCGGCTATGGCACCATTCGCCGGAACGTGGGGTCGATGCAAAACCAGGGATTTGAATTTGGCCTGAATACGGTTAACATTGATCGAGGCGGTTTCCAGTGGAACAGTGCCTTCAATGTATCGTTCAACCGCAACAAAGTGCTGTCGCTGGCCACACCGTCGGATATTTTCGGGGTGGGTGGTCCCAACTTTATCAACCAGACCAACATCATTCGGATTGGGGAATCGGTTGGTTCATTCTGGGGGCTGACCCGCTTAGGTACCTGGAGCGAAGCTGAACGCGAAGAGGCCGCCAAATTCACCAGCTATCGGAATGGGTTGACGATTCTGCCCGGCGATCTGAAGTACTTGGATGTCAACGGCGATAAAGCCATTACGGATGCTGACCGGAGCATCATTGGCAATGGCAGCCCGAAATTCTGGGGCGCCTTCACCAACACCTGGAAATATAAAAACCTGGATTTAACGCTTGAACTTCAGTTCTCGCAGGGCAACGATGTCATGATGATGAACTTCCACCCCAGCGAGGACCGCGTTTCGATTGCCAACAGCTATAAAAGCGTGCTGAATGCCTGGACGCCGACTAATCAGAACACGCCCATTGCTGAAATACGCGAAACCCGGGCGGGCTACGTGACCAACGTGGACAGCCACTGGATTCTGGATGGGTCGTTTCTACGCGGTAAAAACCTGCTGCTGGGCTACTCGTTCCCGAGCGCAATCACCAATAGACTTAAAATGAGCCGGCTCCGGATATACGCTACGTCGCAGAATTTCTTCTTGCTGGTGTCCGACAAAATCATTGGTGATCCGGAAGTAACGCCAACCAACCAGGGTGATGGCAGCAGCGCCTTCTCGCAGGGCGAGATCTGGCATAACTACCCCAAGCCAACGACCTACATGCTGGGCTTACAGATTGGCCTTTAATCCATTCAACTCAATAAACCGACATTCATAATGCGATATACAGTAATAAACTATGTGGGCAGGGTGTTGCTCAGTGGAGCGATACTTCTTGGCCCGGCTGGCTGCTCGGATTTTCTGCTCGAAAAAGCCCCCTCCAACCTGACGCCGGATAATTTCTATACCATTCCCGACCATGCCGAAGCTGCTTTGGCTGCAGTTTATGATAACCTGCGGTTTATGGGCGATGGTTCCGGTATATTCTCGGCGAACTGGCAAATGCTCGAAGCCCCTACCGGCACGTCCATCACGGAAACGGCGCAAAACTCCGATTTGAATAACCTCTATGCCCTGGTGTACGATGGCAATACCCAGCACGTCGTTAACTATTGGAATGGCTTGTATCGAATTGTTGCCCAGGCCAATCAGCTACTCGATAAAGTTCCGGGCATAAACCCAATGCCTGAAGCGCAGCGAACCAAAATCATAGGCGAGGCAAAATTTCTGCGGGCGTATGCTTATTTCAACATTGTTCGCCTTTGGGGCGATGCTCCGCTGATTACCAAACCGCAAACGGTCACTTCAGAGGATTTCTTTCCGACGCGGGCCAAACAGGAGGATATCTATAAACTCATTGTGGAGGACCTGACCGCTGCCGAAGCGGCTGGTTTGGCCTGGACGGATGCGAGCGGACGGGTTAACCTGGCGGCCGTGAAGTCGCAGTTGGCCAGGGTGTACCTGACAATGGCTGGTTTTCCGCTTAGCAAGGGCGCGTCGCACTACAAATTAGCAGCCGACAAAGCCTTCGAAGTGATTACATACGCCAACGCGAACCCAACAGCCATTAACCTGTTTCCGACGTATGAGGATGTCCATAAGGAAAGCAACAAAAACCGGGTGGAGCACATCTTCATGATTCAGTATAATACGCTGGTGGCGGGTAATCCGTTTGATAACATGTATCCCAACTTTAAGGCCGTTACCTCCAATGGCGTCGGCGGCACGGGTAGTACAATTCCTACACCGGCCTTTTATAAGTCGTATGAACCGGGCGATTTGCGGGCCAAAGATCAGGCTGGGTACTTCTACACCACCTACTTTCTGAATGGCACGGGGGCCGCCTTTGACCTGGGCGCTCCCTACATTTTCAAGCATTTCAACCGGACAGCCAATGGCGCGCCGGGCAGCAGCCCGACCAAGAACAACAACCTGAATGTTCCTCAAATCCGGTATGCTGACGTGCTCCTGATGTATGCCGAAGCGCAGAACGAATTAGGCGCTCCCACGCAGGCTGCCTATGACGCATTCAAACGTATCCGCGACAGGGCACAACTCACTACGCCCGCCTTAAGCACGTATACGCAGGCCAGTTTCCGGGAGGCTGTTTGGCGGGAACGCTGGCATGAACTGTGCTATGAGCAAATTACCTGGTACGACATGGTGCGGTTGCGGAAAGTCTACAATGAAACCACAAATGGATTCGACAATTTCGTTGGCCACGTCAACAAAAGCTCGAACGTGGCTTTGCAGGAAAAACATCTGTTGTTCCCCATCGGCAAGCAGGAGTTGTTAAATAACCCCAATTTAACCCCGCAGAATCCGGGTTATCCGGGTATCTAAACTGGTTTATTGATGGAAAACGCCCCAATGATCGCCGTATCATTGGGGCGTTTTTTTTAGTAGTGCTCCCTCACCCCACCAGCGCCTTCCGGTACGCGCTCGGCGTTTGGCCCGTTACGGCCCGGAATGTCTTGTTGAAGTGCGACAGGTTGTTGAAGCCAACCGCAAAGCCAACATCGGCCACGGTCCGGGCGGATTGCAGCAGCCGACGGGCCTGGTTGACCCGGTATTCGTTGACAAAATTGGTGAACGTCAGGTGGGTTATGCGCTTAAAATAGCGGCAAAATGCCGGAACGGTCAGGCTCGTCAAATCGGCCACGGCCTGAATGTCGACCGGATTGGCATACTGCTGTTCAACGTACCGACAAACCCGGTTGATGCGTTCCTGCTCTTTGGGGTTGAGGTCGAACCGGATGCCATCGGCATGGAGCGGTTCGATGTCGGGGGCGTCGGCTAAATGCTGCAACACCTGCAGCAATGTCAGAAATCGCTCGAAGGGCGCCAGTTCGGGCAGTTTCGCTAACAAAGGGCCGACGCGCCGTTTGGTATCCGTTCCGAACGTCAGGCCCAGGTGTGCCCGCTCAAATAGCCGCCGGACCGGCGCCAGCTCAGGCTTTCGCAGAAATGATTCACCCATAAAATCGTCGCGCATCTGCACCACAATTTCCTCAAACTGACCCGCTCTCCCGTAACTAAAATTAAGGTGCGGCAGATTGGGGCCGATAAACACCAGTTCACCGGCTTCGTAGCGCGACACGTGTAGGCCGACGCGTCGCTGTCCGTTGCCAGATGGAATGTAGACGATTTCGTATTCGGGATGATAATGCCAATAGACGCGGCAGGTTTCAGGTTCCGTATTATGAATAACCCGGAACGAGCTACCGACTTCGGGTTCTATTTTTTCAAACTGAAGTTTCATAGGCGGGGAGCACGGGGCCGGGAGCGGAGAGTAGGGATCGCAGGGGATGTGAAGCAGAGCGGGGTACATAGTATTCCCGTGCTTCCTGCTCCCTGCCCATGAAACCGGAACCGAGTTCCAATCGTTTATACAGTGACACAATATTGTCGCGAAACTGTATGAACCGAATTCATGTATACGCGCTTAGCCTGCTGTTGCTGGCAGGGTGCGCTCAGGGCCAGTCGACCGATTATGCGCCCGCCAAATTACCAGCGCCTAAAACAGGCGAAGCCGTTGCCACCTTTGCCGGGGGCTGCTTCTGGGCACTGGAAGAAGGCATGAACCAGCTTAAAGGGGTCCGGGAGGTTATTTCGGGCTATGCAGGCGGTACGGTCAAAAATCCAACGTATGAGCAGGTTGGTACCGACCGAACCGGCCATGCTGAATCGGTACAGGTTTATTATGATCCTAAACTGATCAGCTATGCCCAGTTGCTCGATGCCTTTTTCGCGGGCCACGACCCCACGACGCTGAACCGGCAGGGACCCGATGCCGGACGCGATTATCGGTCGGTGGCCTTTTACCGCACTCCCGACGAAAAAGCCGAAATTCTGGCGGCTATCAAACGCACCAACGAATCGAAACACTACACTAACCCGGTCGTTACGGAAGTCACCCCAATTACGGTTTTCTACCCGGCGGAGAACTACCATCAGAATTACTTTGCCCTGCATCCCGATCAGCCCTATATTCAGCGGGTATCGCTGCCCAAGGTTGAGAAGTTACGGAAAGCAATGGCTGGCCACCTCAAAAATAATACGTCATTGACAATGAATGAGTAACTATCAGCACTTGATAGTCAATACAGCATCAGTAATGGCCAATAGATTGTAAAAATAGCCGGTTTGAACCGGCTATTTTTGTGTCATGAATACAACTGCATCCTTGAATAAACCATACCGAAACCTATTCGTACAAAACCTGCTGACGTTTTTTCTGAATCGGCAGGCACTGGCCATTGGGTTGGTATTTGCATCGGACAGCCTCCTGTTTGGTAGCTGGGTCGCGCACATTCCGCACGTAAAAGAAAAACTGCATCTGTCCGAGTCCGAACTGGGCCTGGCCCTGTTTGCCATGCCTGCTGGCTTGCTCGTGATGAACCCCTTAACGGGCTGGATCATTGCTAAACTGGGCGAAGCGCGGGCCTGTTTCTGGTCGGCCCTGGGTCTGACCGTAGCTGTCTGCATTCCTATTAATGCACCCAACACGCTGGTTATGGCTTTTGGGCTGTTTTTGCTTGGTTTAGCTGCTGCTCTTATCAACGTAGCCATGAACACCTGCGCCACCAATCTGGAGCGGGCACAGGGTATTATCATCATGTCGTCGTGTCATGGCATGTGGAGTCTGGGCGGCCTGCTGGGGTCGGGCATTGCCGGAGCTATCATTGCCCTGCATGTGCCGCCCCCGGTGCACATGGCCATTATGGCGGGATTGATTCTGATCCTGACCTTTGTGCTGCAACCGTTGCTGACCCAGATTCCATCGAGCAGTCAGACCGAGTCGGGTGAGAAAGCCGGGTCATCGTTTGTGCGGCCTAACCGGGATTTATTGCTGATGATTCTGATTGGGCTGGCCTTAGCGATGGGCGAGGGAGCCGCTTTTGACTGGAGTGCAGTCTACCTGCGCGAAACCCTGGGTGCCAGCAGTCAGATTGCGGCCCTGGGCTTCGCCAGTTTCTCGCTCACCATGACCGGTTTTCGTTTCCTCGGTGATGCCATTATTCCAAAAATCGGGGCCAAACGGTGGCTCCAGATTGGTGGTTTGCTGGCCGCCCTGGGGTTAGTGGTTGCTATTGCGCTCCCCTACCCGCCAACGGCCTTACTTGGTTTTGCGCTGCTCGGCGCGGGTTGTTCCCTGGGGGCGCCCATCCTGTATGGGGCCTCGCTGCGGGTGCCGGGTATTCCGCCAGCCGCTGGTCTGGCCACATTTGCCACCTTTAGCTTCGTTGGTTTTCTGGCCGGTCCGCCCCTTATTGGTTTCGTTGCCGAAGCGTTTGGCTTATATTTTGGCTTAGGGTTTGTGGCCGTTATGCTGCTTATTTCAGCGGGGCTGGCACGGCTTGTGAAGTTGTTTTAATGAGCCAGCAGCCACTCGCGAACACGCGGATTGACGTCATCAATGCACTCCCAGTGGAAGGCGTGTCCGGCATCGTCGTAGAGGTGCAGTTCACTGTTGGGAATGGCTGCGGCTACTTCTTCGCTCATCCACACGGGCGTAAAAATATCCTTTCGTCCGCCGATGACTAAACAGGGCTGGTCAATTCGTCCCAGGTCGGCCAGGGTGTTGTGGGTAATGCAGGCTTCGGCCTGCGCTTCAAGGCCATGCAATGGTTGAGGCTGTGCATCAATAGCGGCCTGCTGTTGACCCGCCTGGAGTTCGGTAAAGGTGGCGTCATCATCCCAGCTTCGCTTGGTGTAAATCAGCAACTGAATGTAGTTCGCGAATTCGTCGGGCCGAAGCCGGGCTTTGATGGTGGCCATGTGGCGGAAGATGGCTTCGGCGGTTCGGTCGCAGCGTGCCCACGGACACATCAGCACCAGCGAACGCACTTTGTTGGAATGCCGCAACGCCAACTGCTGGGCAATTGTACTCCCCATCGACACGCCCACCACCCGCACGGGTGGCAAGCCAAGCTGGTCGATCAAGCCGGCATAATCGTCGGCCATTTGTGCGGTGCTATAGGGCCCTGCCGGTTTATCAGACTGCCCAACCCCCCGATTATCGCCCAGAATACAGCGAAAATACTGCTGCCAGTTGTTGGCATGTTTTTCCCAGACAGACCCAGGGGCTGTGATGCCCATAATCAGCAGCAGTGGTTCGCCTGACCCGCGCTCTTCATAATACAGATTGATACCGTTGGTTTCTATTCGGGGCATGGTTAGTTCAATGATAGGTAGACTGAGTGAATGAATGATAGGTAGACTGAGTGAATGATAGAGTGACAGGATGAGTGACCAGATGTTGCGCCAGCTATTCACTCAGTCTATCGTTCACTCATTAAGTGAGGGAAGTAACGTTTCATACACCCAGCGCCCATCGTGCAGCGTAACGCCGTCCGGGTCGTCCATCGCTTCGGGACCTTCATCTTCGCAGATGATCCAGCCGCTGTAGTGCTGCTCAATCAGCCATTGAGTGATGCCCACAAAATCGACTTTTCCCTTTCCCAGCAGGGCAAATTCGGGCTTCCCGTCCCAGTCCTTATAATGAACGAGATTAATGAGCGATGCATACTCTTTCATTTTTGTCAACGGGTCCATGCCGCCATTGATGAGATGGCCCACATCGGGCGTCCAGCCCGTCGCCGACGCGTCGAGCGACTCGATAATCACGCGGTAATCTTCTTCAGTGCGGGTAATGGACGAATGGGGCGAATTGGGGTGAAAACTGCACGGCACCCCCTGCTCGACGGCCCGGCGCGATACGCGGTTAACGATGTTCACCAGATTGCGCCGGCGGGTGTCGATCTCATGCCGCCCCGTTGGTTTCTGCACGGTGCAAAGCAAGGCACCCGGAAAGTGTTTCAGCAGGGCAATGGCCCGGTCGGCTTCGTACCGTTCGTGTTCGGTTTCGTCGGCCAGGTTCCAGTCCAGCGCCAGGGCAATGGCCGCTAATTCGACCCCCTGTTCGTTCAGTTTGCGGGCCAGGCTGTCGGCATCGGGCAGGTCGCCCATCCAGTTGAAAATGGGTTCAATACCCCCAAAACCCGCCTGAGCCGTAATGTCGATCATGTGCCCTAAGCGGTTAGCGTGGGTTTGGCCATTGTTGTTCATGAACCAGGTGTAGGCTTCGGCACCAAAGCGAAACGAAAGAGAAGGAGGCATACGGGAGTAATTTAACGGGAACTTAACAAGCATCGAGCCGCCCTGGGCAGCAGGTATTCAGGAAAGTAGGCTGCGTTATTTTTCTTACTGTTAAGCTGAAAAAAAAGCGCGTGTGTGCCGACTGACGAATGCCATTACTGGGAGTAATGGCATTCGTCAGTCGGCACACACGCGCTTTTTGCGCCACAAATCGGCTACAGTGATTTGCGGACAATAAGCCGAAACGGATTTTCTACGTGTTCTACGCTGCCATTCAGGATTAACTGGGCGGCTGTTCGTCCCATCAGCGAAAAATCAGTCGACATGACGGTTATGCCTTCGAGCAGAAATTCTTTCAGGGGCGTATCATTATAGGACAGAATCCCCACCTCCTGCCCAACGACATAGTGCGTCGCTTTTATTTTCTTGATCAGTTCAACCAGGTCTTCCTCCATCAGGTTGATATAGGCATGGTGTGGCTGAATAACCTCCTGCTGAATGTCATGAACAACCTGGGCCGTAAAGTTATGCTCAAAACAGAATTTATAGAACCCGTTCAGTATGGCTTTGGGATGGTAGGTGTAGGATGGCAAAAGAATGTTGAGGGTCGTATATTTTTTCAGTAACGGCAGGGCTTCTGTTAGCGCCTGGTACAGGTCTTTTTCAAAATTCTGAAAGACGGCGGCATACTTCCCGGAAATACCTTCGAGGAGTTTATCCAGAATCACCAGCTTATGTTTGGGCAGGCTGTTAATGAGTTCATCGGCTTTTTCGCCCCCATCAAAAAAATGGCCAATGATGACATAGTGTGTATGGTTGCGGGCCTGCCGCAGAATCAAATCCCGGAATAACCGAAAATCATTGTTATAAATAAAAAAGTCGATGGGAACGCCCTGCCCGAGCACTTCCACGAACGAGTCGTAAATTATTTTTTTGTGAGCGCTTAACTTATTGAATAACAGAAATATTTTCAGGTTTTGGCCAGTATTGTTATAATTAATATAAAAACCTTTCCCCCGAACGGCCTCAATAATTTCTTTCTCTTTAAGCAGTTCGTAAGCCCGCTCTACCGTGCCTTTGGCCACATCGAGTTGGGCAACTACTTCGTGGATAGACGGCAATTTATCGCCCGGCAGAATATCCCGATTTTCGATGCCTTCGACTATCGAGTTGTAAATCTGCTGGTACTTCGGCGTGTTCGAATAGTCGTTAATTTTTATGTGATAAAGCATAGTCAATTCATCAGTTGGCATAGCCTCAATCAAGGGTTGGCATTCATGTGGGAATCCTCTAATAAAGACCCTGCATAGCCATTCTCTACTTTCAGGTACCGACCACTGGCACGGTCTGACCACGCCCAGCCGAAGCGTCGGCCCGGTCCCGTTTTATAGAATATTCCAATAAAATCAGGTCAATAGCCAATAATATGGGTAAGTGTAGGAAAGTGAAAACTGGGCGACTGGTGATATTTGGTTAATAAATTGTCTGTTTTGGTGCCACTTGAGTCCTTACAAACCCTGAACCTTATACTATTATGAAGAAAATCTATCAAGTAGTAGCCCTAAGTGCATGGATTGGCTGTTCGGCTGGTATTGCCCTGGGCCAGGAAGCCCTTATGCCGCCAGGCAATCGGCTTTCTGCCAGGCTGACGCCATTGGCTGTAGATGGCCTGAAGCACGACATGATGAACGCAGCCGCTGTGCCGACTGACGTAGCCGTAGCGGGTAAAGTAACCGACGAGAAAGGCACCGGCCTGCCCGGCGTGAGTGTGGTGGTGAAGGGAACAACCCAGGGCACTACCACCGACGGCGTGGGTAATTTCCGGCTCTCCGTGCCCAATACCCGGTCGGTGTTGGTCTTCAGTTTTGTTGGCTATGGCAGCAGGGAAGTGGTCGTAGGCAATGAAACCTCGCTGACGGTTTCGCTGTCGCCCGATGACCAGACGCTGAACGAGATTGTGGTGGTTGGCTACGGCAGTCAGTTGAAAAAGGAAATAACCGGTGCCGTTCAGACCATCAGCGCGCAGGAAATCAAAGACCTGCCGGTTTCGCAGATTGGCCAGAAACTACAGGGCCGGCTGGCGGGCGTTCAAATCAATCAAACCACGGGTAAGCCTGGGCAGGGCATATCCATCCGCATTCGGGGGCAAGTGTCGGTGTCGGCGGGCAGCGATCCGCTCTATGTCATCGACGGCTTTCCCATTACGGGCAGTATTGGCCAGCTCAACCCCGACGAAATTGACGACATCACCATTCTGAAAGATGCCGCGTCTACCTCGCTCTATGGGTCGCGGGCGGCCAACGGGGTGGTGCTGATCACGACCAGGAAAGGCAAGCCCGGCCAGACCAGCATTAGCTTCAACACCTATGCCGGTGTGCAGCAAGTGCCCATGAAAGGCCGGGTAAAAATGCTCAATGCCGTTGAATTTGCCCAGTTTAAAAAAGATTTCTACGAAGACCAAAACCAGGCCGTACCGGACGTATTCCAAAATCCGGCCCAATACGAAGGAAAAAACAACGACTGGTATGATGCGCTGCTCCGCACGGCGCCCATCCAAAGCTACAACCTGAGCCTTTCCTCGAATGGAGCCAAATCGAGCACGTCGCTGGTGGCCGGTTATTTTAACCAGCAGGGAGTGGTGCTGAATAATGCCTACAAGCGGTATTCGCTCCGGATGAACTCCAATTACAACATCTCGGATAAAGTGGCCATCGGGTTCAACCTGGCGCCTTCGTATGTGTTCGACAATACCCCCCGAACCGATGGCGACCGGGGCACGGGCATCCTCTTCAACGCCCTGCACACCTGGCCCATCATGCCGATTTATGATGCCAATGGCGAACTGACCAAATTTAATACATTGCCGAGCAGCACGGGTAACATTTTCGCCTACCCAAACTGGGTACGGGCCGCGCAGGAATTAACGAACGAAACCAAAAACACGAACCTGCTGGCGAATGCGTATGTCCAATACAAACCACTCGCAGGACTGACGCTCCGCTCGACGATCAACGTCGAATACCTGAACTCCAAGTTCTTTTTCTTTAATCCGTCAACGGCTACCAGCGCCATCAACGTACCCATACCGACCACCGCCGTTTCCATTCGGCAGAATTATGAGAACATCTCCTGGCTGAACGAAAACTTAGCGACGTATGCCCGGAGTTTCAACGATCATAATTTTGAGCTGCTGGCGGGTTTCACGAATCAGCGGTTCCGGCAGGATGTCACCCGGATTATGGCCAATACCTACGCTGATGACCGGCTGCCTACCATTCAGGGAGCCATCAACATCGACCGGGCCGGCGCTACCTTGCCCATCGGCTCAAACGTCGATATTCCGGCCAACACGGGCAATGCCGTGAACCAATGGTCGCTGACCTCCTACCTGTCCCGCTTAACGTATAATTACAAAGGCAAATACCTGTTCACAGCCTCAATACGGAGCGATGGCTCTTCGCGTTTCGGGGCCAACAACCGCTGGGGTACGTTTCCATCCGCTTCGGTAGGCTGGGTCATGTCGGACGAAAGCTTCCTGAAAAACTACTCGCCAGTCTCGTTTGCCAAGCTTAGAGCGAGTTATGGAGTCATTGGCAACAACAACATCGGGAATTACACCCAGTATGCGCTGGTGAACAATACAACCAATGCAGTGTTTGGCAACGATGTTGCTACCGGCGCCGTCGTAACCTCGCTGGCAAACCCCAATCTGGGCTGGGAAACAACCAAACAGTTTGACGTTGGCCTGGACCTGGGTTTGTTCAACGACCGAATCCAGTTTGTCTACGATTTTTACACCAAACGCACAACAAACCTGCTCTATGCCGTACAGATTCCGCAGGAAGCCGGATTTGGTAATTTCAATGACAACATTGGGGAGATTAAGTTCTGGGGACATGAGTTTGCCCTGACTACCAAAAACACAACTGGCAGACTCAGGTGGACCACAAACGCCAACATCTCCTTCAACCGGAACTTAGTGGTGAGCCTGGCGCCGGGCATCGACCGGGTGTATGGTACGTTCCACATTACTCAGGTCGGAAAACCGTTTGGTCAGTTTTATGGCATGGTCAAAGAAGGCTATTATCAAAGCGCCGAGGAGCTTAAAAATTCGCCTGTCATCACGGGCCGTTCTGCCATCGGCACCATTAAGCTCAAGGACGTGAATGGCGATGGCCTGATCACCTACGGGGGCGACCAGGACGACCGCACCATTATTGGTAACCCATTCCCCAAGTTTACCTACGGCATTACCAACACGCTGAATTACGGCAACTTCGATCTGTCGATTCAGGGTTCTGGTTCGTATGGCAACCAGCTTTGGGTACGCCATCTGTACAGCACCGCCAATCTGGACGGGGTATTCAACCTGGTGGCGGGTGTAAACGACCGATTCCGGGTTCGCAATAGCGCCACCAACATCGCCACCACCGTTATATCACCAGGAGCGGGGCAGTTTGGCGCCACCAATAATGGAGGGAATTACACGGGTATTGAACGCGACTGGAACAGTACTCAATTCCTGGCGGATGCGTCGTATTTCACCATCAAGAATATAACCTTAGGCTATAGCATCGGCGCGATGAACAAGTTCTTCAAGTCGGCTCGTTTGTATGCCTCGGTGCAGCAGGTGTATGTCTTCACGAACTACTGGGGTGGGCCTAATCCCGAAACCAGCGCTCAGGGAAATGGAAATGGCGACGGGGGCAATCTGAGTCAGGGAGTCGATTTCTCCAACTATCCTGTTCCTCGTACCTACACGCTGGGCATCAACCTGAATTTTTAAGCGAATCCGACGAAGTTAGTTCCAGATTTCAGGCTTTGTAAGACTGTTGCCTGCTTATTGAACCTGAAACATCAAACCCTCAACTTAATTAGGAGATGAAAACAAAATTTATAGCCACCTGGCTGTTAGGCGTTGTCCTGACGGGTTGCCAGAAAGATTTTTTAACCGTAATTCCTGAGACGAATTTAAGTTCGGAGATCTTTTTCACGAAAGAAGCTGATTTTCTACAGGCCGTGAATGCGGCTTATGTGCCCCTGCGGCCTATCTTCAACGAACGGGCCTGGATTCTGGGCGAAATGCACTCCGACAATACGTACTATGCCCGCAATATTCTGTTCGGCGCCGTTGACCCGACTGAGAATATCGCTGATTTTGCCCTGCCTACGTCAACCGGCGAACAGGGGAAGGTGACGGCGAATGACCACGTGCTGCAACAATATCGCTATGATTATCAGATCATTGCCCGCACGAACCAAATTCTGGCGCTGATTGATAAAGTCGAATTTGCTGCCGATTCGAAAAACAGCCTGAAGGGCCAGGCCCTGTTTCTGCGGGCTTTCGCCTACTTTGAACTGGTTCGGTATTTCGGCCGGGTTCCGTTGCATTTAGTGCCGGTTACGGGTCGCGAAGATGCGGCTCTGCCCTTAGCAACAACCGACGAAATATACGCCCAGATAACCAAAGACCTGACGGAAGCGGGCAAACTATTGCCCAACAAAGCCAAACAAACAGCGGGCCGGGCCACGTCGGGGGCAGCCAAAACAACGCTGGCGAATCTATACCTCGTCCAGAAAAAATGGGCCGATGCCGAAGTGCTGCTGAGAGATGTCGTAACCAACGACGGCTATAAGCTGATGCCGGATTATAACGATGCGTTTTCGACCACAACGGGGAATAAGAATAATCCAGAATCGGTTTTTGAAGTGCAGTATCTGGAAGGGTCTGCCGGTTATAACGGTAACTACATCTACCGGGTTATTCCAACACCCATCACGGCGGCCGAGTTAGGCCCCATCACCGGAACCTCGAACCCACAGGCGCTGTCCGGCGAGAACAACAACATCCCCACGCCGGATATGATTGCAGCCTACGAAGCGAGCGACAAACGCAAAGATATTTCCATCGGCACCGTTACGCTAAGCCAGAGTTTACGCGAGAATAAAGTGTATCCCTACATCAAAAAGTTTGCCCGGCCCCACTCGCTGCACAACAACACGGGACAGAACTGGCCCGTTTATCGCTATGCCGAAGTACTGCTGTTTTTAGCCGAAGCTTTAAATGAGCAGGGTAAAACCGCCGAAGCCGCTACCTACCTGAACCAGGTGCGGACCCGGGCGGGACTGGCCGCTACCAAAGCCGCTTCGCAAACCGATATGCGAACCGCCCTTTATCAGGAACGACGCGTAGAACTGGCTTTTGAAAACAAGCGCTGGTTCGATTTAGTCCGAACGGGCCGGGTAAAAGAAGTCATTGGGGCCTATGGCGCTCGTGTAAAAGCAAACCCGCAGGATTATTATTTTCCGAAAGGGGCGGTGCCTCCCCCGAATGCGTTCACCATCCTGGATGATTATTATCCACTGCCAGCGGTTGAGTCGGCCCTGACGCCTAATTTTTAGATTACTGGTTAGTAGTTACTGGGTTAGTACTCAAATCAATTCAATAACCCAGTAACTACCAATAACCAGTCGGTATATAGCCCGGCCTTCGTGCTTTATACCAGGAGGTAAACTCAGTCAGACGATTCTATCCAGCCCGTTCACCATGACAGGTTGACTACTATAAATTGATATTAACTTACTCAATAGAATTATGTCCTTCGCCCACAGACCAGTTAAGTTGCTGCTTACCGTTTCGGCCCTCATTCTGCTTGGAACGTCCTGGGTTACGATGAACGGAGTAGCCCCGGAAACAACCGGCCCCGACGACCCCAAAATCAACAAGCTGAAACTGCTGCCCGGTTTCAGGGCCGACCATCTGTATAGCCCGTCTGAAAACGGGCAGGGCTCCTGGGTGTCAATGGCCTTCGACGATAAAGGCCGGATGATTACGTCGGACCAGTACGGGTTTCTGTACAGGCTCGAACTGCCGCCCCCTGGCTCCGTTGCCCAAAAGCCCAAAATTGAAAAGCTGAAGGTGGGCATGGTTCAGCCGGGCGACACGAGTGTTGGTATGGGATACGCCCAGGGCTTGTTATACGCCTTTAACAGCCTGTACGTTATGGTCAATAACCGGGAGAATAAGAACTTCGGGAAGGGCAGCGGCCTGTATCGGCTTCAGGATACCAACGGCGACGATCAGTACGATAAAGTAACCCTGCTCAAAGCCTTGAAAGGCGAAGGCGAGCATGGCCCCCACAGCATAGTCCTCTCGCCCGATAAACAGTCACTCTATGTGATGTGCGGCAATTTTACCGACGTACCGAAAATGGACGCTTACCGGCTGCCAGCGGTTTGGCAGGAAGACAACCTGTTTCCGGCCATCAAAGACCCCAGAGGCCATGCAACAGACCGAATGGCTCCCGGCGGCTGGCTCGCGAAGGTCGATCCCGAAGGGCAAAAATGGGAGTTGATGGGCGCAGGCTTTCGCAATACGTTCGACTTTGCCTTTAACGACGCCGGCGATGTGATCGGCTATGATTCCGATATGGAGTGGGATTTTGGCTTGCCCTGGTACAAGCCTACCCGAATCTGCCACGTTACCAGCGGGGCCGAATTTGGCTGGCGCACGGCGGCAAGCAACTGGTCGCCCGCGTTTGGCGATTGCCTGCCCGCCGTTTTGAACATGGGCCAGGGGTCGCCCACGGGCGTTTTTGCCGGTCGGGGATCCCGCTTTCCGCAGAAATACCAGAAG
Organism: Spirosoma areae; assembly: GCF_054781775.1. Taxonomy (NCBI): domain Bacteria; kingdom Pseudomonadati; phylum Bacteroidota; class Cytophagia; order Cytophagales; family Cytophagaceae; genus Spirosoma; species Spirosoma areae. The sequence continues at coordinate 361,895 of NZ_BAAGTT010000027.1, read as the reverse complement.
GCCATCTATGCCTTCGACTGGAGTTTTGGCATTATGTACGCCGTTCACCTGCAGCCCCAGGGCGCTTCGTACAGCGCCACGGCCGAAGAGTTTATTTCCGGTTCGCCACTGCCGCTGACCGATGGCCTGGTCGGCCCCGACGGGGCGGTGTATTTCCTGACGGGTGGGCGTCGGCTGGAGTCAGACCTCTACCGGATTACCTATACGGGAACGGACGCCGTTACGCCCGCTACGCAGGCCCCGAAGCTCACAGCCGAGCATCAGTTACGAACCAGGCTCGAACAGTACCACGGAGAGCCTGACCCAGCCGCTATTGACGCTGCATGGCCTAACCTCAACCACCCGGATCGGTTTGTGCGCTACGCGGCCCGCATTGCTGTTGAGCACCAGCCCGTTAGCCAGTGGCAGGCAAAAGCGCTGGCCGAAACCGATCCGCAGCGATTGACGCAGGCGATGTATGCGCTGGCCCACCACGGCGATAAGACGCAGAAAAGCGCCATGCTCAAGTCGCTGTCAGGCATAAAGCTGGACAAACTCACCGAAACCCAGGAGTTAGATGTTTTACGGGCTATCGAGTTGGTATTCACCCGAATGGGTATGGCCGAAGGTGCTGATAAAGACGCCGTCACGGCCTATCTGAATCCGCGCTACCCGGCTAAATCGGCGGTCCTGAATCGGGCGTATAGCAAACTCCTGATTTCGCTGGAAGCTCCCGGTGTTGTTAAACGCACCCTGGCGCTGCTGGATAAGCAAAACGAAGACGGAACCGGGCCGGTGGGTGGCGAAACGGTGACGGCTTCCAGTGACCTGATTCTGCGAAATCCGCAGTACGGGCTGGATATTGCCAAGATGCTGGAAAAATTACCCCCCGCCCAGCAAACCTATTATGCCACGATGTTGAGCAGTGCCAAAACGGGCTGGACGCCTGAACTTCGGACAAAATACTTTCGCTGGTTTGCCAACGCGTTCAACTACCAGGGGGGGCGGAGTTATATTGGCTTTATCGACAAAGCCCGGAAACTGGCGCTGGCCCACGTGCCTAAAGAACAATTTGAGCAGTATAATAAACTGTCGGGGGCTGAGCTGTTAACCAATTCGGGAAATGATATAGTAGGCGATTATACGCCTAAAGGCCCCGGCCGACGCTGGTCAATGGACAATGCCCTGGCCGCTGTGGACAGTGGCCTGACAAAACGCGATTTTGAGACGGGCAAAAAAATTTATTCAGCCATTCTCTGCAGCCGTTGCCACTCGATGGGCGGACAGGGTGGCGACATTGGCCCCGACCTGACGCAATTGGGAACCCGCTTCTCGAATAAGGATATACTGGACGCCATCATTCATCCCAACAAAGCCGTTTCGGATCAGTATGCATCGACGATCTTTTACCTCAAAAACGGGCAGTCAGTACTGGGTCGGTTAGTCAGTGAAGATAAAGCAAGTTACGCCATCTCCCAGAATCCGTTCGCGCCCGATCAGCTTCGGAAAATTGCCAAAAAGGAGGTTACGTCCAGGAAATTCTCGACCGAATCGGTCATGCTGCCAGGACTGATCAACAGCCTGAATGCTGACGAACTCAGAGATTTGATGGCCTACCTGAAGGCAGGAGGTAATCAGAATAACGACGTGTATAAAGCGGGAAAAGAACCCTCGAAAGGTAAGTAATAACCCATGCCAGATGATTTTTGACCGGCTGACCCGAATTTTTTCTTTTAATTTAATTCGGGTCAGCCGGTCAAAAACGTAGCCTGTCTCATAAAATAACGGAATCCGTATGGTTAATAAAGTAGCGTCAGTGTGTCTTCAGATGAGTTTGGTACTGGCGGTCATGGCCACTGCCTGTTTGCCAACGGGTTGTGTGGCACAAACTAAAAAAGGTAAAAATGACGGTTTTGTCCAGATATTCGACGGGAAGACACTGAACGGCTGGGAGGGTGACCCTACCTACTGGCGGGTGGAAAATGGCAATCTGGTTGGCGAAATAACCCCGTCTACGCTGCTGAAAACCAACTCGTTCATTATCTGGCAAGGCGGTGAACCCGCCGATTTCGAGTTCAAAGGTGAATTCAACATTACTGAAGCGGGTAACTCCGGTATCAATTACCGCAGTGACCGACTTACCGACGTGCCGTTTGCCTTGCGGGGCTATCAGGCCGACATTGATGGCCGAATACGCTACACGGGACAAAATTACGAAGAGCGTAAACGCACAACACTGGCCTATCGCGGCCAAAAAACAACGATACCGGCCTATACCGGCGCGTCCACGCCCGAAGCCGTCCGGGCCAATGTGAAAAACAATGCCTGGGGCGGATTGACCGTAACCGGCTCGCTGGGCAGCTCCGACTCGCTGAAAACGTTTATCAAAAGCGAAGACTGGAACACCTTCCACCTGATTGTGAAAGGCAATCATTTACAGCATTACATCAATGGCGTACTGATGAGCGAAGTCATTGATAATGATGCCGTTAACGGTATGAAGAAAGGCCTTCTGGGTGTACAGGTACACGTTGGGCCGCCCATGAAAGTGCAGTATCGGAAGTTGATGTTGAAGCAGTTGTAATGGAATCGCCGGGTTAAACCCGGCGCAATAGCCCTAAAATTTTATGCATTGCGCCGGGTTTTAACCCGGCGATTATTGAAGACAACTTTGACACCGCAACCCTGGTATAATAAAATTTCAAATTCAGCCCAACTTGGCGGCATCGAAACGTCGGTAGTCGATAACGGCGCCGGTCGGGGAACCCGAATTGCCTGGATCAATACAGGCACAGGCTTACGTTATAAAGTGGTGCCAGACCGGGGGATGGACATTGCTGATGCCTTCTATAACCAGCATAGCTTAGCCTGGCTGAGCCATTCGGGCATTACCCCGCCCGAAACCTTTGCCGACCGGGGAATCGACTGGCTCCGTACCTTTAACGGCGGCCTGCTAACCACTTGTGGCCTCACCCATGTGGGTGGCCCCGAACAGGATGCCTACGGCGAACGGGGGCTGCATGGGCAGATAAGCAACACTCCAGCCGACATCGAATCCATTATCCAGCCCGACCCCATAACCGGCGATCTGGCCATGAGCATCACCGGCAGGATGCGCGAAACACGGGTGTTTGGCCCCAGTCTGGAATTGAAACGGACCATTTCGGGCGTGCTTGGCCAACCCACCATCTGGATTCATGACGAGGTGATGAACCGGGCCAATACACCCGCTCCGCACATGGTGTTGTACCATCTTAACTTCGGCTGGCCGTTGGTCGACGAAGGCGCCAAACTGGTTTGGCAGGGTAACTGGCAAGCACGCGAAGGCGGCATGAACGCCGATATTTTTCGGGAGAATTACGACTTCCGTACCTGCCCTGCTCCCATAAACGAGCATAGCGGCACGGGCGAAGCGGTCGCATTTATCGACGCAACCCCCGACCATTCGGGCTGGTGTACGGCGGGCCTGCATAATGCCCGGCTTGGCATAGCCGTGTCCGTGCGCTTCCCGAAGGCTCAGTTGCCCTGGTTAACCAACTGGCAGCATTGGGGAAAAGGTGAGTACGTCACCGGCATCGAACCCGGAACCCACCCGCCCATCGGACAGGCAAAGGCACGGCAACAAGGCTCGCTCCTATTCCTGGAACCGGGCGAAAGCCGAAGGTATGATCTGGAAATTAAGGTGTTAACGAATGAAGAATCAATTAATCAATTTTTAACCCTTTGAGTAGTGCTTTTTTTTGTCATTCCGACGCAGCCGGGCCGCCGGAGCGGAGGAATCTCAAGCTTGATTAACAGGGGACTTTAAGATTCCTCCGCTCCGGCGGCCCGGCTGCGTCGGAATGACAAAAACTAAATCACATTTCTTCATAAACCCATCAAAAAACGTTAATGGAAACAACGCCAACAGTAAGTGTAGCGGAAAAAGCCTTAGAACAGGGCAAAGGAATTTTGCGGCTGGCCCCAACCTGGGTGCCCCGGTCATTTTGCGTACCCGGACGACGGATTAAGCTGCACCCGGATGATTACTATGTTTTGGGTGGTCAGCGGGGCGGCATCGACGAACGGTGGCTGTCCTCAACTACGCCCGCGAAAAACGGCCCCCTCACCGGCGAAAACGAGGGTCTGAGCGCCGTTGTTTTTAATGAGGGCGGCAACGACGTACAGGTTTTGCTGAAGGATGCCATCAACGAGCTTGGCGCAGCCTTACTTGGCGAACGGCTTTGGAATGAGTATGGTGCCTGGCCGATGTACTCCAAATTTTTCGACAACATGGGGCCGCTGCCCCATCACCTGCACCACAACGACGAGCAGGCTGCGCTGATTGGGCAATTAGGCAAACCGGAGGCTTATTATTTCCCCCCGCAGTTGAACAATCACGGCGGTGATTTCCCATACACGTTCTTCGGGATTGCGCCCGGCACCACGAAGGAAGAAATTCGCGAATGTTTGGTCAACTTCGCCAAAGGCGATAACAAAATCACGAACTTCTCGTCGGCTTATCGTCTGGAGCCGGGCACAGGTTGGGACGTTCCACCGGGACTGCTCCATGCACCGGGAAGTTTCTGTACGTATGAACCCCAAAAAGCATCCGACGTCTTCGCGATGTACCAATCCTTAGTCAATGAAGCCATCATCCCGGAGGAATTGCTGTGGAATGGCACGCCTAAAGACCGCATTGGTGATTTTGACCAACTGCTGGAAGCCATCGACTGGGAGTTGAACGTCGACCCGCAGATGATGGCCAATCGCTTTATGCGCCCTAAACCAGTTAAAGCGGTGGCTGATATGGAGGCTGAAGGCTACGTGGAAAATTGGGTGTGTTATAAATCCGATGCGTTCAGTGCCAAAGAACTGACCGTTTTTCCGGGAACAACCGTCACCATCCGCGACAGCGCAGCCTACGGCCTGATTGTGATGCAGGGCCACGGTAAAATGGGCGTGTGGGACATTGAAACGCCTGCCCTGATTCGCTACGGCCAATTGACCAACGACGAGTTTTTTGTCAGTGAAAAAGCCGCGCGGGAAGGCGTCACCATCGTCAACCCCTCAACCACCGACCCCATTGTGATCCTGAAGCACTTCGGACCGGGCAATCCTGATTTAATGTTGTAGATGGAACGCTGATTGTTATGATCGTTAAGATCATATTAAAAATCATATTCAACCTTAACGATCATAATAATCAGCGTTCCATAGACGTATCAAGCCTTAAACCATAACCATCTTATGAACGAGAACAATTATCCTAAACTCCACAACGCTACCTGGCCGGGTATTGTGGGCAAAGGCCCTGATTCTGAGCCGCCCATTCCATTCGATACCATGCTCGAAATGACGGCTGCCGCCGAGGTCGACGGGGTCAGATTTGATGGCGTCGACATTGGGCTGCTTGACCCGCACATCAATATTGATAGCTCGGACGATGACATTAAACGGCTGGCCGATAAAGTTTCCGGCTACAGCCTCAACATTGGTTCGCTGGTTGCGCCCATTTGGGGTGGTCCGGCAATGGGCAGCCAGCAAGAACGAGCCACCTTTGTCGAGATGGTCCGCAAAGCATGCCATTTCGGGCAACGATTGCGCGAATTGGGCGTTCGGCCCAGCGGAGTTGTGCGAATTGACTCGGCCAGTTCACCAACCAGTTGGGATGCCGACCCAGCCGGAAATTCCAAACTGATTGCCCAGACCTTCCGCGAAGCCTGCGACGTGGCCGCCGACTATGGCGAAAAATTAGCTGCCGAAGGCGAAATTTGCTGGGGTGGGATGCATAGCTGGAAAACCATGCTTGCCACGTTAGAAGCTGTCGACCGCCCCAACATCGGCTTTCAGGCCGATATGGCCCATACATTGCTCTACACGATGGGCTACAATCGCGAACAGGACCGTATCCTGCCCGCCGATTTTGACTGGAGCGACCGCGAAACCCTCAACGAAGCCCTGCGTACCCTGACCAATGCGCTCCGGCCCTGGACCATCGACTTCCACGTGGCTCAGAACGACGGCACTGTGTTTGGGTCGGGTTCGCACGACAAAACCGGCCGCCACTGCCAGGCCCTGGACCCCAACGGCAAACTCGACGTTGTTCACGATGCCGGTTACTGGCTGCGCGACGAAAACCACCAGCTCACCAAAGCATTCAAGCACATTTGCTGGGATGGCTGCATGTTTCCCAACGCCGTTATGAACAACCAGCAAACCTGGAACGACATCCTGGCCACCATGATTAAGGTCCGGCAACAGCACGGCTGGCGTGAAACAACGTAGAGACGCAATACCTTGCAGCTTATGACCGGATGGTTTTGGCTGACGCCTACGTAGAGACGCAAGGTATTGCGTCTCTACAAAAACCAACAATCCCAACCTTACACATGGCAACCAAAAAAGAACTACGAATAGGCTTAATCGGAACTGGTTTGATGGGCCGGACCCATTCAAACGGGTATAATCAGGTACCTCATTTTTTCCCGGAACTGGACTATACGCCGGTGCTGAAAACGGTTTGTTCGCGCAACGAAGAAACCGTGCGGAAATTCGCCGAACAGTGGGGCTATGAGTCCTACGAAACCGACTGGAAAGCCGTTATTGCGCGGGATGATATTGACGCGGTCGACATTTGTACGCCCAACGACACCCACGCTGAAATTGCGATTGCCGCTGCCGAAGCGGGAAAAATGATTCTTTGCGAAAAGCCTCTCGCCCGGTCGTTAGCCGAGGGTCAGAAAATGGTCGAAGCGGTCGAGAAGGCGGGCGTTCAGAATACGGTTTGGTACAACTACCGTCGCGTTCCGGCGGTTACGCTGGCCAAGCAGATTGTCGATTCGGGCAAGCTGGGCAAGATTTTCCATTACCGGGCTAACTTTCTTCAGGACTGGACCATCAACGCCGACCTGCCGCAGGGGGGCACTGCCCTCTGGCGATTGGATGTCGACGCAGCCGGGTCTGGCGTAACGGGCGATTTGCTCGCCCACTGCATCGACACGGCCATGTGGCTGAACGGCGGCATTACGGATGTGTCGGCCATGACCGAAACCTTCGTTAAAGAACGCGTTCATCAGCTAACCGGCAGGGTGCAAAAAGTTGGTATCGACGATGCCTGCCTGTTCCATTGCCATTTCGCCAATGGCTCGCTGGGGCTGTTCGAGGCAACCCGATATGCCCGTGGGCACAAGGCGCTGTACACCTTTGAAATTAACGGCGAACATGCGTCCATCCGGTGGGACCTCCACGACATGAACCGGATGGAATATTTCGACCACAGCGACGAGTCGGTTGTTCGGGGCTGGCGCTCCATCCTCGTAACAGACAGCGACCAGCCTTACATGAAACGCTGGTGGATACCGGGCACGAGCATCGGGTATGAGCACACGTTTACGCATCAGGTAGCGGATTTTCTCCAAAGCCTGGAAACTGGCCAACCTTGCGCCCCAACCTTCAAAGACGCGCTGGAAACCCAGAAAGTATGCGAAGCCGTGATTAATTCCGCCAATTCGAGAAGTTGGCAGGATACGGGCGTTGTGTGGTAAGAAGCAGGGAGCGGGGAGCAGAGCGGAGCGGAGAAGTTTTCAGCCCACAAATTTATTTGTGGGTTACTGAAAATAGTCACAGACCGATAGCAACGGTTTTAACCGTTTTCTGATGCATACCAACGGACTATGTCGTTAAAACAACAAACGAATCCTTATTACCCCATTTGGTCACCCACAAATGAATTTGTAGGCTGATAGGCCCTGCGCTCTCCGCCCTACACACATGATCTCCTCCCAAAACAATATTCTCCAAATTCGTGGTCTCTCGAAATCGTTTTCGGGCGTGAAGGCGCTGGATGATGTCCAGTTGACCGTGAGAAAAGGGGAGGTTCATGCACTGATGGGTGAAAATGGAGCCGGCAAATCGACCCTGATGAAGATCTTAATCGGGCTTCTTGCGCCCGATTCCGGCGAAATTACCTTTGACGGAAGCAGTCTGAAAAATAATGACGTCAATACCATACTGAAAAAAGGCATCTCCATGATTCATCAGGAGATGTTGATTGTGCCTGAACTGACGGTGGCGCAGACTATTTTTCTGGGTAGAGAAAAAACTCGCTGGTTGCCCGGCTGGATTGATAACCGAAGTCTCCAGAAGCAGGCTGAGGCACTGCTCGATCAAATGGGTCTGACGATTGATGCGACCGCAAAAATGAAGCATCTGCGTGTGGCCGAGAGGCAATTAGTGGAAATTGCCAAAGCCATTTCGAACGATGCAAAGGTGATTATTATGGATGAGCCGACATCCGCACTCGCCGATAAAGAAGTGGCCACGCTCTTTGCCATCATCCGGGAATTGACCAGAAAGGGCGTGGCCATCATCTACATTTCGCACAAAATGGAGGAGATATTCGCCATCGCCGACGCCATCACGGTGTTGCGGGACGGCCGGTACATCGACACAAAACCCACGACCGACCTCAACCAGCCTGCGTTGATAACGATGATGGTTGGCCGGGAAATTGACACCCTGTTCCCAATCAACACTACTCCGAAAGGGAAAGAAGTTTTATCGGTGAACAAACTCAGTCGGCGCGGTAAATTTTCCAATATAACCTTTGCCGTTCATGCCGGTGAGGTGCTGGGTATTGCGGGGCTGATGGGCGCGGGCCGGACCGAAATAGCCCAGTCTATTTTTGGGCTGGATAGCATCACGAGTGGCGACATTTATATCAACGGAAAGAAAACAGCCATAAAGTCTCCGCAGGACGCCATCCGAAACGGCATCGGCTATGTGAGTGAAGACCGGAAAGGATGGGGCTTCATTCCGGCCCTGTCTGTCCGGCAAAATCTCACGCTGGCCAGTTTGCCAACCCACGCGAAAGGCCCCTTCATTCAGGCCGACAGCGAAGACGCAACAGCCACTAAATTGATTGCTGATCTGCGAATAAAAACGACCGGTCCGAATCAGAAAGTAATTTATCTGAGTGGGGGCAATCAGCAGAAAGTCGTCATTGGCAAAGTGCTGCTGGCCAACCCTGTGCTCATTATCCTCGACGAGCCAACACGGGGTATCGATGTGGGGGCGAAAGCGGAGATTTATCGGTTAATCAACCAACTGACATCCGACGGTATAGCAGTAGTTATGATCTCATCGGAACTTCCAGAACTAATGGGCATGAGCGACCGAATTCTTGTGCTGTCGAAAGGAAAACAGACGGCCATGCTCTCAAAAAAAGAAGCGACTCAGGAAACAATCATGCGCTATGCCATGCAGGTTTGAGAGACGTTGACCGGTTGCGGCTGGCACTTTGACAAAGTTCCGAACTTTGTCAAAGTGCCAGCCGCAACCGGTCAACGCGTCTCAAAACAGACCAAAGCCTTATCATGAAAGAAGCCTTAAACACCTATCTCAATCAGGTTGGGAGTTCGTATAAAACCCGCATCCGGGGCCTTGGCAAAGCGGGGATTTTCGTAGCGTTCATCCTCATCTGTCTCGTTCTTTCATTCATTACGCCAAAGTTCCTGACCCTGTCGAACCTGCTGATTATTGTTACGCAGGTATCCATCAATGCCTTGCTGGCATTCGGCGTCACGTTTGTGATCATCACCGGCGGCATCGACCTATCGCTGGGGTCGATGGTGGCCGTTACGGGGGTGGTGGCGGCTTCATTTGCTCACCCCGATGCCTACCCGGTGGCCGTGCCGCTGCTGGCTGGTTTATTAACCGGGGTTCTGTTTGGAGCCTTTAACGGATTCGTCATTACCCGCTCTAAAGTCCCGCCCTTCATTGTTACGCTGGGCACAATGACCATCGGCCGGGGGCTGGCCCTCATTCTGAGTAACGGACGCCCGATTTCTAACCTGTCGGATTCGTTCAATTTCATTGGTGGCGGGCAGCTACTCGGCATACCCAATCCCATCATGATCCTGATTGTGGCGTTCCTAATCTGTTCTGTGGTCCTGCGAAAAACCATCTTAGGCCGATACATGTATGCCGTTGGCGGAAATGAACAGGCGGCAAAAGCGTCGGGTATCCGGCTGAACAGGGTGAAAATGAGGGTCTACACCCTAAGCGGAGGGCTGGCCGCCATAGCGGGTATTGTGCTGACCTCCCGCATCACAACGGGGCAGCCCAACGCGGGTGCGGGTTTTGAATTAGATGCCATTGCGGCTGCTATTATCGGCGGCACCAGCACATCGGGCGGCACCGGAACCATGACGGGCACCCTGATTGGCGCTTTATTAATCGGGGTGATCAACAATGGGCTGGATTTGCTCAACGTCACATCGTATTACCAGCAGGTTGTGATGGGCGTTATTATTATTGGGGCCGTAGTGCTGGATGGTGTGAGTCAGCAGCCGGAACGTTAAGTGCTCCTGGAGTGATCTAAGCAAATCGTCACGTAGCAATCAGACGAATACTATTGTTTGATCGCTACGCGACCGAAACAAATTGGCTAAGTCATCATAATGAGACATCTACATTTCTTTAGGTCTACTCTGTTCTGTATAGCCCTGCTCGCAGGCTGCAATCAGACCACCACAAATGAGAAAGCTGACGAAAACAAAAAACTGGTTATAGGCGTCTCGATGCTGAGTATGCAGAATGAGTTTATCGTCAATGTTTCTGATGAGATGACTAAAAAAGCGCAGGAAGCCGGGGTTGAGTTGATTACCGTCGATGCCGAACGGTCGGCTCTGAAGCAGGTTGAGCAGATCGAAAGCTTTATCGCGCAAAACGTCGATGCGATCATCATGAATCCCTGCGAAGTGGAAGCCAGTTCGCCCGCCGTGACGAAAGCATTGGCCGCGAAGATTCCGATTGTTAACGTAAACTCGGAGACAAGCATCAAACCGTCCGCTTTTGTTGGCTCCGATGATGTAGAATCAGCCCGAATAGCCATGAGATTCATTGCTGAAAAATTAGATGGCAAAGGAACTGTCGTCATGATGCACGGCTACATGGGTCAGGCGGCTCAGATAAAACGGGAACAGGGCGCACGGGAAATTCTGAAACAATACCCGAATCTGAAACTCATTGCCCACCAAACCGGCGAGTGGGATCGGGCCAAAGCAATGGCCTTAATGGAGAACTGGATTCAGTCGTATGGGTCAGGTATAAACGCCGTCTTCGCACAAAACGACGAAATGGGCTTAGGGGCGGTAAAGGCCTTGACCGACGCGGGGTTGAACGATAAGGTACTGGTGGTCAGCATCGACGCCATCCCGGATGCCCTTCAGGCGGTAAAAAAAGGAACGCTTGATGCCACAGTTTTTCAGAATGCCGAACAGCAGGGCGCAAAAGCGATTGAAACGGCGGTGAAGATTGTGAAAGGGCAACCCTTTTCCAGCGAAACGCTTATCCCGTTTCAATTAGTCACGAAAGAGAACGTGGCCACGTTCGTGAAGTAATATCCCTCACCGATACGTGAATCTGAAGAAACATCGTAGTAGACTGAGGAGAAATCTGACTTTCTTATGACAAAAACAACCGTGAAAACGAAACGCAGAACATTCCTGCAAACGCTTGCCGGATTGGTGAGTCTGACCGCTTTACCGGGTCTGGCAACGGCGGTAACCGCCCAAAAACCCCTTGTGGTGTTTGTTACCGGCGACCACGAATACAGTGGCGAACTCACCCTGCCGCTCATTGCTGCTGAACTGAAAAAAAACTACGGAATGCGGACGAAAGTCCTCAAAGCCGTACCGGATTACAACGGCGAAAAAGACATTCCCGGCCTGGAGGTTCTGCGCGAAGCTGATTTAGCCGTTTTCTTTCTTCGCTGGCGGATCCTGCCCACCGACCAACTCCAATACATCGACGACTACCTCAAATCGGGTAAACCCGTCATGGGCTTCCGAACCACAACCCACGCCTTCAACTACCCCGATGGCGACGACCGGAAACGGTGGAATGCCTTTGGAGAGTTTGCCTTCGGCGCGCCACCGGGCTGGGGGGGCGCAGCCAAACACACGCATTATGGTCACAACAGCACGACCGACGTTACCGTTATTCCCGCAGCAGCCAACCATCCGATTCTGACCGGCGTTGAACCGGCTTTCCATGCGGCCTCGTGGCTATACCGCGTCCTGCCCGACTATCCCGCCAAAGGGTCAGTGCCGTTGCTGATGGGCAAATCAGTTAATCCCGATAAAGAAGCCATCGACAATCCCGTTGCCTGGACGTGGCAGAACCAATGGGGCGGCAAAGCCTTTTTGACCACCCTCGGCCACCCCGAAGATTTTCGGGTGGAGTCGTTTCAGCGATTAGTTATCAACGCCATTCATTGGGAACTTGGCCAGCCGGTTCCGAAGCGATGGAAGGGTAAATTAGCCATTGATGTTCCTTACGGCCATCCCAAAAAATCCTGAAATAGAACCGCACCGGCGGACCGGCAGATTTTTATGATCCTTATGATTTACGCAGATCATAATTAATCATACTCATCATAAAAATCCGCGTTCTATTTGTATACATCCCATTTATATGAAATCATTTCGTTCCAAAGCAATCGGTCTCTACGGATTACTGGCCACAATTGGCTTGTCGGTCATCGCGTTCAGCGCATTTCAAAGAAGCCAATTCGCCCCAATACCCATTAAAAAGGGCGCTCATATCGCACTCATTGGCAACAATCTGGGGTCGAGGATGATGAATTATGGTCATTTCGAGACTGAGATGCAGGTTCGCTATCCGGCGGATTCCCTGTACATCCGAAATATGTGCGATGGTGGCGACACGCCGGGTTTTCGCCCACACGCCAGCCGGTTCTCCCCCTGGGCGTTTCCTGGAGCCGAAAAATTCCAGACCGAACTGGCCACCAATTCGGGCAGCGAAGGGCATTTCGAGACACCCGATCAATGGCTTACCCGGCTAAAAACTGATGTGATCGTTGCTTTTTTTGGCTACAACGAATCCTTCCAGGGAAAAGCCGGCCTGGCCAACTACAAGGCCGAGCTGGATGCGTTTATCAAACATACGCTCAAGCAGAAATACAATGGAACGGCAGCGCCCCAAGTAGCCATCGTATCGCCCATTGCGTTTGAGGATTTATCGGCCACCTTCGATCTGCCCAATGGCAAAGTCGAAAACGAGAACCTCTCGCTCTATACAAACGCCATGAAAGAGGTTGCTGAACAAAACAATCGGAGCGCCGACCGAATCCTCTTTGTCGATGCCTATACGCCGTCTAAATCGTGGTACGAAGCCAGTGCCGAACCGCTGACCATCGACGGGTCGCAACTCAACGACGAGGGCTACAAAAAATTAGGTCTTCTGCTGGCCGATCAGGTTTTTGGGAAGGCCCCCGCCAAAGCCGAAGCCAACCGAAAACTGGTTCATGAGGCCGTTATGGAAAAGAACTGGATGTGGCACAACGACTACAAAATTCCCAATGGGGTGCATGTCTACGGTCGGCGATACAACCCGTTCGGGCCGGACAATTACCCGGCTGAAATTCAGAAGATACGGGAACTGACGGCCATCCGGGACCGGGCCATCTGGCTGGCCGCTGCCAACGGGGAGAAACTGGACCTGGCCGTTGCCGATAAAAATACCACCCCCCTGCCAGCCGTAAAAACCAATTTCAATCCCGAAAAAAATGGCAGCCTGCAATACCTCTACGGAAAGGATGCGCTGGCGAAGCTAAACGTACCGCCTGGCTACAAAATCGAACTCTTTGCTTCGGAAGAAGAATTTCCGGATTTGGCCAAGCCGATGCAGATGTCCTTCGATGGGAAAGGGCGGCTGTGGGTAGCCGTCATGCCCAGTTATCCGCATTATAAACCCGGCGATGCCAAACCAAATGATAAAATCCTGATTCTGGAAGATACCAACAACGATGGCAAGGCCGACAAACAAACGATTTTTGCCGACGGCCTGCACCTGCCGCTTGGCTTTGAAATTGCCAAAGAAGGCGTCTACATTTCGCAGGGAACCAATCTGAAACTCTACACCGACACGAATGGCGATGATCGGGCCGACAAAAAGGAAATCCTGCTGAGCGGCTACGATGACCACGACACCCACCACAACAGTCATGCCTTCTGTGTCGACCCATCCGGGGCTATTTATTCCGGTGAGGGGGTATTTTTACACACCAATGTTGAAACCTCTTACGGCCCGGTTCGGGCAACCAATGGCGGATTTTACCGCTATACGCCCCAACGTAAAAAACTGGAGCGCACCGCGCAGTTGTCCATTCCGAATCCCTGGGGTATTGCCTTCGACGACTGGGGCCAGCCGTTCTTTGCCGAGACCTCCAGCCCGGATGTTCGCTGGATGATGCCGGGTTCGGTGTTGCCCCGCTATGGAGAGGCCACCCATAAGTCGGTTCAGCTAATTGAGGAGGCTCACCGCGTGCGGCCTACCTCCGGCCTGGAATTTGTGTCCAGCCGCCATTTTCCCGACGAAATTCAGGGCGATTTCCTCATCAATAACACCATTGGCTTTCTGGGAACGAAAGAACACACCTTAGTGGATGATGGGACAGGCTACAAAAGCAAACATCGGATGGACCTGGTTGTTAGTGAAGACCGTAACTTCCGGCCCGTCGATATGGAGTTTGCACCCGACGGGTCACTGTATCTGATCGACTGGCACAACATCCTCATCGGCCACATGCAGCATAACGCCCGCGACCCCCTGCGCGACCATTCGCATGGGCGGGTGTACCGCATTACGTACCCGTCGCGCCCGTTGGTGAAACCAGCCAGCATTGATGGTGCCAGCATCGAGGAGTTATTAGACAACCTCAAACTCCCCGAATACCGCACCCGTTACCGCACCCGGCGCGAACTTCGGGGCCGTGACGTGACTCAGGTTCTAACCAAACTGACTACCTGGGTCGCTGGGTTGGATAAAACCGATCCGCGCTACGAACATCATCTACTGGAAGGTTTATGGGTAAGCTGGGGCATGAATAAAGTGGATCAAAACCTGTTGAAGCAAGTACTGAAGGCTAATGATTACCATGCACGAGCCGCTGCCGTTCAGGTCGTGCGGTACACGGGTCATCAGGTGCCGAATCAGGCCGATTTGCTGATGCAGGCCGTTCGGGATGACAACAGCCGGGTTCGGCTGGCCGCCATTGTGGCTGCTTCGTGGATTGGAAAAGAAAAAGGGCTGCCCATTCTGGCCGAAGCTAAGAAAAAGCCGTTGGACGACTGGATGATTCACGCCCACGAAACCGCCGTTGCCCACCTGAATGGTGTAGGCGTTAATAAGGTAAAAGATGAGGAAGTAAAGTCGAAACTGAAGGGCGACGAACTTGCCCTCTTCAATAAAGGGAAAGAAATTTATGCCAAAGAAGGGTACTGCTCAACCTGCCATCAACCAGATGGCCGGGGGCTTTCTGCCTCACAATTTCCGCCACTTATTGGTACGAAATGGGTTTTGGGCAACGAGGACCGGTTGATCAAAATAGCGCTGAAAGGGCTTATGGGGCAAATGGATGTAGATGGCAAAACCTACCCCGGCCAGGTGCCCATGACCCCGTTTGGCGGCTTACTCAATGACAACGAGGTAGCCGCCGTGCTGACCTATGTCAGAAATTCGTTTGGCAATCAGGCACCGGCTATTCTTCCCGATAAGGTTAAGAAAGTCAGAGCCGCCACCGTCCGTAAAGTCGACTTTTACGCGGCCGACCAATTACTCAAGGAACATCCGATGGAGAAGTAGGTAGAATTGGTTTTACCAATTCTACCTACTTCTCCACTTCACCTATTTCACTACGCATATGCCCTCCCCCATTGGGTTTAACCTGTTAGTCTGGACAGCCGCCATCTCCGAAAAAATGAATCCAATTGCGGAACGGCTTAAAACGATTGGCTACGACGGTATCGAATGTTTCGTTGATACACAGGACATTGGTGTTTACCAGAAATTCGGCGATCACCTCAGGCAGGTCGGTTTGCAAAGCACCTGCGTGACGGTGGTTGGCCCAGAGGCCAATCCGGCCAGTGCGTCGGCCAGCGTGCGCGAACAGGGGTTAATCCATCTGAAAGGAGCCATCGACCGGGCACACGCTATGGGAGCAACGGTCATTTGTGGCCCGTTTCATTCGGCGTTTGCAACGTTCTCCCGCCGGGAACCACAAATGGACGAATACGCCCACAGTGCCGACGTGCTCCACGCGGCAGGCGACTACGCGAAGCAGGCGAACATCATGCTGACCCCCGAAGCGCTGAATCGTTTTGAGTGTTATCTCTGTAACACCATGAACCAATTGGCCTATTTAGTGGCCCGAACCGAGCACCCGAATGTGCGGGCTATGTTCGATACACACCACGCCAACATGGAAGAAAAGCGATTTCCTGACGCACTCCGTACCATTGCCCCCGTGCTGGCACACGTGCATATCAGCGAAAATGACCGGGGAACGCCCGGCGATGGACACATTCCCTGGGACGACACCTTCCGAACCCTGGCCGAACTGAACTACAACGGCTGGATGACCATTGAAGCCTTTACGCGCAACGATATTGATTTTGCCAACTCCATCAACGTTTGGCGGGAGTACAACGAACCCTGGGACATCGCCGAAAACGGCCTCAGATTCATCAAAGCCATGCAGGCGAAGTACGCCAGGTAGCGGGTTGACTTAGATCACCGAATCAGACTAAGCGCACCCTGTTTCTGGTCGACGGTTTGCTGCTTTCCCTGCGTCAGGCTGTACCGGATGCGCCAGGCATACGTTCCTGCCACACAGAGCGTTCCCCGGTAATACCCGTCCCACTGAAACGGTGGGGTATCGGTCTGGAAAATAACTTCGCCCCATCGGTTGAAAATGGCGAGCGACTGAATCAGAATATCTCCGCACCCGTAGGCCAGAAAAACATCGTTGACCTGATCCTCATTGGGCGTAAAGCAGTTAGGCGCATAGAGTACACAATCGCAGGCGCCGTAGGAGATCGCGATTGAATCGGTAACGGTTGCACAGTCGTTGCTGACACTCGCCCGAAACACACCCGAACTGCTCACCGTGCGTTCGATGGCGTTAAATTCATCCTGCCAGCGAAATTCCCCTTCTGTAATGGTGGGTATAATCGTGAACAGTTCGGCTCCGCACAGGTCCTTGTTGGGGCCTAACTCCAGTTCGGGAGGTCGTATGTACCGCACCCGGATGGTGTCGGTAACGGTGCAGTTGCCCTGCTTAACCCGAATACTGTACTGCCCGGCCTGCCTGACCGTGTAGATGGTTTGCCCGGAGCCATCCTGCCACCGGTAAGTAGCTTCCGGGTTGGCCGGAACGCTCAGTGCGACCGCCTGTCCGTTGCAGAGCGTAGTATCAGCACCTAAATCAAAGTTAAGCGCATAGTTGATGGTAATGGTATCGGTCAGGACTTTACAGGGCGTAATTACGGTTACGGAATGTCGGCCGGGTTTGGTTACCAGCAGTGTGGGGTCTGTGCTGCCATCACTCCACTTATAAAAGGCAGCACCGGGCGTTGTGGCATCGAGCAGGCGGGTGCTTCGACGGCCACACAGGGTCGTATCGTTGCCTAAATTCAGTGTGATTGGCACTAAGGAAACATCGTCGATAAACAAATAATAAAACCCCAGCAAAACAGGCAGCCGGTCAAAGTTCCCAATCGTTGCGTACTTCTCTCCACCCTTTGCTTTGAGCGTGCCCGACACCCGTTGCCACTTTAGGGCCGGATCGCCGGGACTCAACTTGTTGTCGAGAATCTGCGGCTTAGCGGTCAATAATTCTTTATCCGTCGAGGTAAGCGGTTGTGCCGACAGGTGAGCGCCAAATGTTTCGGTGAGATGTTTGGCGGGCGTTTCCATGGCTACATACATCTCGAAATAATAGCACTCGTCGGCAAGCAGGGGTTTCGTAAGCGGCACGGCGAGGTATTCGGCCCAGCCTTTATCAAAAAACAAACGTGCCACGCCCTGCCCCGACCTCGGGGGCAGGGGTAATTGACCGGAATGAAAACAGCTATGGTAAAAATCAGGCGTTGCCAGGTTAGGATTATACCAGGGTACGGCTTCTTCGAGCAGATTATCCAAACGGGGGCAGGTTCGGTAGGTTTCAAAGCTGCCGTTCGGCACGAGGTTCTGGCCCATAGCAATCCGGGGCAGGTAGCTAACCAGCCAAACAAATAGCCAGATATAATTTCTCTGCATAGTCCCGCCGTACTATAATTGGCCCAATAGAGTAGTTGACCGATTCGCTCAAAACAGGGTATCGAAGATACTGATTTTCAGTCAATCTGACCAGGTTTCAGTAAAGTTATTGTCGTTACCAGATCTCTACCAAATGGACTTGATGACCCATCAGGAGTATGACCGGTATCTGAAAGAGAAAACCGAACCGCCCTTTTTGATAGTCGTGAAAGATGCCTACCGGCGGTTCGGTAGGCATGGGACAACGAATAAGCCAACCTGAATCTATTAACCGATATAAGAGCATAGCAGGTTAAAACCCGGCGTAACCCACCTCTTCAGACTCACTTCATAAAAAAGAGGAACACAACCAGAAACGCCAGAATAGACACGACAAAACCGAACATGAAAATGGTGTAGGCTACCCGTAGCAATTTGTACTTTTTGGCCAGCACACGGCCTAAGTAGTAAATATCGCGGGTCATGGTGCCGTAGAGGTAGTTCGTATCCTGCATTAACTCCCGAATGCCCCACTCATATTCGCCCAGGCTCATCTGGTGGAAATTGCCAAAGAACAACAGATTTCCTTTTTTCTGCTGAATATCCTCATGGCTGAATGTGCCCTGGGTAACGTTGGGCCGGGTGGCGAGTATCGCAAAAATGATTGTCAGCACGGCGGTAGTCAGAAACAGGGCTGTGGGCATCATCAGGTACGAATTTTCTTCAATCCGACGCGGCACAACCGACACCAGTACCGACACCATAATCGAGTTGACCGAGATCATGATGTTGGCTTTGCTGTCGGCAATTTCGCTCAGGCGAAGATGATTGGTGGAGGTGGTCCGAAACATGGTATCAATGCCCCGGTCGGGTCGGCTTTCCTTCGCTTTTTTCCTGTCGTCGGCGGGCGGTGGTGGCGCAGCAAGGAGTTCGGCAGAGTCTGGTTCAGCTTCGATTTCCGGTTTGACGTCAGCGTCTTTCTCAGCTTGTTTTTCCTTCAAACGACGAAGATTATCGGCCTGGCCTTTCTGCCGCAGCGTTTTTGCATACTCGGTAAAATACTGGTGCGTTTCGAGCAGGGCGATGTTTTGCTGCCGCCAGTCGCTGCGCGATATGTCGGTTCCAGTTAGTTTTTCCCGTTCTTTTCGAAACAACTTCTGTTTGTCGTTGTAGCCCTCGCTGCCTAAATGAAACAGGTCGGCATCACACAGGATTTCTTCGAGCCGGTTTTGGGGTGATTGCGGCATTTTGGTAGCCAGAATGCCGTGCTTCACCAGCTTTACAAGGGATTTCGGATGGTCGAATTGCCGCAGGAAACTGGCCGCCATCTCGGCGCCCCGTTCTTCGTGCCCTTCCGGCGGACCGGCCAAATAACCGGCATCATGAAACCAGGCTGCAGCCAACACCGCTAAGTGGTCTGTTTCGCCCAATTGATAGTGCTGGGCCAGTTGCTCGGCTGCCTGAACTACCTCCCGCGTGTGTGCAAGATTATGATAGACGAGGTCGGGCCGGGGCTGCTCCCCGAACAACCCGACAACATAAGCTTCAACTTGGTGTAAGAGTGTCGTGGTCATGGTGGTTAAGTGTAGTTAGGTAATGTTGTCTCTATGCATCCGCCACAGCGGCCCGGTCAAACAGCTTCTTAACCATCAAAATCGGAAACCAAGCGATATGTACGGCAACGCGCCTTCTTCCGAAAATCCAACCGAAGCCGCCACGACGAGCAGACTGGCAGGCATGGCATATAGCCCCCCCCCGTAGCCATCGTGCCAGCGTTGAGAAGGTTCGTCGTTGAGCCATACCCGACCTATATCGTTGAAGGCCAGCAGCCCCACGCTGCCCGGAAATAGAAATGATCGAAAATCAAAAAGTTTCAGGCGAACTTCCAGATTATAGTAAAACAGGTGATTCCCCGCGAATCGGTACGTTCGGAAGCCCCGCAGGTTATCCTGCCCGCCTAAGTAAAGCAACTGATAAAACGCCGGATTGCCGTAGGTTAGTCCCCCGCCGATGCGGTTGACAATCACAAACCGGGGCAACTGGCTAAAGCTGGCATAAACAGCCATCTCCGAGTGGAGTTGCGTGAGCTGATTGCGTTGTTCACCAAAGCCCTGAAGCCCCAGCACTGTCGTGTTCCAATACAAGCCTCTGGAGGGTTGCACGGGGTTGTTGCGGTTGTCGAGAGCAACACCCACCTGTAAGCCCGCGTAGCTTTCCCGGCGCAGAAACTGTTCCTGTTTGGGCAGTTGAGTTAGATAAGTTTCAATAAACCGGCCATTGTTGCCATCCTGGCTTAGTCTGAAATGCTGAAAAACCGGCCCAGCCGACACTTCCATGTGCCCACCTACAGTACGTTTGAGCAGTGCCGCCAGGTTAATCAGATTGTAGCGGGTTCGGTAATAACGAATCCCCCGCTCCTTTTCGTAATCTGTCTCGTTGCCCGGTCCGAAAAAGTTGGTAACGTTATCGGGGGCTTTTATGGACGCATTAATCCAAAGGTCATTCCGTCCGATGAGGTCTGTGAATATACCGTCGTATTTGATCGATAGGGCGTAGGTAGCCAGCGCCTGACGAATCATCAGGCGATTCATGGCGGCATAGGGAGCTTTCCGAAAGCCCTGTTTTATCCACTGAACGCCAGTACCCAGCAACAAACCATCATCTAAATTATAGCCTGCCGTTGCAAGCGGAGTCAGCTTATCGTAGACAAAAGCGTGCGGATCATACTGATTCACCGCCTTGTCGGTCGAGAGTTGCAGGTTTGCCCGATGTGGCGCGGGCAGTTCATTGGCTTCGGTACTCAGGTCGTAAATGACAGGCCTGCCGGGATTCCCGTCTACAGTAAAGACATCGGCTCCTTTGCCGCCAACAAGACGGACTGTGATGTTGGCTGACTCAGTACCGCTGACCTCGAATTTATCATTGCCTTTCTGTCCATACAATCGAATCTCGTTCGTAACCGACGCATCGAATACGCGATTGTAGACCCGCTGCGCCACCGACCCATCTTTGGCAATCTTAAATACCGAAACCGCTACCCGTTCTCCGTTCCGGTGTTCAATGCGAAATAATTCTGTTTTGTTGGAGCCGGGAATGTCCACCGCTTTGGCCAGAAAACGGTAATAACCCAGTCCTTTTTTCAAAAGCCAGCCCCGCCGGATTTTGAGTGTTTCCAGGATCCGATTGCCCGATTCCTGCCGGATAGTGTCCGGTAGCTGGTCGATGGCGCGTTGCAGCACCTCGTCGGTCAGCGATTCGCGCAGGTTCGTAATTTCTTTCGTCCAGTCCTGCACGTCGAGACCCTGCAGAAACAGCCGGTCAACATGCCGGGCGTTGAACATAAAGCCGTTCACGTTGGCGAGTTTGGGCGTAAACCCCTGAAATTTAGGCTGTAGCCAGGGCAGTGCGGCAATGGCGGGAAACAAGCCGCCAGCCCTGAAAAACACCTGGTCGCGGTCGCGGGGAATGGGGTAGAACGCCTTACCCCTTTCGGTTTTCCGGCTTCCCCAGCGCCACTGGTCTTCGTGGCGGTCCCAGTCGCCAATCAGCAAATCGAGCATTCTGGCCCGTAGCACGGCCCGCTGGTCAACCTGGTTATCGTTGTCATCTTCCAGCGCATCGAGCACTTTGGCCGTGCTGATGGACTTAGCATCACCCGGACTGCGTTCTTCGAGCAAACAAACCGAATGGCCAAAATCGGCCTGATAGATACCCAGTGCCGGGTCGTCGGGTACATAAAACAACAGCGGGTTTGCATGAGGAACCCCGGCCGCCAGCGCCAGCGTCGTAACCACCATTGGCGCGTAGGGATACCCCGCCGACACTTCGTCCTGTAATACCTCTTTGGCAATGGTTTCGCGTAACGGAACCGGCAGGGCATTGGCCGGGTCTTTCTGAATGCTTCGCAGCACCCACTCCCGCCCGCTGGCATCTTCGAGCCGCAGGGATTTGGTTTGCTGCCCTCCACCACGCTGGAGAATGGTGAAGCCGCCTTTTGTGCGGGTCAGGTCGAAAACGGGCAACGCAACCGGCGTGGCCCATTCCGTGCGGTAGTTTGTGCCGAAAAGCCAGCGATGCAACCGGCCCACACTATCGTAGGCGGGTGCAATGGCCACCCGCACACTGTCGGGGAAGGTGGGCCGCTGCACGGTAATTCGCACGGAGTCTCCGCCAGACGAAACCAGGTTGGCGGGAATTGTGAAGAGGGCCGCCCGGTGCGCTTCAGTCGCGTTGGCGGCTTCATCGACCGTGTAAAACGTGGCGATCAGCCGACCATCTACCAACTCATCCAGGATAACATATCCCCACTCAGGACTGACGAACGCAGCCAGTTTTCCGTTCTTATTCACCCGCTCGCGGTTAATGCCCGCCCCGCTAACGATGTAGTTTCGGGAGCCGTCGGCGATGTGCTGCACGGCATGGTCGTGGCCCGACACAAACACCACATTGGGGGCGGTTGAAACGGCTTTTTCCACTGCCCGAAACATCTGCCGATACCGGGGATGGGGCAAATCCTGAATGTTGCCAAATACCCCCCGAACCAGCGGATAAAGTGAACCAATAACCGGCAGGGGAAGATAAGCCCAGGATGCGAAGTCGGTTGTCGGGAAGATGTGCTGTTTGAGTTTATAATAGCCGCCATGAATGCCGTAGCTGCGAAACGGGTGATGCGTGGCCAGAATAATGCCTTTATCCTTATTTCGGAAGGCAATATCAGCCAGCCGGGTAATCAGCTCGTCGTCATTTCGGCAGGCGCAGTCTGATCCAGCAGATTCGCCCGGCTTGCGTTGGGTGTGCAGCCACCATTGCGAATCCACAATGACCAGCACCAGCTTGTTGGTCAGATGAATCTCTTCCGGGCCGGGGCATCCGTCGGCAGGCAGCAATCGTATGTTGGGCGCGTTCAGGCCATCTATCCACTGCCCCTGCTGTTTAATTCGTTCCCAGCCGTCCGAACGGCCCTGTGCCCAATCGTGATTGCCGGGTATGAACAGCACCTGAGATTGCTTTCCCAGGCCCGGCCCGGCCTGATACCGAAGTATAGCCGCTAACGAATCGTGATCGGGGCTGCTTTCGTCCGATAAACCACGCGGATAGACATTGTCGCCCAAATACAACAGCGTCGTGCGCGGGTTATCGAAATCATACCGGGCACGAACCGCATCGACCACCGGATTTTTACCGTGAAACAGCCGCCCGGCATCGCCGATTAGAATGACCCGGT
Organism: Spirosoma areae; assembly: GCF_054781775.1. Taxonomy (NCBI): domain Bacteria; kingdom Pseudomonadati; phylum Bacteroidota; class Cytophagia; order Cytophagales; family Cytophagaceae; genus Spirosoma; species Spirosoma areae. The sequence goes on along the minus strand of NZ_BAAGTT010000027.1, from coordinate 338,608 downwards.
GCCGGACCGAATCTGCCGGAACAGACTGCCCCGGTGCCGCCGTCAGGAAGCAGAAACTACCCACTATCCCCAGGAACCAACAACCTGTTTTACCCATCCTGTTCATGCCTGTGGGGAGTCGGTATACGTAATGCGAAGACGAAGGGCTTTCAGACGAATAACGCCCTGCATCGGCTCCAGGTCGAGGTGTTCCAGGCCGGGCTGCACCTGTCCGGCCTCCTGCATACGGGTAATTAAGGGTAAATAATCGGCTACTTCTGAGATATGGCTATACACCAGCGCAATGGTGTCGGGTTGGGTCAATCGCTCCTGCGTACCTTCGATGCAGGCTTTGTCGATTCGTTTTTTCAGCACTTCGTAGCGGATACTGTAGGACCCCTCCACATCGAACCGACGCTCGTCCTGCCGGAAACTGATGTCGACCGGGTGCGCGTGAGCCAGAATCAACTGGGTTGTCTGCAACGGAAGGGGCAGGCTGGGCAGTAGCCGGTGCGTTAACCTGGCCATCTCAACCATCGACGTCAACTGCCATTGAAACAGTTGCCGACGGACCTCTGGAGCAAAGGCCACATCGGGTGCAATTGACTGGCCAACGTAGAGGGTGTATTCGGTACCATCGGTTCGGTAGCGCTCAAAATAATGCGGATAAATAGTTTGCAGCCGCTTTTCTTCCTCGTCGATGTATTCATTTACGGTTGCGTTGAGCCAGTCCATACTCCGTTCATACCGCTTGAGTGCCTGATTGAACAGCCCGGTAGCGGGGTTCGTCCGCGCAAAATAACGGCGTACCTCCGCTTCGAGGGCGGGCTGTTCCGTCAGCAACAAATTCAGATAGGGATTTACGTCCTGCTCCAGGAAAATAGCGACTCCCTCTTCGTCTTCGGGATTTAGCCCGGCCGCCAGCTTATGCTGGCACTGGCAGCTCTCCTCCCGAAGGTGCTCGGGTCTGGCCCAGTTCGACGGAAAAGCAGGGTTAGCCAGGAGTTGGTCGAGAGCCGCCAATTGATCGGCTAAATCCTGCTGAACCGCTTTGTGCCGCTCAACCGATGAGTTGCGAATATCAACGGCTCCGTAGAGCGGATAGACCTGCGGAAACCGTATCGGAATATCACCGCCCGCCGATTCGCTTTGGCTGCGGCTCAGATACGCCCAGGCCGTTTCATAAAACTTCCACTCGACGGAAGGTTGCAGCGACGTAAATTTTTTCCGTATAAGTTGCTCTAAACTGTTGTTGAACTGATTGAGTTGGTAGCGCAGCAGTTCCTGAATGAGGGGGAGGATGCGCTCAATTTTATCCAATATGCCCTCATCGAAAGCGTTGGCCCGCGAACTTCCCATTTCGAGCATACCAAGCACGTCGCCAGCGTTTGTGACTGGATACACCAAAAAACTTTCGATACCTTGCTGAGCCAGCGCTCCGCGCTCTTTTTCGGGCAGGCCGTCCAGGCTGGGGAACAGGTAGGGAATCGGATTCCGGGCCAGTTTAGTGGCCATTTTCTGGGCGGGTGAGTTTTTATAATTGGTTGTATTTATAGCGGCATTCCGTAAGAAAATACTTCGGGTTTTACTGGCGGGGTGGTACACAAACTGGCCGTTCACCTGCGGCATCGGTATGATGCCAATCTGGAGGTCGGGCTGGCCGCACAGGTTCCGCAGTGCCGATTCAAACCGCTGATAAATAATCGGTTCGGTATCCGAATGCAGATGAGCGAATACTTCCTGTAGCTGCTGAATCGTTTCGGCCTCCGTTACGTCCTCCATCTGAAAAAACGAAAAGCCCTCGAACGTAAACTCGTCCAAGGGTAACGGCGTCACCTCATCGGGCAATGGCGCCGTTCCGTTCACAAAGTCGATCCAGGCCGGTTGGAGTGGCGGCAGCGGCTGGGTTGAGCGGGGTTCAATAAACGAATTATTGACTTCCAGCCGGTAATAACTCGTTAGTCCATTCCGGTTTTTCTGGAACCGAAACGAAAGCACGGCTTTCTGGGCGATCTGTATCCCGTAGAATTTTTCCAGAATAAGCTGATACAGAAAGCGTTGTTTTTTTTGAACGTCAACCTGATTCGGCAGGTCCAGCAGAAAATCAGGATACTGGGTGATTAACCGCTCAAATGCCGATGAATAATGATACAGGGTTAGCGGTACCGGCAAACCAAACGAATACAGCATGTCGCGTTTCGTGTGGTTTAGCGGTAACACGGCTACGGTTGCTAATTGAAAAAGACCCTTCAGGCGGGCTTCATCGAGTGGCTCGCTCTGAAGTTCGGCCAGGGCAATGGCCTCCGTAAACTGGTCAATCAAATAGGCGTATAGCTCGTATAGCCCATCGGAAGGCGGGCGGCTCTGTTGTTGTGCTTTCAGGAAAGCAACAAAAGGCCGGAACGACAACCGGAATTGAAGTGCTAAATCGTCAATCTTTGGCAGGTAAAAAAGTGTTTCCATAGCAATGTATTCTTATCGACAACTGCAACACAGGCGTATCCATAACCAAATGAGCCGACAAGACCTCAACAAACAGGAAGTTGAATTTGGGGCAGTTTAGGGCCGGATTCATTTTTTAACAATAGCGAAGGAGTCGTAGTTCAGGAAAGGTCGCTAAATGCCGGGGCGGCAGCTCAATTCTCTGGTTGATGTTGATACCAGGCCTTGAAACGTATACAGCAAGTAGTCCTAACGATTGATTCTATACGTTCCCCGTTTTCCATTAATTACCATCGGGCAAAAAAGTTTTTGCGACCATGTGGGGTAAAATAGTGCAATTTTGTCTGTGATGCAGACAAGAAAACCGCCCCCGGCCTATGGAACCTGTACCTCATAACCAGCCAGAACACCAGCAGCCCTCCTTCGTTCGGTTGTCGGATGATTCGTCTCCATCGACCACGGTTATCAGCGAGGAACAATTCCTGCGTCGCTTGTTTGAGCAGGACGCCCGCAAGGGTTGCGAGGTGTTGTTTCGGCGCTATTATGCCAATCTCTGCAACCACGCCATTCGGTTTGTGTATGCCAAAGACATTGCCGAAGAAATTGTTGCCGAAGTGTTCGCCAATTTCTGGCAGGGGCGGGTTTTCGAGCAAATCAACACCTCTTACCAGGCTTATCTCTACAAAGCCGTCCGGTATCGGGCCTACAACTACATCCGGTTTGAACTCAACCGAAACATGCCCTTCGATGCGGCTGAAAACAAGCCTGAGGTTCCGGTTCTGAAACCCGATGAAGTATTGCACTACCACGAACTCTGCCGCAAGGTAGACACCATCGTGCAGCACCTCCCCCCGCAATGCCGCCGGGCTTTTCAACTCAATCGGTTAGAGGGTAAAAAATACGCCGAAGTCGCCCAGGAACTGAACATCACCGTCAGTGCGGTCGAGCGGCTGATTAGCCGCGCCTTAGCCAAACTCCGCACCGACCTGCGGGAAGACTGGCTGCTGGGGTTACTCCTGCTAACCCATCTGCTGGCCTGAACCTTAGCCCGCCATGTGGGGTATAATTACCCTTTTTTGTCTACACGTCAACTATGACTGGTTATGAAAACATCCATTCCTAAAAGTGTCCTGTTCGACTTCTTTGAGGGCAAAGCCACATCCATCCAGCGGAAACTGATAGAAGAGTGGCTGGAAGTCCCTCAAAATGAGCCGCTTTTCTACCAATGTTTAGATGAATGGGAAAGCCAGCATCCGCAGTACCTGCCCAACACCGGGCAGGCGCTGAGCCGGTATCTGGACCAGCTAAAAACGCCACCTGTCGCCGTGGTCGCGGAGCCGGAAAAACCTGTTTCGACGCTGGTTGTCAGCCGCTCCTGGTTCAGCCAGTGGTACATGGCCGCGTCGGTTGTTATGCTGCTGGGCGCAGGGTTGTTTTTCTTCCGCAAACCGCTTCGCTACCAAACTTATCATACTGGAAACGCCCAAACCCAGGCGGTTCGGTTAGCCGACGGGACGCAGGTTACGCTCAATGCCAACTCGACGCTGTACGTCCCGCGCTGGGGGTTCAATTCGGCGAAGCGGGTGGTTATTCTCGACGGCGAAGGCGAATTTAACGTAACCCACATGGCTGACAATAAACGCTTTACCGTACAAACCGAAACCGATTTCGAGGTAGAGGTGCTGGGAACCGAATTTGTGCTGTATGCCCGCGAACGGGGCAAAAAGGTTGTGCTGAACAAAGGAAAAGTACAGATTAACTACCAGGCCGGTAAGCAACTAACCCTGAAGCCCGGCGACGTGGCCACGTTGAACCAGCGTTCCGGCAGGATGCACCTGGCCCAAACCGCCAAGCCGCAACTACACAGTTCATGGAAAAACCACCAGTTCTATTTCGACCAGACGCCCCTCTCGGAAGTAGCCGATGTGCTGCACGACCACTTCGGGGTAGATGTCGTTATTGAAGACAGCACGCAGGCAAACCGGCGCCTGGCCGGGTATTTCAAGGCAAAAAATCCGCAGGAAATCATCGACGTATTATCGACCCTGCTCAATCTGCCCATCGAACAACGGGGCAACCAGGTTATTATCCACGCAGCACAATAGGCAAAATTAAATTCTGTAGATTCTTTGGCTTTGACAATCAAGCCGTTATTCTTAATAGAATCCAAAAAATCTACAGAACCCATAGAATCTTCCAAACCCGGTTAACCATGAAAAAACAAGTACACAAATTACTGAAAGTCAGCAGTTTGCTGAGTCTGCTGTGTATTTACCAGACCGTCGTTATGGCCCAACAGGTGGCCTTTGCCCGGCGTATGCCTGTTCAGGTAGCGGCAGCCGCCCAACCTGATGCGGGCACCAAACGGCTCAAAGATGTGCTGAACGAACTGAGTCGCCAGTACAACGTCAGCATTCTGTTCGAAGAGACCATTGTTCAGCACATCATCGTCAATCCGAACGGCGCTGCGTCGGCCAAAAAGCTGGAAAAGCAGTTGGATAACCTGCTGAAACCGCACGGCCTGCGTTTCAAAAAAACGGGTAGCAGCCAGTACATAATTTTTCAGGATACCCGAAAAAACACGAATCAGGCATCGGTAGAGTCCCTCCCCCAAACCGCACTCGACATCGCTCAGAATACGCAGCAAAACAGCCTGACCTATTCGTCGGCCCTTCTGAACAGAACCACCGTTTCCACCACCCCGGCCCCTACCGACCAAACCATTAGCGGCACGGTGACGGATGAAAAAGGCGGAGGACTGCCGGGCGTAAGTGTCGTTATAAAAGGTACCCAGCGCGGCACCACTACTGACCCGGACGGTAAATACAAACTTACCACGCCTAATGATGTGCCCATTACCCTGACCTTTTCCTTCGTCGGTTATGCGTCGCAGGAGGTCGTGGTTGGCAACCGAAGTACCCTTAATATCAGCTTAGTCCCCGACAAAAAATCGCTGGACGAAGTGGTTGTGATTGGCTACGGCACCCAGTCGAAGCGTAACGTAACGGGGTCGGTGGCCAAAGTCGATTTGAAGCAACTCGTCAACACACCCAACACCAACATTTCGCAGGCACTGCGGGGCCGGGTGGCCGGTGTGCAGTTCACCGACAACGGTCGGCCCGGCCAGGGCGGCAGTATTCTGGTACGCGGGCAACGGTCAATTTCGGCCAATAACAACCCGCTGATTGTGGTCGATGGTATTTTTTTCAACGGCAGTCTGGCCGACATCAACCCCAACGACATTGAGTCGATGGAGGTACTGAAAGACGCCAGTGCGGCCGCCATTTACGGTTCGCGGGCGGCCAATGGCGTGATTCTGATTACGTCCAAAAAAGGCACGACCGACAAGCCCACCATTCGCGTCAACAGCTACTACGGCGTGTCGGACTGGAGTTATAAGATGAAACTGCTGTCGCCCGAACGCTACATTCAGAAAACCCTCGATTTTCGCAGTCAGACCGGTCTGGACGCGGACCCGGCTAAAATTGAGTCGTATCTGGCCCTGTCGGAAGCCGAAAACTACAAAAATGGCCGGACCATCGACCCCTGGGACGAGGTGTCGCAGGATGCCGGAATTCAGTCCTATGACGTAAGCATTTCGGGCCGGTCGGGTCGCACGAATTATTACCTTTCGGCGGGGTTAGTTGACGAGAAAGGGCTGATTTACAACGATAATTCCAAACGAACGTCGTTCCGGGCGAACGTCGAAAACCAAATCACGGACTGGCTCAAAATCGGCATCAATAGCACCTATATCAACCGCAACCTGTCGGGCCAGGAAGCCAGCCTGTACAATGCGTACTTTACCAGCCCCTACGGTAAGCTCTACTACGATGACGCCAAAACCCAGCCGACGCAGTTTCCCGTGCCGGAAGACCAGTTGATTGGCAACCCGATGGCGGGCCTGCTGAACAAAAACGAGGAAATTAACCAGAACCTGTTTACCAACTTTTTTGCGCTGGTGCAGGTGCCGTTTCTGGAAGGACTGAGCTACCGGCTCAACGTGTCGCCCAACCTGCGGTGGTCCCGGAATTACAACTTCAACCGGCAGGATGTAAACCGCCCCGCCGTCAACACAACCAGTGCCAGCAAAATGAATCGGCAGGATTACGACTGGGTGCTGGAAAACATCCTGACCTACGACAAACAAATCAACGAAAACCACGGCTTCGACGTGACGCTGCTCTACGGCCGCAACCATGCCGGGTGGGAGTCGACAACCGCCAGTGCATCGCCATTGGCTAATGACGCGCTGGGCTGGAACAACCTGAACCTGGGGCAGGTACAGGTGACCCGGTCCGATGGAGCCGCACAGGACGGTGTTTCGTCGATGGCCCGCTTCAACTACCGGTTCAAAAACCGCTACTTAGCTACGTTTACCGCCCGCCGGGACGGGAGTTCGGTGTTCGCGGCCAACAACAAATACGCCACGTTTCCGTCGGGGGCGCTGGCCTGGATTGTCTCCGATGAGCCGTTCATGAAACGTATTTCGGCGCTTAATCTGCTCAAACTTCGCCTGTCGTATGGCACGGTGGGGAATCAGGCCATCAGCCCCTATCAGTCGCTGGCCCTGTCGACCACCAATCAGTACGTTTTCGGCGACGGGGGTTCTACCGCAACGGGCATTTTTACGTCCAGCATGGCCAACAATGACCTGAAATGGGAAACAACTGTATCGGCCAACGTAGCCCTCGATTTTGAACTTTTTAAAGGGCGAATCGGTGGCACCGTGGAGTATTACAACATGGACACCCGCGACCTGATTCTGCGCCGTGCCCTGCCCACAAACACAGGCTTCACGTCCATTCTGTCGAACTTAGGCGCAACCAACAATAAGGGTATCGAACTGACGCTGAACACAGTAAACCTGCAACAGGGTAAGTTTGAGTGGAGCAGCAACCTGATTTTCTCGGCCAACAAAAACAAGATTGTCCATATCTATAACAGCGATACCAACGGCGATGGCCGGGAAGATGACGACCTCGGCAACCGCTGGTTTATTGGTCAGCCAGTGAGCGTATTGTATGACTATTCCTTCGACGGAATTTACCAGCAGGGCGATAACCTGCCCACGGGCTACAAACCCGGCTGGGTGCGCGTGAAAGACCTCAATGGCGACGGCAAATTCGACGCGGCCAACGACCGGTCGGTGATTGGGCAGTTGCAGCCCAACCTGCGCTGGGGCATCACCAACGTGTTTCGGTACGGCAACCTGAGCCTGTCGGTATTCATCAACGCCATGCAGGGCTGGATGCAGTCGCTGAGTATTCTGGACATTCGCAACGCCCCGACGGGCGCAGGCAACTATCCCGAACGGCCCGCCAACATGATTGACGCCGGTTGGTGGACGCCCGAAAATCAATCGGCTACCCGGCCTGGCATGAGTTACACCAATCCGCTTGGCCATAACTACTACATGAGCCGGGATTTTATCCGGATTCAGGATGTCTCGCTATCCTACGAATTTCCGAAAACGGTGCTGTCGCGGCTGAAAATCGGCAGTTTACGGGCCTATGCCAGCGGTCGTAACCTGGCAACCTTCACCAAATGGCTTGGCCCGGACCCCGAAAGCGGCTACAACCGGCAGGACTCCCCCTTTTACCCAACACCCCGAACCGTTACGCTGGGACTAAACCTTAGCTTCTGATAATCAAGATGAAACGATATACACGCCTTTATTCCCTGAATCGCCTGCTGTCGGGCGGGTTGATTGTCTTTCTTTCGTTTGCAGGCAGTGCCTGCAATGATGACTTTCTGGAGGAAATACCCGTTGGGTCGCTGAATCCTGATGTGGTACTGACGACCAAAACCGGCTTCGAGAACTACATCACGGGGCTGCACGTAGCGGCTCGTGAGGAATTTGCGGGCTTCGATGCCCTGCACGGTCACGTTACGATGAACATGGGCACCGATGTGGGCACTCCATCCCTGCCTACTTACAATTTCGTGGATTATAACGTAACGCTTGTGCCGAGCTACCAGGGTGCTCAGTACTACTGGGATTGGGCGTACACGCGGATGCTGTCGCGTGCCAACACCATCATCACCTACGCCCAAAAACCGGAAATTAATGGTATCTGGGCCAATGAAGCCGAAAAGAACGCCGTTCTGGCCGAAGCCCGGTTCTTTCGGGCCTATACCCATAACGTGCTGGCGAATCTGTACGGGGGCGTTCCGGTGGTTGAACAAATCTTCACCGGCCCCAAAACTGATTTTGTCCGTGATACACGCAAAGAAGTGTACGAATCGGCCATGAAAGATTTGGTGTTTGCCTCGCAGTGGCTTCCCAAAACGGTGGACAAAAGCCGCGAAGGGCGCATCGTGAAGGCTGCTGCCGACCATCTGCTGGCGGAGGTGTACATCAGTCTCGGTGAGTACGACAAGGCCAGCGCCAGCGCGTCCGACGTGATTAATTCGGGCCTATACAAACTCATGACGACCCGCTTCGGCAGTGACAAAGACCTGCCCGGCGATGTGTTTTCGGACCTGTTCAAAGACAACAATACCAACCGGAGTTCGGGGAATCAGGAAACGATTTATGTGCTTCAGATTGAAGACCAGACGCCCGGCGGGAAGCCCGTGACGAGCATTTACGATAACAACACCAATAGTGGTGGCACAGGTGGCAATCACTGGCTGCGGGCCTGGGGGCCATTTTATGCCAACCTGAAAGACCCGGCGGGCAAATCGGGTATGGTGCTGGTCGATAGCATGGGCCGGGGTGTGGGCTGGATTCGACCCACGAATTACGTCCTGTATGACATCTGGAAAGACAATTTCACGAACGACATGCGGAACTCGCCCTACAACATTCGCCGGACGTTCAAGTACACCAATCCCGCGTCAACGTTCTTCGGAAAAACCGTGGGCAAGCTCACCGCCGACGTCGATACCATGCAATCGCTCTACCCGACCATCCGCAAGATTGAGGGTAAAGTGGGCAAAACGACCGATAACACGTATGGCAAAACCTTCAAAGACTACCCGGTGATGCGGCTGGCCGAAACCTATCTTCTGCGAGCCGAAGCCTACCTGCTGAAGGGCGACAAACAGAAAGCCGCCGACGATATCAACGTAGTTCGTGCCCGCGCCAACGCCAAACCAGCTACCGCCAGCGAGATGTCGCTCGACTATATCTTAGACGAACGCGCCCGCGAACTCATCGTGGAGGAGCAACGACGCCGGACCCTCACCCGGATGGGCAAGTTGGTGGAGCGGGTTCGTAAATACAGCATCCGGGCCTCCACCCGTACCACCATTCAGGACAAACACGGCCTTTTCCCGATACCCCAGTCTGCCATCGACGCCAATTTCAGCGCGAAATTAGAGCAGAATCCAGGGTATTGACATAAGACCGCTGCCAACTTAGGTGTGATGTCGGTGTTAGTGTGGTGTCGGTTTCTCAAAACCGACACCTTCTCGTCAGCAATCGTGTCGGTTTTGAGAAACCGACACCACACCGACACCACACCGACACCAACACCAACACCGACACCACACCGATGCACGTGTGCTGGTGTAACTACATTTTTTTATAAGAAAGCCCTATACTTTTATGAAAAATCATACGACCCGTCGCCAGTTTCTGCAAACCACCGGCCTGGCTGCTGCCGGAACCTTCCTGATTCCGCAGTTGCTGAAAGCTGCCGGGAAAGCTAACCCGGTCATTCTGCTGACCTCGGGCTGGCAGGACATCAATATCGGCGACATTGCCCATACGCCGGGGATACTGGCCATTCTGAAAGAACGACTGCCGCAGGCAACCGTTATTCTCTGGAAAAAAAGCAAAAGCGAACGGGTCGAGGCTCTGCTCAAGCGGCATTACCCGGCAGTACGCATCATTAACGGACAGGTAGACAAAACCACGTTTGTGCCGCAGACCGATGAGGTGAAAGAAGCCTTCCAGAAAGCTGATTTCTTCCTGCATGGCTCTGGGCCGTCGGTCGTAGCGGTCGATTTTGTGGACGCCTGGCACCGGCAGACGGGCAAACCGTTCGGCATTTTCGGCGTAACGACGCAGGACGTAACCCCCGCCCTCCGCGATTTGCTGCAACAGGCATCGTTCATTTTTACCCGCGAAACGGCAAGTATCGAAAAACTGAAACAAGGGGGTGTAACGAGTCCGCATGTGGCGTTTGCTCCCGACGCTACCTTTGCCCTGACCATTCAGGACCGGGAGCGGGCACAGCAGTTTATGCAGACGAACGGGCTGGAACCAAAGAAGTTTATCTGCGCCGTTCCCCGACTACGCCGAACGCCCTACTATAAACTCAAACCCAACAACAGCGGGTGGAGTCCAGAGTATATTAAAGAGATGGATGCCCTCAACGACAAGTGGAAAGAAATCGACCACGCCAAACTGCGGGAAGCGATGATTACGTGGGTGCGCCAGACGAAAAACAAAGTCGTGGTCTGTCCCGAAATGACCTATGAAGTAGACATCATGGATGAACTGCTCATCAATCCCCTGCCCGATGATGTGAAGCCGTTTGTGGTCAAACACGATTACTGGATGCCCGACGAAGCAGCTTCGCTCTACGCTCAGGCCCACACCGTGCTGAGTTGCGAGTGTCATTCGCCAATTATCGCCCTTACCAACGGAACGCCTGCGTTTTACCTCCGTCAACCCCAGGACACTATCAAAGGCCAGATGTACTACGACCTGGGCCTGGCTGACTGGACATTTGAAATCGAGCAAACGACCGGAAAACAGATTGCCGACCGGCTCATGCAGGTTCACGCCGACTACCCCACCGCCGAACGAAGCATTGCTCAATCGCTGAAAAAAGTCAGGGCGCAGTACGACACGGCTTTTAACTTCATTAAAAAGCAGGTTTGACGTACAGCATCCGGGTTTTATCACCCGTCAGGCTAAACACGCTTTGTTGTCAATTCCGCAGTCGGCTATCAACAGCCTGAGTATTAACAAGCAGTTGTCGCACTTTATAGGTTGGTTTCCAAAAGGCCGTCAGACGTTTCTGTCGGTCTTTTTATAAACATTTTCAGTTAAGCCTTTCCTGATTTTCATGCAAAACCGCCGAGACTTTCTTAAACTCTCTACCCTGTCGGTAGCCGCGACGACGCTCCCCGTCTCTATTATACCGGCGACAAAGTCGGTAAGCCCGGCTGGTTCGGCTCAAAAGCCCGTCATTCTGCTCCGCTCGTCCTGGAACGACGCCAACATTGGCGACCAGGGGCATACGCCCGGTACGCTGCGGCTGCTGCAGCGGTACGTGCCCGAAGCCGAAATTCTGCTCTGGCACCAGACAGCCCGGCCCGAAACGGAGAAGATTATCACGAAGAATTTTCCGAATGTAAAAATCGTCCGGGGAGATTTCTATGATGGCGACAAACCCTTCGAGGGCGAGTTAAAGGACGCGTTCGACCGGGCCAATCTGTACATGGTCAACTCCGGTATGGTGTACAACTACGGGCTGTTCGGTTATGACTGGCCCGCGACAATGGCTAACCTGACGCCGTTTTACTACTGCCTCGACCGGGGCGTTCCCTTCGGGCTGTATGGACAGTCGTTCGATAAGTTCGCCCATCCCGCCATGCCCGTTTTCAAGGACGTGCTCAGCCGGGCCGCGTTCATCTACACCCGCGACGACGAATCACGGAAGTTTTTGAAAGAAAATAACTTCAAACCTGGTGTACTCGAATTTGGGCCGGACGGTTGTTTTGGTATCGACGTGCGCGACGAAGAAAAAGGCGTGGCGTATCTGAAGAAAGTCGGATTGGAGGACCAGAAATTTCTGGCCGTCGTTATCCGCACCAACACAAAACACGTATACGACACGGGCAAAGGCAGTTTGATGAACCCCGCCCAGGCTACTCCCGAACAGCAGGAACAGGACCGGGTGCGGATGGGGTACGTGCGCGACCTCATCACGACCTGGGTGCGCGAAACCGGCCTGAAGGTGTTGCTGGCCCCCGAGGTCAGTAAGGAAGTGGCCCAGAACAAAACGAAGGTATATGACCTACTCCCCGCCGACGTGCAGAGCAAGGTCGTCTGGCGTGACTCGTACTGGAACGCCGACGAAGCCATGTCGGTGTACGCCCGTGCCCATTCGATGTTTGGTATCGAGCCGCACTCGCTCATCATGGGGCTGGCGCTGGGCGTGCCGGTCGTTCACGCCCGCTCCCTGTTGCACGGGCGCAAGGGCTGGATGTTCCGCGATATTGGCCTGCCGGAGTGGCTCTTCGATATCGATAAGACGTCGTCTGCCGACATCACCAAAGCCGTGATGGACATTCACAAAGATTATCCGCTGGCCAAAGAGAAGGTAAAAAAAGCCATGCAGTTCGTAGCCGACCGGCAAAAGTCAACCATGCAGGTGGTTCGTAAAACGGTAAAACTGACTGAGGGTAAACTCAGGGGTTGATTCCGATCGGGCTATGCGTCCGATGAGCCAGGTCCTGATACTACCTGATACCCTGCTTAATTGACCGATTCATACCGTTTCTTTAACAGATTCAGCATGAACACATTCACCTCCCACTGATTGGCTACAGGCATTTGGGTGTAGGGAAGCACGGGCATGTAGGTGGCTGGCCCAAACTCGGTCGTTACGGTCAGTTGGGTACCGGCGGCCCGGTGCGTGTCAACAATTTTATCCCACCAGGCCAGGTGCGCGTCGAGGGTTTCGGTCCATTCGGGGGCGCGGGGGTCGTTGACCTGCGGCCCTTCAGGATGCCCTACCCGACTGTGGATATGGTCGGTATGGCGAATGGCCCGTGTGACTGTTTCAAGCTGATTTTCGAGCAGCGATTCATGCACGTTGCACCAGTGCGAAATGTCGAGAGCAAGCCGAATGGTGGGAATTTTTTGCAGGTAATCGTGGGTGATATGAGCCGCAAAAAACGCCTTGCCCCGGTGCGTTTCGTGAATAATTTTCACGCCCGTTTCGGTAGAAATCTGGTCGGCGAGGTCAATCAGCCGTTTATTTTGGCTAAAGGTAAAAAAGTCTTTCCCGGTCTGGCAATTGATGAACAGCGGCCGGGCGGCAATCAGGTGGCGCAGGTATTTCTCAAAACTACGGGCGTGTTCGTCGAGATCGGTTTCGTGCGATTGCCAGTATTGCCCAATCAGGGCCAGACCGTGTTTTGCCAGACTATCGAGAATAGCCATTTTTTCGGCTGAATCGAACGGTAACGCCATTTCGACACCGTCGTAACCGGCCTCTTTTACATGTTGGCAAAACAAATCGAACGGTAGCGTATTACCCCAGGCGGGCGCAAAAAATTGGAGCGTCATTGATTTTGCAACGGGAGAACGTTGTTTAAACCCCAAATGTAAGGCGTAAAAAAGTTGTAACGCAGACCGGGTCGGCTGTAAGGCGCAAAGAAATACACAAAGGGGATAGAATAAATCTTTAGTGGTGTGCTGGTTTTTAGTCAGCAGACTTTCGGGTGGTTAGGTGGCTGGTTTAACGTAAGTTGCGTGACGACTTATTCCTGATGTAGGCCGTTAAAATCAAACCAGCGTTTTACGCGCAGATTGATAAATCGTCTCAGATATAACTCGTTCAGAAAAACGCTCGAATAGTTGTCGAATCGCTGACACTGAACGCCCAAATAGAAAAAATAAATGCTGACGCCCAACATAGGCAGCAGTTGTTTTTCTTCATCGCTGACTGGCGTAATGGACTCGTAGCCAGCCAGAAAACGTTCTTTCTTATAGCTGAACTCCTGTTCATTCGGTTCGGTGCTGTGAAGCTGCAGCAGGTAGTAAGCGATGTCGTAGGCAAGTAGTCCGTTGCCGCAGAAATCAAAATCGAACAGGGTAATCGTGTCGTCTTTGGCGATGTTGAGGTTGTCGAACCAGATGTCTAAATGTACAACTCCCTGCCGAACGCTGGAGGCCTTAATTGTTGAAAATTGATTCAGCAGATAGTGCTGCGTCTCCTGCATAAACCGCATTTCTTCGGACTCGGCAGGCAGGAACTTCGTCAACTGCTCAAGTGGCTCAAGCAGCATAATCTGGGGCGTGTAGGTCACCCGGTTCAGCGTCAGGTTGTGGGTAAGTTGATGAAAGCGGGCCATAATTTGCCCCAATTTGTCATGCAAATCAGCCGAAAAGGTAAGCCGTTTCTCACCTTCGGCAAAGGAAAATAGTACGCCAAACCGTTTTCCTTCCGGCGCATCAATCACCTGGATAAAATTTCCGGTGTTATCGGCAATCGGATACGACACGGGAATACCATTCTCGTTTAGCAGCTTCAGGAGTTTTAGTTCCTCACTAATGTCAACCTGAGTACGCCAGTTCAGGCTATAGAGCCGGAAAATAGCTTTGGCCGGGCCATCTGTAACCAAATAGGAATGATTTATGCCTGCTTTCAGCAGTTGGCAAGTGGTGTTTGACGATAGACTGTATTTTGGCTGAATAAATTGAGCAAGGTGCGTTGTGGACAGAATTGAGGAGGAAACGGGGAAGGTGGCCATAAACTGGGAGTAGGTCAGAAAAATACGTTCGTTGGCAGCTATCAGTAGCTGGTTCATGAGCCACCCTTTATAACAGACAACCATCGGGCACAACATGACGAATCAGGCAGTAACGACTAAAAAACACAGGAAACCGCTGGCTATACTCTTAGCGCTGGTTTGCCTGATCAGTTCCTTCAAACATAAAGAACTTACCTGGGTGGCCATTGGGGATTCGATCACCTATTTAAATGAGCATCCCGATGAAACCGGTAATCGAATCACCAAAGGCTATATGACCAGGGTTATTGAGCGACTGCCTTATATTCACTATACCAATCAGGGCCATAATGGCTGGACGGCAGGACGGATTGCTTCGGCCATTGAAACCCTGGGTCTGGTTAAAGCCGATATGTATTCGGTGTTTCTGGGCACCAACGACTGGTGGTCGGGCCGACCATTAGGCCGTTTTGCGGATTATGAACACAATGCGGGCAACACCACTGTTTATGGTTCATTTCGCATCATTATCGACAAACTCCGCAGGCTGAATCCCAGTGCGCCAATTCTGTTGATTACCCCCATGCAGCGGGTAGATTTTGTGTACCTGCTTAATCCTAAAAATAACGCGTATGGGTCCTACAAAGCCAAAAATGGTCAGGACCTCGAAGCGTTCGCTAAGGCCATTGATTCCATTGGCCGCTACGAGCATCTTCCGGTGGTTGATTTGTTTCACATGCGCGGCTTACAACACAAGAAGCTGGTTAAGTATAAACGGCTGAAAGACCCACAAACCGGTGTGTATGCCAACCATACGTATCCGGGGTACATCGGTCTTCCGTTTAATCCTGAAACCGATGCGTATCCGTACCCTGTTGACGCCATTGATAAAACGTATGATGGGTTACACCCCTCCGATGAAGGCTACGCGTTGATTAGCCGCCGGTTGGTAAAGCTTATCAAAAAATATTGATTTCGGTTAGAAACCCAGTATCAGCAGTTAATGCTGCGGGCAACTGCAAAATGGCGATCAACAAAGACCCTATAGACGCTGGCCTAACTCTGGAATGAAGAAACTGCAAAGCGCAGCCAGCACATGACCGCCCGAACCCTGACCAGCCATAAAGTGGAGTCAAGTTTGAGATGGCACCGGCCACCCAAACCTGACTCCATATAAAATCACAATCCCAGCACCTTCTTGTTAAACTCCTCATCGCTGCCCGTTCCGGCGAAGTCATCGAAAGCCCGTTCGGTAACGCGGATGATGTGGCTTTCGATAAAGGGTGCGCCCTCGGCAGCTCCCTGTTCGGGGTGTTTCAGGGCGCATTCCCATTCCAGTACGGCCCAGCGGTCGTAGTCGTACTGCGCCAGTTTAGAGAAAATGCCGGAGAAATCGACCTGCCCGTCGCCCAGCGACCGGAACCGCCCGGCCCGCTCGACCCAGCCCTGAAAACCGCCATACACGCCCTGCTTACCTGTTGGGTTGAACTCGGCATCTTTCACATGGTAGGCGTAGATCCGCTCGTGGTAGAAATCAATAAATTGCAGGTAATCAAGCTGTTGCAGCACAAAGTGGCTGGGGTCGTAGTTGATGCCCGCACGGGGGTGATTGCCCACTTTCTCCAGGAACATCTCGAAGGAAATGCCATCGTGCAAATCCTCGCCGGGGTGCAGTTCGTAGGCCAGATCGACGCCCGCTTCGTCGTAGGCGTTCAGAATAGGCATCCAGCGGGCAGCCAGTTCAGCAAAACCCGTTTCGACCAACCCCGCCGGACGTTGCGGCCAGGGGTAGATAAATGGCCACAGCAATGCACCAGAAAATGTTGGACTAACCTTTAAGCCGAGGTTTTTGCTGGCTTTAGCAGTCATCAGTAGCTGGTCGACAGCCCAGGCCTGCTGATCTTTTGGTTTGCCCGCCAGTTCAGCCGGTCCGAAGCCGTCGAACATGGGGCCATAGGCTGGGTGAACGGCCACTAATTGCCCTTGCAGGTGGGTAGCTAACTCGGTGATTTCGACGCCAATGTCTTTTAATTTTCCTTTTAGCTCGTCGCAATAGGTTAGGCTCCCGGCGGCTTGTTTGAGGTCAATGACACGCGGGTCCCAGGTGGGAAGCTGCACGCCTTTATAGCCGAGGCCGGCCATGTATTTGGCAATGGATTCAAGCGAATTAAATGGGGCTTCATCGCCCAGAAACTGGGCCAGAAAAATGCCCGGGCCTTTCATGGTTTTCATGTACTTTACTGGTAAATGGGTGAAATTTTTGGTTCTGAATCTGTTATATTGCCGACAAAGAGATTGAAATTATGAAGAACGAAGATCGCATCGTTGAATTGCTTGCCGAAATGCTTGTCAAGCAGGATGTTTTTATTGATGAATTACGCAACGTCAAAAATGAGGTTTCTGGCGTCAAAAGTGAGTTAGTGGGTGTTAATCAACGACTTGATGAACATAGTACCCTTCTGAAGGAACATTCTGAAATTCTCAAAGAACATTCCGAAATTCTCAAAGAACATTCCGAAATTCTAACTCGCCATGAACGCCTGTTAGAGCGTAATGACGCTATGACCGAACGCATTCTCAAACTTCTCTCGGAAGACGTAATTCGTTTTGAGGAAATTCTTGATGTAGAGCAGTTCGACGAAGGCAAGCGGATTGTTCTGCACAAAAGCAAGTATGCTTCTAATGTATAAAGTGAAAACGCGGCCCGACAACAAACCAGGCCGCGTTTTCAATTAAACCTCTACCCAGGCCTGCCTGCGGTTGCTTTCCAGAATTTTCTCACAAATCAGCAATTCACGGTAGCCATCGGCGAAGGTCGGGAAGGTTGGAGTTGAGGGTTGTTTACCGGCGGCAATGGCCTCGTACACTTCCTTGAACAACTGTTTCGACGTGTCGGGGAAGCCCTCGTTATGACCCCCCGGAAACGAAATCACCGACCGTGCTTCGGGGTGCGCCAGCGAGGGGTCGCGCATGAACGACTGGTTGGCCCCATCGCGGTTGCCAATCCACATTTCGTTGGGCGCTTCGGAGTTCCAGGCGAACGTTTTCTTCGACCCGGCAATCTCTAATTTCATTTGATTTTTACGCCCCGCCGATACCTGCGACACCGTGATAACGCCCCGATTGCCATTGTCGAATCGCAGCAGCACGTTGGCGTGGTCTTCAGTGTTAATGGGCACGTCGGCATAATCTTCTGGCTGGAGCATCTTCCCCGAATACGTCTCGACCGGCTTCAGCGGCTTCTTACGGACTTTATGCACCGTGTTGAAATCGGCCATAACGGCCACCGTTTTCAGGCCTGTGATGTATTCTAAGCTGTCCATCAGGTGCGAACCAATATCGGCAATGGCCCGCGAATCGCCCGATTTGTCGGGTTCGAGTCGCCAGTTGTAGTCGGTGTCGTAGAAAAGCCAGTCCTGCAAATAGGAGCCGATAATCGAGTAAATATCACCCAGTTCGTCCCGTTCCCGCATGACTTTCATCTGCCGAACCAGCGGGTAGTAGCGCAGGTTGAAATGCACGGCGTTGACCAGGCCCGTTTCTTTTGCCAGTTGGACGAGTTCTTCGGCTTCATGCAGGTCTTTTGCTAATGGTTTTTCGCACACGACGTGCTTTCCCGCCAGCAAAGCCGCCTTCGACTGGGCGTAGTGCAGGAAGTTGGGCGTACAGATATGCACCACCTCGATGTCCTCCATCTTCAGCAGTTCATCAAACGTACAGGAACGTTCGATTCCCAGTTGGTCGGCTTTCTGCCGGGCGAGTTCGGCCGTTACTTCGCAAAGCGCGACGACGTTTGTGTTAGGTAGGCGACGCAGGGCTTCGATGTGTGCGGGGCCAATGAATCCGGTGCCAACGACACCAATCTTGATTTTTTGCATTATTTAATGAGCGAATTAATGAATGAGCGAATGAGTGAATATATAAGGGTAATTGCTGAGTGGATTAATGGATGAGCGAATTGATGAGCTTACTTAGTGTTGCTGCGGGATTTAGACAGAATTTTGAGAACTTGATGCCCTTCATCTATTAATTCTCGCAATCGCTCCTCTGGAACAATTTCCGTAAAAATCAGCGTATTTAACCAGAATAACGACTCGTCAAGTTCTTCGACTGTGATACTAAGTTTAGCGAAGAACTCATTTTTACTTCTGGCGCGCCGAACAGCCCTGTAATTACAAGCAGCGGATGAAGAGGAACGAATCAATTGTTTACCAAAGTGTTGTGCTTCATAGGCATTAGGCAAAGCTCGAAAAACCCGCACACACCGAATCATAAACGTTTTCAATCGTTTCTCTACTTCTTCGGCAAATAATGCTTTTTCTTCGGGGCTGTACATTAGGTGTTTTATTCGCTAACTCGCTCATTTACTAATTCGCTCATTGAATAAACCTGGTCCACTTCTCCTCTGACTGATTCGAGGCAATGACGGTGTCGATGAAGGCCAGGCCGCGAACGCCATCGGCAGCTTTAGGGAAATCGTAGATGGGGTCAGGGTCGCGGCCTTCCATGTGCGCTTTCACGGCGTAGGCGAAGTTGCGATAGATATTGGCAAACGCTTCAAAGAACCCTTCGGGATGACCGGCGGGCATTCGCCAGTGTGCCTTCGCCGACGCCGACAGATTGCCCACATTCGGGCGGATAATCCGCTGGCCTTCCTGAGTTTTGTACTTCAGCGTGTTCGGCTCCATTTGGTGCCACTCTAAGCCACCGAGTTCGCCGTACACAAAGATTTTCAGGGCGTTTTCTTCGCCGTTGGCAATCTGACTGGCGTGCAGAACGCCCCGCGCACCATTGTCGAACCGCAGCAGCACATTACCATCGTCGTCGAGTTGGCGACCGGGCACGAACGTGCTCAGGTCAGCGCAGAGTTCGGTTATTTTCAGGCCCGTAACGTATTCAGCGAGGTTTTCGGCGTGGGTGCCAATGTCGCCCATGCAACCGGCGGCACCTGATTTAGCCGGGTCTGTCCGCCAGATGGCCTGTTTGTAATTGTTGTCTTCCTCTTTTTTGGAGAGCCATCCCTGCGGATACTCAACAATCACTTTCCGAATCTGGCCGAGTTTGCCGTTACGTATCATGTCTCGGGCTTCTTTCACCATCGGGTAGCCCGTGTAGTTGTGGGTCAGACCAAACACCAGACCCGACTTCTGGACAATCTGGACCAGTTCTTTGGCTTGCTCTAAGTTTATCGTCATGGGCTTATCGCAGATGACGTGGAAGCCATTTTCGAGGGCCATCTTCGCGGGCGGGAAGTGCATATGATTGGGCGTTACGATAGACAGGAAATCCATCCGTTCGCCCTCCGGCAACGCTTTTTCTTGCTCGATCATTTCCTCAAACGAGGTGTAAACCCGATTTTCGGGCAGGTACAACGCGTGGCCGGTGGCTTTCGATTTGTCGGGCGATGAACTGAAGCAGCCACAAACCAATTCGATTTCGCCATCGAAACCAGCGGCCCGGCGGTGAACGGCACCGATGAAGGCATCGAGTCCTCCGCCAACCATGCCCATTCGCAGTTTTCTGTGCATTGGTACGTAAGTTGAGTGTAAACGAATCAGGAAAAGGGAAGTAGGGGGTGGGTTTACTGTCCTGGGGTCCAGGTTTCAGGTTCCATGTCCCATCTGGCGAACCTGGAACTATCTTTCAGAACGTCCCCTTTTTTGCGCCGGGAAATTAGGTGTTTTCTCTTATTTTTCGGAAATTTTGCACAAAAACGCCTGTCGAGCGGGGAGTTTGTCGTCTCTTTTGTCTTTTGCTCATTAATAAAGTTGAAAACTCACAAAAACCCTTTCTATAAAATGAACCAAACCGTCAATCCTTCACGGCTTTTTCTGGCCAGTTGTTTTGCCCTCATCACCACGGCCTTTTCCGCCAGCATTCGGGCCGGCATTTTGCCTCAATTACAAACTGAGTTTGGGTTTAGCGCCGAGCAGTTGGGTAACATTACTTCGATGTTCTTTGTGGGCTTTCCTGTTTCGATGATCATCGGCGGTTTGGTTTACCATTCTGTAGGTCCCAAACGGATTATGATGGTCGCGGTTGTCTCGCACACGCTGGGGATAGTACTTACCATATATGCGGGTGGGTTCACTGGCTTGATGATCTCTACATTCTTCATCGGATTTGGCAATGGCTGCACGGAAGCAGCCTGTAATCCCATGATCGCGGATATGTACTCAGGTTCAACAATGAACAAGATGCTGAACCGATTCCACATGTGGTTTCCTGGCGGAATGGCACTTGGCTTTTTACTCTCCTACGCAGTCTCCACCTTTACAGCAGGCGTATCCTGGCAGATTCAGATCTGGATAATTATGATTCCTACCGTGATTTATGCATTTCTGTTTTTTGGGCAGACTTTCCCAACGCCAAAAGTGGCAGGGGTAACGTCGTTAGCCAAAAACTTTCAGGCCATGCTGACCCCCTTGTTCCTGTTTATTTTCTGCTGCATGGCATTAACGGCGATCACCGAATTTGGCCCACAGCAATGGTCAACGCTTATTTTGAGTGGCAGCGGGGTCAACCCGTTGTTGATTTTAGCACTGGTAGCAGGCCTGATGGCTATTGGCCGGTTTTTTGCTGGTCCGCTCGTTCATAAACTTGATCCAACCGTCATATTGTTAGGTTCTGCTGTTTTTGCCACCATCGGTATTTATTTATTCAGCAACCAAACCGGAGCAATGGCCTATGTTGCCGCTGTGTTCTTTGCAATTGGCGTGTGTTATTTCTGGCCCACCATGATCGGTTTTGTTGCCCAGCGGATTCCGTTGAGCGGAGCGTTGGGCATGTCGATTGTGGGTGGGGTAGGTATGTTTTCGACCTCTATTTTCTCACCCATCATCGGCTCTTGGATTGACGGGGAACGCATCGAAAAAGCCGCTGCCGGTCTGTCTGGTGATGCCCTCGAATTAGCCGCCGGACAGGCCACGCTGGTCAAAATGACAACGTTTCCGATTATTCTGATTTTTGCGTTCACCGCACTCTTCTTTTGGATGCGTAACCGCAAGGCAGGCCGCATTGATGAGAGCGTTGTGCTACAACAGCCGCAATTGTAAACCTATAATCTGCAAACTCCTAAATCCCCTAAAGGAGACTTTGCTCATTCGCGGATAAAGTCCCCTTTAGGGGATTTAGGAGTTTGCAGATTGCTTCTGATGATTCTGATAATATACTACGATCAAACCAAACAGCCCCAAACCAAGTAGTTTCGGGGCTGTTTGGTTTATGGAGAGCCGGCAACCGATAACTAATAACCGAAGCAGCCTACTTGCCTGCGCCTTAGTAAGTTAGTAACTTACAGGGGTTATCAAACTTCCTCATCATGAAACGTGTTTACCTGTATTCGTTTGTGCCGATTCTGCTGGTTTTCTTAGTAGTTGGCAAACGAACCGGACCAGCCAGATCCCTCCTGCCTGCCCCCGTCTCCACCCTTGCCTTCTCAACAATTCCAATCTGTGGTTTGGCTCACGTTGGCGGTATTCCAAATACGTTGCTGAAACAATCCGTTGCCCTTCGTTCAAACGTCGGTCAGTTTCCTGCGCCGACATCCACAAAAAACGAAAAAGCGCAGGCTTATTTTGAGCAGGGAATGGGCTATCTGCACGGCTACGCGCTGGTCGAATCGGCCCGTTCCTTTCATGAAGCGCTACGCTATGATTCAACGATGGTGATGGCGCACGTTGGCCTGAGTCGGGTGTATATGGAACTGGACGATGCTAAAGCCGCCCAGAAAGCCGCTGAAACCGCGAAAGCCTTATCTGGTTATGCGTCGGAGCGCGAAAAAGCCCATATTGAGCTGCGGTTTGCCCAGCTAAAAGCCGTTGATTCGCTCAATAACCAAAAGCTTCTGAACGAGTACCGGTTGAAAATTAACCAGACCGTCAAACGGTTCCCCCAGGATGCTGAACTGTGGCTCATTGCCGGTAATGCCTACGAACGTTTTGCCGACGGGCGGGGGCAGGGTTCATCGACGGCCAGCATTGCTATTTACGAAAAAGTCCTGCAAACGCATCCCAATCATCCGTCGGCGCACCATTTTCTGGTTCACGCCTACGAGGGCATGGCCGATTATGGTAAAGCGCGGGAACATGGCGAAGTCTACGCCCGGCTGGCCCCTAATCTGGCGCATGCCCTGCACATGTATGCCCATGATCTGATGAAAACCGGCGATGTAGACGAGGCCATCGCGCAGATGAAGCAAACCGATGCCATCGAGCGAAACCTCTATAAAACCGAGAAGTACGAATCCATGTACGACTGGCATCATATCCATAATATTTCGCTGCTGGGGCTTTGTTATCAGTATCAGGGCCGGATGCAGGAAGCCGAACAGTTAGTGAAAGAGCGCTACATGACCGCACGACCCACCAATCCGGAGCGGACGTTTTACAACAAAATGGGCTACCCGGCCCTGCTGATTACCCAAAACCGGGATGCCGAAGCCGTTCCTATCGCGAAGGAATTAACAACTGGGAAAACGCCCGGCGAGCGGGTCATTGGTCATTACCTGCTGGGTCTGACACAGGTTAGGAAAAATCAACTCGATCAGGCCCGCCTTTCGCTGGAAGCCTCGCAGAACGCGCTGAAAGAAGCAAAGAAGGCGGCCAACACGGACTGGCTCAATGCCTGGCTGGAGCCGCATCCGAAATTTTTAGCGGCCCTGATCGCCCTATCCGACCCCGCCGAACGCGAAAAAGGGCTGGTCGACATTCGCAAGTTCCAGACCAGTGCCCACGAGCAGTTTGGTCCCGACCCCTGGATCGAAGCGTTGTTTCAACTGGAAATGATTGCCCAGGTAGCCTGGCAATTGAAACTGCCCGACTTTGCCGAAGAATCCACGAAGCTTCTGGCCGAACATGACCCGAATTATCCCGGCACACATTACGCTCTTGCCCGAATTGCCAGTTTGAAAGGCGACGCTGCCCTTGCCGAGCGCGAGCGTCAACTGGCCCGGCAGGGCTGGTCGAAAGCCGATGCAGCGTTTCTGTCGCAAAACTTCCCCAAATAAGGGTGCTAATAGCCTGCAATGGACTAACTGCGACGGCGCATGTAGGTCCGTAATTCGTCAATCGCTTTGTCCGCTTTAAAGAGAATCAGGGTAAATTTAATGGCGATGAACAGTATGAATAAAAAGAGCGCAATCGAAATGAGTTGCCAGAGCAGCAAGCCAATAGTAGGATTGATTAGATTCATAGACAGACGTTTCAGATAAGGTGGCAATCTACTACTTTAGGGCCATGAAAAATGTATTTCTGTCTATTTTTACCGTCTTTTCGGTTACAGCAACCGCTCAAAATCAGCCCACGTTTGTTACGGACAGCCTCAATGCCTACATTAAGCGCGGCATGGCCGACTGGCAGATTCCGGGGCTGGCCATTGCCGTTGTGAAAGATGGCAAAGTCGTCGTCTCCAAAGGTTACGGTGTTAAGGAGATAGGCGGGACTCAGCAGGTAGATGAAAACACGCTGTTTCTGATTGCGTCGAACACCAAGCTGTTCACCGGCACGGCCCTTGCCAATTTAGAGAACGAGAAGAAGCTGTCGCTGAACGATAAAGTCACTATACACCTGCCCGACTATAAACTCTACGACCCGGCGGCCACGCAACTCGTCACGATTCGTGATTTGCTTTGCCACCGGCTTGGCACCAAAACGTTTCAGGGCGACTTTGTTTTCTGGGATGGCAACCTGAGCCGCGCCGAAGTCATTGACCGAATGCGACTATTAAAGCCCGAAGGCCAGTTTCGGCAGGATTATGGCTATTGCAATTCGGCCTTCGTGACGGCGGGCGAAATCATTCCCAAAGTAACCGGCCAATCGTGGGAGCAGTATGTCGAAAGCACCTTTGTGAAACCATTAGGCATGACCAATACCTACATGCTGACCGCCGGTGCCGAAAACCGCCCCAACATCGCCCGGCCCTACACCACCAATTTTGGTTCGCTAAAACGCCTGCCCTACGATCAGGTCGATAACCTGGGCCCGGCAGGCAGTATGGTCTCGTGCGTGAAAGACCTCAGTAAATGGCTGCTGATGCAGTTGGACAGCGGTCGGCTGGATGGCAGGCGCATTTTGCCCTGGACCGTTGTGCAGAAAACCCGCGATGCGAATACGGTACTCGGCAGTCGCAAATCCGGCGTGTTTCCTACGCACATGCGGGCTTATGGGCTGGGCGTACTCATGACCGACTATGCGGGTCGGCAGGTCTACTGGCACACGGGCGGGGCCTTCGGTTTCGTAACGAATACCTGCTTTGTACCGGAAGAAAAGCTGGCCATCACCATCCTGACCAACCAGGACAATCAAAGCTTTTTCGAGGCACTACGCTATCAGCTACTGGATGCCTACCTCGGCGTTCCGTACACCGACCGGAGCCGTTTTTTTCTCAAAGCGGCCGTGGAGGAGGAGAAAAAACAGGATCAGGAACTGCAGGCAATGGCCGACCGGGTCGCTAAGAAAACCAAACCTGCGTTGCCTTTATCGGCTTATACCGGCACGTATCTCAACGCTATCTACGGCACGGTATCCATCACGCCTGATGGCGACGTACTGAAGGTTGCGTTTGAGCACCACCCTACCCTATCGGCCCGACTCGATTACATGGACGACAACACCTTCCGGCTGACCTATTCAAACCAATCCTACGGCATTTTTCCTACAAAATTTACGGTTAAGGGCAACACCGTTACGAGCGTTGACATTAAAGCGAGTGATTTCGTGGAGTATGATTCGTATGTGTTCGTGAAGGCCCCGCATTGAGTCTGCCTGCCTACTTCGTAGCTGGTTAGTTAAACGAGCAATCAGGCCGAAACAGGTACCGAAATCTCGACGGTGGTCCCTTCCTGTTCAATTGATGTCAGCGAGAAATCGCCTTTCATCAGGGCGGTCCGCTGTTTGATATTCACTAAGCCGTTGCCCGACGACTGACTAACCAGCGAGGGCGTGAAGCCGCGCCCATCGTCGCGGTAGGTGAGCCGCAGGGTGGGCGCTTCGTAAGTGAGTTGCAGCCAGACAGCGTTGGCGTTGGCGTGCTTCAGCGCATTTTGCAACAACTCCTGCACCACCCGAAACAGGTTTATTTCGACGCTTTCGGGCAATGTTTGTGGAACATGCTGCGGCTCGAATGTCACCGTCAGGCGATGGCTTTCATTAATCAGGTCCACCATTTCAATAATCGTCTGCACCAACCCCGCTTCGGCAAGGCTTCGCGGGTGCATGTCGTGGATAATGCTGCGAATCTCGTCAATTGACGACCTCAGCACGGCCAGCGAACGGGCTTTCAGGTCATCGACTGAACCAGTAGATGTGCCCAGTGAGGTCAGGTACATCTTCAGAACGGCTAAGTTGGTTCCCACACCATCGTGCAGTTCTTTAGCAAACCGCTGTCGTTCAAGCTCCTGCGTTCGGATGGAAAGGGCCAGTTCGTGTACCCGGCGGTCGTTTAGCTGCCCGATTCGATACCGGTAAACGCCGTAAAGACCGCCCAGCAACAGCGCAATCAACGCCACCCGAAACCACGCCGTTTCCCAAACAGGTGGTTTGATCAGGATGGCCAGCGAAGCCCCCTGCTCATTCCAGACCCCGTCGTCATTACTACCCTTTACCCGAAACACATAGTTGCCCGGTGGCAGTTTGGTATAATTCGCCACGCGCTGGTGCCGGGCCTGTACCCAATCGGGGTCAATGCCTTCTAATTTATATTGGTACTGGTTTTTTTGCGTGTTGGAGAAATTAAGGGCGGCAAACTCAAACGCCATAAAATTCTGGTCGGGGTCGAGCGTCAGGCGAGCCTGATTTGGGTTGTAGGCACTATCGAGTACGGTCAGGCCCGTAATTCGGACCGGCGGCACAAAGGTGTTCTTCGTTAATTGCCCGGTTTTGAAATAGGTAATGCCGTTGACACCTCCAAAAAACAGCGTGCCGTCAGGATGGCGGTAGCATACATTGGTATTGAACTCATTGCTTTGCAGACCATCCGATACATCATAGTTTTTCAGAACACCCTGCGTAGGCGAAAAGCGGGTCAGCCCCTGATTGCTGCTCAGCCATAAATACCCTTCATTATCTTTCAGGATGCCATAAATCACATCGTTGGGCAACCGAAAAGCCATTGGCCCCTGCTGACTCGTATACTGTTTTGTGATAACCGATCGAACTAAATCGAGGGTGAACAGGCCGCAGTCCGTACCGATCCACAGGGTTGAACCATCCTGCAGCAACGAGCGGATATTCAGACAGGACAGGCCATTGGTAGCCGTAAAGGCTTTGATTTTCTGCGTATTACGGTCATACTGAATCAAGCCTTTACCCAGCGTACCGAACCAGATTAACGCGGGCGAGTGCTGATAGACCAGTCTAATGTTGTAGGTCGAAATAGCACTTATGGCTGGCAGATCGTGCCAGTCTTTCCATTGTTTGGTTGCCAGATCGAAGCGTGTCAGCCCGCCATGCCCGGCCACCCAGATTTCTGCTGGACGCCCCATTGGCCCGTTCAGCATGTGAGCCGCATAGGCATACTTTTGTTTGTGCGGCCCAGCCACCGGATATACCCGAACGGTTTGTCGGCGCGGGTCATACTGCGTCAGTTCGCGCCAATTGGCAAACCACAGGTTCTTATCTGAATCGGCCGTAATAACCCGCACTTCGTTGTGCATGGCGCTGGCTGTTGGAGCAACCGTTTCGGCGAACGACGTAATGGTTCTGGCCGGGATCGAATACCGGGCAAAGCCGCCGGTTTCAGTACCGATATAAAGCTGGTCATCCAGCCCGAACAGCCTGAAAATCATATTGTCGGGCAAACCCTGCGTCCGATTTTCGGCCCGTTGCTGAATCAACCGAAACGAAAATCGGTGGGGATCAGATTTGTCGACGCCCTGGCTGCTGCTGCCCACCCAGATGATTCCCTGCCGGTCCTGATAGAGCCGCCAGACAAAATCCTGGCGCAGGCTTTGGGGATTGTTCGGCGCGTGGCGAACATACGTAAACCGACCTGTTTCGGGATGATAAATAGAGATACCGCCGGTTCGGGTGCCGATCCAGACGCGCCCGGCCCGGTCGCACAGGAATGTTACGACATCGTTGCTGCTCAGGTGCCGGTCCGTATTGCCCAGCTTAACATGAAAAATAGTGGGCTGTTCGGAGGCCGGGTTTTCCAGCCGGAAAGCGCCATCGTCGGTCGTGCCAACCCACAAACTCCCCCGCTTATCGAACAGAATTTCCTGAAAAAGTGATTTGGTTTTTAATTGGTCGCGTGCCTGAATGGGGGTAAACCGGTCTCGCTGTGCATCATATCGGTACAGTTCATCGAAGGTCGAAACCCAAAGTTGTCCATCGGGTGCAAGCCGGCAGCTTTGCAGGGCATTGTTGTTGGGAAAATAGGTTTTGACTTTTTTCAGAGCCGGATCAAAGCAAAAAAGGCCGTGCGCTACCGTTTGTATCCAGATTCGGCCTTGCCGGTCTTCGATGAGTTGCTGAATAGGAACAGTATCTACCGCGTGCCGAATGCCGAAGGTTTGGGTGAAGCGGCTTGTCTGCCCACTCCTGCGGTCGTACAGATTTAGCCCGGCGCCCGTACCAATCCACAGCCGCCCGTGCGAATCGGCCAGCAGAGTCTGCACCAGATTACTGTTCAACGATGCCGTCTGACCCGTTCTGAAGACCTTAAAGCCATAGCCATCGAAGCGGTTGAGGCCGTCCTGGGTAGCAAACCACATAAAGCTATCGTAGCTGGCAATGTCGTTTATCGTACCCTGCGAAAGGCCTTTCTCCTGCCCATAGTGCTCAAAGGACACTTCTTCCTCTTCTTTCTGACCCCACTCGCCCAGCCGGGCTGGCGTGGCTCGCAGTTGACCACGCACCGTAAGCGAACACCCCCAAATAAAGGCATAGAGCAAATACCGCATGAACCTTCAGAGTAGGTGATTACCCCGGTCGTGTTTTGTTCGATCCGGGTGTGTCCCCTAATTTACGGTAAATATTTTTCCGGTGCGTTTCTACTGTTCGGGCCGGGAGAAAGACCAGGTCGGCCATGTTACTTTTTCAACTCCTTCAAATCGGCTAACGTGCCTTTTATCGTGGCTACGAATTTACTGTCCTGAAACATTTTATCGCCCTCTTTATCAACAAGTTTGCAGCGAAAATTGACCAGATAGGTCGTGTTTTTTTTGTCGAACAGCAGTTTGGGCAGCACATTCAGCGTTTTTCCGGGCCGGGCCGTTACCGGAAAAACAACCGGCGTTGTCGCCTGCGCTTTAATCAGAATCGGGTCGGGCTGGTGTCCGTCCGCAATTTCCTTCCCATCAATGGTGACGGTGTAACGGGCGTCGGTTATGTTGAAGGGAAACTTATTTTTATTCGTCACGCGCACCGTTGTCGCTACATCGGTTCGCTTCAGGCCCAACGGGCCAAAGTCAATATCGTCAATCTTAATTTTGGGGATATAAACCGTTGGCAATCGTTTTTCCATCGTAATAGCGAACGTTTTTTCGCCCAGAATCGGGATATCGAGGGCAAAGGACGAGCGTACTTTGTAGGTTGTGCTATCAATGCCTTTTTGCTCCAGTGTTTTAAGCACCTTCGTCATTGTTTCAGCCTCCAGCTTAATGGGCAGCGTAATCAGCGTGCTGTCGCCGGATTTAAGCTCAATCGTTTTTTTATAAGCATCTTTTACAACGGGGGTATCGGCAATATAGACCGTATAATCCATCTGATGCGCTTTGAAACCTACCGGTAAGGGGTTATCAATTAGCAGGTCCATCGTCATCAGGATGGCCCCATCGTTAATATCGGTAATGTTCATGCGGCCTACTTCCAGCCGGGGCTTTAGGGTATCGTCGTAGGCGCCACCTTCACTCAACTGCTCATTTTTTATGTTTCTATACCATACATAGGCACCAATGCCTCCAATCAGTACCAATAGGAGCGCAACAATCCATCCCTTTTTCATAACGTGTTGTTTCCTTAATAAGAAAAGGTAACTATTGATTACTGCAGACTGTTCTAATCCTGATTATACGGTGAGGGGAACGTTAAACTTTTCCGGGCGAACCAGGTCTTATTTATAGAATTTATTTAGGCTCCACGCACAATGCGCTTTATTCTGTTTGGTCTGTTACTACTCACTGCCGCCTGCCGCCGTCCGTCATCGCAATTTGCGGCTATGCTTACACCGGCAAACCAACCCGCCGACTACACCCGGTACCTGAAAACGGGGGATGAACTTGTGGCAATCGGCAGTGAACCAACCTGGTCGCTGACCGTCAACCCATCAAAAGGAACAGTGCGTTTCAGCGTATTAAACGGCGACAGTACTAACACGGCCGTTCCCGAACGCCAGACTGATACCGACGGTACATTCCGGTATAGGGCCCGATCCAACGTATCGACCGCTGATTCGGGGCAGCTAAACGTAGTTTTCCGGCCCGATAGCTGTGTCGACAACCTATCGGGGCAGCAGTACGACTACCGGGTTCATGTCAATTTTCGGGGAAAGAATTATGTCGGTTGTGGGGCGTCGCTGCGGCAGCTTACGTTGCTCCAGGACAATTGGGTGCTGACCGAATTTCAGGGACGTCCGGTTGCGGCCACGGACCCAAAAAACGAATTGCCCCACCTGGAAATTTCACTCACCGAAGGGCGTGTAGCCGGAAGTACGGGCTGTAATCGATTGACCGGCACTGTGAAGGCCGACACCCGGTCCATTCTGTTCGGACCCCTGGTAACCACCAAAATAGCCTGCTCAGGAGACGTTGGGGAGCGGGAACGCAACTTTTTGAACGACTTACGCACCCCGCTCGCGTATCAGGTGGGCGATTTAAAATTAACGCTGCTCCGGGGTGGAAAGCCAATTATGGTCTTCAAAAAAGTAGATTAACGGCTTTTCCTGCTTTATTTCCAGCGAACGCCTACACGGTAGCGTTCGCTTTTTCGTTAATTTTGTTCTTAGTAGAAGTCAATTGAATCACAAATAAGTTAACCTTTCCGATTGACGTTTAGTTGATTACATACTCAATCTGCATAAATCCCCAAACTCTATGAAAAACTCACGGCTCCCCTCCCGCGCCTTGCTGCTGGCGGGCGTGCTGGCAGTTTCTGTGTCCGGTGTTGATACATCGGCATGGGCACAACCAACAGCCAAGCGCACGACAGCCACCAAATCAACGATGGCTTCGGCTGGTAACCCTGTTGCCCT
Organism: Spirosoma areae; assembly: GCF_054781775.1. Classification (NCBI taxonomy): domain Bacteria; kingdom Pseudomonadati; phylum Bacteroidota; class Cytophagia; order Cytophagales; family Cytophagaceae; genus Spirosoma; species Spirosoma areae. Next base: position 307,576 of record NZ_BAAGTT010000027.1, on the reverse strand, counting down.
GAACCGGGTACTGGTTTTTTCCCGAACAAAGGGCTACCGGCACGCATCGATTCCGGTTGGCAAACGCGCCATTATGAAACTCGGTCAGGAGAACGGATTTGCCGTTGACACGACCGAAGACGCGGGCAAGTTTACCGAGGCAAACCTGAAACAGTACAGCGCCGTTATCTGGCTCAGCACCACCGGCAACGCACTCGATGATGCCCAGCAGGCTGCTTTCGAGCGGTATATTCAGGCGGGGGGCGGTTTCGTGGGTATCCACGCGGCTGCCGACACCGAATACGACTGGCCCTGGTATAATCAATTAGTGGGCGCGTACTTCCTGAACCACCCGAAACAGCAAAATGCCGAGATTGAGGTGATTGACAAGAGTCACCCGTCAACCAAAATGCTGCCCGACCGCTGGAAACGCTTCGACGAATGGTATAGCTATAAGAGCATTGTTCCCGAACTAAAAGTGCTGGCTAAACTGGACGAAAAGACCTACGAAGGTGGTAAAAACGGCGATAATCATCCGTTCATCTGGCACCGCGAGTTCGACGGTGGCAAGTCGTTCTACACCGGTGGCGGCCATACCGACGAATCGTATAGTGACCCTCTGTTTTTGCAGCACATTCTGGGCGGGATCAAATCCGTGATGGCCACCAGTCTGAAATTCGGGCAAGCCAAAACGCAGCCGTTTCCCGAAGAAAACCGCTTTGAGCAGCAGGTGTTGATTCAGGGTATGGACGAGCCGACCGAATTGGCCGTGCTGGATAACGGCAAAATACTCTATGCTCAGCGAAAAGGCGAACTAACCGTTTTTAACCCAAAGACGAAAACAAAAAAAGTAGTCGCTAATTTCCCCGTATTCAATAAGTTCGAGTATGGCCTGATGGGGCTTAACATTGACCCAAATTTCAGGCAGAATAAGTGGATTTACGCTTATTATTCCCCGCTAACGGGCAAGACTGTTGCCGACACAGCCCAGCATCTGTCGCGCTTTGTGTATGACGATGTAAAAGACACCCTTCTGCTGAGCACCGAAAAAGTGCTGCTGACTGTTCCAGTCAAGCGCGATGGCTGCTGCCACACGGGTGGTTCGATTGCCTGGGACCGTAAAGGGAATCTTTACCTGTCTACCGGCGATGATACGAATCCGTTCAACTCCAACGGCTTTGCACCCATTGACGAGCGGCCGGGCCGGAAAGGCTGGGATGCCCGGCAGACATCGAGCAACACGAATGACCTGCGCGGCAAAATTCTGCGTATTCATCCCGAAGCCGATGGCACCTACTCCATCCCCGATGGCAACCTGTTTCCCAAAGGCAATCCAAAAGCACGGCCTGAAATTTACGTCATGGGTAACCGTAACCCCTACCGCATTTCGGTTGACCAGCGCACGGGTTTTCTCTATTGGGGCGAAGTTGGCCCGGACGCCGGTGAAAACAGCGAAAAATACGGTCCACGGGGTCATGATGAAATGAATCAGGCGCGGCAGGCAGGCTATTTTGGCTGGCCCCTGTTTGTAGCCGACAACCGCCCGTATCACCAGCGCACCTTCGCCGACAGCACAACGGGGCCACTATTCGACCCCATGAAGCCCATCAACGATTCGCCCAATAATACAGGTCTGACGGAGTTGCCCCCAGCCCAGAAAGCGTATATTTATTATCCCTACGCCGAGTCGCCGGAGTTTGGTGAGATTGTTGGTAAAGGCGGTCGTAATGCTATGGGTGGGCCGGTTTATTACTACGACGATTACCCGGAGACAGCCGTGAAGTTCCCCCGGCATTATAACGGGAAATTCTTTGCCTACGACTGGATACGCGACTGGATACACCCCGTTACGATGAAGGAGAACGGCGACTTCGTGAAGATGGAACCGTTCATGTCCGGCACGAAATTCTCGCACGTGATCGATATGCAGTTTGCCAGTGACGGTTCGCTTTATACGCTCGAATACGGCCAGAAATGGTTTGGCGCCAACGCCGACGCCCGTCTGTCGCGTATTACGTACAATGCCGGGAATCGCAGGCCTGTGGCGATGTCCAGTGCGAATAAACTGGTCGGCGCGGCTCCGTTGACGGTGAAGTTCGACGCAAAAAATTCAGTTGACTACGACGGCGATGCCTTAAAGTACGAATGGTCCTTTGGAAACGGCATCCCTAAACAAACGACGGTTACGCCCACGGTCACGTTCACGAAGCCTGGGCTTTACCCTGCTACCCTAAAAGTGACCGACGCTGCCGGGAACGTATCGACGAGTAAAATAGAGATCAAAGTCGGTAACGATGAACCCAAAGTAGAAGTAGCGGTGGCCGGTAACAAAACCTTCTACTTTCCTAACAAGCCGGTTAAATACGCGGTAAACGTTGTGGATAAAGAAGATGGTACGCTGCAAAAAGGCATCAATGCCGACGACGTAACAATGACCATTGACTACCTCGAAGGCTTCGACAAAACGATGCTGGCCCAGGGGCATCAGGCGAACGCTGGCTTTTCGACCGGCAAGCGATTGATGGAGTTGAGCGACTGCAAAGCCTGCCATGCCATCGACCAAAAATCCATTGGGCCAGCCTATATGGATGTAGCTAAGAAATATAAAGGTACGCAGGCTGAAGCCAGACTGGCCCGTAAGATCATAACGGGCGGTGGTGGTGTCTGGGGCGAACAAGCCATGAGCGCGCACCCGCAACTGAAAGAAAGCGAAGCAACCGACATGGTGCGCTATATTCTCTCGCTGGCCGATGATAAGGCGGCCAACCGGCAGCCCCTCGCGGGCGATTACGTACCGGTTCAGCAGAAAAAAGACGGTTCGTACATCCTCACAGCCAGCTATACCGACCGGGGCAACGGGGCTATTGGCCCGTTGACCGGCTCAACTTCGCTCGCCCTCCGTTCGCCCTCAATGAAGGCTGTTTCGGCAGATACGAAGCAGGATATTTTCCAGTATGATATTCCGCAGATGGGACCAGCCGCTATCGGCACCAAATCGGGTAGCTACCTCGCCTTTAACGACATCGACCTAACGGGCATTCAGGGCATCACATCAACGGTATTTGCTCAGAACGAGCAGGTAGCCGGTGGTAAACTCGAAGCCCGGCTCGACTCGCCCACCGGCACATTACTGGGCGAAGCTGATGCCAAACAGGGAACAACAGGACCAATTAATCTGCCGTTCCGCCAGCCGGTTTCGGGAATTCATAAGCTTTATCTTGTTTTTGTGAATCCCAGCGCCGGACAGAAGGCTCTGTTTGCTGTCGATAAGGTTCAGTTCACAATGCAGGGAATGTAAGCATACCGACCTATTTTTATGAACCAAACCGCCCCGGCCATTTGTGGCCGGGGCGGTTTGGTTTCTACTATTGATCCGTGAATTAGTTTGTAAAGAATATGACTTCCTTTTTATGAACGAAGGCCTGCACCCATTTCCGAACGCGTAGGACAGCCTGAAGTCTGAGTGATGGTGGCTTGTGCTTCGGCGCAGGGTAGCCGTGCAGGGCCATCTGATTGTAGTTTACCATTGTCTATGCAACGCACAAATGTTTACAGAATCACTCACGGATCAATAAAGTTTTCAGTCTGTTTTTAGCTTCCTCGTTGTTTGGATTAATGGCGATAGCTTTCTGATAAGATGACATGGCATCTTTCTTACGATTTAACACCTCATAGGTTTTGGCAAGGCTCACTAACGCGATATCCCGCCCAGGAAATTCGGTGACGTTGTTTTCAAAAATAATTCGTGCATCTTCATACCGTTTCACTGTAAATAACTGATTGCCAAGCTGATCCATAGCGAGCCAATCGATGTAATACTGGCTCGTATCCGCTTTCATTCGTTTATAGTCTTCAACCGCTTTTCGGGCATCCTGAGTCGCGAGTGCTGTTTCTAAAACTTTGTGAACGGGTTGTTTCAGGACAATGGGTTTGTTATACAGAATTCGCATCAGATTAGACGTAATACCAAAGAAATGAGTCGGGGTGCTATTACAAAGGAAGACAATCAGGCTGTTGGTTTCCGGTATACGAATCAGGAACGACAGGAATCCATCGGTCATACCCAAATGATAGTTTGTAAAAACACTATCGGTAGCGGTATATTTAAACTGTTGATTAAACCAGCCAAATCCATAGCGCCACGGCCTGATACCTGGCGTAAACATCTGGTCCGTCAGTGTTTTATTCAGGAGTGAGTTATTCGTAATCGCCAGGTGTAATTTAAATAAGTCGTCGACTGTTGAATACAAATCGCCGGTTCCCATGGTATTCGACTGATCACGAAAATCAGCACTGGTATACCCTCCTAAACTATAATCATAGCCCGAAGCCCGTTGAGCCACAATCTGAGTATGGTAATAAGAGCCTGAATGGCTCATGCCAATTTTGTCGAAAATATCTTCTTTCATTAACTGGGCATACGATTTTCCCGTAACCCGTTCCATAATATAACCGAGAGTAAAATACCCCCAGCTACTGTAGTAATAGTTTGTACCAGGCGTAAAGACAAGTGTCGAGTCCATATATAAGTTTATGTACTCATTCCGGGTGAAATAGTGGCGACTAATTCTGGGAAAGAAGTCGTTGATTATATCATAATTCGGGAGGCCCGATGTGTGGTTTAAGAGTTGCTTTAGTTTGATACGACTACCGTTGTTTTTTGAGAACTCAGGTATATAATCAGCAATTGTTTTGTCCAAATCAATTAAGCCTTTCTGGACCTGTATGAGCATCAGAATAGCCGTCAGCGGTTTTGAGACAGAACCAAGCATGAACTTAGTGTCGGTCCTATTGGCTATATTCCACTCCCGATTGGCCATCCCAAAGGCCTGTTTATAAATGACCTTCCCTTTTTCGGCTACTAAAAGACTGCCATCGAACATGTTAAACTGATGATACGCCTTCATCAGCAGGTCCAGACGTTCTTGCTTACTTTGTGCTTTACTAAGCAGAAAAGCTAAGAAAAACAGGCAGATAAGTATAAAAAGTCGTCTCATCGTATTTTATCGCCAGCTCTGGAAATCTTCCCTGCTTCTTAAAACTGGCATGTATGTATAGTGTTAAACGTGTAGTTTGCTATTACCTGAGCAAAGCGTTAACGTTTATAGACTTACTTACGGATCAATAGAGCCGCCCAATCCTTATCAGTCCTGACTAAACAGGAAATTTGCGTTGCTGGTGAAGGTTTAACCTACATAAAAAGTTAGTTTAAACTCGTTACCTTTTCATTAACTCGTGTTCAGTTAAACCATTTCGCCGGAAAGTAGTCTATTTGTTGTTCTTTTCACCGATGCTTCGAGTGTATCCAACCGAAATTCTGCCCCAGCCACGCCTTCTTTTAGTGTGGCTGATGCTTGTTGTGGGCTGTGGTGCGGGTGCATTGGCTCAGTCTGATACAACGCTGCAGAATGCCCCTAAAATATTAGTAACCGACTCGCTGCCAACCCCCGCTTCGGTAGTGCCAGCGGATAGTGTTCTGATGCAGCGCGACAGTGTTTTTTATTCCCGTCTGAAAACGTCGATGTATAAACATCGGCTCACCCGTCAACTCTATGACGCCGTTTTTCAGGATGTTTATAATAGCCGATTAACGACGGGCGAAGTCAATCAACTCGAAGTGAATCCGTTTAAACTCTTTGAAGGGAAGATTATTGGCGATATTTACATTCGGCGGCTTAGTGTGTTTGGGCAAACCGTGTATGATACCCTGCGACAGCCCGGCAACTGGATTGAGCGAACAGGCAGCCGACTCCATACGAACACCCGCGAACACGTCATTCGGAATTCATACCTGCTGTTTCGGGCGGGCGATGCCGTAGACCCAAATGTTCTGCGGGACAATGAGCGGTTACTACGGTCTACATCCATTTTTCATGATGCCCGAATTCTGCTTATTCCCCGCAGCGGCAGCAAACAGTTTGTGGACGTGTATGTGATCACCCAGGATGTCTGGTCGTTGCTGCCCAACGGCGGATTTGGGGGCATCAATAATTTTAGCATCGGATTCGATCAGCTCAATTTCAGAGGCTTAGGCCATCAGCTTTTCGCTCAGTTTGCCTATTCGGGCCGAGACCCGCGCCAGAAAACAGAATACCAGGTTCGCTACAAAGTACCCTTTATTGGCAAGACGTTCCTGACGGCCCAAAGCGACCTGTTGTATCTGCGCGATCTAAAACAGGTGTCGGTCAGGCTGTTTCGCCCTTTTTTGACGCCCGATATGAAATACGCCGGTTCGATTGAACTAAACCACACGCAGGTAAACAATCGAATTATCACGCGGGACGACAGCGTTCTGCTTGTGCCGCTAAGCTATAATTATTCGGATATCTGGATAGGACGGTCGTTTCGATTATTTTACAGGCAACACGATTCGGACGAGAAAGGCCGTTCACGGCTCGTTCTTGCCTTACGACAAACCAATTATACCTACCTCAAACGACCCGACGTAACGGCGGATACCAACCAGATTTATCAGGATAGCCGAACTACGCTGTTTAGTGTGGGGTTCTCCCGCCGTAAATACGTCCGTGATGTGTTGATATACGGCTTTGGCCGCACAGAGGACGTACCCATCGGTGAGTCAGTAGCCGCCTTAGTTGGCTACGACAATGCGGAATTGGGCAAGCGGCTCTACAGCGGGGTGAATTTCTCGCAGGGCAAATACGTCCGGCGGGTGGGGTATGTGTATGGGTTGATAAGCCTGGGGGGATATGTTCGCTCAAAACACATTGAACAGGGCGTTTTCTCGCTCGAATCAAATTATTTCAGCCCACTAATGACCAGTAAATGGGGCAACATGCGCCACTTTTTCAACACGCGCTACACAACCGGAATTGGTCGGTTCGATAACGAATACGTGACCCTGGGCCGTAGCGGAAGCGGCACCAACACCGATGGCATCGATGTCAACAGCGATGCCCTGCGGGGCACGAAACGCTGGTTTATCAACTACGAAAATATTCTGTTCTCGCGGCTGAATCTGATCGGATTCCGGGTCGCTTTCATCACATTCGTTAACCTGGGACTGGTTAGTTTTCCGGATCGACCGCTGTTGCGTGGACCAATTTATCAGGGATATGGCATTGGATTTCGGTTACGAAATGAAAACCTGACGTTTAATAGTTTTCAGATTCGGCTGGCCTATTACCCCAATATTCCCGATAATACCATTCCATTCCGACAGGCTTTTGAGGGTATTCCCGTATTGCGGTTTCGGGATTTCGACTTGTCGGCCCCCCAAATTATTCCGTACCGGTAGAAAATAAGTGTATTTAATGTATCAACATTTAATGTAATTGTTCTATCTTTGTGCCATGTCCATTGAAACTGATATCAAACAGGCTACGCCATTTGTAACGCCTTATCATCGGGTGATGGTTAATTTGATATTTACCAGTAACTGGATGGTGGCCAGTCAGTCGTATCTGCTGAAACCGTCGGGGCTGACCTCACAACAGTATAACGTGCTGCGGATTTTGCGCGGCCAGCATCCGAACCCGGTGAAGGTGACCGACATTACAGAGCGCATGCTCGATAAAATGTCGAACGCGTCGCGGTTGGTTGACAAATTAGTGGCCAAAAAATTAGTGTTGCGTACTGAGTGCCCCAGCGACCGCCGGGCGGTCGATGTTGTCATTACAGACACTGGGCTGGCATTGCTGAAACGGTTGGATACGGATCTGAACGAGTGGGCCGACGAACAACGAAACAAATTGACCGAGGAAGAGGCTATTCTTCTTAGCCAGCTACTCGACCGATTACGCACTTAATGTATTTACCGTTCATTTTTTGTACACTTAATTTAACATACATCCCAATGAAAAAAGCTACCCTATTTGCCGCTCTGCTGTTCTCGTCAGTACGTGTTTTTGCTCAGGAGTGGACACTCGACAAAGCGCACGCTAACTTAGGCTTTACGGCGACCCACCTGATGCTGTCGGATGTTGACGGAAAATTCCAGACCTTCGACATTAAAATGACCTCGGCGAAACCCGACTTCACGGATGCTCAGATCGACGTAACGGCCGATGTGAACAGCATCAATACCAACCAGGAAAAACGCGATGCTGACCTGAAGAGCGATAAATTTTTCGATGCCGCCAAGTATCCAGCGCTAACCTTCAAAAGCAAGTCGATTAGCAAAGTGTCGGGCAATAAATATAAATTGATGGGCGACCTGACGATGCACGGCATAACGAAGCCCGTCACGCTCGACGCCACCCTTATTGGGCCAATTACGCACCCCATGAACAAGAAAACCGTTGCAGGTTTCAAAGTGTCGGGCGAAGTAAAACGATCCGATTTTACCTTAGGCACCATTCCAACCGCCGTTGTTAGTGATGAGATTGCTATCCGCGCCAGCGGTGAGTTCAGTAAGAATTAACTTAGTTCGTTTTAGTCCATAAAAAATCCCCGGCACCATCTGGCGCCGGGGATTTTTTATGGACTAAAGCCGGCCTGAAAACGACTCACTCACCTTCGCCCGCCGATGCCTTGAATACCCCCACTTCGGCCAGTTGCGCCGGGCCATTTAAACAGGTGAGAAACAGCCGTAACTTCGACGACTTTACCGCCGGGAAACGCAGAAGTCTCTTGTAACCTACCGTGGAAAAGGTCTCAATTGGTTTCCAGTCAGTGCCATTCCAGTACTCGACCCGCCCCCACACCACTCGTTGCCCATTGGCGATGTTTTCCTGAATCGAAATTCGGTCGAACGCGGTTTCATTACTTAACTCAATTGTCAGGGGTTGCATGTAATCCAGGCTTATGAACGTATCAAGTTGCTTATCAGTCAATTCAGGCTGTTTCGCAACCAGGTTTTTTTTGAACGTTGCATCCAGAATATCGCGAAACTCCCTCAGGCTGGCGATGTCGGGTTCTGACAGCAAGCCTTGCCGATTCGGCGGTACGTTTAGTAAGAGCAGGCTGTTCCGGCCCACCGACTTGTAATACAGATCGACCAGATTTTTACCTGGTCGCACTTTTGTGTCTTCTGCGGGGTGGTAAAACCAGCCGGGCCGGATGGATACGTCGGTCTCGGCCGGAACCCACTGTTTGCCTGATGAATCGCCCCGATTGAGGTACTTCGAATCAGCTTTACCCGGAGCTAAGCCGTCGGTATTGATGGTTGACCAGCAGGTTTCGCCCGCGTTACCTGCTTCGTTACCTACCCAGCGAACATCGGGACCAGCATCCGAAAACATGACTGCCTGTGGTTGCAACTGCCGCACCAACGCCCAGTACCCGTCGAAATCGTACGTCATATCTTTGGCGTTTTCGCCCTTTGCCCCATCAAACCAGACTTCTGAAATGGGGCCGTAATTGGTCAGCAATTCGCGGAGCTGACTTTTGTAAAAGTCGTTGTAAGCGGCTGTACCATAGCGCGGTTCGTGGCGGTCCCAGGGCGAAAGATAGACCCCGAATTTCAGCCCAAACTCACGGCAGGCATCGGCCACTTCACGCACAACATCACCTTTGCCGTTCTTATAGGGGCTGTTTTTGACAGAATGCTCCGTTAGTTTCGAAGGCCAAAGACAAAAGCCGTCATGGTGTTTGGCGGTAATGATGGCCAGTTTAAAACCGGCGTCGCGTAAGGTCTTAATCCATTGGCGGGCATCAAGTTTGGTCGGGTTGAAAATAGCCGGGCTTTCGGTGCCATCGCCCCATTCCTTGTCGGTAAACGTATTGACGGTAAAATGCAAAAACGCCGTTGTTTCGAGCTGCTGCCAATTGAGTTGGCGGGGTGTTGGCCGAACCTGCGACCCGTTGGGCTGGGTAGTTGCCGGCTGCGCCCGCAGGACCAGCACCGTTAGTAAACTTAGCCAAAATACACCGACACGGGTAAGTTGTTTCATACTGGTTAGGTTGCAATTTGGGTTTGGCAAAAAGTTAAACTTTGTGCAGATTCATCTCTTTAGCTGGCAAGTCATTTCTGATCTCGTCAACCGGTCGACCCTTATACCTTGTTCACTGAAACCGGGCATACTGTACCGCGCCCGTTCCCAAAAATCCGTAACGCAACCCAACCACCCGACCCGGATCGTCTGTAAAATTACCCTGATAAACACGCTGATTGTTCACGTATATGGTTGCCCGTTTTCCATGCACCTCATAGCGAACCGGTACCCACCGGCTGAAATCGACGCCGAAGCCCGATAAGTCGGTGGTCTGTCCACTGATTGGCCGGTTACCTACCACTAAATTTAATTCGCCCACGCACCCCGGTACCGACAAGGGAATCCGGTGGTACCCTTTCGTACACAATAGCATAATGCTAACGGGCTGACACACAGCCTGCCCCTGGCTAAACGTACTCCGCACTGCCGTCTCGAACACAAATTGACTGCCATCGACAACAACGCTGCTATCGACCCGCGACAGCAGCAGTTCGGGTGCTTTGTCTGTCAATGAAATTCCCAGTGTTTTCAGATCGGTAGCCGTAATCGACACTTCGCCTGGCTTTTCGACGATGTTTGCCCGTAGATATAGTGGAATGGGGGCGTGCTCAACCAGACCGAGCCAGCCATCCGAAGCCACAAAAACGTCGTGTTCGCGCACGATGGAGTCGTTTAGGATCAGTTTAGCGCGGTAGTAACCGGGTCTGTAATACGTACTGGCGTAGGTATGCCCCGATTTGTCGACGCGGGCGCAGAGTCGGGAGTCCCAGCTTTGCTGAATGAATACACTGTCGGCATTGGAATCGACAGCATCGTATTGAAACAGAACCGTATTGGGAACGCCTTTGGCCACCGGGCGGCTTGTAAATGAAACCTGACCGTAGCGCAGGGTCGTATCCCGCTGCCTGTAGGCCCACACAAAGCAAGTGAGTATCAGCAAACCAACGCATGATACAGCCATCCAACGCCGAATGCCGCGCGTAGTCACTGGCCGGGTAACCATCGGTTCAGCGCCGGGCAATTGTGCTGGTTCATCGGCCTGTCTGAGTTCGTAGGCAGACGGGCTGCCTACGCTGGTTTGCTGAAACGCCCGCCAACTAACGTGCCCAACAAAGCGGGCCAGCGTGTCGAGTGTGGTGGGTGTGGGCGAACTGTTGTAGCGAACCCGCCCCCAGAGCCGTTTGAGGGTACTGACACTAAGCGACACCCCCGTTTCGGCCAGAATCTGCTCGCTGAGTTGCTCAAAATCGCGGTTTTGCCAGTGCACGCTGTTGCCCCAGCCTACTTTCTGTTCCACCAACCGGCGGCACTGTACCCAGCTATCGTCTTCAGAAACCATTGGTAATCAGCGTGAACAAACATGAACAGATATGAACAACCGGCGCTAACCCTGCTTTGCGGGTCAAGCTTTACGTTTGCCTTGTTCTTAAACAAATATAAACAAAATGAACGCAAAGCAACTCCTGTTCTCCGTGGCCTATATGGTGGCTACGCTCACAGTAAACGCGCAAACTGACCCGGCCTCCCGCCCCAGCCCTCCTGCCCAGGCGAAAGCTACCGTTGGCGGTAAAACAATTACGATTAATTACGGTCAGCCATCGGTGAAAGGACGGGAAGTCTGGGGCAAACTTGTTCCCTATGGCCAGGTTTGGCGTACAGGCGCCAACGAAACCACCTCCATCGACTTTTCGGACGATGTAACCCTCGAAGGAAAACCGGTTGCCAAAGGCCGCTACGCCCTGTTCACCATTCCGAACGAAAAAGTCTGGACCATTATCCTCAACAAAACTATTAAATGGGGGGCCTTCACCTACAAACAGGATGAAGACGTGCTGCGGGTCAATGTGCCGGTGAAGCCGTCTAAAACGTTCTCCGAAAAAATGGCGTTCGCCATTTCCGACAAAGGCGTGGTGTCGCTGGCCTGGGCCAATGAGAAAGTTGATTTTACCCTGAAGTGACGAGAAAGACCATGAAAAAATTAGGCTTATTCACTTGCCTGCTGCTTTCGTTGTCGGCATTCGCCCAAAAAAAGAAACTGGTCAGGCCGATAGCAACGGCAGTTGTGACTGTTCCAATGGTGGCCGAACGGTGGAATGTTGGCCCGAAAACGGTTCAGTTTGTCACCTACAAATCGATTCCCGCCCTGAAAATCCTGCCGCCGGGGAAGGCGGTTTTAACTGATGTGGTGTTCAAAAACGGCACCATCGAGTATGACATCGCCCCCGAATCGCCACCCTTTACCGGCATCTATTTCAGGCGTCAATCCAATGAGGAGGCCGAGTATTTCTATCTGCGGGTTGGCCGGGCCGAAAACCCAATGGCTCTGGACGCCATTCAGTATGCGCCCGTAATTAAAGGCGTGAATCTCTGGGACTTATTGCCCGCCTGCCAGGGGCCGGCGCTGTTCAAACGCGGTGAGTGGAACCACGTTAAATTGGTTGTGTCGGGTCGTCAAATGCGGGTCTATGTGAACGACATGGCCCAGCCCACACTCGATGTGCCGCAACTGGAAGGTAACTCGACCGAAGGCGGCCTGGCTTTTGACGGGGCGGCCATTATTGCCAATCTGGTCATTAAACCTGACGATGTAGCCGGGCTGTCGCCCACCGAAGGACTTGATCCAACCCGCCATGACCCCCGCTATCTGCGTAAATGGGCCGTTAGCCAACCCATGCCCCTACCCAAAGGGCGTGAACTGACGACCGATGATTTCCCGAAGCCCGAAACCGCCTGGCAACCCCTTGAGGCCGAACGGTTGGGATTGGTTAATCTGACCCGCCTATTCGGAAAGAGCGAAAGTCGCCGGATGATCTGGCTGGCCATGAAACTTCGGGCCGGTGCCGAGCAAAAACGGCGCGTAGCGTTGGGTTTCAGCGACGAAGTATGGGTTTTTGTGAATGGTCAACTGGCTTACACGGATAAAAATTTATACCGTCAGCCCATCATGAAAGAGCCTGAGGGGCGGTGTTCACTCGAAAATTCTCACTTTATATTACCTCTCAAAGCGGGCGAGAACGAACTGCTGATTGGAGTAGCCAATGATTTTTTCGGGTGGGGCATCATCGCCCGGTTAGATACGATGGAAGGAATCGGCGTGGAGTGATTCAGTCACCCGGTGGGCGGCAAGTGGTAAAAACAGGGGTACCGGATAAACAGGACTTTAGCGAATAAGAGCAAGTCCTGTTTATCCGGTACCCCTGTTTTTACCACTTAAGATCGTCCTGTATTCCTCACCGTATCACCCTTTTTTATATACACACAAAAACCTATTGACTACTTAATCTATAAACTCATATATTAATACTGAGTTCAACGTAACTTTCAACTACCCGCCCCGTCTGATTAGAAATTAATACCCTGCAGGGCCTTGCTTTTATTCAAGTAATACTACATTAAGTTTATTTCATTAGATACATGCAATCGGTTATTATTTATTACCGACCGTTGATCGTACTAACATTAGTATTGACACAACTTCTGGTGAATATACTGTCGCAGTTCTTTTCATTGCCTCTGGGCCTTAATCTCTTTGGGCTGAGTAGCCTTATAGAGTGGTGGGCTATCCTTTTTTATATCGTACTTATTCTGGGCGTTGGGTATATATGGGTTCGATCGTATCTAAACGAGCAGGAAGCTAAACAGCTAAAAGCTGTGGACGCACTCAAAACGCTCTTTTTCACCAACATCACGCATGAACTCAGAACGCCATTGACCCTGATCCTGGCCCCGGTAGAACAGTTGAAGCAACGTTTAGGCGATGCCGACGATCAGCACCAATTAGAACTTATTAACCAGAATGCCCGCAAGTTATACGACCTGATCGACCAGTTGATGGACCTCTCAAAAGCTGGCGCCAAAGCGCTTCAGGTCGACGAAAGCCAGGGCGACATAGGCACTTTTGTGGCGCAGTTGGTGCATTCTTTTGACCAACAGGCGAAATCGAAAGGCATGCAGTTGACTTTTCGGGCCGATAAGCTGATGTCGCTCTATTGGTTCGATGCCGACAAGCTGGAACGGGTCGTTTCTAATCTGGTCGCAAATGCTCTGAAATTTACGCCCGCCCACGGAAAAGTAACCGTTAGCCTGACGGTTGAGACTATTTCTCAGCCCGACTCATCGGTGGGCGCTGGTTCGGCTCCGAATTCGTGGCTTCATCTTGAGGTAGCCGACAATGGGGTTGGTATTGTTCCCGATAAACTTCCCTACATTTTCGACCGGTATTACCAGGCTCACAACGCCAGTTTAGCCGACGAACTACCGGATGTGGGCCAGCAGAAAGGAACCGGCATTGGTTTAGCCCTGGTTAAGGAATTAGTTGAAATTCAGCGGGGCACTATTCAGGTTGTGAGCAAACGGAGTATCGGTACAACGTTTACCGTTTATTTACCCTGCCGCCCGGCTGCGTCGGTGCCCGCCACCACGCAGTTACCTGCGCTTCCGGCAGTAGGCCTGCCAAAGGTAAGCTCTGACGAATACCCACCCGGCGAAGAACCCATCATTTTAGTGGTGGAAGATAACCTGGCCTTAAGCGATTATATCGCCAATAGTTTGCCCGCATCTTATCAAATTCACCGGGCTATGAACGGAGCCGAGGGACTGAAAAAAGCCTTCGATATCATACCCGACCTGGTGATAAGCGATGTGATGATGCCAATTATGGATGGCTATACCCTTTGCCGCTGGCTGAAAGAAGATCCACGAACCAGCCATATTGCCTTTATTTTGCTAACTGCCAGAGCCTCGGTCGATAGTCGCCTGGAGGGTTTGTCTTTGGGAGCCGACGACTATATAAATAAGCCATTCCACATAGATGAGCTTCGGGTACGCGTGCGAAATTTATTGGATCAGCGCCATCAGCTTCAGCAGTGGGCGCTGGCCAGTATTAATAATCCAGACGCCCAGCCGACGCTGCCTGCTCCCACCGATCCGCTCGTTGAAAAGCTTTGTCAGATTGTAGAGCAACACCTCGATGAAACCGCTTTTGGCGCCGAAGAACTCATGGCAGCCAGTGGCATGAGCCGCATGAATTTACACCGGAAGCTAAAAGCCCTGACCGGTTCGTCGACGAGCGAATTCATCCGTAACTATCGACTCAAACGAGCCGCACAACTGTTGCGCCAGGGTCATACTGTGTCCGAAACGGCCTACTTAGTCGGCTTTGAAGACCCCTCCTATTTTACCCGTTCTTTCCGGAAGGTGTACAACGAGACACCTTCCGTATTTGCCCGTAATAATACCCTATAATATACTAATTCATTATTTACTTATACTAATACTATTGTTTGACTGAAAATTATACGAACAATGGTACACCAGTACCATTTTTTGATACAGAATTACCAGTCCTTCTACGTAGAGTCCCTGAACTTTGAGGTTGCATAAGGTTAAGCCTACACGGCTTACTGATAACACCAATTGTCTTATTAGTAAGAATCGCTAAGAAGCTATCCCGTTCACGTTCAGAAGGAATTCAATAAGTACAGGTCAATTTTTTCTGGTTGAGCAGCGTAACAGAGCGGCTGATTTACCCAATGGTTCACGTAGCTACGGGTCGTACCGACCCTCATTTTTACACTTCAGTATAGTATGAAAAATTTTCCTTTATCAGGCAAACCAAACGAATTGACAGGCCAGACTATTGACAATGTCGAAAGCTTCGACACCATTTATACGCGTTATTCAGGCAAGGTTTATCAGAAATGCCTGTTAATGACTAATGATACCGAGACTGCGAAAGATTTCACGCAGGATATTTTCATCAAGGTCTTCTTCAAACTAAATACGTTCCAGAATCGCTCGGCTCTGTCAACCTGGCTCTATTCGATTGCTCATAATTATTGCTTAGATCAACTCCGTGTGAGCAAACGCTTAGCCACCGAAGCCCTGTCAGACAGAATGATTAATGAGTTTACGGAGCCTGATCAGTCGGTGAGCGCACAGTGGCACGCCCTGGAGTATTCACTGAATGATTTGCCCAGCCAGGAAGCAGCCCTGCTGCGGCTTAAGTATGAAGATGGCTTATCAATCAAAGCCATCAGCGAGCGATACGAGGTATCGGAGAGCGCCATTAAGATGCGACTTTTACGCACCCGCGATAAATTGCAGGAACTTTGCACCAATCACCAACTATTGCTTCAATAATGCGTTTCCCCAACCCCCGCACCCGCTGAACCAGGGGTTAGGGAAACGCAGGAGTATCTACAGGACCTGCTCCAGCATCTGAATATAGCCACTCACTCCTTCTTCGATTTCGTGCAGGTGAATGTACTCATTTGCTGAGTGCGACCGCCCGGAATGGCCGGGACCACATTTGAGGGAGGGGCAGTGCAGAACGGCCTGATCAGACGTGGTTGGGGAACCATATGTAGACCGGCCCAGGGCAATTCCGGCCTGCACAATCGGATGGTCGACGGGAATGCCCGATGGTTTGAGCCGGATCGAACGGGGCCTCACCTCAGCCCGAATATTAGCCTTAATGATGTCAACCACTTCTTCCAGCGTGTACTGCTCCGTCACCCGCACATCGATCGTGAACGTGCAGGCGTCTGGCACAACGTTATGCTGCGTACCGGCGTTGATAATCGTTACCGAGAGCTTCACCGGCCCCAGCGTTGGCGATACCTTCGGAAAGGCATAGGTTGTGAGCCAGCCAATATCCTCAATGGCTCTGTAAATGGCATTGTCGCCCTCATCTCGTGCCGCATGGCCGCTAACGCCGTGTGCCGTGCAGTCGAGAACGAGTAGTCCCTTTTCGGCAATGGCTAACTGCATTTCGGTTGGTTCGCCAACAAGAGCAACGTTAATGGGTGGTAATTCGGGCAACAGAAGTTCCAGGCCATCGCGACCCGAAATCTCCTCCTCGGCAGAAGCAGCCATGATCAGGTTGAAAGCCATGCCTGGTCGGTTGTAAAAATGCACAAACGCTGCCAGTAGCGAGACTAAGCACCCGCCAGCATCATTACTGCCTAAGCCAAAGAGTTTTCCGTCGCGTTCCAGGGGGTCGAACGGGCTGAGTGTCCAGGAGGTATTGGGTTTCACGGTGTCGTGGTGCGAGTTCAGCAACAGGGTTGGCTTTGCCGGGTCGAAGTGGCGGTTCTGTGCCCAGACATTGTTTTTCAGCCGGTTGAACGGAATCTGCCTCATCCGGAAAAAATCCTCAATCAGCCCGGCCGTCTGGCCTTCCTCCCGGCTGTAAGAGGGGGTTGTAATCAGGCGTTTGAGTAGAACAAGTGCATCGGCGGCAAGGGCCCTGATATCCGTCGGCCTGTCTTGTTGGGTCATAAAAAAAGGCGTTGACTGCCCAAAGATACAGTCAACGCCTGGTCAATAGCTGTTAAATTTACCTACGCTTCCAGCGTGGCTATTTTTGTTACCTGAATATCAGGGTGAAGCGCCTTCGAAATAATACAGTTTTTTGCCGCCCCAGCCGTAATTTCCTCAAATTGCTCCTGCGAAATTCCCGGTACTTTGCCCGTAACCTGCAGTTCAACGGCCGTAATGGTCAGTGTATCGGTATCCATTGTCAGGGTGGCGCTCACACTCACCTTGTCGGGTGTGAAGCCGGCCTGAGCCAGCGCAGCGCTGGTGGCCATTGAATAGCAGCCCGCATGAGCAGCCGCCAATAACTCTTCGGGGTTGGTTCCGGCCCGGCCGTCTTCACTGGCAAACCGGGTTTTAAATGAATACGGTGTTTTGTTTAACACACCACTGAACGATGACACCTCACCGGTGCCAGTCTGCAGGCCGCCTTCCCAGACAGCCGAAGCTCTGCGTTTTAGCATAAATAAATAGGTAGTGCGCGTTTGTGGCACTCGTTAGTTAACGACCAAAGATACAGCAGGGTTTTTATAAGAAGCTATCGTTCATAGAACGTCACGCCCTTTTCCCGCAAAAACGCTTTGATTACGTCGACGTGAACGCATTGGCCGACGTTCAGAAAGGGGTAATTCGATACGCGGCTTTTGCGCCCATTAACCAATACTTCCAGGTTTTCGATGTCGAATCCCAGATGCAAATGGCGTGTAGCTGACTGCATTCCGTAAACTAATCCGTTGGTATCGAACAGCGGACCGCCACTCTGCCCCCGCAGGCCGGGCGTACTCATTTCAATCCCGGCAATCCCCCCGTTGCCGCTTATTAGCCGGGTAACAATGCCATCAATAGGAAAGCTGGGCGACACCACCCGGCCTGTCGTTACCCACTCAATGTCATCGGCAGCGGGGTTGTAGCGAAAGTTTGTGAATTCAGGGAATGGATACCCTAACCGGCACAAACTTCGGCCAGGCTTTATACGGCCCGTATCGGCCAGAAAAATCGCGTGTGAGCGATACAACAGCCGATTATAGCCCTTAAAATGCAACAGAGCCAGGTCCTGGGTGGGATGGCGTTCAATCGTAAGCTCCTGGAATTGATCCACACAACCGATAAAATTGTTTCGTACCCGGATGATGGTATCGGCATTCATTTTGTGCCTTGCCTCCAGTTGGCTAATCAGCGCCCCGGCATTTTCCTTACGGGACACATCGCGCCGGGCACCCTGAAATTCGCGGTACTTATGATAAATCTCATCACTCTGGGCAATAAGGTCAGCAACGTGTTTACAGGTGACAGCCCATCCGTCCTGATTCACAAAAAATAAGGTGGCTGTGCCGGGCACTACCTCGTCGTGGCCATAAAGCCGAACAATGGAGTGCATGGGGCGGGTAAACGAATCAACGCGTTCAATTGCGTCAACAAACATAAACAGTACGGTATAGCGGTGGGTACGTAGAACCCTGCAAAGTAAGCAATACTTACCGACTTATTAACCTACCGCTGTTGGGTCGAATCGCGGATGCCGAGTGGGCCGGGTGCCGTTGAATCGGTTGGTTGCCCATTGGCGTCCCGAATACTTTGCCGCGTTGCTGCCGACGTATCTTCCACGGCGTTCGATTCCACACGAGATGTAGAGTCGGTGCTGACGCCGTCGCTGCCATTCTGGTTTTGGCGGCACTTTTGCACCAGCAACGCCAGCACCAGCACGGCAATGGCAATCATGGCCCAGCGCAGCCACCGCACATTTTCGGTACGCCGTTCACCTTCGGTGCTTTTCGGAATGTTTGGATTGACGGGCGAACCGCTCAGGTTGTCGGCTCCCTGCACCAGCGTTTGTGGTCCGGCAGGGGTGTTAAGTTGATCGAAGCCCAGTAAGTCCTGTATAGCCTCCAGGCCAGTGGGCAGGGCCTGCCGGAACTCATCGGCCTGCCCCAGCAGCAGCGTTTTCAGGTTCTCAGCGGTGAGTCCCTTTTCCTGCTCCTGACGCCCTAAAACACTCATGAGCGCCGAGCCAGCCAGGCCCAGAATCGTTAGGGACGTCTGCGGCTTCGTACTACTATAGCTACTAATAAGCTCGGTTACTTTTGGTCCCTTGTTCCCGAAAATCTTGTCGATAAACGTATTTCCGACGGTTACGCTGGTAGCTACCTGATTCCGGGCGATAATCTGACTAATTTCTGGGGGGGCTTCCTCATAATTGCCCTTGTCTAAAAAACTAATTATCGACGACGGGCCATCGGTTTCCTGAATGCGTCGGGTTAGCCCGCCCAGCAGCGTTGGCAGGGCACTATTAATGGCTTTCAGCGTGTTGGCTGATGTTTCGTTCAACTGACCGCTTAGCTGGTCAACTACAGCGGGAGTGAACTGATCTTTCAGGTAAGCTACTAAATGAACGGCCATAGGGTTTGCGTTGAGTTGACATCACTAAAACCGGCCACCGCAAGGTTTGTTATAAAGTTATAGGGTTACAAAGTCATAAAGCTACCTGGCGCTTACGTCCATAAACTTTACAACTCTATAACCCTACAACCACTACACCTTAATTTTTCTACAGTTGCGGAATCCGCAGCACCTGATCGGGATAGATCAGGTCGGGAGATTTCAGCATGGGTTTGTTCGCTTCAAAAATAACACCGTATTTCATTGGGTCTCCGTATACCTCTTCGGCGATTTTCGACAGCGAATCACCTGATTTTACGGTATAGAATTTCCCCTCTGGAGTCGGCTGGTCAACGTCTAACTGGTTATCAACCGCCGATACACCTTCAACGTTACCAACGGCCAGTGCAATTTTCTCGGCATCTTCCTGCGATTTCACCGAACCCGACAGCGTAACCGTATCTCCTTTAGTTTTCACCGTCAGGGAGTTGTAGGCAAGGCCCAGTTGCTTCACGTGGTCGAGCAGTGCCTGCGCCCGAACCGGCTCAACTTTTTCGGCTTCGGCTGCTGCTGGAGCTACCTGATCCTTGTGGAAAATTTTTTCACCTACACCTTTGAAAAATGATAAAAGACCCATGGTTTAAGATTGGTTTTTTTATGAAACATGTACTGAATGGCTGGCAAGTACGCGAACTCATCCTTGTCAAACAACTGATTCGGATTAAGGTTTGTTTAAGTGCCTACCCTACGTGTCTGTACTATTTGACGGGTAATGGTGTTCAGAGTAACAGGAAGCCCTTATTTTTACGTTCTTTTTCAGAACCCTGTCTGCTCTCTTATATTAACCCCGACACTACCGAATGTACGTTCAGAAGAGATTTCGGCGCGGGTTGGTGCTTTTCGCGCTGATTGGCCTAACCGCCTGCACCAACAACGACATAGACCCGGCCGCTGGCAGCAGCGAAACGCCCGATAGAGGCACTGCCGACTTCACAAAATATGTGGCAATAGGTAATTCGCTAACTGCCGGATTTGCCGATGCGGGCCTGTATCGGGATGGCCAGCTCAACGCGTATCCCTCCATTCTGGCAGGTCAGTTCAAAACCGTTGGGGGGGGCGATTTTGTGCAGCCTTTGTTTAGCGAAGCGCAGGCTGCCGGTTCGGGCTACCGAAAACTCATTCGGGTGCCTTCTCTGGCTGACCCCAGCAGTCTGCTTACGTCGATTGGTACGGTGGCGCCGGGGGCGGTTCGGGGTATGGGGCCAACTGGCTCGCCACTATACACTAAATTCACGAGCGCTAATCAGAACTTAGGCGTTCCCGGTATTCAGGTAGCCAACGTTCTTTCGGCCAACTATGGCTCAGCAGCGGGCAACCCTTACTTCGAGCGTTTACTGGCCGACCAGGCCCCGGCAACGACCTATTTTCAGTATGTGAGCGATAACCTGAACGGAGCCACATTCTATTCGTGCTGGTTAGGCAATAATGATGCACTCAGTTATGCCCAGTCGGGTGGAGTGAGCCCGCTGACACCTACCGCGCTGTTCACGACGAACTTCACCGCCATGATGAATAAACTGGCCGAGGGAGGTCGCAAGGGGGTAGTTATTGGTATTCCAAACATTACAACAGCTCCCCTCTTTTCAACCTTAACCGTGCCCGTAGTTGTGGTGCAGCTCAATGTGCTTCTGCGGCCAGCTACCCCCATTACAGGCTTGTATATCCAGACAGCCACCGGAACCCGCGCCACGCAAGCCGGCGATTTGCTCATCATTACGAGTGTGACGGATTACGCCAATATTGGCAGCACGGCTACAGGCACCCGGCTGGGACCGTATGGGCTTAGCCCAACTAATCCGTTGCCCACACAAACGGTTCTGGATGCGGGCGAAGTCAGTCTGTTGAACGCTAAAATCGCTGAATATAACACCATTATGAAAGCTCAGGCCGATGCCCGAGGGGCAGCTTACGTTGATCCGAACACGATTTTAAATCAGGTAAATTCGGCAACTGGCCTTACCCAGAACGGCATTACCTATACAGCCAGCTACATTCAGGGGGGCGTGTTCAGCCTCGATGGTATCCACCTCACACCGGCCGGTTACGCCCTGATGGCAAATGAAATCATCAGGGGAATCAATGCGAAGTATAACGCAGCCATTCCGCAGGTTAATCCGGCCAGCTACCGTCGTGTGCTGCTGCAACAATAAAACTCACTCATGAAACTTAGTCAAGTAGTCATTATTGCCTATGTGTTGGCAGGCGGGCCGGTTGCCATGGCGCAGACCACGTCTGTCCGGGCCTTCGAACTGGGTATTAAGGGTGGGGGTACGTTTACGCACGGCTCTACCTCCATTGCCGCTCAAACAGTTGGCGGAGTAAACATACCTGCTGTAGAAAATAAAACGAATGGCATCGGTATGGGTTACTCGGGTGGTTTGTGGGCGCGAAAAAACGTCAGCAATTTTTTCATTCAGGCCGAAGCAACCTATAATCGGTTTGTAGTAAAGCAAAAAACCAACGCCACACTCGACGTAAATGCAAGTGCATCATTAGCCAATGCCCTGCCCGTTAGTGTGCAGCCCAGCCTCTTAACGGCTACGGTCGACGTGGTCTCTGAATCAGTGCTGGAGACCGTTAATGTTTCGATTCTGGTTGGTAAACGCTGGCTGGACGGTAAATTACGGGGCTATGCCGGACCAAGCTTTATCTTTATTCACAAGGCCGAAGCGACCCGCACCACATCGGGGGTGATTAATGCTAACTCAAACGTGTCGTTCCCACAAACCGACATTCCGGCAACCACTGGCAAAACCAATTTGCTGAACCGATACGAAGTGCAGAATCTGGAAGTCAGGGACTTTACCATTGGCCTGGAGGCTGGCGCAAGCTATTCACCCATTCCTTCACTGGATATTGACCTGCGCTATCTGGCCCCGGTGGGTGGTTTCTACAGGGATGCGAGTGTCAAAGGCTTCGTAGGAATGGCCACCCTTTCGCTTGGCTTCAAGGTGTTTTAGAGGATTAGCCAGGATTTATGAAGGATGGTCAATTTTCTGACTAATTTTTATTCGGCTGCAACGAGTGAAAACCCTGCGCCGACTGACTGGAGTCGGTAGCGCACCATCCGGTAACCGCCGGAGGGTTCGGCGTTGGCATCGCCTGAACGATAAACCGGGTATTTACGGCAAAGAATGTCGCGCTCAACCCAAAGGCTGTCATGCCCCATGTAACCGACTTCGGGCGCCAGTCGCCACGTCGGCAGTGTCACATCGGCTTTACGTTCGGGTAGAAACTGCCACGCATAGAGCCGCCCGAATGAGCCGCTGCCATAACTGGTGCAGTAGATGTATAATTCAGGAAAGCGGTTATTATCCAAATCAGCCACTTCGGCCCCAACCACGGCGCCATCAACCCGCAGGCTAAAGTTTGTCAGGAGCAATTCACCCCGGTAGGCTTTCACATTCAGGTTGCGAACCCGCCCCGTATCGGTGGCCATCACGGCAAACCGGTAGACGTTGAATTGCAGCGATTTGGTATACTGAGGCTCTGCTGTTACTGGCTTGCTGAAGGGGCCGAATGCCCGGTCGGCCACCGATGCTGTTCCGCTGATATGCTGTAGACCACTCCGAGCCAATTGAGTAAGCCACACGACGCTTACCAACAGACAACATATCTTCACATTCATCGACTCCGTTTGCTTTGTGTGCCAACAAATAACGATACGGAATCAAAAAAAGTTGATTTGGCTACGTTTCCAGAAACATCTCGCCAATTGACGTGAGCTTAATAAGAGAAGGTAATACCTGTAATCCTTTGGCAGTTAGCCTGTATTCGACACGGGGTGGTACTTCGTTATAAGACTGCTTTTCGATGACGCCTAAGCTCACTAATGTTTTGAGTTCCTGTATCAGGATTTTTTCACTTATGTCAGGAATCATACGTCGTAATTCACCATATCGGCGAGCTTCGGTGCCTACTTGAAAGATAATATACAACCGCCATTTTCCGCAAATAATATCTAATGTTTTCTTAAGTGCTAAATGATTGGTGTCTGTGGGTTTTTGGTTACTTAACGGGTCGTTCATGAGGAGGTTTTTAACTAACCTTTTTGTAAGTAAGTCGCTGATTAAAAGGCACTTGCGCCGATATGAGCAAATATAGATATTTGTGAGAAATCTATAGCAGAAACTATTTTTATATGAATTAAGTAATCGGTAAAATTAAATTCTTTTGGCTGGACTAATACGATTCATTAGTGTGATAGTTTATCTACTAACTTTCTTTATATCAACGAAATAGAATCCCGCGAATCGGCGAGAATTAGTTAAAACCAATTCTCGTCGATTCGTTAAATAGTTTAATAAAATCAGCGTATTTTTTTGACAGATTAGTCAATAAGTCGGTTAGCGGGAAATAAATGAAGCCAATTTGGCGTGTAGCCCGCAAGTTTTCTGTTGTATCGGCAAGCCAAAATTTAAACCGTTTCCACCCGCAAACTGCGCTGGCGCACGGCTTCATACAGCACCACACCCGTAGCTACTGACACGTTCAGTGAACCAACCGCCCCCAGTAGTGGAATCTTAACGTGGGTGTCGGCCAGGCGCAGGAGTTCGGGCGAGATACCGTCTTCTTCCGACCCTACGATGACGGCGATCGGGCCGGTCAGATCGGTGCTGCGTTCGTAGAGGTCGCGGCTCGATTTTTCGGTACAGGCCACGATTGTCACCCCCGATTGCTGCAAATATTTCACCGTTTCGGTGAGGTCGGGTTCGCGGCAGACCGAAATGTGGTTTAGTGCCCCCGACGAGGTCTTCATGGCATCGGAGTTAATGGCGGCTGCGCCCCGACCTGGAATTACGATGCACTGCACACCCGTACACTCGGCGGTGCGGGCAATGGCCCCAAAATTACGAACATCGGTGATGCGGTCGAGGATCAGAAAAAACGGCGTTTCGCCCCGTTCAAATACATCGGCAATAACGTTCGACAATTTAACATATTGAACCTGAGCTACTAAGCAGACGACGCCCTGATGGTTTTTTCGGGTCAGCCGGTCGAGCCGTTCGGCGGGCACACGCTGAATGGTCACGCGGTTCTGGAACGCCAGATTCTGAATATCGGAGTTGCTCAGCCCCTTTTCCATGTATAATTTATCAATCTGCTGGTCGGACTTGAGCGTCTCGATAACGGACTGAATGCCAAACACCATCTCGTCGGGTTCGGGACGAAATTGGGGGCGGGGACGTTGACTACGGTTGAATTGTTGGGGCATTAGTTAAAAATGAGTAATGAATAATGAATAATGAATAATGAATAATGTACACTGAATAATGGTCAGCAGCTAACCCATTATTCAGTGTACATTATTCATTATTCATTCGATACATACTACTCGCGGATGGCGCCGGTTCTCCATGCTTCGACAATTGGATACCAAATCGGCTGATACTCAATGTAGCGCACCAGTTCGTAATGGTCCTCGACAAATTGGTTGGGCTTCTTGGCAAAGGTAAAATTAACCTCCGAGACATTCGCCCGGCGATTATAAACCCACACTTCGCGCTCCCGGTTCCGTTGTACCCGGTCGGGCGCACCCAGCACAATGTAGATCATGCCCTTATCGGTCTTCCAGCCTTCTTTGTAGCTTGTAAATAACCGATTGGCTTCTTCTACCCGGTTAAAGTACGCTTTTAGTGTCTTTTTTGCCACATCTTCATTACCCGACATCAGGCTCAACCAGTATTTGTCGAACGCTTTTTTGGTATCCTGCGCCTGATTTAACTCGCCAATCTCCGTGCTTGTACTCATGTACAATACGGGCTTAATGAGTTTTTCAGGCCGGGTTAGTTTGGGGTATCGTTTGTCAGCCACAACCAAACCAATACCCGCTGCGTCGGTGGTATCTTCCACAAAATAATACAGGCCTTCGTGCGGAATGATAAAGGGCTGATTGGTGGTAATGGTCAGCGTTGTATCGATCATGAGCGACTTAGATGCCGGACGGGGCGACGTATTCATCGGCGACGAAGCCGCGTCGAAATCGTGGCGGTAGCGAACACCATACAGGGGCTTGCCTGTGCCATTAACATCCCGAATCAGCACAGTGTCCCCCACGTTCACATAGTTTCGCAGTTGGGGCTGTTTACCCATTTTATCGAATAGCGTGTATCGGTCGCTCAGTTTAGGTGCTTTGAATCGAAGCGTTAAATCATTGCGCGCTTTGGTGCCGTTCGTCGTTTCGGTGATTTCAGTCAGCAGAACGGCACCTGCCGCGTTGGTGCGGTCGGCCATGGCGGGCCGTTTAATATCGAATGTGAGGGTCAGATGGTCATCCTCCTGCCCTACATTTTGCGTGGTCAGTGGCACGTTACCATACCCTAACCGTTCGCGGTTATTATAATCGGGATACATGACGTAGGCCACCATAAAATGCTCGACAAATTCGGCAGGATTCTGCACCAGCTCACCCGTTGGCGACTTCGCGGTTACGTTGAGATAGACCCGAACATGGGTGGTATCGGTCGCCAGAAATTTCCCTTTGATTGACGTAACAACCCACTCACCGGATGTGCGGCCCGAAATGGCAGGTGTTGTACCGACGGCTGGACCATCGAGTATCTTTATAGGTGTTGGCGTTTGGGTCGTGGCGGGCCGCTGGGCATCAGCCCGTTGCCCGTCTGTGGGCATATCGGCGGGGCGGGCAGCGGGCTGGCCCGCCTGGTTTCGCTGCGCTTCGGTGCGGGCGTCATAAGCCGCATTAATACGGGCCTGCCGGGCTTTTTTTTGCGACGAGCAAGACGAAAAAATGACAATAAAGAGAACAATTGAGAGAACTCGCATAAACAACGGGTCTTGCGCTGATTTCGAAGAAATTATTTTGCGGGGTAATTTTAGATTCTGTGGATTCTTTAGCGTCTATTGTTACGCCATAGTGCTCAACAGAATCTAAAATTACCTATTTACTAATAACGAAAAAAATGAGCGGTTCGACTTACAAACCCACTTCATTTTTCTTTGCCTCCACAAAAGAGTAATTTTGCCCTGCGAATTGCACACATAATGTGGCGAACACATGTACAAAACCACTGAAATCACTTCCGCCGAGATTGCTTCGGACAACCCCGTTCATCAGCGGCTGCTGTTCCCTTACGTTGAAGCGGCCACAATCGTAAGCGGTAAGGTACTCGAAATCGGCTGTGGCTGGGGACGGGGACTGGAACTGCTCACCAAAGCTGCCGACCACTATACCGGCATCGACAAAAATGAGGAGTTAATTGCGGCCCTCAGCGCCGAATATCCAGCCTCAACCTTTATTGCGGCCAATATTCCTCCCCTTAGCGGCCACGACGGCGGACCGTTACCCGACAATACGTTCGATTTCATCGTGACGTTTCAGGTGATCGAGCACATCGAAAACGACGATCTGTTTATTCGGGAGGCCCATCGGGTGCTGAAACCGGGCGGTAAATTATTGCTCACAACGGTCAATAAAACGTTTTCACTCACGCGCAACCCCTGGCACGTTCGGGAGTATGACGCCGACGGGCTTACATCGCTGATGGCGACCTACTTTCCAGCGATTGACACACGGGGCATTCACGGTAATGGAAAAGTGATGGCCTATTATGAACAAAACAAAGAGTCGGTCAAAAAGCTGACCCGCTTCGATATTTTCAATTTGCAACACCGGCTACCCCGCCGACTGCTGCAGGTGCCCTATGACCTGATGAATCGCCTGAACCGCAACCGGCTTCTGCAGGCCGATGGGTTAGCCGCCGAAATCAACTATAGCGATTACCTCGTCAGCAATGACCCCGCCGGAAGCCTTGATTTCTTTTATATCGCGACGAAGTAGCTGGTTTTTACGCATCATTCTGTTATACAGTCGATTAGTTATGAAAGCACTCGGTTCACTCCTGTTGTTCCTTAGTTTAGTTAAGGTCAGTACCTGTTTTAGCCAGGTCTATGTTGATGGTGTTGCGATTGATACAGTCAATACGCCTTTTTGTCAATTGATTTGCGATAACGCTACCATTATGACCCGTGCCAAAATTCTCGTCGATTACGGGCAGCGATTCGTTGATAGCGGGCTTAATCGCCAGAAAATAGCCGGGGCTGACCGGAAACCCATTTCCTTTAATTCCAGTATCGACGCCCTGAATTTTATGGTTCGGCAGGGCTGGGAATTAGTCTCCTGTCAGATTATCGGTACTTCGTCTGGCTCAGAGAGTACGTTTATTTATCTGCTCCAGCGAAAGAAAAAGTTTACCGGAATTGACTGACAATATCCTGTCATTATTAACCACGACATTACTTACTATTCAGCATGCCTTCAGCTATTAACTGTTGCCGTGTAGGTTTACATAAATTCATTTAAACAACGAATTTTTTCCTTTAATTCAATACTAATCAACCACTTCTATTACAAAAACCAGCTTCAGTTGAGCCAATTGGTTCTTCTCCGTCGAACTACAGTCAAGCCATGACACAAGCCTTACCAGACAGCCGTACCTCCTGGTTTTTTAAATTTTGTGAATGTGTTCTGGCGGCTACTGCTCTGCTGAATTTTTTCCTGTTTCCCCTGTTGCTTTTGCCTATCTCATTTTTTGAGAAATACGGCCAGTATTTTGAGTATGTGTTACTAGGCATGGTTGGGGTGGCCTTACTCAGTAGCTTAATCTACGTCTGGATATGGCATCGACGCGAACAGATTAATGCCATGTACAGCGCCCTACGTCATGCCTGGTTACAAGGTATCATTCGCTACTGGCTGGCTTTATCGATTTCCAGTTATGGCTTTGCCAAAATTTTAAAAACTCAGTTCCAAACCCCTGCTTATCTCCTTGACATGCCCTTAGGTTCGGTTGATGGGATGAGCCTGACCTGGTACTATTTTGGCTACTCATATCTGTTGGCAGTTAGTATTGCCCTGTTTCAAATAGGCGGGTCTATCCTGCTGCTCTATCGCAGGACAACCTTACTGGGAGCAATGATCCTTTTACCAGTGATGGTCAACATCGTCCTGATTAATCTATTCTACAAAATTGCTATTGGGGCCTTTTTTAACTCAGTCATTTATTCATTATCCCTGGTCTTTCTGCTTCTGCTGCACGGAAAAAGACTCAAACTTATCTTCTGGGATGTAGTCGATCATCTCCCTAACATTCCCTTAGGGCGAAGCTGGATCAAGCACAGTCTACGTGTATTACCGATTGTTATAGCCTTTGTCTCACTTAAAGTGGAAATCAACATGCGCTCTAATGATCAAACGCTAAAAGGTACCTGGACAGTGGAAAAACTGATACGGAACGGTCGAATCCAACCCGCTACCGGTTGGTTAACGGATAGGAAGGTTTGGAGTCGTATCTATTTTGCCGGGTATGAAGAATGCGTCTTTAGTCCAAATCCATACCGGTTCGAAGCCAGTGAATGCTTGGGAGGTAGCTATAAGTTCGATAGTCTGCAAAACAAACTGCAAGTGGCCTTTTATTCTCGTGATACCTTACGGGCCACCATTAGTAATCGTACAACTGAAGCTATGTGGCTCCAGGGGGTTCTCGGTCGTGACACATTGGACATGCAACTCACTCGACTACGACGATAGGCTGCCTGTCAACCCACCGCCGGTGTCACCCGAATCACAATGGATTTTGAGGTTGGCGTATAGCTTTTTTCAGCGACGGAATCTATCGGAATCAGCACGTTCGTTTCGGGAAAGTAGGCCGCGGCACAACCACGTGGAATGTCATACGGCACCACCACAAAGCGGTGGGCCGTGCGCTGTTGCCCGCTGTAGTGGCTGTGTAAATCAACTACCTGTTTTTCCCGCAGCTGTAAGCTGGCGATGTCGTCGGAGTGCATAAACACCACCCGCCGTTCGTTGTAGATGCCCCGGTATCGGTCATCGTTGCCATACACGGTTGTGTTGAACTGGTCGTGGCTGCGGATGGTCATGAGCAATAACTCGCCGGGCTGCAACTCATGCCCGGTTGGCGTGTTGATGGTGAAATGCGCTTTGCCATCCTTCGTCTTGAACTCCCGAACACGCGGCCCGTTCGGCAGGTAAAACCCACCGGGCTTTCGGACCTGCTCGTTGTACTTCTCAAAGCCCGGTATAACCTGTTCGATGAGGTCGCGGATTCGGTCGTAATTGCCGGTGAGCGCGTCCCAGTCAACGGTCGATTTTCCCTGTAGAGTTGCCTTCGCCAGTTCGCAAACGATGGCTACCTCGCTTTTCATGGAGGGCGAAATTGGGTCCACAACGCCCCTCGACTGCGCCACCACGCCCGTTGTACTCTCACAACTGACAAACTGTTCGCCGGTGGTCTGCACATCGCGGTCAGAGCGGCCTAAGCACGGCAAAATCAGGGCAGTTTTGCCGTGAATAAGATGGCTGCGGTTCAGTTTGGTCGAAACATGAACGGTGAGCTTACAGTTTCTGAGCGCTTCCGCAGTATAGTTTGTATCGGATACGGCCATTGAAAAATTGCCGCCCATCCCGAAAAACACGGTTGCGCTGCCCTCGTGCATGGCTTTCACGGCGGCAACGGTGTCGTAGCCGTGTTTGCGGGGCGGCTCAAATTTAAACACTCGTTTCAGGGCGTCTAAAAACTGAGGCTTCGGCTTTTCCCAAATACCCATGGTGCGGTCGCCCTGCACGTTGCTATGCCCACGAATGGGGCTGGCCCCGCCCCCGTCAATACCAATGCTTCCTTTTAGCAAAAGCAGGTTGATAACTTCGTTGATGGTGTCGACAGCGTTGCGATGTTGGGTCAGGCCCATGGCCCAGCAGATAATCAGTTTTGGCGTGTATTTGAACAAATCGACTGCTTCCTGAATTTGGGTAACGGTTAGCCCGCATTGGGCAGCCAACTCACTCAGATCAAACGGCTCGAGGCTTTTCACGAAGGCATCATACCCGGCAGTGTATTGCTGAATGAAGGCCTGGTCCAGTACCTTCCCCGGCCTCTTGCTCTCCTCTTCCAGCAGAATTTTGCACATCGCCTTCACCAATGCCAGGTCGGCGTTAATCCGCACCTGTAGAAACAAGTCTGTCAGATTTTCGCTGCCCAGCAGCATATCGCGCACACTTTGCGGGTTTTTAAAGGCGAGCAGCCCGGCTTCATACAGCGGGTTTACGGCAATGATTTTGGCTCCGTTGCGCTTGGCGGCTTCTAAAGGCGTCAGCATTCGGGGCGCGTTGGTGCCGGGATTCTGCCCCATAATCATAATCACGTCGGCCTTCTCATAGTCGTCGTATCTGACCGATGCTTTACCCAGCCCAATCGACTCGCTCAGGGCTACACCGGTCGATTCGTGGCACATATTGGAGCAGTCGGGCAGGTTGTTGGTGCCAAACAGCCGGACAAACAACTGGTATAGAAAAGCGGCCTCGTTGCTGGTTCGGCCCGATGTGTAAAAGATAGCTTCGTCGGGCGAGTCGAGCGCATTGAGTTCACTGGCAATGAGTTGAAAAGCCTCTTCCCAGGTAATGGACGAATAATGTGTTTCACCGGGACGGATAAGCAGGGGTTGCGTTAACCGGCCCTGCTGCCCCAGCCAGAGGTCGGTTTTCTGTACCAGCTCAGCCACTGAATACCTCTGAAACAGCACGGGCGAGGCCGTATGTTTGGTCATTACCTCATCGGCAACCGCTTTGGCGCCACTTTCGCAGTATTCACCTAAGCGGGAGCGGTGGCCGTCGGGGTCGGGCCAGGCGCAGGAGGGGCAGTCGAAGCCATCCTTCTGATTCAGGTTGATGAGGGCTGTCCAGCCACGCGCCACGCCGGTTCCGTTCAGCACATGCTCAACAGATTTCACAACGGCCGTCATTCCGGCGGCTTCGGTAAACGGCTTTCCAATGTCGAGCTTGCCGGTGAGTTCTTCGGGGGGCGTATTTTTTGTCATGGGGGCTGGCGCTACGGAGTAATCAATCCACTTGACACCGAATGTTGCCGGGCCTCGGCGCTGTGGGCGAAGTAGCAGCAAGGTATGCCCATGGCTTCAATCCGGCTCAATGTCTCACGCGTTTTCGGCTGATTCTTCCCGTATACCTGCCGGATATAAACCGTGCGGATTTGCTTCGGAAAATGCTCGACCACCGACGCATAAATGGTAGGGTCTTCCTGCGTATCATCGCCCAGCAGCACAAACTGCAGGTGCGGATAAGCCTCCACAATCCGGACAATCCGGGCGAATTTAGTCATGTGTTTATTCTGACCCGTTTTCAGCACTTCGGCCAGTTGCTTGAGTGGACTTAATAAATAAACGCCATCGGGCAGGCCGTTCTTTTTGGCGAAGTCGATAATGTAGTCGTAGAGATTCCATTCGCTGCTCGAGACGTAGAAAAAGGCGTTTGTGGTGCCGGAATGATTGTTGGCGTCGGCCAATAGCTGGTAATGCGCGACAACGCCCTCAAACGGTTTCCGGGAGTGGGCATTGTGGGTGAGCAACACCGTTAATCGTTTGAGTTTAGTAGCCGAATGCGAGATGAGAAATGTATCGTCAATATCCGAAATGCAGGCAAACGAGGTTTTATCGGGTATTAAAACAAGGCCCTCGCTCTCAGATAATAAGGTTGGAGGGACCATGGGCGACATGAGCTGCGCCCGAACGGGATGCCAGCCGGGGGCCAGGGGTTGTGGCAGCGGCAGATCGACCCGGAAATACCCGTCGGTATCGGCTATCGCTTCGGCCTGCTGCCCCCCCGCAGCGAGGTGAACGATTGCTTTGGGATAGGGTCGAACCAGAAACAGGCGCAGGAGACCAAACAGGTTCAGCCAGATGTTGTTGCGGTATTTCTTTCGGGGCAACGCGCTCCGCCGAAATACGCTGCCATGAACGGTGAGTTGTTTGTCGTTCCCGAAGCCTCGGTATAGTTTTACAAGGGGCTGGTTAGTCAGGCGCAACAATGTTAAGAAATACTGCATTGGCTTACCCTTCGTGGGTTTATTTTGTTTATACCCTATATAACCCCTAACACCTGCATAAGTTGACTTTTTTATTCGCAATCAATCCCGTTTCGGGTGGGCAGGACAAAACCGCCTGGGAAGACGGGATAAAGGCCTATTTTACCGACACACCCCACCGGGTACAGTCGTTTTACCTCGATGGCAAGACGGATGCCGACGCCATCCGTCAGCAAATTGCCGAACACAAACCCGACCGCGTGGTGGCGGTGGGGGGTGATGGAACCCTGAAAATTGTGGCCGAACATCTGCTGGGCACTGGCATTCCGCTGGGCATATTACCCGCCGGGTCGGCCAATGGCATGGCCCGCGAGTTAGGCATTCCTGCTGGTATCCAGGAAAGTCTGGCCGTGCTCCTAAACGATACACCAGAGCCAATGGACGTGGTGTTGGTCAATGATAATGAAATTTGCCTGCACCTGGCCGACATTGGCCTGAATGCTCAGGTGGTTAAACATTATGAGCAAAACAGCCTGCGGGGAAAATTCGGCTACCTCCGCAGTGTGCTGAATGTGTTAAAAAAACGGCGGCTGCTACGGGTGTCAATTACCGTTGGAGATGCCAGCATCGAACGGGCCGCCTTTATGGTGGTGCTCGCCAACGCCCGTATGTATGGCACGGGAGCCGTTATCAACCCCGATGGCAGCCCCTTCGATGGGGTCTTTGAAGTGGTTATTTTTCGGAAGCTATCGTTCTGGGAAACGTTGAAACTGTTTTGGCGGTACCGGCCTTTCGACCCTAAAATGATTGAAATTTACCCGGCGACATCGATCAGTATTGAAACCCACAAGCGGGCCTATTTTCAGATAGATGGCGAGTACCGGGGGCGTATCGCGAAACTCGATGCCCGCATTCAGGCGGGTGCGTTAACTATTCTTGTCCCAAAATTACCCCCAACCCCCTGAAGGGGCTTTAACTGCCTTAAAGACTAATTAAAGCCTTCTTCAGGTTGGGAGTAATTTTACTCACTCAACCGAATCCGCCCCGGTTCGCTGTATAAATTGAACCGGTCGTCGCGCAGGAAACCAGCCAGGGTTATATGAGCTTCCTTCGCCATCTGCACGGCCAGACTCGATGGGGCACCTACGGCCGCCAGCAATGGAACGCCCGCCATCCAGCCTTTCTGCACTAATTCTACGCCGATTCGCCCGCTCAAAAAAACGCCAAATCGGGTGAGGGGCAGCCAGTTTTGCCAGAAAGAAGCCCCTATAAGTTTGTCTAAGGCATTATGACGACCAATGTCTTCCCGAACAAGCAGAAGTTTCCCATTGGTATCAAACAAAGCGGCTGCGTGAATACCCCCCGTGTGTGCAAAAGCCCGCTGCGCTTCGCGAACGTGCTTCGGCAGCCGGTGCAAATGATACGATTCAACGACAAAATCAGAAACAACGGGGCCGGGGGTGAGGGCCAAAACGGCTTCGATGGTGGTTTTGCCGCATAAGCCGCAACTCGACGACGTAAACGTGCTGCGCTCCAGCCGCGACCAGTCTATAACGACATCCGGGTGAAGTTCGACGCGCACCACGTTTCCTTCCTTGTGAGCATCCTGCACGCAGTGGCGGCATGAGAGAATATCAGCCGGGCGCTGGACGATGCCTTCCGTAACCAGAAAACCCATAGCCAGTTCCTCATCGTGGCCGGGTGTCCGCATGGTAACGGCCACCGCCCGCTGCTGCCGGTCATGGGGCGGCCCAAAGCCCAGCCGGATCTCGAGCGGCTCTTCGACAGCCAGCAAATCGGGGGCTTCGGTCAGGCTTTCACCGGAGATTTTTTGAATAGTAACGGGGGCAACAAGGGACATTTGGACCTATCGAAACTGTTTAGGGTTTCTTATCAAACCAGTGAATGTGTTTGCTGTTCAACCCGGTTTACTCCTAAATCCCCTAAAGGGGACTTAACTCCCGCTTGGACAAAGTCCCCTTCAGGAGATGTAGAGGGAAACCTGATTAGAAAAAGACAAGCCTAAACCGCTTCATCGTTAAAAACTAACCGTTGCCGACGCCTTCAACGCAAACGAGTTGAGGGGAATGCCGTTCGGGCCATCATCTAAGTAGTTCAGCCGGTGAATCGCCTGAATACGAATCAGTTTAAAGATATTGTCAATCCCGTAGCCAACTTCCATATAGGGTTTGTCGCCATCGAGTGTGCCGAAGTGTATCGGTCGGGTACCTTCGGGTAAAGGCTTGCGTGAATCAACGTCCTGATTTGCTTTCGACTCGTTTCCCCAGAGCGCATCGATGTTGGCAATCAATCGCCAGTTCAGTTTCCGAATGCCCGGTATCCGGTTGAACAACAGCCCCTCGAACCGATGCTGCACGTGAATGGCCACAAACCGGTCGCTGACGAACTCGTAAAATTGCATTCGGTTAAAGGTATTGGTGGTTAACAACGGCGTTGGATTACCAATATGCGGAAAAAGCAAGGGTGCGGGCAGCGTTGAGGGCGTGTAGCCCGCCGACAGCAGATACGTTGTTCGACCGAGCGGACCCAGCCGAAACGTTTGCTGCGCCCGCAGCGTCAGCCGGTCGTAGTTATAATCGCCACCCAGCGATTTGCTCCCGTGCGTGTAACGAATGGTCAGGACGGGCGCGCGTTTAGTGCCGAGCGTGATGCGGTCATTCCCATCGATGATGTATTTTTCTTTCCGGGCCAGCCGCGCTTCAATCGACCAGAACGCATCGAAAAAATCAGACTGCAACGGCGACTGATCGCCCAGGTCGGGCTGTGTCCGAAAATGAAAAGGAAAAAGTGGGTCGAAGGTGCGGCTACCCAGCGTGGCTGTCAGCAGAATACCTTTAATGGGCTCTGTTTTAAAAAAAATCTCTTTCTGATAACTCTGATAACCACCCCGATAGCGGCCAAATCGGCTCAGTGCATAAAAGATTCGATTGCCTCCAATCAATTCGGGGGTTAGCCCTAACCGCTCCAAATCATTCGCAATCCGAACGCCTGCTATCGTCCAGTGCTGCCGGGAGAACAGGTAATCCAGTTCAGCTCCGTACTTGAAGCGATGGTCTAAAGTGCCATACGCCACGTAACCACGCAGAACCCAGGTGCGGCTGAACTGCTCGTTGGTTCGGAAGCCTACCCGTGTGCGTAGCCCTTCAACACTGTTGACGGCGAACAAATACGGATACGGTCCTAAATCGAAACTGCCCAGTTTATAGAACCCCGTAACGGCTACTTGCCCAACGGCTTCGGCCATTTTAACGGCGGGCACAGCTCTTAATTTCGCGATCACCTCGCGGGTTTTCTGATCATCTTTATTGAGCGAGTCAGGCCCGGCTAAGGTACGCTGCACGGTTTGCCAATAGGCATTATTGGTTGTTGCAACGGTGTCGCTCTGCTCAATCAGCTGGTCGTAAAAGAGTATAGGCCGGGGCCGGTTCACCAGCATATTGCTGTTGTGGAGCGACACCTGCGCCCGCAGCCCAAGTGATTGTTTGCCAACGCCCGTCAGGTCGGCCATCAATCGGATGCTAACCGGTAGCCAGCCCGCCGTAGCCGATGTTCCGGCAGCCGAATCGATGGTGGTTTCCAGTTCCTGCTCAATGGTCAGGCTTCGGACATAGTTCAGGTTTGCTCCGCTGCCAACGCGGGTTTCTATCTGGCAAAGGGCAAACGTTGTCGTGTCGATCCAGGCTTTGCCCGTAAACACAAGGTCTTCCGGGCGTTTGGGGTCGAACTGGACTTCGTAGCAGACATGGTCGCCAATCTGGACGGTGTCGGCCAGAAAAAACTCGTACCAGTTTCTCCAGTTATCGCCAACGGGCGAGGCAAAATCTTTCCCCAGAATGGGGATGTAGTTGTCGTAAAAATTCTGGCTGACTAAGTTGGTGCCACCCAACAACTGTGAACTAAGCCCGGCATCATCGACGGCGACGCCTTTTATGCGGGTTTTTCGAATGTCTTCCCGTTTGCGTTCAGGATTAGCCCGGAAATAATACCGCGAAACCGACTCCGACGCCAGCAATGGCAGCAGTCGATGGCCATCGCGGTCAATGATGGAATCATGCTTACTCATAGCCTCGTTGATGCGCTTGATGAGCGGATTTTTCCGCATCCGGTCGGAGACGTGGGTGAGCGCAATTTCGGTTTTTACGTAACTGTCATATTCATAGGCCGACAGGCGTTTGCGGTCGTTGATGGAGCGATTTTTGCGAAGCTGCCGCAGGACTCGCCAGGCCGGATTTTCGCCCGCTCTTACGGTTACTTCCTGGAGCGCATTGCCGGCTGATTCGAGTTTAAAGTCGACGGCCTGGGACTGACGTTCAGGATTGATGGCCCGGCGGAGGGGTTTGTAGCCCAGTGAACTGACAGCAAGCGAGTCCGACAAAATTTTGGCCTTCAGTGTAAACCGCCCTTTGTCGTCGCTGAGTGTTCCGCTCCGGCGCCCGACCAGCGACACACTGGCGAAGGGTATCGGCTCGCCCGTGTTCGCATCTGTTATCAATCCTGTTACTGTATAAAGGGTTTGTGCCTGAGTTGTTGCAGCAACACCAATTGTTACGTACAGAATGAGTAAAAGAACGTGTGGATGTAACTTATTTTTCAATTTTCGTGGTCTTTGTTGTTTTAGTTTGCCCCGTAAAATTAACACCATCATGAGCAGTTAACAGGGCTCGGATGGCTCAACTCTCCCGAAGAGACACTCAAGCGGTAAAATACCCCTATGAACTGTTAGTCTACGGTCAATTAGACATTCTACGAAAATAGTATGCACACTGGGTATTATTCCTTAAGACTGAGAATGTTATTTCTACTCATAAACCCATTAGCCAACCAGCCAAATCCGGTCGGCGCTGGCGCCCTGCTCTGTCCATTCAACCAACACCTGCTGCGACTCCAGCGTGTTAACGCGCTTGCCGGTGTAGTCGGGTTTGATGGGTAAGTCCCGGTTATACCGCCGGTCGATCAACACCAGCAATTCAACTTTTCGGGGCCGTCCGAAGGCCGTCATCGCATCGAGTGCCGCCCGAACCATTCGGCCCGTTGCCAGCACATCGTCAATCAGAATTACCCGTTTGTTTTCAATAATAAAGGGCACGTTGGTTGTGTTGGGGCGCAGGGGTGTATCGCGCCGGCGGAAATCGTCGCGGTAAAACGTGGCATCCAAATAGCCTAATGGCACATCGTGGCCCAGCGCACGATTTAATTCGCGGGCTACCCGTTCGGCGAAATAAATGCCGCGTGGCTGCATTCCCAGCATAACCGTGTCGGCAAAATCCTGATAGTTCTCTATCAATTGCTGTGCCAGTCGGCTAATCACGATCTCGAGCAGCGGGCTGGACAGAATCAGGCGTTGTTGATTCATGGAGTAAAAATAGTCAAACAGTCGGTGAGTTGGTGTGTCGGTGAATAGCGTGCCCGCAACATAGGTGCCATAATCGTACTAATTTTGCGCTGTCGAACGGAGAATCCATTCGGGATGGCCGGAACAATGGCCAACCGGTACCCGTTGGTATGTACACCAACCGAATGGATTGCCGGTTTCCCGTTGGTCTCCAACCCAGCTATCGCGAGTCGGTAGCCTTATTAACTTAGTCGTTTTATGAAATTTCTGATTGTGGGCTTAGGCAACATCGGCCCCGACTATGCGCTAACCCGGCATAATGCCGGGTTCATGGTTCTCGACCGGATGGCCGCCCAATATGGCTTCGCTTTCACAATGACCCGATTGGCCTACACCGCCAAATGGCAGCACAAAGGCAAGCAGTTGTTTTTTGTGAAACCAACTACCTACATGAACCTGAGTGGCCGGGCGGTGCTATATTATATGAAGCAGGAAAACATTCCGGTCAATAATGTGCTGATTATTACGGACGATAAGGATTTGCCGTTTGGCAAACTGCGCCTAAAGCCAAAAGGATCGCCGGGGGGCCATAATGGTCTTCGGAGCATCGACGAAGCCCTGACCACCCAGGAATACGCCCGGCTACGGGTTGGTATTGGCAATAATTTCTCGAAAGGCAGGCAGGTCGATTTCGTTCTGGGCGAGTTTCCAGAGGACGAAAAGATTCAGCTACCGGCCTATTTAGACAAAGCCGGTGACGCAACACTTGCTTTTTGTACTATGGGCATAGAAACAGCCATGAATAATTACAACCAATGATATAACTTTTTAAAGAATTTTATAATTTTACAAAGACATATTTTATAGAAGTCTTTATGAAAGAACTCAAAATCTTATTCGTATTTCTTCGTTTAAATAATATTATTTCCAACAGTATACTGTAAAATCGGCATTATATTCGGAATAATATTCTGAATTGCCTGTTCAGGTGGTTTTGTTTTTCAGCGTTACCTTCTGATATTTGCACTGTCAAAAGACAAAACTAAATAGAACAAAACAATGAAAACGCGTGTTATCTTTGCGTCGATGATTCTTGGATTAGGATTAGCGACATCGCAGGCAACCGCGGCTACCACCACCAACACTGATGATAGCCCGGCAACCACCAAGCCGGCAAGTGCTATGCTTGTCAATGATTCCATAATGCAGTTTGCTGCCTATTTCGGAAACACTAATTACAAGTTTGCACAGACGACCAATTGGCAAAACTTTATGAGTGTTGTCTTGTTGTACAACCAAAACCCGGCTGCTGTGCTAACGCTTAGCCCTGCCGACCGGGCGAAGTTCAATGAGGCTGCAACTCAGGTAAATAATGAACTGGCCAGGCACAAAGATGCGAACGCCAGCCGTTGGACGAGGCAGGCTACGCACACGGCCCGGATGATCAACTTCCTTTGGGATGCTGACCAATCCAACAGCCAAACTGCTGAAATTCAATAAATACCAATTTAAATTGGTATTTGGAACAGAAAAGAGTAAAAGTTAGTTTTTCATGTAGAAAAGGTTAAGGGTTTAGGAATAGTCAGTATAGGGTTCTCTGCTACGATCAGGGAACCTTATCTTTTTTATGGATTTTATAATCAATGGTTCAGTCGGGCCGCCGGAGCGGTTTCACAGTAACTTTGACAATTTGGAACATTGAGCCTGGCACAACCTAAACCGATGACTATTCAAACCCTTCGCGACCATGGCCTCATCTTGTTTGAGTGCATTAGTGGCAGCCGTGCCTACGGTACCGACCTGCCCACGTCTGATACCGACATTCGCGGAGTATTTCTACTGCCACAAAGCGACCTGTACGGTCTGCACTACGTTGAGCAGGTAAACGATGCCAAAAACGACGTTATTTTTTACGAATTAGGGCGATTTGTCGAACTGTTGGCCAAAAATAATCCGAATATTCTCGAACTGCTCTGCGCCCCCGCCGACTGTATTCTCCATAAACATCCACTATTTGACCGACTGCAACCGGGCGATTTTCTGTCGAAACTCTGCCGGGATACGTTTGCGGGCTACGCGGTCAGTCAAATCAAAAAGGCGCGGGGCCTGAACAAGAAAATCCTGAATCCGTTGCCCCGCGAGCGTAAATCGCTGCTTAATTTCTGTTATCTACTGTCTGGGCAAGGTTCGCTGCCGCTGCTGGAATGGCTGGCTGCTCATGATCGAAAACCCGAAAACTGCGGCCTCGTGAGCGTTCCGCACGCCCGCGATGTGTATGCCCTGTTTCACGATGAAACTGCTTCATGGGGCTTTCAGGGCATCATTTCCGGTGCTGACTCCACCGAAGTTTCGCTCAGCAGCGTGCCTAAAGACGTTGCACCCGCAGCCCATCTGTATGTCAACCACGATGGGTATTCGAGTTATTGCAAAGACTATCGCGAGTACTGGGAGTGGGTTGAGAAACGCAACGATGCCCGGTATCAGAACACGCTGGCGCATGGCAAAAATTACGACGCCAAGAATATGATGCACACGTTTCGCCTGCTGGACATGGCTACCGAAATTCTGGAGAGCGGTCAGGTGCTGGTCCGTCGGCCAAACCGCATCGAACTGTTGCAGATTCGGGCGGGGGCCTTCGACTACGACGAGTTGATTAAACAAGCCGAACAGAAAGTAGCGCAGGTCGATGCTGCGGCCGCCGGGAGCCTCCTCCCTAACCGCCCTGATCTGGCCCGAATTAATCAGATTCTGGTGGCATTGCGAACGGCGCTGTATGAGTAGGCTGCTGGTTATCAGAGTATTTACAAACAATTTCCTGATAACAACTCAATAGCCAATGACTATTTCACCTCAGCCATATCCGACGGGTCAATCAGTAGATAGCCGGGGTTGATGCAGGCCCCGTGCCAGCGAACGCCAAAGTGCAGGTGTGGCCCCGTAACACGGCCCGTTTCACCAACGAGACCAATTTTCTGGCCCTTCGTAACGGTCTGATTTGGTTTGACCGTATAGCTCTTCAAGTGAAAATATTCGGTGATCAGGCCATTGCCGTGATCAATAAACACCGCATTGCCGCTATAAAACAGGTTAGCGGCCAGCAATACCCGGCCATTGCCAACACTCATCACCGATTTACCTTCTCCAACGGGGTAGTCCTGTCCGGTATGCCGGTCGCGGGGCTGTCCGTTGAAGGTACGGCAGGCCCCAAAATTACCTTCGCCCTTGGGTAATGGGTCGGCGGGTTTGCTCACCGGCAGGTCGAATACGGCAGGTTTTACTTCAGCTTTGTAGGCAATCAGTGGATTAACCTGCTGTGCTTCTTTAGCCGCACGGGCCTGGTTTTCAGCCGATACGTTGATGTATTCTTTCTTCGGGAAATTCGTGATATCCTCCTGAGCACAGGGCTTTTCGGCCACCATAAGTTTGGCGCTTTCGAGTTTTCCGCCCGTTGTCCGGCGCGAAATGGTGTACATACCCGCCTTCATGTCCATATCGACTGGATAATAGCAGGTGCCGTTGACGGCGGCCCAGGCGCGTTTTTCAAAGCTGCACCGCAGGCAGTTTCCGGCCCAGCGAGCTACTTCTCCCTGCGAAACGCTAACCGATTTGGGTGACGACACCGTTTTCGTTTGGGCCTGAACCGAAACCATACAGTAATAAAGGCCAGCAAGGGCCAGTGAAGAAAAGGTTTTCATGATTGACTAATTAGGTGTGTTCTATCAACTTGCTGAACGGCAATGTGTTTAGTACGGTGTTAGAATTAGCAGGGCCAGCCACCTGATAATTGCCTTCTACAACGGTGCAGATACAGCCAATTTCCCAGCCTTAATAATCGTATATTTGCCATTGTCAGCTTCTTCTGGCTTAGCCGGTAGTACAAAATAATGGTTTAACTGACTCATTCCAAGTAAGTGATGGCCCTGAGGTAACATCAACTCTCATTTTATCGTTATGAGTCCAACCTGAAGAAAATGTCTCATGCACACGTTGTATCTTCCCTCTTTGTTCATGGCTATTCTGGGCTGTGTAGCCAATGTAAATGCTCAGCCTATGGCTGCTCACTCGGCTCAACGTTACTTGAATCCCGTTTTTCCAAACATCATAAAAACACCTAACCTGGCCTTTGGTCAATCCGTAAACGACCAGGGTCGTCTGCAAAGGCATTTGTTAGATATCTACCAGCCAGCCAGAGACACCGTTGCAGCGCGACCTGTTATCGTGTTGCTTCATGGCGGTGGCTTTGTCAATGGCGATAAAGCGAATATGACCGATTACGCCAGGGAGTTCGCTCGCCGTGGCTATGTGGCCGTCTCCATTAATTACCGATTGGCTACCAAACCGCTAAAAACAAATCCACCCGATGCGAATTTCCTTGCGGCTGTCGACAATGCAAAAGAGGATGCGTTTGGTGCCATCCGTTGGCTACGGGCAAATGCAGCCAAATATCGGCTTGATAAAGGCCGTATTGCGTTGATGGGGTACTCAGCGGGTGCGATTACTGCCCTGGCAGTTAATTTCGATCAGGGAACGCAGCGTCAGGAAAATGATGGTGGCCGTGGGCAAAGTACCGCTATCTCGACAATCGTGGAAATATCCGGGGGTATCGACACGACGATGATTAAAGGGAATGAAAAGCCAGTGCTTATTATCCATGGAACCAAAGATAAAGGCGTAAAATATGGTTACGCCTTAGCCATCAACAAGGCCTGTAAGGAGAAAGGTATCCCGGTCCTGCTACAGCCTGTTCTGGACGGAACCCACGATATAAGACCCGTTTTCTCGCAGATTGCCTCCGGAACGCCCCAATGGTTCAGGGTTTTTCTGGTCGATGCCAAACCCGCGTATTGAGCTAAGAAGTAAGTGTCTGATTACCAATTAACGAGAAAGCCATGCCTCAAGACGGGCATAGCTTTCTCGTTTTTGATTTCATGGACGATGTCCTTCAAGTCACTCTGAGGAATGGCCTAAGTTGACGGGATCACGGGTAAGCCCTGCAATTACTTTTCGATCATACAAATCCAGGATGATGGTCAGGTAGAGTCAGCCTTCATCAGTGCGGATATACTCTTTTTTCAGGCATAAGATTTCTTGTTGCTCTTGACTCATATGAGCTCGGCTGCCAGTTCCTGTCCCTTGAATAGTCACTCATTCATGGCGCCATCGGGTTAGTATCTGGGGAGTAATACCCAATTCTTCAGCAGTTGATTTCAGGGAGTTTTTAGCGTCCGCTAACTCCACGGCCATGCGTTTAAATTCTTCCGGGGCCGCCCGTGCGGTCGTACTGCCTTCTGCTGGTTTTCATGCAGGGCCGCCTAAGCGGTTTATTAAGTTAGATCGTGCTTAACTTAATGGCCAGTCAAATGTAGCTGGTCCACCTGGCGAATGGGAGCCTCTGCCCGTCAGATTACCGCCTGTGAGTTGGCTAAAGACAAGCCCAGTGAATAGCCCAATGAGCGTATATTTGGTCCTCTCATAGGCCGCTTATGGACCAGCCCGAAAACAGAAAAATCATTCACATCGACATGGATGCCTTTTACGCGTCGGTCGAGCAGCGGGATAATCCGGACCTGCGCGGTAAGCCATTAGCCGTCGGCAGTTCTCAACAGCGGGGTGTTGTGGCGGCTGCAAGCTACGAAGCCCGCCAGTTTGGGGTACGCTCAGCAATGGCCTCCTCACTCGCTGTTCGTAAATGTCCAGACCTGCTTTTTGTCAAACCCCGCTTCGAGGTCTATAAAGCCGTGTCGAGTCAGATACGGACCATTTTTGCTCAGTTCACTCATCTGATTGAACCGCTCTCGCTCGATGAAGCCTATCTTGACGTGACGGATACGCTCAATACGCAGACAACGGCTACCCAATTAGCCCAAACGATTAAGGAACAGATTAAGCAGAAGACGGGACTGACGGCTTCGGCGGGTGTGTCGTATAATAAATTCCTGGCTAAACTGGCCTCTGATTATCGTAAACCCGACGGCTTGTACGTCATCAAACCTCATCAGGGACTGGCCTTTGTCGAAGAGTTGACCGTAGGTCAGTTTCACGGCATTGGCAGCGTGACAGCTGCGAAAATGAATCAGATGGGCATCTTTACGGGGTTGGATTTGCGCCAACAAAGTGAAGCGTTTTTAACCCGGCATTTTGGTAAAGTGGGGCATCACTTCTACTGCATCGCCAGAGCGATTGATAACCGTCCGGTAACGCCTGACCGGGAGCGTAAGTCTGTAGGGGCAGAAACCACCTTTGAGCAGGATTTGACGGAGTATTCAGACTTAGCCCATGAGTTGCAACCGCTGTTGACAAGCGTTTGGAAATACTGCGAACGCAGCGGAGTGCGGGGGCGAACAGTCACACTAAAGGTCAAGTACGCGGACTTTCAGCAGATCACTCGTAGCCGCACTGCACTAAGTCCTATAGCTAACCCCTCGAAGCTGGCCCAGATGAGCCTTGATTTACTTTCGTCTCTCTTACCTCTGCCGAAAGGCGTTCGTTTGTTGGGTATCGCGCTGTCGAGCCTGCAAGCTGTATCAACGACGTCAACCGGAGGGCAGTTAGCCTTAGACTTAGAATAGCAACAATTCATCAAAAAGCCTATAGTGACTAACCGACAAAAGGGGTTCTGTGGGTTTTGTCGGGTGGTTGTTCTACGTTTAATCAATAAAATAGTGTGTCTGGGTAGATTGCAGTAGCTTACCATCAGGGACTGCTTTGTCGGCTATGAAAAGCCTGGTCATACGAATAGTGGCCGTTCCGATTAAGATCACATATATACAGGAGACAAATGCCAGGGGGAGGGCCAGTTGTAATAGGATATAGGCATAGAAGAGCAACCCGAAATGATGGAGACGATTCGACAAGTACAGGCTATGCCCGTCGATTAGTACGTGACGATTTACAGGAGCAGTCTGGGTTGTGCCCATTTCGCTTTTAATCGTGCCTGAGAGGAATAGAAGTCGTAAAGCGATATGAGAAAAACAATCAAATGGGTCGCATTGGGATTAGTGACACTGGTCGTGCTAAATGGCCTTCTAAAGCCTTTTTTTGGCATTGGTACGCTCCGCATGGATGAAGAGGGCGAAGAGAATGACATCAAAGTAGCTTGTGTGGGCGACA
Source organism: Spirosoma areae (assembly GCF_054781775.1). Lineage (NCBI taxonomy): Bacteria > Pseudomonadati > Bacteroidota > Cytophagia > Cytophagales > Cytophagaceae > Spirosoma > Spirosoma areae. The sequence continues at coordinate 262,634 of NZ_BAAGTT010000027.1, read as the reverse complement.
GTATTACCTACGGGGCATTTTTATTTAACTGGTTTGCCAATGCGTTTCCTAAGCAGTTAGGCCATTTATTAGGAGATGGCTACTGGGTTAAAAATTTTGGGTTTAGCGGCCGCACAGCGATGAAAACGGGTAATTCACCGTATTTGAACACCAATATCCATCAGGAAAGCCTGGCCTTTCAGCCCGCAATTGTAGTTATCATGCTGGGTACAAATGATGCTAAAGACAAAAACTGGAAAGGGGCGCGGGCGTTCAAACAACAATACGGCCAGTTAATAGCTACTTACCAGGCTTTACCGACAAAACCCAGGATCTACATCTGTACACCAGCTAAAGCTTATAGACATGCTGTTACCGACGATGAGATTCGTAATGTGTATATCGATCAGGAAATCAAAGTCATCCATGAACTGGTTGCTCAGCGAAACTTAACGCTCATTGACGTGAACCAGTTGACAGCCCAACATCCCGAGTGGTTCAGTCTGGATGGCATTCATCCCAATGCCGCCGGTGCCAAAGCCATTGCACAGCTCGTTTGCAAGACCATTAGGGATACCATAGTAGTGTCTACTTAAAGAAACGGACCGCAGTGGCCGGTCCGTTGGAGCGGGACCACCAAATTCGTCACCTGGTTTCCTCAAAGAGGACTCTTGCAAATCTTTATCTAACGTTCAGCGAAGAATCTTTTTTGGAGATTCTGTTGCCTTTTGTTCCTCATTTGTATCTCACTAATCATAGGCAGTTAACGGCTCGCAGTTAACTGCCTTATAATCAACCAACAAAAAAGCCGCCCCTCAATCCGGGGACGGCTTTCACGTTTTCTTAACCTAAACTAAGTCCATTGCAATTTTGGATTTGGGATGTCGGATATACCCGAAATCCGACATCCCAAATCCAAAATCTCTCTAATTATTCCCTCCTACCCGGCTTTGCTCGGCGGAGGTGGCCGAATTGCGCTGGCGGGCAGTCTTAACATTTTGATTGCCAAAGCGATACGTGAACGTCAGCCTGATTTGACGGCTTTCCCAGCGCGACAATACCCGGAAGTTAATGTCCTGAACCACAGCCCGTCCGTTAAATTTATTCAGCCAGAACGGGTCGTTTACATTCAGTTTCAGGTTGCCTTTGTCGGCCATAATTTTCTTTTGCAGACCCAGGCTGAAGCCGCCCATCGGCTGCGCCCGGTAGAAACCATACTGCGAGGTTGAGTTGTACCAGCCCGATAGTTCGCCCGACAGCGTCTTGCTGAATGTGAAGTTGTTTGAGGTGTAGAGGTTGTAGGCCGCTAATTTCACCTCGTATGGAGCATTGGAATAGATCGTCTGGTAGTTCACGTAGTACCCGTTGAAATTGTTCTGCATCCGCCACCATTTCGCAATCACCACCGGGAAGCTAAGATTCAGGCTGATATTGGTTGACGAACCCTGGTTTTCGGCCGTTACATACGTGATGTTCTCGGCGGGAATCTGCCGGGGTGTCTCGCGGCTGATGAAGTCCGTGGTGTGGCTAACGTTCAGCGTGGTAGTGAAGGCGTTTTTATAGACGTGCGTCAAATCAATCGAGTTGGTGTATTGGGGCCGCAGAAAGGGGTTGCCTTTCTGGTAGGTGTACGGATCTAAATAGAACACAAACGGGTTCAGGTTCTGATAGTCCGGGCGGTCGATTCGGCGGCTATACGACAGGTTCAGCACGTTGTTGGTGTCTAACTGCCGCGACAGAAACAGCGTCGGGAACACGTTCAGGTAGTTCCGGTCGACGGTTTGATTCAGCGTCACCGACGTACCAATCGAGTGCGTGTGCTCGGCCCGCAACCCCGCCTGCACTTTCAACTTGCCGAATTTACCGGCGTAGTTAATATAACCGGCGTTGATGTTTTCGTCGTACTGGAACTGATTCGAACGGCTGGCATCGGGCAGCCATTTGCGGGTTTCCTGTTGCAGCGTGTCGTAAATCGTGTTGTTGTCGGCATTGACGAAGCTGCTTTTCAGGCCCGTTTCCCATTTACTGCCGTTCGCCATCGGATGCACGTAATCCGTCTTGAACGCCAGGATGTTAATCGCAGATGGCATTCTATTGAGCACATCCTGGTTGGGGCGGGTTAGTACGTTTTCAGCATTTGTATAGGCGGTGCTCAGCGTATTGTTGTTCAGCCCACCGTAGTGAACGTAATCGGCATCGACGGTCCACTCCCGGCCTTTCCCAAACTCGTACTTGTAGTTGATGTTACTCGTGAAGTTCGTGAAATGGTTATCTATGTTTACCTGCGTGGCGGCTTTGCTGGTGAGTTGGCGGTTCATGTCGCTGATGAGCGTATTGTTCAGCCCATTCTGCCGCCAGTCGTTCGAGAAGCCATTCACTAACACCCCAATGGTACTCTTCTGATTGATGAAATAGTCCATACCGGCTTTGTAGGAATGCCCGGTGAAGTTGTTTGGCCGGAACGAATACTGGTCGAAGTAGGTCGTGCGGCCATTGTACAGTATAGCCCGGTTGATTTCGTTTTGCTGGGCGCTCTGCCGGTTTGTGTAGCTGTAGTTGCCAAACAGGTTAACTTTTCCTTCGCGGTGATTGAGGTTTAGCGACGTGTTGAACTTTGGCAGGTCATCCCGCACACCGTTGAGGTTATTCACCCAGCCGTAGCCCGTGCCAATGATGAAGGTGCCGTTGGTGCCGAAGTTCTTATTCTTTTTCATCCTGATGTTGATAATCCCCGAATTACCGGCGGCATCGTATTTAGAGCCGGGATTGGTGATAATCTCAATCGTCGCGATGTTGTCGCTGGGGGTGTTTTTGAGTAGATTCGAGACTTCCTGTTGCGAGAGGTAGGTTTGTTTGCCGTCGATATACACAATCACACCGGCTTTACCTTTCAACTGAATCTGGTCGTTCTGGCGGTCGATGGTCACGCCGGGGGCTTTCTCCAGCACTTCCAAAGCCGTGTTGCCGCTGGAGACAATGCTGCCTTCGACGTTGACCACGGTGCGGTCAACCTGCTGCTCGATGAACGGTTTCTGGGCAACGACTTTCACTTCGGTTAAGTTTTTGGTCTCGTCGGTCAGGGCTAAAGCGGGCAGTTCCAGCGCCGGGTGCGCTTCATCGACTGCGAACGGCGCTGTATACGTTTTGCGGTAGCCTACCTGCTGAGCGGCTACTACATACTTACCGGCACCTACGTTTTCGAAGGCATATTTTCCCTCGGCGTCGCTGATGGCGCCTTTCACTAAGGTCGAGTCTTTCGCTTTGAGGAGCATGAGCGTTGTGAACTCAAGCGGCTTTCCCGCTACCGTGCCGACCTGCCCGTTAACAGTACCCCGCGTCAGAACCTGGCTAACTGCCGTCGAAAACGTGAGCAGAACAAGGAGCGGGAAGAGTAAAATCGTTTTCATAGTTGTATGCTTTTTTCGGAAAGCTGCCGGGTTGTCATCCCGAAGTACATGGCAAAGGTAGGTAGTGGGCATCACAAAGTACCTGTTCTTACACAAGCGGTCTGATTGGCAGGATAAGCGGATTCGTAGGCGGAATTGGTGTTAATGACGAGAAAATCCAGACGAATGACACGGATGAAAACTGAAATGTTGCATGTCTGAACCGTTTTTTGTCATGCTGACGGAGGAAGCATCTTCACGTATCCTGGCTAACTCATTGACATACGTCAAGATGCTTCCTCCGTCAGCATGACAAATCCCGGTCACAGTTTCAGCCCCACCGCCCACACACTGGCGTCTGGCCCCTGGCCCGCCCGAAACGGGCTGTTCGGCTCGTAGCGAAAAAACAGCTTGGCGCTCCCCCGGTAGCCCAGTTCGGTGGTTAGTCCCCAGCGAACGGGATTCAGGTTATAGGAACCATGTGCCCGAACGGTTGAGCCGCCCTCCGGCTTCACTTTGGTGTAGCTGTCTAACCGAAAACCGGCATAGGCCCCTACCCCCAGCGTCAGCCGTGATTTAAACGACACATTCAGCATCAGTGGCAGGTTGAGTTGAGTCGTTACTAATTTCGACCGGCGCAAATCCACATCAGCGGGTTCGATAAGCAGTTCATTATTCCGCTCGATCAGGGTGTTTCTTCCCTCGAACATGAAGTTGTTCCAGGCCACTTCGGGGCCAGTCACTAACCGAAGTTTGGTGGAGCCACTCACAGCCAGCGGAATGCGCGTTTGCCAGGCAAGGGCCACAAAGCGGGAGCCAGCGGGCCGCAGGTCGTAGCCCGCCGGAAGCGAGCCGCCAAGCCCATTAAAACCTACGTAGATTTTCAAATCCGACCGGACGTGCTTACTCCAGTTCTTTGGTTGGGGTGCCGAGTCGGTAATGATGGTAACGGACGTTTGGGCAAATGAGGCCGCCGAGACCGTAATCAGGGTGGTGGCCAGGAGGTGTTTGAACGTTTTCATGGTGGTTGTATGCGTTAATGATTGCTAAGCGGATAAAAGCAGCAACCTGCTGCCGGTGTTAGTTGACAGGAAGATGTCAGAACACCCGTGGCGGGTTGCTTGAGCGTGTAATTATTTTTGGGCGACGGGCTCCTCGGGCGACCCGGATTTTAGCCGCTAAAACCTTATTACTTCCTAAAGAATCTCTTGTACAATTTGTCTTTTCCGTGAAAAATAGAAAGCAATTCTTGTACTTTACTAATATTGGCAAACTATTGTGATACGGTTAGTAGTTTAAGAGATGAAGGGGCAAAATAGATTCAACAATTCCCTTTAGATTGATTATAAATAAATTACAAGAAAATCATGCACGCATCACTCACAGTAAAACAAGAAAATAAAGCTAAAGCTACATGGATAAGCATTTGTACTTTTTCCCGTTTATTCGTTTTGGGCTTTATTCAGCAAAATGGCTTTGTTTTTGAAAGCTTTTCTCGCCTGTCAGCACCCTTCGGTGGGAGCTTGCTATCCAGCAACCGCTAATCGGGAAGTGGCTTAGTAGGTTTATCCAGTTTCCTCTCCTTCCTTAACGCAACCAATCAAATAGGTATAAGTGGGCAAAAAATCGTTGACAAAGCGGATGCTACAGTCTATTGATTATCAAAGTAATCCGCTTTGTCAATGATTAGCTCAAGCAATCATGCAGAATTAAGCTAAAGTGTTTAGATTCTTTTGTTTGGCTCAATGATTTATTCGATAGTTAACCAGTTTCTTAAGTAGCCTCATCACTGTTTTAATTCCTACGGATTCACCCATACGGCCATTGCCTCTCTGCTTATTTAGCGAACAAGAGCCGGGCCGACTGCCCGGTTGGTGTATCAGACGTCATTCGCCTGCGGATGCTTAGTGCGTCCTTCGTAAATCCACAAACTTCACAACACCCATGAACCGTTTTTCAGTAATCTATCTGCTCAAAAAGCAGTATCATCATATATCCTGTGCCACGCAAGCCGAAGCTGAAGCCGCTTTAACGCACGTATGCGCGCAGAACGATTGTCGACCCATTGGTATCTACGACGCGAAAACCGAACTTTTTTATTGGGAACCCACACGCCAGCGTCAATACAACAAGGCCAGCATTGAGCGGCAGGGGAAACTGGGCGACCAGATTACGCTGCTTGCTCAGCGTCTGCGCCAGGGGGACGAAGCCCGTCATGCCCAATCGAACTCCATTTCTCAGCTTCTTCAGATGAATGGATAAAACGACCACAAAAAAATCGGTATCGGAAAATCCCGATACCGATTTTAACTACATCCGAACAGGGCTTCTGGAGTCAAAAAACCCTGCTTCGGTATTCTTCATCATAGGTTATGTCATTGCTACCCATCCTGTTTCGGAGCATTCCGAATCGAAGGGATTAGCCTGGTATAGGTCAACTTACTTATCGACAGGCCGGTAGTCGATTTGATGGCCAGTTTAGTCAGGTTCTGATCTGGAAAAAAGATGCTCGTCATGACGGTAAGTCCATCGTCGGCAAACAATTCTGCGGATGCAGCATCGACCAATAATGTCAGTGAGATCATTTTGCCGGTCGATAGCCGTGGCGCCTTGATCCGTTTACCAAACCCTTTTTCAAAATCCGTTTTGCCCGCTTTAGTGCGGTCAATGTAGTAGGCATTGGTGCCTTTGTCGTACCCAATAACCAGTTCATTACCCTGTTTATTAGCAAGCACAATGGAGAAGTCGGCAGGGTCTGGCACCGACAGTGTCAGCTTAAACGCGTTGTATGGTCCTGCGGTTTTGGCCGTAAGGTCATAGTTGCCTTTTACTGTTAAATTAGTTAATGAAACACGTTTGTCGTTCAGCGCATCAAGCTCTCCAACGGGTTTGGCGGTCAGGTATAGTTCTTTATTTACTTCTTTCAGGCCGAGATCACGCGGCACGGTGGTTGCACTTCGCCAGGCCGAAGTGGGCACAACCTGGGCATATTGCCAGTTACTCATCCACCCTATGAGGGTAGTCCGCTCACCGGTGTTGGCGAACGTCACACCCGCGTAGTTGTCGGTGCCATAATCCATCCATTTGGTTTTGGTGGAATAAGGGGTGAAGGTTGATCCATCAAAATCGCCGACAAAATAGTGAGTGGCCGAGCCACCATTTGGCCCGCCGGGGTTGATGCTGACCAGCAGCACCCACACTTTTTTTCCATTATGGTCCAGCAGCAGCAAATCCGGGCATTCCCAAACGCCCCCATGTGCGCCTACATCCGCACCAAAATCACTTTCCTTCGACCAGGATTTCAGATCAGGCGAGGAATAAAAGGTAACACGGTCTTTGGTTGCTAAGGTCATGATCCACTTTTTCCGGGGTTCATACCACCGCACTTTCGGGTCCCGAAAATCGACAATACCAGGATTAGGCACCACCGGATTTCCGGCATATTTAGTCCACGTTTTGCCTTCGTCCAGGCTATAGGCGATACTTTGATACTGGAACCTGTCTGATTTCTGCTTCTCTAATTTGGGATTATGATGGGTAAAAATGGCAACTAAGGGTATTTGCCCATTCCGGCCAAAGCCGCTGGTGTTGTTCACATCGACGACCGCGCTACCCGAAAAAATATACCCCAGACTATCCGGGAACAGGGCAATGGGCTGCTCCTGCCAGTGCACCATGTCTTTGCTGGTTGTATGGCCCCAGTGCATCGGTCCCCAGGTGGTGCTATCGGGGTAGTATTGAAAAAACAAATGATACGTTCCTTTGTAATAGACCATCCCATTCGGGTCGTTCATCCAGTGAGCTTTCGGCGAAAAATGAAACTGAGGCCGGTAAGGTTCCAGTTTCGTATTAGCCGGGCTTGTCTGCCCGCATGAATAGTGCGCGAAAGAAGCCAGCAGGGCAAGATGTAGGAGTGATTTTTTCATAGTAAGTCTACTAGTAAGGACGAGTTAATTAGATAGGGTGGGGAGTCAGCCCAACGACCGCCCCCCACGATAAACCAGACTACCAACCTAATTGGGTTAATTGACAGGTATTGGTAAATAGGTTATTGGCATTCAGTGACTTCCCCAAATAACCTACTAACTACCCCTGCCTAAAAACCAGGATTTTGCTTGTAAAGCCCTTTGGTGAAACTGATTTCCCGTTGCGGAATTGGCAGATATTCATCCCGGCCTGCTGTGAATTTGGCCGTTGCCAGGAAGGGCCGTCTTACTTTTTCCTTCTCGATGTAGGCGTTCAGTGTTTTTTCGGCAATTCCCCAGCGAACAAGGTCGAAGAAACGGGGACTTTCGGTGGCAAACTCCAGTCGGCGTTCCCATTGCATTGCTTTCCGGGCATAGTCCTGGGTCCAGCCCGTAGCCGGGTACTCTTTAAGGTTATAGTTCGATGCGAAGGTGCCATCCACCTTTTTCAGTCGGCCGGTGCTGGCTGCGGCCCTGCGTCTGATTTGGTTAATCAGGGGTCGGGCCAACTCCTGCTGGCCCAATTCAATGTAGGCTTCGGCCTGCATCAGCAACACGTCGTCGTAGCGAATGATGTCGATGTTTTTCGAGGAACCAATAAAGGGGCCTTCTTTGTGATACGATGAACTGGTGGCCAATTGCTGCTCTTTCATGGTATGGAAGAACCCATATACCCCCGCATCGCGCACCCAGCTATTACTAAATGGCTTGGTTGGATCGTACTTATATGGGTGCCCGTCGATGCCAATGGTATGGTCGACGCGAGGGTCAACAGTATCGGTCGTGAAATCGACATTCTTCTCGTTGAAGGTGTCCATCAGCGGCAACCCGTTCGCATCGGTTTTGTAGGCATTCGCTAAGTTCTGACTGGGCGCATGAAACCCGCAACAGCCATATTGTGGTGCACCGTGCGGGTAATTCAGTCCCGTCACGTAACTCAGGCGCCCAACGGCCGTGCCATCATTAATTGAATACTGAATGGCAAAAATAGACTCAGGGCCGTTTTCGGTTTCAGCGATAAAGTTTTCGGCAAAGTCGGGCTGCAGGCTGTATTGACCTGAACTGATTACCTGCTGGGTTAAGTTAACCACCTCCTGTAACCGCGTTTTATTGATGGCCACAACTTTATGATTATCATCCTGTTCGTAGGCCTGGAACAACCGCAGTTTTGCCAGATAAGCCGTTGCAGAAATCTTGTTGGCCCGTCCGGGTTGTGCCTGTTTAGCAGGCAGATTGTCAATAGCGAACTGAAAATCTTCGCCAATTTTATTCCACAACTCATCATTTTTATACTTCACATTGGACTCGTTCAGAATATCGTCGCTCGAAAGCGTTTCGGTGATGTACGGCACGTTTTTGAACAGCATTTTCAGCATAAAATGCGAATGCCCGCGCAAAAAACGCATTTCGGCCTGACGGGTTTTCTTCAGCGGAAATTCGGCATCGGTTAACGTAGTCAAACTTTTCAACGCTGAATTCGCCCGCGAAATGGCTTTGTAGAAATTTTCCCAGGTGAAGGGGTGCATGATACCGAAATCAGGCCGGGTCAGGTTGTAATGCTCGTAGAAATCAATTTCACCCACATCACCCACGCCACCACCGCCTTTATAGGCATCGTCGGAGCGAACACTGCCATATACCCACATGCTGGTCATGGGGCCAACCATATCGTCATTGCCAACACCGGCGTAGGCCGCTGTAGCCAACGCTTCGGCACCCGAAGCCGACTGTATGTTATCCGACGACAATAGCCCCTGTGGCTGGTACTCAAGATAATCATTGCAGGAGGTGGCTGTCAGCAGCAAACCGGCTGCCATGATTAGACCAAATGTTACTTTATTTTTCATGATGATTGATGGCTTTTAGAAGGATACATTGATACCAGCAGTGAAGGTCCGGGGAATTGGAATCGCATTGATGTCGACGCGCTCTGGGTCAGGCCCCTGGAAACTACCGGGTTTGATTAAGAAGAGATTATCGGCCATAACAAACAGGCGAAGCCGTTGCAGGTTGATTTTCTGGGTCAATTTCGAATCAACCGTGTAGCCCAACTGAACGTTTCTGAGCTTGAAATACGAAGTACTGACAAAGAAATAATCAGATGTGCGGGTTTCGCCATTGACATCGGACAAGGACAACGAAGGAATTTTGGAACCCGTGTTGGTGGGTGTCCAGGCATTGAATACCCCCGGCCCAACGTTATCCCGGCCCCGGATAAAATTATTATAAAATGTGTAGGCATCGAAGCCCGACCGGCCAGCGACCCCCGACCCAAAAACCGATAAGTCAAACCCTTTATAGAAGGCTTCAAACTTCAGGTTGTATTCAAACGCCGGTAGGGTCGTTCCGAAGAACACGCGGTCATCGTCGTTGATCTGCCCATCTCCATTGGTATCGACGTACCGAATCCGGCCCGGCCCCGCGCCTACCTGTTTCGGGGCCGCATCAACGTCGGCCTGGCTTTGGAACAGTCCGGCGGTTTTATACCCAAACAGGTCAAACTGAGAATGCCCCAAAATGGTGTTGATCACATTGCCGGGATAAGCCGCCCGTACTTCTTCGGGCAATTCCGTTATTTTATCGCGAAACCGGCTGATACCCGTCATGATGTTATAGGTAAAATCACCCTGGGGCTTGGCATAATAGCCGAGCGAAAATTCAAATCCATTATTCGATTTGGAAGCCCCGTTTACCGCCCGCAGTTGCCCTTCACCCACGGCGGAGGCAATAGGGGGCGTAATCAGAATATCACTTGTTTTGCGGGTGAAATAGTCGAACGACCCCTGAAACATCCCGTTCAGAAAACCAAAATCAACGCCTACGTTTAGTTCATCGGTAGTTTCCCATTTCAGGTTCGGATTTGCTCCCTGAATGGATACGAACCCTGAGGGAAGATTGCCCGTGTTAGCCCCATTCAGGTCATAGGCCGTTCCGATATTATAAAATTGGTCGAAGAAGCCATTATGCCCATTCGGGTATTGCGATTGTCGGGAGCCATACCGCGTATCATATAAGCCAAACCGGGCCAAATCGCCAATTTCCTGGTTGCCAACGCGCCCTACGCCCGCCCTGAGTTTCAGGTTGCTGATGGCTTTAACATCCTTGAAGAAACTCTCTTTATCGAGCCGCCAGCCCACCGAAGCCGCCGGAAAAATACCGTATTGATTATCGGTACCAAACCGCGACGACCCATCCCGCCGGATGGTCAGGGCGAGTAAGTACCGGTCCGAAAACCCGTAATCAATCCGGGCAAACTGCGACAGCAGCCGGTTGCCCGTGCCTGTACCGGAAACGGTGGCATTGCCGGTTCCTGAACTCAGCACAAAGTAGCCGGGCGATTGTACGGCAAAGCCTTCTTTCCGATCTGTTTGAGCAACAACATCCGTTTTAACAGCTTCCACACCGACCAGAAACTTAAAGGTGTTGTTGCCAAGATTCAGGTTGTAACGCGCTGTATTCGACCAGGTTAAACTCAGAAACTTATTCTGGTCAATAGTCAAACTGTTATTGGTGCGCCCAAATGAGCCTTCCTCAAAAGCCTGCTCGATATTTTTGAAATAATACGTGGCGTTATCGGCCCCGAGGCTTGTGCGGAGGAACAGGTTTTTGATGGGTTCGGCTTCGACGAATACGTTTCCAAACAGGTTTACCCGATTCGCATTGTCATACTGATTAATCTCCTGCATGTGAAGCGGATTATTGCGGTCCGAATAACCCGCCCCAATGGCTCCGCCCCAGGTCCCATCTTTAGCATAAACCGGAATGGTTGGCGCTAAAGTGATGGCTAAGCCAGGCGTCAGTGCGCCCCCAATATCGGTTGAAGCCAGGGTTTCGTTCAGGGAAGCGATCTGAATGTTGGCCCCTATTTTGAGTCGATTGTTAAACGCGCTGGTCAGGGCGTTGATGCGGCCACTGAGTTTATCGGCACCCGTAAAGCGCAGCATACCCGTGTTCTTGAAATACCCCAGATTGACTTGCAGGGATGAGTTTTTTGTACCACCCGAAATTGTCAGTTCGTTGTTGGTGACAATACCGGTTTTGTACATAACAGACTGCCAGTCCGTATCGCCGGCGGGCATATTCGGATTGCCTCCCACCAGCGGGTTGACCGACACGCTGTTGAGTTTAGGATTTTTAAAATCTTTATTCCAGTCGAAGGTGTACAAAGCGCCGTAGCCATCTTCGGGATTTACGCCATCGTTGACCGATGCCTGCCAGAGTGCCCTACCCCGGTCAACCGCGTTGAGCATCTTAAACCGTGAATATCTTTCGGATTGGGACGAAATACTGCTGTTAAAATCAATGTTGATTTTGCCGTTCGTATTCGTGCCGTTTTTAGTAGTTACGATGATGACCCCGTTCGAGGCTCTCGACCCGTAAATCGATGCCGCCGACGCATCTTTTAACACCTGTACCGATTCAATCGAGTTCGGATTCAACCCCTGAAACACTTCGGGCCGTTTGGTCGGAACCCCGTCGATAATGTAGAGCGGGTCGGTGTTGCCGAGCGTGTTGGCACCCCGAATCAAAATTCGGGAGTTGGTACCGTTCGGCGAACCCGTCTTTTCGATATAAAGCCCCGGCACCCGGCCCTGTATCGCCTGCATTGGGTTACCTGAACTTATATTCCGCAGTGGCGCTAAATCGACAACGGCAACTGCCCCGGTCAGGTCTTCTTTACGGGACGTGGTATACCCCAGCACGACGACTTCGGCTAATTGACCACCAGCCACTAAGGCTACGGTAAGGGTACTTTCGTTTTTGATGGCCACTTCCTGCGCGTCGTAGCCAATGAATGACACGGCTATGGAACTGGCACTTTGGGGAAGAGAAATCGAAAACTTCCCTTTGGTGTCGGCCACAGTGCCAGTCGTTGTGCCCGGAATAATAATGCTGGCACCAATAAGCGGTTCATTCGTTTTGGCATCGACAACGCTCCCCGTAATGGTACGTTGCGCCAGCGCCAACTGCAGCGTCAGCAACAGGGCGGCCAGGGTGAAGAGGTAATTTTTCATCATCATAGGAAGTTTAATTGAATAGAATTTATTGAGGCAGAGACTAAATGCGTTGTCAACTTGCGGCTGGCCACCGGCACGGGCTACCACCCCCAACCCCCTCCTAAAACAGGAGGGGGCTACCCAGAAGGGTACAGCTACCCCGTTGTATAGCCCCCTCCTAAAACAGGAGGGGGTTGGGGGTGGTCGGCTGGTCAAACAGCGTGTAAGCCCTGATTCACGATGGTTTCTTCCGTAAATGTGGGCGTAGCGCCGTGTTTAGTCGCGACGTAAGCGCCGGTTGCACAGGCAAACTGGAGAGTTTTCCGGGGTGTTTCACCTTGCAGTGTCTTGTAAAGAAAAGCGGCCAGAAACGCATCGCCACTGCCGATGGTGTCGGCCACCTCGACCGGGAAGCCACCCTGTTGCACGAAGCCGTTGGCATCCAATAGGGCTGCGCCTTTTTCACCCAGCGTCACGCACAGAATGTCCAGTTTGTAGCGGTCGCGCAGTTGCTGCATGGCCCGGCGCAGGTCCGTCTCGTGACCGTACCAACCCGACAGTTCGATCAGTTCATGTTCGTTCAGTTTGGCAATGTCAGCCCGATGCAGCAGGTCTTCAACCGTTGCGCGTTCGTAATGCGGAGCACGCAGGTTCACGTCGAACACTTTCCGGCGGGCAACAGCCAGCAACGCCAGCAGGGTTTCGTGCGTTTGCAGACTACGGGCTGCCAAACTCCCATACACGAACAAATCGCTTTGCCGAACTACATCGGTCAGGCCCGGTTCCAGTTGAATGTAATCCCAGGCAACGGGCTGAACAATTTTATACGTCACCTCGCTGCTGTCCGAAATGTTGGCTTTCGCCACGCCCGTCAGGTGGGTCTGTCCCACCTGTACAAGTTCGGTCGGAATGCCTTTTCCGGCCAGAAAATCGAGCAGTTCGCGGCCCATGTCGTCGCTCCCGACCCGGCTGATGAGTTGGGCGTTCAGGCCGAAATTGCGAAGGTCGGCAGCCACGTTCATCGGGGCGCCACCGGGTTGTTTGCTGGTGGGCAGCACGTCCCAGAGAATTTCGCCAAAACAGGTGATGGTTGGTGTCATGGTCAGAGAGGATTAATGCACAAAAACGGTCCGTTCGATTTGCTCTAAGCTGGTACCTTTGGTTTCGGGCATGAGTCGCAGCACAAACACGAGTTGCAGGACCATCATGATGGTGAAAAACAGGAAGGTGTTGCCCCCGCCAAACCGTTCGGACAGGTAGGGGAAGGTGAACGTAATGATGGCCGCCATGAGCCAGTGCGTGAAACTGCCCAGGGCCTGACCACTGGCGCGCACTTCGTTCGGGAAAATTTCGGAGATGAACACCCAGATGACGGCCCCCTGCGAGAAACCGAAAAACGCGATGTAGCCGAACAGCAGAAACGGTACGGTCATGCCGCTGAAATCTTCCACGTAAAACGCCCGCGCCACTAAGCCCAGGGTAACAATCAACCCCACCGACCCAATTTTCATGAGCGTCCGGCGACCGTAGCGGTCGATCAGGTTCATCGAAATCAGGGTAAAAACGAGGTTAATCAGCCCAATGCCCGCCGATGACAGCAGCGACGAGCTTTTGCCCAGGCCAGTCATTTCAAAAATGCGGGGAGCGTAATAAATAATGGCGTTGATGCCCGATACCTGGTTGAATACGGCAAACAACACCGCCAGCATAACGGGCGTTTTGTACTGTCCCGAAAACAACCGGGCCGATGCGGTTGTGTGATGATTGCTTTGCTGAATCGCGTTAAACGTCTCCTCAGCCGTTTCGGGGTCAATCAGGTTCAGCACCTCGCGGGCCTCGGCTACCTGCCCTTTTTTGAGCAGCAGCCAGCGTGGGCTTTCAGGAATGTTGAGGACAGCAATCAGGAAAATCAGGGAGGGCAACGCCTGCACGCCCAGCATCCACCGCCAGGGTTCAGTGCCAGCGTCGGCCAGCAGAAAATTAGATAGGTAAGCCACCAGAATACCCAGCACGACATTGAACTGAAACAGGCCTACCAGTTTCCCGCGCGACTTAGCGGGCGAAATCTCGGTGATGTACATAGGAGCCGCCACCGACGACGCGCCCACGCCCAAACCACCCAGAAACCGAAAAATGAGGAAGATGCCCCAGTTAGGAGCAAGGGCCGTGCCGAGGGAGGCCAGCAAATACAGAATCGCAATCCAGAATAGCGTTCGTTTGCGCCCCAGTTGCTCGGCTGGAATACCGCCCGTCATCGACCCAATCACCGTGCCGATGAGCGCGATGGATACCGTGAGGCCGTGCTCCCAAACACTCAGGCCCCACAGCTTTTGCAGCGATTGCTCAACGCCGGAGATAACGGCCGTATCGAAGCCGAAGAGAAAACCGCCCAGAGCGGCTGTGATTGACCAAACGAAAATGCGCTGTTTCTGACTCATATCTGCTTGTGCTGACCCGTAGTTTAAACACGGTTCATGAGTCAAATGTAGCCGGTAGATCAGGCGCAGGCTTTCAGTAATCGGTCAATTAGTTTCGATAATTACTATTAAATCATTAGGTTGATTATGAGTTGTTTATAAAAAAATAGTTACCGTGAATTGTATTATTGTTGCATTAATTTTCGATTTTGTTGCATTGATTTCTACGGCTTCCCTAGATTGTCTTTCCTTCTTTCTGGTATTCTTTTCGAATTTCATCAATCAAAAATGTTTTACTGATTGGCTTACCTACGGCTAAGGCCCGCAGACTGCTCAACTGAATACAATTCAGAATGGCGGCTCCGCTTAATTCAAACCGGCTCGCCAGTTCATCTAGTTTCACATCCGGGGCGCATTCGACCGAGTGCGGAATCATTTTCTGCCACAGCAGCAGTCGTTCAGCCATGTCGGGCACGGGAAACTGAATAACCGACTGAAACCGGCGCATAAATGCATTATCGAGGTTATTTTTATAGTTGGTGGCCAGAATAATGAGCTTGGGGTAATCTTCTAATCGCTGCAGCAAATAACCCACTTCCTGATTGGCATAGCGATCATTGGCCGTACCCACGTTCGTGCGCTTACTGAACAGCCCATCGGCTTCGTCGAAAAATAAAATCCAGTCTTTTGTTTGAGCGGTTTCAAAAACGGCCTGTAAATTTTTTTCGGTTTCTCCGATGTATTTGGAGACAATCATGGACAGGTCGATTCGGTAAACGTCTTTCCCGAATTCTTTCCCCAGCAGGGAGGCCGTCAGCGTTTTGCCAGTGCCGGGCGGCCCGTAGAACAAAGACCGATAGCCCGGTTTGAGCTTACTGCCCAGGTTGGCATCCTGGCTGAGGGTGTCGCCAAACATAAGCCAGTAGCGAATTTGCTCCAGTTCCCGCCGGGTAGCGTCGGGCAGGACCAAATCGTTCCAAACCATGGTGGTCGTGAGCAATTTAGCCGGAAAACTACTGCCAAACCGCGGTTGCCACGTCTGGCCCGTCAGCAGCAAGTCGGTATAATCACGCGACAGCAGCAGTCGCCCGCCCATTTCGGGATTGGCATCATTGTCAACTTCTATGGTCAGCACGCGCTCGCGGGCAAAAAAGTGACTGTCCGAAAACAACTGCTGCGCCGTCAGCCGCCGGTCGATGTCGGTGCCAGCCAGCACAAACAGGGCCGTTTCGCCCGTTGGCTGCAACCCGCGATTGCCCCCGCGAACGCCCCCAAAAATAGGCAGGTCGCCCCCTTTTGGCAGGAATTCCAGAATCAGGTCGCTGAACAAATCGGGGTGAACGTGGGGCGTAATGCCCAGAAGCAGCACAATTAATTCCTCGATTTTCAGGGCGCGATCCGTCACGAAGCGGGCAAATGCCGAGCCATCATCGGTGAAGGTAAACGGCGGCTGCACGAACGCAGCCGATTGTCCAAAATACTGACTCAGCCGGTTCCGAACAACATTACGCAAAAAATGGAGACTTTGAAACAAACTCGACGCCTTTGCCGGAAGGGGCGGAAACGCAACGGGATGAGCCATTTTAGGTAGCTTAGGTTCAGGGACAGCAGGTTCCGGGGCATCGGCTTCGATGTCGGGGTTAGGGTCGGCTTCGATGTCGGGGTCGGGCTTGCCAAACCAATTACGAAAAAGACTCATGGGGCGGTGGTGAGTTTAGGGGCAGGCAAGATTAGCCCCTCTGAACGGGTCGATGGCATCCTGGTCGGCCTGCGCCGAAGCGTTCCACTGCTGTTGTAGTTCGTTCACGCGCGTTTGAATCTGTTGCAGCGCATCGGCCTGGTCGCTGCCCGTAACCGCAAACTGGACAGCCCGGAAATTCGTCTGGGCCTCAAGTCGGTGGTCTTCGCCAATGCGCTGATGTTCACGCTCATGGGCCGTTAGCTGGGTTTTCATAGCACTCCAGGCCGCTACCTCGGCGGCCCGGTCGGGTCGGGCGGTCGGGCTCCAGGCCGGGCTGTCGATGGGGCAGGATTTGGCTACCGAAAGCCGGGGCGACCCGCTCACGGTTGCCCGCACCGTGCCATCGGGCAGGGTTTGATAGCGGATCGTCAACTGGCCGTTGAAAGCATACGTGCAATGGGTTTGCGCCCACTCCGGCGCGTAGGGCGAGTTGCTGTTGAGCCAGCCAACGACCTCATTGCAGGGCAGACTGCCGGGCACGGGATACCGCTGTACGGCTCCTGATTTTGAGCCATCCTGCTGCACCACGTGCGTCAGTTCGTGGGCCAGCAACCGCTTGCCGTCGGTGGTTTCGGGGTTGTATTTCCCGGCGTTGAAATAAA
The DNA here is from genome assembly GCF_054781775.1 of Spirosoma areae. Lineage (NCBI taxonomy): Bacteria > Pseudomonadati > Bacteroidota > Cytophagia > Cytophagales > Cytophagaceae > Spirosoma > Spirosoma areae. Next base: position 245,547 of record NZ_BAAGTT010000027.1, on the reverse strand, counting down.
TGTCGCTGCCGTGCGTAAACGCCTGCGCCCGCAACTCGTGGCTTAGCTGCTCAGCCTGGCTGGTGGTGTGAATGCGGACATTCGTGAAATCATGCCCAAACGCCTGAGACATTTCGGTGAGCGTTGCCGTCGGCAGAACGCTGCCCTGGCCCTTAGTGCCGCGCAGTTGCCGGGCCGACACGGGGACCGCCGATGCGGGGCCTGATGCCGAAGGCACGGCCTTTTTCTGAATTGGCTTCTCGTCTTCCTTTTCTTCTTTTTTCTGCACTTTCTCTTCGTCGGGCTCTGTTTTTCGCTGTACGGGCTTTTCGTCTTCTTTCTCTTCTTTTTTCTGCACTTTTTCCTCGTCGGGTTCGGCTTTGCGCTGGACTTTTTCTTCGTCTGGCTCTGTTTTTCGCTGCACGACCTGTTCGGCCATCTTGTCGGCCTCCTGTTCGTGGGCATCGCCGGGCTGGTTCACCGTCAGCTTGGTTTGCACGAAGGCGGGCGCGAAAAACGAGGTACGTTCGCCCGGCTGCGCGGCTTCATGACCGGCGGGCTGAAAAAAAGTGGTTTTTGCCGCAGCACCGCCTTTAGGCTGGCGACGACGGCGGAGGAAGCGGAGGGGAGTTGCCATATGTAGTTAAGCCATTTATATCAACGCTTATCAGTTAACCAGTTTTCCAGAGACGGGTGGTTTTCGATGGCCGCGCCAACGACGTTTGCCGGTTCGGCAGCCGGGCCGATCGCCCCTGTTTTGTCTAACCATTCGATAAAAGCAGGATAGCCCGGATACCTGGTTGTTGCTTCCGAAACATACAACGCCAACCGCTCTTTATCGTATTTTTCAGCAGGTTTCTCCTCATACGACGCCGGGTCGGATAGATAATACGTCCAGGTGGTTATGAAATCATAGATGGCGCCGGTGTCGTAAGGCAGCAGCGACAGAAACTCAGGCGTGGTAGTGGCGAAAACACTGGCAGGGCTTCCTTCGCTATCCAACCAGACGTAAGGCCATTCGTCGGTGAGGTCGTGGTCGGATTGCCATCGGCAAATGAGTGAGTTGCTGCCATGTTTACCAATCATGGTGAAGCTGGGGATAGCCGGGTCAGGCAGCAATGACTGCATGAGTGTTGCTGCCTGACCCGGCTCTACAAGCTCAAAATCGGCAAACGGCGCTGCCGACTGCCGACAAAACGCGATGAATTCGTTCAGCAATTTATCGTCCATCTACTTAATTTTTCAGGCTGTCCATATCCTGGCTTGCTATTTGATTTTCACCCCGCTCGATGTTTCCTTTGACGCGGGTTACCAGCGCATCTTTCTCCGTCTGCGGCATGGCAATGGCCTGAATATCACTCCAGACGGCATTTGTTTTGTTCCGACCGGCTACGTTTTTAATCGCCCGCACATCAGCCGCCAGTTCGGGTTTCATCAAATTGACCACCGCATCCCGTTTGGCCTGATTGCCCGTCAGGCCAGCGATGGCCGCCCGCGCCCGGCTGATAAAGCTATTTTTCGTAACGTCACCATTCGTGCCATAGGTGCGCCCGGCTTCGTGGCGAATGCGGTGTAAATTAATAGCATACCCGTTAGCGGCCCGGCCAGCGGCCCGGCGGGCCATGTTGCTGGTCGAACCGAAATACGGTTGCTCAGCGGCCCAGACCAGAATAGCCGCCTGGGGCTGGTGATCGGGCGTGAGTTCGTCGGAGGTTGGGTTAGGAATGGAATTGTAGGTACCCGTCAATCCCTCCAGATTATAACTCTCAACGATACGGCCTACCGCGCGGTTACCAGCCATGAGCCGTCGCAGTTTACCCGAAAGGGTAACGTTCTGATCCAGCAATTCGCGTTGTTTGGTTTGTTCCAGAGCCGTGTTGCCACTGCGTTTTGCCGCCTGCATCTGCTGAATGCGGGGCTGGATATTACTGGTCAGAAAGGTTCTGATTTCGGCAATGAGCAACCCTTCGGGCGATGTGGCCGTGATGCTGTATTCGTGAGCATAAAAATCCAGAAACTCCCGGATCGATTTCGGGTCACTGGCCATCATCAGAACGGGTTGCCCACCGCTTTCTTCAAAATACAGGGCATGATTCTCCCCATTCTCAGCCGTAAAGGTTGTTCGTAATCCGAAGAATGACAGAACGCCCGCCACAGCATCCCGCCCCATCTCCAGCAACTGACCGCCCAACTCCACGGCCTTGTTCACTAACCAGGTCAATCCTTTGTCTACCAGGGCCTGAACAGATTGGATCATCTCATTTATCCGACTACCTAAGCCCCGCAAACCGACCTGATTGGCCAGAAAGCCAATGATGGTGGGCAGGGCATTGGCCATCGTTCGCTCCAGGAAATTGGCCCCCGTTGTCACAACGCCCCGCGCAATTTCGGCTACCCCGCCCACGAACGAACTGACAACCTCCAGAATCTCACGGAGCCGCTCAATGAACGACTGCACCGCCCGGTAGAAGGCAATGAAACTGTTGATGACGGCCATAATACCGGTTGGGTCGAGCATGGATAGCAATTTGGTCACCATCTTGTCGATAATTTGTTCCATAATCCAGCTTTTCACCTTGTCGAGAACCATGTCCCAGAGGTTGGCCAACTGATCCTGAATGTGCTTCCAGATAGCGCCCGGCCCTTCTTCCATCACCTCTTTTACAAACGACCAGATGCCGGTCAGGCGGTCAAGCATACCGCGAATTTTAGCCACTTTCTGGGGGCCAATTTTGGGATGTTCACCTATTTTCTTCCAGATTTTCTCCATCGAAATACCCAGCACATCCAGCACGAAGGTTAGCACAGAACGGAACGTAAAGTCTTTGGGCGGCTGGATGTTCGCCTGTTTCAGTTCGCTGGTGAGCCAGCCAACCAGGCCATTCAGCAGGTGCGTACCAATGTTGCCGAAGAACTGCGAGAAACCCAGTTTGACTGCTTTCAGCAGATTGCCCAAAAACGCCATCGGGTCGCGCTTGATGTCTTCATACGCCTGCATAGCTTTGGCCACAATCTGGTCGATCAGATCAAAGGGGAAATTCATCAACTCCAGCGCCGTATAGATCACTTTCTTGACAACCTCGATGATGAAGCCCAGCACCCGCCCAATTGGCTCCTCAAACTGCCCGACCACCCGGATAAATGCCGCGATGGGGTTAATTAGGTCTTCGATGTGCAGCGAGTTCCAAATGTCGGTGAAGAGTTTTTTGATGCCCGCCCATGTAATCTGGAATTTCTCGATCTGGGTTTCCAGCCAGGCAATCATTTTCTCAATGGCCCCACTCTGCTGAATTTCGGCAAACTTCTCTGGCCCGGCCACCAACTCAATAAAACCGCCAATCAGACTGATGGCGTTACGCTCAACGGGCGTATCGGTGACGGGGTCTTTTTCCAGAATCACCGTCAGCAGTTTGTAACCCCGGATGCCGTGTGCGTGAGTTCGGAGCAGGCCCAGCAGGGCGTCTTTGATAAACTGAAGCACAGTCAGCGCCACCTCACTGGCAAAATCCCAGACGTTCTGGACAAAGCCCTTTGCTTCGGCTACCAGTCCATTCAGTTTGCCAATTGGGTCGCGCAGAGTCTCGAATGAAAACGTCTCCCAGAGATGGCTAACCAGGGTTTTGAGTTGAGTCAGCAGGCCCAGAAACTGCCCAAGTTTGCTGCGGAGCCAGTCGGCCGTTTTCTTGATAGTGCCGCGCTTCTCCATCTCCTCGCGCTCCTGTTTCCGGCCAATAAGATCAAGAAAATCGCTCAGGATCTCTTCAAGTGGGGCCGACACCTCCTGGCCCGTAATGGGGTCGTACTGAATGATTTTGGTGAACAGCGGATACGCCGGAATCTTGTCGACGGCCAGCCCTTTCAGCACGCTGACGAGGGCTTCTTTCAGCATCGACAACAACTCATCTTTAACGCTTTCGGCGAAGCTGACGACATCGTTTTTAAGCGCAATGAAGTGCTTTTTGACAACCTCAAAGTTGGCTTCCAGGCCGTCGACCAAATGAATTTCTTCCCAGGCCGCTTCAACGGTACTTTTCAGCCGGTCCGTGGTTAAATTTAGTCGCTGCAGTTCACCCCGGACCCAGTTAAATGCTTTGGTGATAACCTGATGCTCCTGCAACAGGTTGAAAAGCAGCATCCCAAAAACCGGAATCAGCTCCAGCAGGCCTTTCACAAGGTTTTCGGGTGTCATTTCGACACGTCTTCTCCGCAAAACGTCGTAATTCACAATGACCGACAACAGTGAATAGCCCGGAATAACATCCGGGTTGAAATTGCTTAGGAGCCAGTCAATGGCTTCATCGAGCCAGGAGGCCTGAATGGACGGAGCCGTCACGGCGGGCTGCACCGACCGCTTCACGGCGGCTTCCTGCTGCACGGTATGCGTCAGCTCGTGGGCGAGCAGAAAACGCCCATCCGATGAGGTCGTATCGTACTGGTTTTCGTTGAAATAGATGTCATTGCGGTAGGTAAACGCCTTTGCGCCAATGTCGTTGCTGAGTTGGGCCGCGCGGGTATCGGTATGAATGCGAACCCCGCTGAAATCGGCCTGAAACGCGCTGCCCATCTCTTTTTGCAGGGGCACGGGCAGGGCCGCGCCACCGCCCGCGCTGGTCTGAACCCGGCCTGTAAACTGACCGCTGGTTTGCAGGCCACCATCGGCTTTGCGTTGCAGCGAAGGAGCCGCCGGGAGCAGTTTCGCCTGCACGTCGGCCTCGTCGTCTTCATTGCGCTGCAATGGCGTAATGGCCGATGAAAAGCCCAGCCCCGACAATCCATTGGCGGGCATCCGGCTAATTTGTTCGCCCATCTGGTCGGCTTCCCGCTCGAACCGGTCGTTGGGTTTGCCAACGGTTAAGCCCCCCAAAAAATCGGACGGGGACGGATTGGCGGGCGCAGGCGTTGCGTCGGCAACTTGCTGCACGTCGGGCGTTTCCTCCTCGTTTCGCTGAACGGCCTCCTGCTCACAATCCGCGCACTTCGCCTGAATTTGTGCGGGCTGGGATTCGGCTGCTTTGGTCTGCACAGCCGGTTTTTCTTCCTCCTGGCAAGTATCGCATTTGGCCTGAATGGTTGTTGGAGTTGGCGCAAAAAAAGGCGTTGCCGGTTTGCTGTCATGGGCCATAGCCTGCCCCTGCCGTTCCTTTCGGGAAAGAACGGCGCCCGGTTTGTGGCGCTCAGTAGTGGCGCGTTGGGGGGCAGACAAGGTTTGCATCAGAATCAGGCGGTTGCGATCAGACCAGTATTAAATTCAGGATTCTTAGGACTGCTACACTGGTTATTTCTTGCGTTTCGATATATCCGGCAATCTAACTCGGTCATACAAGGCCCGGAATCCGTTTAAGGAAAAACCGGAAAAAATTTGGGGCATAAACTCGTTAAATGTGTCAGCTTCTGGATTATCTTTTTTCTCCAGAAACGAAATAATCACAAGTTGCCAATAGCGAAATCCACGAGCCGCACAAAGCAATTGAACGTAGCCTTCCATATTCACATACAGATTCACTGGTTTATCGTCAAAATCGTAGAAATAGAGGTACTGCTCATCCTTATCCTTTTCGTAGAAGCCGACACAAGCCTCATCCACGAAAAAATCGAGTATTCTGAATTGACGGATGGGATCGTCGGTGGGGGTATGATCAAACCAAAGTACTTCCTTCCAATCAGCCTCCACTTCGGGCAACGGCAGGATTTTAGCATTCCCGCTTATATCAACTCTACCTGAAAAATCCGAGTGACTCCATCGGAGGTTAAACCCATTTAATTGGGTGTAGAATGCAGCAAGTGCGCCCTTAACCCTGTCAGGATCGCTAACTTTTTTCTTCTCAATCGGAATTACTTCAACAAAATCAGGTAATAGATTTGGGGTTCGAAACAACTCTCTGCCCAGGTTCGTAAGCGTAGCCTTGAAATCATATTTATCCATAATATGGTTAATTTTTATAGAGTATCACAAAGGCATCGTTCTTGAAGCTTTCAATGACATCTTTCTCTTTTTTCGAGAAATAATCCTTCCCATTCCAGTTGAAATACCTTAAATCATCGTAGGAGGAGAACCGAGTCCCGTCTGATTCATTTTTCTCGAAGAAGGCTTGTTTAATCTTAATGGCAAGTTGTTGGCTAAGTCCATGACCAATTTTTACAATTTTCGATACATCATCACTTTGCAGGCAAATAATCTCGCGTTTTTTACCAACTAAGTCGTAAGCCTCCGGCGACTGATCAATGGTGTTTTTGATTTTGTCTGCGACGAGCGGCACCTCCGCATTGTTTTGAGGATTGACCATAGTGGCCTGGCAGTCAAGTTCAGTGGGTACATTCACTTCTTCCCGCATAATTGCCTTGACAGTTTCGGGATCTTCTTCAATGTCCGACCGGTCCACGGCGTTTTCCAGACTCCTGATAGCGGACGGGCGGTCGTAACGCGGGACGACGGTGTACTTAACGAGGTTGCCTTCGTTTATAACCGCTTTAACGAGTTTTTCGACATTAATCTCGTGTTGGGCGTTTGCTGAACGGGTGAGCGGAGTAAGATTTTTTGCATCTCTGCCGGTCCCACCGAGTTTGTTGCTCAAAAGATGCCCGAGTACATAATAAGAACCGCCCTGATTTCGACGCTGGTTGATCGTTGCATACGATTCGTTATTGATTGCCGGGGCCGACCCTTTCGGCATTTTATTTTTAGACACTTGCCCGGCATTCATGCTCACTCCGTACAAACCTTTGTACAGCCCGCCAAAAACAGGTTCAGCCCAGTCAAGGCGGTGCCCAGCGAAGAGTGGTCCGGTCAGGATGCTTAACTCGGTTAACAGACCCTGCAGTTGATCGCTCTTTTCTTCATCCGTAAAACTCCCGGATACCTTTTTAGCCTTCAGGGCATCTATTTCCTGGGCTTTTGCAATAGCCGATTTCTTAAGGCCCGCTCGTTTCTGGCCAGCTTTGGTATCGGTCTCAATCTCAATGGAAGATACCCAAATGATGTATTGTACGGGTTTATTACTGGCAAGTGTAAGTTGTGCGTTTGCTTCTTTGCCTTTAAAGTACAGTTCATGGTGTTCGCCATTTTCGGCAGTAAACTCTTTCTTTATACCCAACCACCCTTTCACTTTATCTATCGCGCCACCGACCACTTTTTTCCCTTTGGCTGCCAGCCCTTTAGCACCCTTCATAATGCGTTTCACCAACGGCTTGGCTTTATCGACCACCCACTCCATCGCCCGGATAATGGGCCGCCGGATGGTTTGAACGATGCGGTGGATTTTTTCGCCCAGATTCCCTAACCCCAGCAGCTTGGCCAGAAAGTCGATAGCGATCACGATGACGTTGCGGAGGGCCAGCACAACCTTACTGGCAATACCGCTGACATCGCCCTTGACGGCCAGTTCCACCGAGTCCAGAAAGGCGTCGACCAACTGCACGATGCGGTCGATGTTGTCCACCAGAAAGCGGATGCCCCGGTAGAGCAACTGGATGGCTTTGATGAATGCCCCCGCCGGGGTAAACAGCGACGCCACAAACGCTAAGGTCTTCCGAACTACTTCGTAGAGAACCGTTTCTTTTACTTTCGCAAACAGTTCGCTCACCCCATCGGCAATAGTTGCTTTGACGTGTTCCCACAAGCCGCCGATGCCTTCTTTCTGAACGATCTGGAACAATTCAAACCCTTCTCTGGCCCACTCTTCCCCTTTTTTGAGCGCGTCCATGAACGGCTTGCCTAATCTCTTTTCGGCGATACCCCAGAAGGTGTCCACGCTGACATCGACGAGCTGGGCCGCGAGGTTGAATAAGCCTTTGGCATCGGTGAACGATGACGGTAGCTGAATGCCGCCTTTGCCCACGCTTCCCCGCAGCCAGTCGAAGAAACCGGCCAGCAGGTAGTCGTCTAAGCGGGCCATGAACTGGTCGAAACCCAGCATGATGCCCCGGCCAATGTTCTCCAGAAACCGAATCGGATGCGCCAGAATATCGCCGATAAGATTCGCCAGCCGCACCAGCACCGAGATCAGCAGTTCGCCTAATTTATAAATGGCCGTAGCTACTTCTTTGATGAACTCAGCGGCTTTTTCGAGCCAGCCTGTGCTCACTTCTTCTTTTATTTTCTGAAAGGACTCGTTCAGGGAGGTGACGTTTTCGTGGTACGATTCGGCCAGCGACTCCGCCAGTTCGGTTTGCTTGTCATCGACACTCGATTCGAGGTTATTGAATTTCTCATCGAAGGCCGTTGATGTCTCGCTGAGCAACCGCTTCTGTTCATCGTTTAAGCTGTCAAACGCTTTTTTCTTATCCTCACGACCTTTGTCAATGCGTAAAATGGCTCGGTTCAGGTCATAGGCAATTCGTTCGGCAATTTTACTCAGCGTGGCATCGAGCGCCCGTAGAAAGGTGGCCTTCTCCTGCCGGAACGCCCGATCAATCGCTTCGGTGTCTTCCCCAAAAAGAGTATCATCCCAGGTAGTAAATCCATAGATGTCGCTTAGTTCACTTTCAACATTTTTCTCAAACGTAGCCTTGGCGGCATCAGCTTCGGTGGCAAAGGTGTCGTTGACGTAGGCTGATAAGTCGGTCAGAATCGTGTTTACATCGCTTTTGGTCAGGTTATAAATCGATTCAAATTCCTTCGTTACCTGCTCCTGTTTCAGTACGTTCGCGTCTTTTTGAGTGCCCTGCTGGTCATATACACCCGAAAACGTTTGCTCACGGGCGCTGAACATACCCTCTACTTTGGCGTTTGCTGTGCCAGCCGCTTTTTTCTGGGCGCTGGCCAGGGTTTGCTGCTCGGCCTGCCGGTAGGTTTGCGGAGCCTGAGCAGCCGCCTGCTGAGCCTGTTGTTTGGTGGATAAGGCTTCCAGAAAACGAGGCTCGTTGGAATTGGCCAACTGCTCGTCGGTAAGTTGATTGGCCGCCATCAGGTCGTCTACCGACCGGCTTTCCGGCTCCAACGAAATCTGGGCGTCTGCTTTGGGTTTGGGCGTGGCTGCAGCCGGATTGATACCCCCCGGTTTTTTGCCCGGCGGGTTGGCCTTCAGCAACTGGGGTGTCTGAACGGGCAGGTTGGCCGGTGGCGGCTCCGGTTTCTTTACTTCCTGACTAAACTGGCCCGTTTGCGTTTCGCTAACCTCCTTAACCTCCTGACCAATGGACTGTTTAACGCCTTCCAAGGGTTTATCCCGTTTAAACGCATCGGCCTCACTCTCGCTCCGGGGCAATTTTTTTTCAATCTCGGCTAATTGTTTCCCAAGCAACTCTTTAAACGTCTCCGGTTTAAAGGCCTCCCGTTTCTGCGACGTCTGGTCAGCCTTTTCGCCAATGGTAGCAAAATGCTGGCTCCTATCCTGCCCCTTTCGCTGGGTTTCCTCCGGCAATACGGCCGCGTTGGTGTACTCGTCTACTTTTTCCTGTGGTTTAGGGTGATCCCGAAGTACCCGGCGCGTCTGTTTAATCCCCTGAATTGTCGTTTGAAAGGCCGGGTCTTCGGCCGACGAAGCAGGTGCGGCCTCGGCCTGCGCTGGCAAAGCAGAGTTGGCATCTCCGTTTAGTTCGGGCAGGGTCTCTGCCTGCGCTATCAGTTGCGGTGTTTCGCCCGATTCAGTTTTTGGCGTAGCAGGCGCAATGTCAATCGCCCGAAAATCGGGGCTGAACGCCGTATGGATTGCCCCGTTGACGGGTTGTGTCCGCACAGGGGAGACCGCAGATGCGGGCGGTGCCGGAGATGGTAAGGAAGCAGGAGCAGCAGAGACTGGTTTTGGTTCGGCCCGTTCATTGGTCGGTTCGTTTTCGGACTCGGAGGCATCGGTGGGCAACCGAATGATGAGGCTGTCGTCGAAATCCGTTATCGACTGCTGGCTCTGGGCAAAAAGTGATAGTGTCGGTTGCCAGATGAGTCCCTGCTGGCCGTTTCGGTGCCGGACAAGTTGCCGCTTCTGAAGGGTCTGGAGGAGTTCGGCAGGTACAAAAAAAGGTGCTGGTGGGTCCTGCTGGTGGTCCATAGCCTGCCCCTGCCGTTCCTTGCGGGAAAGAACGGTGCCCGGTTTGTGGCGCTCGGCCGAACGCGGACCGGCCACAGGGTGCTGGGGGGCAGACAGGGTTTGCATCAACATCAGGCGGTTACCAATCGACAAAGAGCAAGTGGGGCATCCACGGAAATTTCACAACCGAAAAGCCCCATTCGCTCGGATAACTCGTTTCGTCGGTCAGTTCAATGACAACTTCAGTGGAGCGTTTGGGCGGGCGAACCAGGAGAATATCCACCGTTTTACGCTCGACCTGCAACCGCCAGTTCCCGTCACCAGAGCGACTTAGTGTGCCGTCGCGTTGCAGAAACGTGCTGCGGAGAGCTTCGACACTGCGGATAACCGGCCATTTTTCCAGCACATGCTGCAGCACCTTATCGGCTCCCTCGTAGTCGTGCGCGGTCAGGATGCCTGTACGCGGAACGGGGCGGTCCATATCCCACGCACAAAGTATTTTGTTGAGCGGCAAATCATACTCCCAGGTGTCGGTTTCGCCAGTAGCCATATATTGCAGAAGATGAACGCCCCGGCAACGGGCCGCTTCGTCCCGGAAGTCTCCACCCTCAATCAGCCCCAGCCACCGAAACAACGGCGGCACAAACTGCCCAGGCAGCACCAGCCCGGCGTTGGCCACGCGATAGAGGGTTTCCTCACGATCTCCGGTGACGGCTTCGGTGGGCAGTTGCTCAGGTGGCGTTTTTTCAGGACTATTTGTGATCCTTTGCGTTTGCTGAACGTCCGTCAACACCCGTCCGGCTCTGGCAGCATCAACGGCTGCGGCCTGCAAGTTATTCATGAAGGCGGTTTGGTTCGTTTGGGCCAGGGGCGCGTACTGAAATACGACCCGCCAGAAATCGGCCCGTTCGGCAAACGACCTGTTTGACACCTGATATTCAATAAGTTCGGTAAGCCAGGCGTTGATTTCGCTGGATAGATTCAGTTGAGCGCGAACGAACGAACCGATATTTTCGAGACCCAGAGCATACACAAAGCGCAGCCACACGGCTGGATTAGGAACGGCTTTTTCCCGCAGAAACCGCACAAACTCAGCATCCGGTGCATCGGGCAGTTGTTGGAACCAATCGGCCATTGAACTGGCAGCCGCTGACGCACTCCACCGCAGCCGACCCGTTTCCAGATAATGCTGCACCTGCTGTCGGCTGTGCTGCCGGGCCGACATAAAACTGGCCTGTTGTGGGTCCTGGGTTTTTACAAGCTGACCGATGGCTTCGCGGAAGGCCGCCGTCAGGGCTTCCCGGAGGGCTTCTTCCGAGCGGGCGCCAACGGTCAGTTCGAGTTGGGGAATGGTTACGACCACGTCGTCGGGCACCAACTGGTCAAAAACGAGGGATAAATCACGCCACAGGCTCTCGGCCAGCACCCAGCCGCTCACGGTTTGCTGCCGTTCGTAGGCCTTTGTTTGCTGACGGGCTTCCACCTCGATGGTAAGCTTGCCGATGACGTGCCGGTTTGCCATTATTGGTTCGGGGTCGTTTTATAACAGCAGGAGAACCGATAGGGCAGGGTGAAATCGGCCACTATCGTGAACGCGTCGACTTCGGGTGTCTTATCCTTTTTGCACTCGTTCAGTTCGATTTGCTCCGATTCGGCTACGAAAAAGAGCACCAGTGTTTGCCCGGCGTATCCCCCGTTTTGATGCTCCAGGCCTACACTGTAGGGGCTGTTGGCAGCGGTAAATACCGATAAATTGACGATGCCTTTAACTTCGTCGGTAGCGGGTGTGCTTTTGTTGGTAATATCCACGCCAATCACCTCGATGCCCAGATTGTACTTTCTGATGATTTCCCGTATTTCAGCAACAATTGATACAGGCACTTTTTCCAGCGTTCCATCTGCCTTTTTTATTTCTATTTCCCTGGTTATCAACCGGCCAATATGCCCTTCTGCACGCAGAAACGGCAGTTGACGGATAGTAAACGCCAGCGGAAACAGAATGTCGGGCTGGTCGGTGTAGGCGTCATCGCCCCGGTAGGCATTGTAAGACAAATGCCGGTTGATGCGATTGGTTTTGGTGGCGTAATACTCCCAGAACCGATGCAGGGAGTAGGGGCTGTCGGCATCGAGCGGGTAATAATAGGGTATTGCCTGTTGGCCCAGGAGTTCATCCAATGCCCGGCCCGGCGTAAGGCGAACCGGTAACTGGTTGAGATCTATCAGGGCCGACTTATCTTTTTTGTTTTTAAGCGGGGCCAGCTTTTCCCAGTAGTCGGTGGAATCTTCATATTCTTCGGCCCGGTCTACGTAGCCGCCTTTTACCAGCACGTTCCGTTCGAGTTGCAGACCGGGCAGGTCGAACGTCCAGATCATCATCATCAGCCGCTGGTGCAGGCATCTTACCTCACGGAGTCGCTCTTCGTTGTGATTGTAGGTGAACGGGTCTTTAAAATAATCCCTGAAAATTAAAGGCTTATACGTGAAATCGTCGTTTATAACCGGCCCCAGCAACAGGATATTAACGGGCTTCGGATCGGGTTTGGGCTCATCGCAGAGGCATTCCGCCGAGAAATCGGTGAGGGCACAACGAAATTCCTCGTAGGCGTTCAGCATGTCGGCCAGCCAGTCGTAGAAATACTGGATGTAGTATAGGTGGTCGCCTTCTTCCTTAAAGACCTGCCATTTGCGGCACAGCACTTCCCGGTAGGTAGCAAAGTGGTCCTGAACTGGCTCCGTGCAGGTTGTTGTTTTCGGGCGGGCCACCTGAGATTTCGGCGATTTCTGAGCGGGGACTTCATCGGTCAGCAGCGAGCCAAACTGCGCGTGCAACACGCGCAGGGCCAGTTTAAAGGCGGGGAAAGCCTCATCCAGAATGGTTTTGTACTCCTTGAAAATGCCATCAAAGTTCTTAATCTGCCCAAACGGCGGTCGCAGATTGTCTAACTTATCGGAGGGTTTTTTATCGTCGAAATCCCACGCCCGGTTTTTGTTGATGAGGGCCAGTGTTTTGTAGCCGAAGCGGGGCAGGGCGATATGGGGCAGTTGCCGATACGGAAACAGGGCCGCTTCGATGTGGTCGGTATCGAAACTGAGGGCCGTGCGGGGGTTGGCAAAAATACCCGGCTTCTGGTTCGACCGCGTCGGTTCGGCCAGCCGCCGGACATCGGCCTCTAAGCCCGGCTTGAGTCGGACCATATCCACCTGCCGAATCAGCAAAAACGTCAGCGGCTGGTCGGCCCGTTCGTTCACGTAGACCACCATGATCTTATCGTCCAGAAATACTGAGCCGGGTTGATCGTCGGTTCGGTACTGCGGCACAATCGAGTCGAAGCTGTCGGAGTCGGATGGTTCCTCGTCGGTTAGTTCCCAGATTTTCGTTTTGCCGAAATAAGCTGTTATCTCCGGTTTGGGTTGCTTGCGATAGTTCCAGAACTCCCGGCTTTTCAGGCTCAGCACCGTGCCATTGGGCAGAATGGCCGTGCCCGACCCGACCGTAATGCTGCTGCTGGCCTTGAGCTGAACCAACAGGCCACAGGTAATGCCCTGACCCAGCAGGCAGGTGTTTAGCAACTGGCCGGGAACGGGACTTTGGGCGTCTGGCGGACTGGCAGTGGTTGGTTCGGTCATGGTTCAGGTGTTGGCTTCGTTGGGGGTAAACAGTCGGGCGGGGTCAGGTCAGCCGTCTGCGGCAGGTTGCAGGTGCTTCGGTACTGGTTCAGTACCTCAATCAGGGCGTTGGTGGCCTCGCGCAGGGCAAACGGCTCCGGGTCGAACTGCGTGTTCACCAAGAGCCAGTCGAGGTATTTGGTTTCGAACTCGAACATCTGAGCCCGGTCGTAGCGGCAAATACACAGCATCAGGTGGGCGGGCGTTTCGAGCCGCAGCATCTGCTCAAACTGACTGAACAGGCGGGGGTCGTTGAACCGTTTCACCCAGTAGGGCACCACCACCGTTAGTTGAAACGAATACGGGTCGAGCCGGGCCAGCGGGGGTACCGATGAGGGCTGCGCTAATTCCAGCCGGATGTATTCTTCGTCGCGGGGCCGCAGCAAAATGTGTTCCACGATATGGAAACTATCGTCCTGATCCTGCGCTACGGCCAGTTTTCGGATGCGCTCCAGCTCCTCTTTAGCCCGCTGCTCATACAAAAACGGTAACGGCGACGCCAGCAGCGGCTCCTCGTCCGGGATGGTGTCATCCGTTTTGGTTTCCCAAAATCCTACCTCCCACTGCTTGGTGGGCAGTTGCCGGATGCCGTACCGGACGGGATCGGCCGCACGGTCGAAAAACGCCTGACCAGCCTCATCCGCCGACGTGCGTTTGGCATAGAGGGCCGTGCTGACCAGGAGGTTATCGGCTTCGTCGGGCGAACTTTTCAGTCCGAACCGGTAGCGTCGGCGGCTGCCTGTCGTCTGGGCGAAGGTCTCCACAAAAAAGTTAGGCTCTGTTGAGATGGGGTGGCGGGTCCAGTCGAGCCGGAAGGTCGTGAGCGGGTCCGTCTCGTCGGGGAAGGGCATCCGTTCCAGATTCGACTGGGGCATCCCCAGCAGGGCGCACACCCGGCGTTTCAGACCGGCCACATTGGGCGAGTTCCAAACGTGCAGGTTGTCGGCCTGGGGTTGTGCGCGGTAGTTGAAGCCCCGCCCCCGGTGGCTGCCCAAACCGGGCAAATACTGTAAAAATATTTGCTTCTGGCCGATCCACTGGCTCAGGTCGCCATAGGGGCTGTACTCGGCAGGGCGTTCGATGGGGTAATACTGCAGGGCGTAATCGGTGAACTGTTCGCCAAAACGGGCCATCAGGTGGTTTAACAGCCGGTTGCGGGTTAGCTGCTGCTCTACCGCGCTACCACTCACCAACCCAGTAAGGTCGGTTTCGTAGGCGGTGGCATTGCCGTTTTGCAGCAGGGTTAGCAAGCCCGGCACGTTGGGCAGTTGATGGAGCCGGTTGGGCGTTTTGCCGGGGTCGTTGTCTATCGCCAGCAGGTTACGAACCTCGGCCAGATGGGCGAGGTAATTGGCCAGCAACTGGTCGTAGAACAGCAGATACGCTTTGAGTTGCTTCGCCTGGGCCTGCCGCTGGGGCGATTCCGTGCGGGCAATACCCTCCCGTCCAACGTGGTAGGTAACCGGAAAATCTTCCTGAACACTGGTAAAATCGGTCAGGTCGGGGCGAAAGTGTCCCGTGGGCGGGGTCAAATCCAGACTACCCTGCCGGTCGACAGCGGTGTGCTTCATCCGCAGGAGTTCATACCGTTCGCGGGCCATCTGCACGTCGGGCTGCACGTAGCCGATGCCTTTGGTAAAGGAAAACGTGGAGCAGTCGACATCGAGCTGAGGCAGGCAGTTGCAGCCACACGACAAACACCAATTGTCATGCTGCATCCCCCGTCGCCCATCAACGCCTTCCTCGTGGTAGCATTTATCCAGCACTAAGTTCTCAATCGAAACCACCCCCGGCACGGTCAGGATTAGCTGGTACAGGTCTGATTTGTAAATTGTTTGCCGCAGTTGAGCTGCCTCGAGTTCGGCATCGTCCAGAAAGCCGTGTGTGAGCAGCGGCCCCTGATACACCGGGTGGGAGTCGTACCGTTTTTCGGCGTGGTAAAACAACAGGGCTTCGTAGTCGGCGAAACTATCAGTGCCAACGGCCAGCCGCAGGGCATTCATAAACGCCGAACGACCGGCGAATTCGGTACCCAGCAACGGCGTCAGAGCTAATTGGTCGGCTACGGGCAGTTGAGCATCGGTCAGCCGCTCCAGCGACGAGTCGCTGAGATAAAAAACGCCGTTTTTATCCATCATCTCCTGCAGCGTGTAAAACCGCAGGGTTGGCGACAGGTATTCGCCAATGGTTTCGTAGATCAAAGGCAGCACTTCATCGGCGTGGGCGTCGGTAGCGATTTCGATGTTGGCACAGATCGCAATCGGCTGACGCTCCACGATGCTGAACTCCGGGTAGAAATCCTCGCCGAGGTTGCGGTGAGCATGGAGTTGGGCTAAAGCGGCCTGCGTGATTTCGCTTTCATCGCAGTCGTCGTCGAGCAGCAGATAAATCTGGTAAATTCCCTGCGGTATGTAGAGGGAGTAGTTTGGCGTGGCAGGGTTTCCATCTTCGTCTTTAGGCGGCTTAAAAGTCTCCAGACTACCCAGCAGCAACCGGCCAATCAGGTCGCGGATGGCCGGTTGCTCACCAACGGTCGCCAGTGCTTTTTTAAACGCTTTCTCCTGCTCTTTTGTGGGCGTTATTAGCGGCTTGAACAGTTGCCGGATTAATCCCTCAAAAAACGCATTGCCGTATAATTTGACCAGGGTTGGCTTACAATCCCGCTGATTTTTATACCAGCGAAGCAGCACTTCAGTTAGGGGAATAAGTTCATCGGGAGAATCGGTTGTCTCCCTGACAGTTATTGTGAGTGTATCAAGTTTGAATGCGGGCAGATCAGCGACCAACAGCGCCTGTAGGGTAGCGTCCGCCTGGCTGACAAACGTTTTATAAAGCGTTTTCTCCTCGTCTCCAACTGTCAGGGTGGTTGTCAGCCTGACCAACACCTCAGGCTCCTGCCAGGACGCTACCCAGGCATTATGAATGCCGGGCAGGTCGATCAGGATTTTCCGCAGGTCGCGGGCCGTAACGGGTTCGTTGGGCAGTATCTCGGCGGCTGTGAAATACGGCTTCCGGTTCGGCTCGTCGGGGTCAGCGGCAAAGAGGTCGCTGGGGGGCAGGTTGGCCCGGTAACCCAAATCGGTGAGGGCATAGCACAATACTTCCAGGATGGTGATGCCGGGGTCGTGGGTGTTGTAGTCGGTCCAGATGGCCGAACCCATCCGCTCGATGTGCCGGATGCCTTCGCGCCGGAGCCGCGAAAAATCCATGCTCGGCGGATATACCGGATTTTTAGGAATAGTCAGCGTGGTTTCCATCAGGGCAGAATGGGTGGTTTGATGACATCGCGTTTCACAAAGGGCGCATGTGGGTGAGTGGCCAGGGCCAACGAGATCGTGGTCGGATTTGTCTCAGCATCCAGTTTAAACCAGTAGGCCGCCCCATTGAATTCTTTAGCCAGCTCATCGGCCACTTTAGTGGCAAGGGTAGCTGGGTCAAAATCAACTTTCTGGCCCACCAACTCACCACTATCCACCAGTTTGTCGAGGAAGGCTTTAAGTGGGGTGGCTGAACTATCCACCGGGCCTTTTATCCAGGCAATCAGGGCTTCTTCCACGCAGGCGGAGCAATGGCAGGGATCGCCGATGTCCAGCACGTTGATTTCGTGGTCGAGGGCATTGGGGTTGGCTTCGTCGAGGATATTTACGTAGGTTGTCAGCACCGAGCGGGCCGTAAACGGCTGGAGCGAATCGGCCACGGCCCAGGGCTTTCCGGGTTCGTCGGTCAGCATTTCTTCTTTGCTGGCAAAGTGCTTCACCTTGATGCTCATGACCACGTCCACATAGTCGAGGTTTTCCAGAAACCGCAGCAGTTGGGTGGTTTTGATGGTGACCCCAAAGGCAACGGGTGGCCCGCCAGTGCGCGTCCAGGGAGCCAGAAACAGCTTCAGCGCGTCGTTGAGGAGTTTTTTATGCAGGGGAATGTCTTTCCCCTTGTAAAACCGGACACACACCTGCAGCCGCACCGGCTCGAAGCGGGCGTTTACGACCTGCAGGCGGCTTTTGGGCGGGCAACCGCAGGGTTTCTCTTCCGTTGCCGGTGTTTCGTCGTCATCGTGGCAGCAACAGGGCACAAACCCCCCAACGCCACTCACAAAAAAGCTATTGTGCCGGTTCAGGTACGCGGCAATGGCTTTCCGGTCGCCCGTGCCCACGCTGGGATAGAACCGCCCTTCGCCGGTGAGCACATCGGGGTTCGGAATCACAGCCAGTGTGACGTAGCCGGGGGCGGTCAGGTCGTCTTTTTCGGTATGGGGCAGGCACTTGACGACGGCTATTTTCGGGAACTCTTCGAGCACTAACCGCTCATAATCCCAGACCGTGATGGCGCGTTGTTTGTGACGCAGCCGCTCGCTGATGCGCCGGTAATAGGCCAACGCATCCGTGCTTTCGGGCAACCGCCCCTCCGCCGAGGCATAGGGCTGAATCACCTTCCGAACGTTCACGTCGCGCGTCCGCAACTGGCTGATGGTGTTGGCCGGTAAGCCATTGACTAAGTGTTCGAGGGTATTTTTATGGTTCTGAAACACGACCGTTGCGGCCTGGGCATGGATGTGGTCGATGAGCGGCAGGGCTTCGATGGCAATATCTTCGGCGGGGGCTTCGGTAGCCGAGGCCATCAGCCAGCACAAATCGAGCCGGTTTTTCTCACCCGGAACGGCCATAATGCCGGTGGTGATGTCGGTCGGGATCTGAAAGCGAATGATACCCGTCCGGCTCAGTCCGTCGGTTTCGTCGATCAGGATATAGTGCTGGGGCAAACGCACAGGCAGGTTCTCCCGGTAGTAGGACCAGACGATTTCGGGCGCAATTTTGTCGGGGTTGCCCGTTCCTTCCTGCATTCTGAACAGCACCGACAGGGTTTGGTTGGGTACGAGGTTCTCGAAGCCCAGCAGCAGGTTTCCATCGGCATCCTCCCCACCGGCAGCCGGGACCGATGTCGTTGCCAGCAGCACATCAAACGACGGAATCAGGTAGTTCGGCGCCATCGACACCGGTCCTTTTTTTACCGTCACCAGCCCGCCAAAGGGGAGATAATAATAAAATCGGTGAATGACGTCGTTGTCATCGGCTGAAAATGCGGCTACGTTTACCGGCACCCCGGTTGATACATACGAGAATAAAATGCTTTCGGGCGCAATTTTAACCGTGTTGACTGGGTCCTTATTGGTAGCTGGCTTCGGAATGACGACCTTAACCCTCAAAAACGTTTGTTCGCTGTTGGGCGAATAATGAAGCGGACCGCCGGTATAGTCATAATTCGGGATGGATTCGGGCGTACCGGTCAGCGGCACCCACGCACCGTTTTTCCACATTTCCGGGCTTTGGAGCACATCCGCTGTGCCAACCTTCAGCGTCGGGAGGGTAAGGTCGGCCGGTTTAACCGGAATGGTCTTCAGCGAAATCTCTGGCGTTGAGAGGTATAAATAGCTGGTGACGACATCTGCCGTTGCGCCCACCAGCGGAATATCGGCGTTGGCCGGGTACTCCGTATCGCCGAGTTGAAGGGTGAGTTTTTTGATGCCCCGCGACGCCGTTTGGAGCCTGACCGAGTTGAATGAGAAATCTTTCAGGTCGCCATAGTCCTGGGGATTTCGGGGCTGGAGGAGCATAAACGGGTGCTGAATCCGGGTCAGCAATGAATCCGGGTTATCCCGATAGGGTTTAAGCGCGGGGAACGAGGCAGGCAGGTAAATAAATACACTTTTTCCGCTTTTCAAGAAGGCCGGTTCCTGGCCGGCTAATGTATTGGGCGCTTCATGCGAATCGTCATTATCGATGACTTGTTTTTCGATGAACTGATCAAATCCCTGCGCCGTAGCCTCATCTACCTCATTGTCAATCGTATGGAGTGAATCTGCCGTGCTCAGTTGAATTGACAGTGGCAGGGCGCTGATATCTTCATCAAAAGTCAGCGTAATCCGACGCCCCTCACTTTGCTCCATCCACAATTCCGGCGACGCGATTAGCAGGCCGGGCCGGGCTTCGTAGGTTTCTTTTTCTGTTTCCCAGCGGGCTAACTGCTCCGTTGCCGGACTCAACTTGCTGTTGGTATCAGACACAGCACCAGCTACAATGGGTTGCGCTGTCGTCAGGTCTGTCTGTGCGTTCTCAAGCCGCTTCATCTTTCCTGTCAGCTTCTCATACACCCCTCTGGCGCTCAGGCCAGTGGCGTTCTTCGCCTGCACAATGGGCGTGACGGGGCTGTTTTTGAGGAAGTAGATGCTCTTTTGCTCCACCAGTTTGGCTTTGCTGATGACCGTCTCCGTTTCGAGGGCGTAGAGCCGTTCCTGACTTAGCCGGTCGGTGCCGCCCCGAAACAGGGTACCGGCCAGCAGGCGGTAGCGTTCGAGGTTCTGGGCCATCTCGAACACCACATGGGTTCGGTCGGGAATGGCGCCCCGTTGCTGAAGCCGCAGCACATCCTGATAGTAAAACAGCAGGTGTTTTTCGGGCAGCGCGTTGAGGTCGCTTTGCACATACCGAAACAGGTGCAAAAACGACAGCAGGAGGGTAACGTGGGGCGGGTGATCGCTGCGGGACTGGAGCGCATACTGAAAGGATTTGCCTGTTTTGGCAACCATCACCGACAACACCCCGTAAAACGTCAGAAATAACCGCCAGAGGGGTTCGCGGTCAGTATTGTTGGGCCGCTGTAGCTGAATCCCGTTCCTGAATTCATTGGCGCTGGCCAGTCCCCAGGGTTGTTTATTTTTATCGTCATCAATGAACTTCTCATTCGTATATTGCTTTAGCAAATCGGCGGTGGCAACGCCTTTGTGGTAGGCAATAAGCTGGCGAAGCGGTTCGCGCAGTTTTTCGCCAATCAGCCGGCCAAATTCAGCCTTGAGCGGATGAGTAGCCGGTAGTTTTTTGTAGACATCGGAGGTCAGCCGGGCAGCATCGTAAATCTGCTGAACCAGCCGGGCCAGCAAGTCGTCGGGTTTAACGGCATCGGGCTTGGCGGTGTTGGTGGCGGTGTCTTCTTCGGCACGGAGGTAGGCCAGTTCCTGACTGCGGTAGCGGCTGCGGAGGTCAACCAGATCGGTGGCGGCCAGCACGGCCAGCAGCGGGGTGGCGTCGGTCTGCCAGAATTTTTCCCAGGTCGGCTCGGGGTTCTCCGGGTCATTTGGAGGGGGCAGGGTGTTGCTGTCGGGCCAATAGCGGATGTGGGTGGCTAACTGACCCACCAGTGCAATCAGGTCGGCCAGGGTACGGTCGTCGAGCTTGAGGTTGGCCGGAATGAGCGCCTGCAGCAACCGTTCGCGCTGGTGGGTACCCTGCCGGACGAGGGGGTGGATCGGAGTCGGGTTCATCAGAGCGAAAGGTTAGTGCCTTCCTGAATGTAGAAGGGGTAGACACGGTTGAAACGGGTGTTGGTGCTGCGAATCAGATACGACACTGTGATGTCTAAGCGACCCTCCAGTTCGGCAGGGATAATGGTCAGGTTCAGGAGCTTGATGCGCGGTTCATGCTGGATGATGGCCTGCCGGATAAGGTCTTCCAGATACGACAGGAGGGTAACGTTGAGGGGGGCGAACAGGTAATCGCGGAGGTTGCAGCCATAGTCGGGCAGCATGACCCGCTCGCCCAGGCTGGTATTGAACAGAATCTGTAAACTCTGCCAGATGTCTTCCTCGTCGGAAACCATCACGGCTTCGTAGCGCACCGTCGAAAAAGCGGGCGGAAAAGCCCAGCCCGTACCGAGAAAGGATTTGCGTTCGGGTGTATCGAAAAAGCCAGATGGTTCCATGAGTATTGCCGGGAGAAAGGGTCGGAAAAATTGATTTTTAGAAGCTAATCGCCGATGCTGACGTTGGGCGACCCGGAACTAACCTGCCCGCCAGGGTGAGCGGTGAGGTCTCCGCTGCGGGCCGCCGGAAGTCCGTTGATATGCACCCGCACCGACCCGCCCGCAATAAAGTTCGGACTATCGGGGCAAACGCAGGTGTCGTTCTGGGCTGCGGCCTGCATGTTGTTGATAAATACGGTTCGCACACCGGCAACGCTGATGAGGCCACCTACGTGCGTGCCGGTTCCACTGGAGAGCGGGGCAGTGCAGGTGTGCATATCGCCGTTGCGGGCGGCTGGTCCTTTGGGCATGGCCGGTTTAGTTTAAGTCGATTTTAGTACCTTCAATTTTGACAAAGCCGGAGGACGCTTTGAGGCTGATATTTTTGGCACTGTCCAACGTGATGCCGTCGCTATTGAGCAGGATGGAATGACCCGCCTTGTGCCTGATTTCAATTTTTTCGCCCTGTTGGCTCAGCAGAATGGAAAACCCGCTGTCATCTTCTTTGGTGTTGATGAGCAGGCTTTTCTCCTGCTCGTTAAACACCACCCGCATCCCTTCTTTGGTTACGATTCCTTTCTGGAAATTATCATTCGAGGGGTCGAATGGGGCAGCCCGCTGGTTGCTGTGAACCGCGCCGAGGATGATGGCATCGTTGGGGTCATCATTGATGAAGCCCAGAATCACCTCGTCGCCCACTTCGGGCCGGAACACAAACCCCCGGCTGGCACCGGCGTAGAGCGTGCTGAGCCGCGCCCAGATTCCCTCGGCCTGCTGCCCGGACTGGCCTGATTGCCCCGATTCCTGAACGGCGAGGTACGGAATCCGGACCTGAATCCGGTGGTTTCCTTCGCGGGTGTCGCCCTCAATATTCGAGACCACCCCCACATGCAGCCCCCGAACGCCCGGAAAAAGTCCTGCCGCTGCCGGCGTTTGAACAGATCGGGATGTATCGGCATATTCCTGCGTCGACATGCCCAACTGAATATCGGTTTGCCAGGTCCCGCCAAATACCTGGTGCATCACCCCCGACACCCAGTAGCGGCCATCATATCGATCCCCCGTGTGGGCCAGTTCGAGCGTATCGCCGGGAACCACTGGCAATCCCCGCATCCTGACCCGCCCCCGCCGACGCGACAAATCGCTCTTCGTTTGTTGGGCGGTGGCCCAGGCCCGGAGCTGCTCGCTAGCCATGTCGCCCCCGTGAAAAAGTGCGACTTTATCGGACCCGTAGAGTACCGACGAAAAATCGGCGTTGCTGCCGCCAGCGGCCTGGGCGTCCTCCTGGCTCAGTTGCTGCTGGGTATAGTCCCAGGTATTAGCCTCCACCGCTGGCCAGTGCGTGCGGGCATCCATCTCGGTTTCCAACTCGATGACGTTGCTCCCGTTGGTGGCGGTGTGGGTGGCGCGGCTGGCCACCTGGGGCCGTACCAGCTTCACCTGCCCGTTTTGCACAGCGACCAGCAACCCGTTGGCGTCGGCCCGCATCACCAGAAAATCCCAGTCGGTGCAATGGTGTTGAACCAGTTCCGGGTGCTGCGGTTGCGTGGTGGGCAGGTCGCCAACGGTCAGATTGGTGTAGTTACCGATTAACTGCCGGACGATTTCGGCATCGGTTTTGTCGTAGAAGTAGCGGCTGTGGCGAATCAGGGTGGTTTTTACGGCCACATCTTTGCACTCGATATCGAGCACCGAGGGCTTGCCGGGCCGGATTTTTACGCCGTGCCGGACAATGATGCCCTGAAAGATGGATTCCTCCTGACTTCGGTACCCCACCTGAATGTCGATCCGTTTTCCGGGCACAAACTGCGGGGAATTGCTTTTGGGAAACGGGTTCGTTCCCTGGGCAGCATCTTCAAACAGCAGCCGGGCCGTCGGAATTTTATTGAATTCCCGATAAACGGATAACGACAAAACGCCCCCGACCTGCTGCGACACGTTGGTGCCATCGATCAGGATACTGACCGTTACGTTGTCGGTGGCGGGGGGGGCGGTTGAGGACGTTGGATTCATGGTTTGGTGCGCTTGTCGATGGGCGGCAGCAGCAGGTCGGACAGCGCTGTTCCGGCCGTGATGGAGCCACTCAGAGGTTTCCGGCGAAAGTTGGTCAGGTTGTTGGCTTTGGCTATTTCTAAGTAGTAGACCGGGCTTTCATACACCTCCTGGCAAACCGTGAGCAGGGTATCGCTCTGCCGCAATTGCCGCCGACGGGTTAGGTCGGGCGAGAGCAGCGACAGGGCCGCAGCTGCCGATGCCGAGGGTTTATGCTCTTTTACTTTCAGCGTCACTTCAGCCCGCAGCGGCACTCCCGACGGATGGAACAGGTTGTAGGTGTAACTCAACTCCTCCATCACCCCATGAAAAACCAGCGTTCCCCAGTTGACGATGATGAACGGAGGACGGTGCGTTTCATCCAGAAAATTATAGACCACAGCCTGTAATTCCTTGATGCGGGCCGGTACGTAGGCCGCGTCGGGCAGCAAGCTTGTCAGGCTGGTGGTCAGCGTGCCGGTGGGGGGCACCGTGCCTGTCCCATCGAGCATAAACTTGATTTCCAGCGTTTCCGGCTCTGTTTTTTCAAACTGAAGTTCAGACCCCTCCCGGCCCGGTTCGCCGGGGTCGTGGTTTTTGATTTTCAGGCTCCGGGCAATCTGCTCCGGGTTGATCTGCACTTCAAAAACCCGCCCCAGCAGCGTTTCGGCGGCCGATGCGGCTGCCTGACCCAGACTCATACCCCCACCCGACTGGCTCTGTGGTTCTTTGAGCGAAATGATCCTGAGTTTATTGAGTTGATTTTGCATGTCAGGGTTGGGTTTGTCGTTCCAGAATGGCCAGCACCTGCCGCACACAGTCTTCGATGAGCGCGGCCCGGTCTTCGTCGGTCAACGGGGTGGTCACGGTCGGCCCGCCCCCCATCGTGGCGCCCCGGCGGGTGGTATCGTTGGCTTCCACCACCCGCACCACCAAATTTTTGATCTCGATCATGCGTGTTTGCGTTTCCCTCACCCCCGGCCCCTCTCCCACTGGGCGGTCCGCCGTTGCGAGAGGGGCCGGGGGCGAGGGTTAAACTGGGAACGACTTGGTAAAATAATTGTACTGGATTTCGATGCTTTCAACGGCTAAGCTGTTTTCTTCGGCATTGAAGGCCGACACCGACCACTTCACCGGGTAAGCATTGACGAGGTGCCAGGCCGCCAGCGGAGTGCCGGGGGCGGTGGCATTCGACGGGTCGAGCAGAAACACGTGAATGGTGCGCGGACTGAACGAGAACTCTTCCACCGCCCGGCGGCACCACGTCAGCAGCGACGAACTCACGGTAAGGCCCCGCTTGAGCACCAGCCGCTCGGCTTTTGCCCGCAGCGGCAACTGATGCACGAACCGGTTTTCGCCCCCCTCGGCCACCGACTGCGTTTCCACCGAGACCGACAGGCCCGTTACTTCCTGAAAAGCCGAGTCGTCGGGCATTCCGTCGATGCTCACGGAAAAATAGAACCCGACCGGCGGATAAAACGAACCCGTTGCCATGCTTAGATGTAGTTGACGACGAGGCCTTCGTGGGCCAGTTCGATGGTATCCACCGCCACCTCGTTGGCATCTGCTTTCATGTCGCTGAACTGAACCTTCACGGGGAAGGCGTTGGTGAGCGTCCAACTAACAATGGCGGTGTTGGTCTCGTCCATGAGTGTGATGATGACCGTTCGGCGGTAGTCGTTGCGGCTGCGGATGGAGTTGGGGGCGGTGCCGCCGTCTACCCAGCCGTAAAAATCTTTGATGCCTTTGAACACACCCCGTTTCAGGGTTACGTTGCTAAACTTACGCATACCGGGCATTTTGCGTTTGGAGAGCGTTGGGTCGATGCCGTCGCGGTATTCGACCACGTCGATCTGATAATCGAGGCCGGTCACTTCGGTGAAGCCGATGTTTTCCTCCTGGTCGATTTTTTGTTTGTCCCACGAAACCTTAAACCGGAATTTGGGGATGGGATAAAATAAGTCTGCCATCTTCGTAACTGATTAAGAGCTGGTTAAGGGTGGTTAGTTGCTGTTGGTCTGGAACTTGTGTTCGTAGCGCAGAATGATGAATTCGGCGGGCCGCGCTACGCGCAGTTTGATGTCGACAATCATTCGTCCTTCCAGAATGTCGATGTCGTTCATGGTTTCGGGTTGGCCCACAACCACCTGAAAGGCTTCGTCGGGGGTGTTGCCGAAGAGGCCACCCGCTTTCCAGATTTGAATCAGGAAATTGCTGATCATGGCTTTCACCTTAATCCAGGTGTCGCGGGTGTTGGGCACAAAGACGAAATCCTGCATAGCCTGCCCTACGGCATCTTCGATGAAGCAGAACGTCCGCCGAACTGAGATGTAGCGCCATTCGAGGTCGTTACCGGCCAGCGTCCGGGCGCCAAAAATCAGAATTCCCTTACCGGTGTAAGGCCGAATGGCGTTCACCGATTTGCCCGTTGCGGCATGAACGTTGAGGTCGGCATGGAAATCATCGTCGATCTCGATGGTGGTGCCCACGACGCCCGCCAGGCTGACGTTAGCAGGGGCTTTCCAGACGCCCTGCGAAAAATCAGTAGCGACGTATACCCCCGCTACGGCTGCGCTCGGCGGCATAATGACCGGATTTTGGCGAATAGCTTCTTTAATTTTGGAATAGATAAGGTTATTGTCGGTTTCCAGTTTGTCGAGTTTTGGGGTTGATTCAACAAACTCCAGCGTAGGATCATTCGGGTCAGGTTTAGCTGCCCCTGCGGCTGCGGCCGCTCCTGCACCGCCACCGGCTGCTGCTGCTCCTGCACCGCCAGCGGCTGCACCGGCACCGGCACCGGCTGCTGCACCACCAGCCGCAGCGGCTGCACCGCCTGCCCCCCCGTCACCAGCAGCAGCCGCTTTCTTTTGGTAGGTATTTAGGCCCACTACGATGGCGCTGTCATCATACGCATAACTCATCGTCGTTTTCAAAAACGGGAAGTAGGCCGCACCGTATTTTTTCTGGTTAATATCTGATGGCATTTTATCCCGGAAATTAGCCGTAACCTTCTCATTATCATCAATCAGGTTGTCGGGTTTTCCGGCAACGGCCTCTGCGTCTTTTACGTCAATAATTGTGACCCGATTGATGTACTTCTGGCAGTGAGCAAGAGCCGCTTTAATCACGACACCATATTTGTCAGCCGGTAGGGCTACAGCGTCGGGAAACACCAGAATTGTAATTTCCTTTGCCTTTCTGGCAACCGCCAGCCCACCGCTTAAACCATCATTACCCACAAAATCAACCTCACTTACCGCCTTTGCATAGTCGCCAATGGAGATGATGTAGCAAGGCCCGCCCCCATTGATGAAATAGAGTTGCAGCGCATAATAGAGCCGATATTTGACTTCGCCAACCGAGGTGATTTTTACGTCGACCCCTCCCCCAACGCCACTTCGGTCATTGGCCGTGGCCGTAATTACTTGTGGAGCCGCCCCACCAAACCAGTCTTCGTAGTCGCGCATGGATTTGATTCGCACGGGCTTATTGAGAACGACCTCGCCATCTTTGAGCGCAGTTTGGGTGTAGCCGATGAACACCGGCACAGCCGAGGGCACCAGCGCTACCGAAGGGGGCAGGGTTGGCACTTCTATCGTAAGTACACCCGGCATTCGGGTATCAGGTAATGCTGCCATTGGAACAAAGGGTTTAGATGGTGAAAAATAAGGTTGCGTTTTGCGTTTGGGGCGTTGGCACAGGCAGGGCATTGGAGCCACCTGTATAGGTAAGGCGCATTTTAGGAGCCAGATGCTCGACAATGGGCAGGGCAGCCGCCGACTGAAAGAGGTACACCGCCTTCACCCGATCATCTTTTTTGATGGTTTCGATCAGTTCGGTATCGGCGGCATCGGGTAGGGCAATGGGCGCAAACGCCATCGCGCCCGGAAAAGGAGCGCCGGGACCGGGCGTCGAATACGTTACGGTCAGATCGGGGGTGCCATCGTCGTCGGGTGGGCCGAGTTTACTTTTTACGTCAATCAGCACATACCGCCACACCCGTTCGCGGAGTTGCGAGGCTATGCCATACTGGAGAGGAGCAGCCGGGGTCTGGTCAAGGAATAAGTCGATAAGGCCGAAAAACACCGGACTGGCAGCCACTTCGTCGCTCAGGTACGCAGTTTCGATAACGGGTGCACTCCCATCGGTTTTTGCCCAGATCAGGCTATAGGAGCCGGGGACGGGCTGGCTTATTTTCAGCGTTTCGAGGTCGGTCGTAATGGGTTCTGTATGCACGGGTTTCTGGCCGGAACCGGGCACCATCCGGCTTAGGGTGAGCGACTTATACACGCCCTTCTCGAGCGGGAGGCTGAGTTGCTGCTTCCGCACAGGGGGCAGTTTGTCGGCGGGGGCAACAAACGCACCAGCTGTCAGGGCGATTTCTCCGGTAGCGGCATCGGCGGCTTTGGGTTTCCCATCGGCGGGGTTCAGGTTCGTGAAATAGAATGGCCCATTAGCGCCCCAGTTGCTCACGTTGGGCAGCAACGGATTTTTCAGCGATACCAGAAACGTGAGCACTATCGGCTCGTCGAGGGGCATTGTCGGCACGGCAGGCTCGTCTTCCCGGCCCATCAGCATAAACTGCCGGTCGTCCTGCCGCGCTACCCAATTGTAGGTATCGAGCAGGGCCTGGGTTGCCCGCGTGGGCGTCAGCACAAAGTCGGGGCTGAGGCTGTCCTGATAAAACGGGTGCCTGAACTGCACCGATGCGAGGGGAGCGTAGCGAAGTCGGAGCATATCAGTTGACGCGTTCGGTCGTTTGAATATCCACGATGACCCTGCCGCCAGCGGGTGGCGTTTCCTGTACCGCCACCAGCCGGGCTTTATACAGCACCGATGGCATGTATTTGCCGCCCAGCACGGTCCAGAGGTTATTGAGGTTCTCAAAACCAATGTTGTGCATGGTGAAGTAGACATCGTAGGGCAGGCCCGCTGCGGGGTCGTTCATGGCGATTCGCTTGTTTACCTGAAAAAACTGAATCACGTAACCGATGCGCTTCAGGGCTTCTTTGTACTGAACGAAGTTGGCCGAAAACAGCAGGTACAGATTCAGGAACAGCGTTGGCGACTGCGTAACGAACGACGACCCGATTTGCTGCACCGGGTAGTTGTTTCGGAGGGTGTTCTCCTCTTCGACGTTGATGAGGGTCAGAATGATATGGTCTTCCAGTGAATCGACACCGGGGGCATCGGCCTGTCGCTCATGCCTGGCAACATCGGCGGGCAGCACCAGGCCGAAATTGTCGCCGAAAGACGCCAGATAGTCATTCATCTGAGCGGTTATCTGATCAATTGCAACATCTATCATACCGGCAGGGAGTGAATTACAGAGCCAGCCACCACGGGCTGCGTGGGGGCACGGTTAATCAACAAACTGATTCAGGAATGACGAGCGGGGATAGCAGACAACAATTTGTTGCTCAGCTTGATGGATGAAAGGTATTCGTTGACTTAGCCCAGGCAATGAACTATTGAGTAAACGGCAAATAGCTTGAGGGAACGTGAGCGGAGGAGTGGTCGCCGGCACCTACATACTCAGACGTTTACCGGCGACTTTCGATACTCGGACGGGGTTTTCCTGGTATGCTGCTTGAAGAAGGTAGTGAAATAAGCAGGTGAGTTGAAACCGGTTTCATCGGCAATTTCGGCCATTGATTTATTGGTTTCCCGGAGCAGATACTTTGCTTTTTTCACCCGAATTTCGGCAACATAATCGCTGACGTTCATATCCAGCAACGCCTGCACTTTGCGGTAGAGCTGCACCCGCGAGAGGCCCATATCCCGGCTTAGTTTCTCAACGCCAAAGTCGGTATCGGTCAGGTTTTGTTCGATCAGCGCGGTGAGTTCGTTCAGGAATTTTTTATCCTGCCGATTGCCCGAACCCGACTGCGACAGGAAATCCGACGCGTAGCGCCGTTGCCATTTTTCGCGGTTGGCCAGCGTGGTGCGGAGGGTTTCGAGCAGATACAGCGTATTGAACGGCTTGGTGATGTAGGCATCGGCTCCGGCGCGGGTGCCTTCGATGCGCTGCTCCATCTGGCCTTTGGCGGTTAGCAAAACCACCGGAATGTGTGATGTTCGCAGGTCAGCTTTCACCCGCTGAGTCAGTTGCAGCCCGTCCATCGGTCCGTCGCCACGGCCGGGCGAATCCACGCGGGGCGAATCCACGCCGGGCGAATCCACGCCGGGCAGCATGATGTCGCTGATGATCAGGTCGGGAATTAGTTCTAATATCCGCTCCCACCCCTGCTCAGCGGTGCTTTCGGCCACAATATCGAATTCCTGGCCTAAGCGGGCAGTTAGAAACATTCGGAGTTCGTCGTTGTCTTCGATAACGAGCAGTGTGCCAGCCCGTTTTGCCGGCAGGCTACCTATGTCATTCGCCGATTCTTCGTCATTATCCAGCAAATGCTGTCGATTTACCGGGGTGCCCAAATCCGCCCCCCCAGGCGTAGGCCCGTCCATTTCTTCGGGGGTTAGGTGTTGGTTTCCTAATGGCAGCCGAATGGTGAATGTGGTACCTTTGTTTGGTTCGGACTGTACGGAAATGTCACCCTGGTGCAGTTGAATAAACTCCATGGATAGGGCCAGGCCCAATCCTTTCGACAGGTTGAAGGGCCTGGCTCCGCTGTAGAACAAATCAAAGGCGTGGGCCTGCTCGTCGGCGGTCATGCCTGCGCCATTATCCTGCATCTGAATGCGTACCTGCTGGTCAGCTACGTCCAGCCGAACGTGAATCAGCCCACCTTTTGGTGTGTATTTGAAGGCATTCGCGAGCAGGTTCACGATAACCTTGTCTAACTTCTCCCCGTCGAACCAAACCGGCAAGGCAGGTAAGGCCGACATAAACTGCAGATCGATGCGTTGCTTTTCGGCCTTGCGTTTGAAGTCCTGAACGATGTCCTGAATAAAGGCAATCAGGTCTTGTTCGGACGTGCGTAATCGTTGTTTGCCCGCATCCGTTTTGCGGAGGTCGAGCATCTGATCAATCAGGCGCAGCAGCCGATACGCATTCTTCTGCACCAGGGACAGATTACTTTTGAGGTCGTGGGGGCTAACCGTTTTTTTGCTCAGCAAATCTTCGGTTGGGGTCAGAATCAGGCTCAGGGGCGTGTTGAACTCGTGGGAGATGTAGGAGTAAAACCGGAGTTTTTCCTCGGTGGCGAGTCGGGCCTGAGCAGATACGGCTTCAATTTTATCCTTCTGCTCGCGGATTTCCTCATTCTGTTTTTCGAGCGTCTGGTAGGCGGCCTGTTTCGACCGAAACAGGTACAACGCCCAGGCACCCAGCAGAATAACGATGATCAGACTGGCCAGCATCAGGTAAAGCGTATTCTTTTGCGAGGCATAGGTTCGGGTGAGCTGGTCGATGCGCTGGATTTGTCGCTCAATATCCTGTTGCTGCTCAATCACCTTCTCGTTCTGGAATTTCATAATCCGCACGTTTGTCGAGTCGATGAGGGTAATCGGCAGGCGATTTTCGCGTTTGAAGGGTTGCTTTTGCAGGATGGCCACCGCCGTGCGAATGGCTTCTTTGCCGCCAGTCGGGTAAAGCACCGTAGCGCTTAAAATTCCCCGCTCCACCAGGTCGATGCCTTCGTTTTTACCCGGCAACCCATCCACCCCGATGATTTTTACCCGCTTTGCGAGGCCCAATTTTTGGCATACAGCATACGCTTTAAGGGCGGTGCGGTCGTTTTGGGCAAAAATAAGATCGACGGCGGGCTGGGCAGCCAACAACTGGGTCAGTTTTCCGGCAAACGACCGCTTGTCCCAGTCGCCTTCCAGTTTGCTAACGACCCGGATGCCGGGATGCGGGTTGATGGCTTCCATAAACCCCCGATGCCGGTCGATGTCGGCCGACGACCCCGGCGACTCGCCAATCTCCACCACATTACCCGTGCCATGCAGCAGCGCGCTGGCATAGGTACCGGCGGTTCGGCCCACCTCCACGTTGTCGGCTCCAACATAGGCCGTGTACTGGTCGGAGGCTGTTCGCCGGTCCACCACAATCACCGGAATGCCCTGTTGATAGACTTTTTCGGCGATGGGCGTAATGGGCAGGGCCGCATTGGGCGACACGATCAGCAAATCGACGCGCTGATTGATAAGCTCCTGAATTTGCCCGGCCTGCTTCTCGCTTTGCCCGCCAGCCTCTTTCACAATGAACTCAATTTCGGGATTGAACGACAACTCCCGGTTCATGTTCTCCCGCATGGTTTTGCGCCATGTATCCGCTTCAGTACGCTGCGAAAAACCAACCCGAAACGTTTTATCGCTGGTGGATGAGGAGGTACACGCCACCAGTAAGAGCCAGAGGCTTAGCAGCGAATAACCCGTTTTCATTCTCATAAACCGGTTGACTGAAGCACGCATAAGAGAAAATCAGTTTTTTCGGTAGTGTCCAGCGTTGACACCCCTCTGGCTAAAGCGCGGGGAATGCTTCCGCTACCCGGCTCAAAGGGGCAGATAAACGGTAAAGGCAGCGCCTTCGCCCTCCCGGCTCTGAACCCGGATGCCCCCGCTATGATTCTCAACTACCCGTCTGGCAATGGCCAGCCCAATGCCTGTGCCGGCATAGTTGCCCGTGCGCCCGTGCAGCCGCTGAAAGGCACCGAATATGGTTTCACCATGTTTCTGGGCGTCGAACCCGATGCCATCATCGCTGACCGTCAGTGCATAATAAGACCGGCTGGCAGACGCCGGCCCGACGCTGGCTTTGTCCGCCTGCGTTGTTGTGGCCGGAGCCAACAAACCCGGTGGTAATTCCTGCGCCGACAGGCGCTGGCAGCTCACCCGCACACGGGGCGACTGCTTAGGGTGGGTAAATTTAAGCGCATTGGCGAGCAGGTTCTGGAACAGTTGCCGTAACTGCAGCGCATCGCCAGGTACCGTGGGCAGATCAGCTATCTCCACGATGGCCCCTTTTTCGGCCACCATCGTTTCCAGGTCGGTCAGCACCTCGGTTATCAACCGGCTAAGGTCCACGCTGGCAAAGGCCTGTTTCTGCGTGGTTAGCCTCGACAGGGCCAGAATGTCCCGGATCAGTATGCTCATGCGCTCAGCAGCCAGTTGCATCCTGCGTAACATATCCTGGCCGTTCTCCGGCAGTTGAGGGCCAAATTCGGCCATCACCATGTCGCCAAACGACCTGATTTTTCGCAGGGGCTCCTGCAGGTCATGGCTGGCTACGTAGGCGAACGATTGCAGGTTATTGTTTGATCGCTGAAGTTCTGCATTGGCCTGCTCCACCAACTGCCGGGCGCGTCGCTCGGCGGTTTTGTCATGAACCGTCATCACGATACCATCCCCCCGTTTCACAACGGAATAATCGAACCAGCCGGGTATATCCTGGTACGTATATTCCAGTTCAAAACGCAGCATCTCTCCCGTCTCGACTACCTGAGCGTATTGGTCCAGCAGCCCGTTGGTTGCCACGTCGGGGAAGAACTCCAGCATCGTGCGGCCCAGCAGTACCGCGTCGGAGCGGCCAACCCGCTGCCGGTTCGCTTCGTTTTGCAAGACGTACCGGAAATCGGTGATCCGGCCGGGCTGGTCATCGGCTGGCCCGGCACGCACGGCCTCAAACGCAATAATGGCATTTTGGGAGCCATCCAGAACGCTATGCAGCAGTTCCTGTTGTTGCTGCATGGCGATATTGGTCTGTTCGAGTTGATCGCGGTACAGCCGATTCTGCGTAATATCGACAGACGACGTTAGAATACCATCGCCAAATTTGACGACTGACACGTAGTAATACCGGCCCCGTACCTCGCGTTCCACAACAACGGGCTGGCCCGTTTCACATACCGCTACATACTGATCGAAGGCCTGACTGTTTCGCAGCGGTGGGTTTAGCTGAGTGAGGGTTTTTCCATATAGTTCATCGGCAGTCATGCCAAAAATCGTGAGCGTCGTCTGATTCGCCAGGGTAAAGCAAAAATCGGTGATGACGCCCGCATCAGAACGTACCGCTTTGTACAGCGCAACGGCCGTCAGGGATGCGTTCAGCACACTTTTCGCCAGGTCGGCCTGCTGTTCGGCGGTGGCTTTCAACTCGGCGATCCGCCGTTCGTTTTGGCGCTGCCCGGTCACGTCGATGAACGTGCTGACGGTACCCTCGCCGGAGGGGGAGATGATGTTGTAGAAGATACGGCCGTCGGGTAAGGTGGCGTCGAAGCTATCGTATTGACCCGTTTCGACCACCCGCGCCATTCGGGCAATGGTGTGGTCCACGTTAGCCGCAAACTGCATCGTCCGCACCGTCTGACCAACAACGCTTTGCCAGTCGACGGGCAGCCATTCTTTTGCTTTTTCGTTGAAATAGGTATAGCGAAAATCCACAATCCGGCCATCGTCATCGCGAACGGGCAGATGAGCCGAAACAGCCATCTGCATGGACTGGCTGATTTGGGTCAACAAATCGGCCTGCTGCTGGGCTGCCTGCTGGGCCTGCCGGATGGGGGTAACATCCAGGAACGTCCCCACGACGCCATCGCCCTGGGGGTAGGCGGCTACAGCAAACCAGTTCTCTAAGCCATCGCCCTGGTAATACACCTCAAATCGGGCGGGCTGGCCGGTTTCCAGCACAGTCCGGTAGTGATCATATACGCCTAAGGGCCGGTAACTCGGAAAGGTTTCGGTTACGGATTTACCCTGGATATCGGCTACTGTACGGCCCGTCATGCGGGCGGTGGCCTGGTTGGTCAGCATTAGCCGAAAATCAATGAGCTGCCCCCGTTCGTCGCGCTGGGCGTTCATGAACGAAATCCCGGCCGGCGACGCGTCCATCACGTTGCGGAGTAAATCGGCCTGCTGCTGATAGGCCAGTTCCGTTTGTTTGCGGGCCGTGATGTCGTCATAAGTCACCAGCAAACTATCGCCCGATTTCTGAACCGACACGTCCATCCACCGATTCAGGGCGGGATAATAATGCTCCTGCCGAACGGGCTGCCCGGTTTGGTACACCTGCTGATAGCGATACCACATGCCTTCCTCACGGGTTCGGGGGTATAGCTCCGTCAGGGTTCGGCCCACGATCTGGTCGCGCGTGGTCACAACGCCCCTGGCCTGCTGGAGCGATCCCTGATTGACAAACGTTAACCGGAAATCGATCAACTCGCCAGCCTCATCCTTAACGGCTTCATAGGCCGTCAGGCCGCTCATGAAGGTGTCCAGCATACCACTGAGCAAAGAATTCTGCCGGAGAAGCCCCTCTTCGTGGCGTTTGCGGTCGGTTATGTCGTGCAGGACAACAAAGAAGCCCGCATCTGACCAGCAAACCTGTGACTCGATCCAGCAGCCGGTTTTCTCAACGAACGCGTCATGACAACCAGGCTGCCGCTGTTCGACCTGGTGCAGAAATGGCTCAAGCTGGGCCTTCCCGATGCGTTCGTCGTCGGAAAAGCCCAGCAACTGACCTGCTCTGGCATTGTGAAAGATAATGTGGTAGTCAACCACGGCTCCCTGTCCATCGTGTACTACGGACTGGCAGGCGACAATGCCGTTCGGGTTGCCCTCGACGATGCGTTGAAAAAGCGTCAGTATGTCAGATGAAGGGAAAGGTTGATTCATAGAAAACGGTATGCCATCGGGATCGAAAACGTTAATCGGTCGGTTAAAAGTAAGCAAATCAATGCGGTTTCGGCAAAATCTGAGTATATAGCCCGGTACCCATTCGCTTAGGCAGCCCTGTCGACGGGCGAGTGGAATCGTCAGACTACCTTCACC
The DNA here is from genome assembly GCF_054781775.1 of Spirosoma areae. Lineage (NCBI taxonomy): Bacteria > Pseudomonadati > Bacteroidota > Cytophagia > Cytophagales > Cytophagaceae > Spirosoma > Spirosoma areae. The sequence continues at coordinate 210,388 of NZ_BAAGTT010000027.1, read as the reverse complement.
GCAAAAAAAGTAAGGGCGTAGGTACTATTTATTGTACTTTTGAGACCAGGGTTTCTCCCAACCCAACCCTATTCTATGCAACAAAAGATTCGCCGTGAGGATGCGCTGGAATACCATGCCAAAGGACGTCCCGGCAAACTCGAAGTCATTCCGACTAAAGATTACAGTACGCAGGCCGACTTATCGCTGGCCTACTCACCGGGCGTTGCCGAGCCGTGCTTAGCCATCGCCGAAAACCGGGAAGACGTTTACAAATACACCGCCAAAGGCAATTTAGTGGCCGTTATCAGCAACGGAACGGCCGTTCTGGGCTTAGGCGATATTGGTCCCGAAGCCAGCAAGCCGGTGATGGAAGGGAAAGGGCTGCTTTTTAAAATTTACGCCGACATCGACGTGTTCGACATTGAACTCGACACCAAAAACGTGGATGAGTTCGTGCGGATGGTGAAAATTCTGGAGCCGACGTTTGGCGGGGTAAATCTGGAAGACATCAAAGCCCCGGAATGTTTCGAGATTGAGGAACGGCTCAAAGCCGACCTGAACATTCCCATCATGCACGACGACCAGCACGGCACGGCCATCATTTCGGCGGCCGCCCTGCTGAACGCGCTGGAAATCGTTGGCAAAACGATTCAGGAGGTAAAGATTCTGGTCAACGGCGCAGGGGCCTCGGCAATCTCGTGCACCAAACTTTATGTGGCGCTGGGGGCCAGCCTCGACAACATCGTCATGTGCGACAGCAAGGGCGTTATCCGGGTTGACCGCACCGACCTCGACGAGCGCAAACGTCTGTTTGCCACCTCGCGCAAGTTGACCACGCTGGACGAAGCCTTTGTGGATGCCGATGTGTTTGTGGGCCTGTCGAAGGGCAATACAGTGAGCCAGGACATGGTGCGCTCAATGGCCAACAATCCGATTGTGTTCGCCATGGCCAACCCCACGCCCGAAATCAGCTACGAAGACGCCATTGCTGCCCGGCCCGACATTATTATGGCTACGGGCCGCTCCGATTACCCCAATCAGGTGAATAACGTGCTGGGGTTTCCGTACATTTTTCGGGGTGCGCTCGACGTTCGGGCGACGGAAATCAACGAAGCCATGAAATTAGCCGCCGTTCATGCGCTGGCCGATATGGCAAAAAAGCCCGTACCCGACCTCGTGAACATGGCCTACGGCACGGACAATCTGATGTTTGGCCGGGGCTACATCATTCCCAAACCCGTTGACCCGCGTCTGCTGATAACGGTTGCTCCGGCGGTAGCCAAAGCGGCTATGGAGTCGGGAGTGGCCAAGCATCCCATTACCGACTGGGATGCCTACGAAACGCAACTGGCCCGGCGGCTGGGTCAGGATACCCGGATTTCACGGGTGATTAACAACAAAGCCCGCACCAATCCGAAACGGGTCGTGTTTGCCGATGCCGAAAACCTGAAGGTACTCAAATCGGCTCAACAGGTTAAGGATGAGGGTATTGCCTACCCCATTTTGCTGGGCGAAATTGCGATGATTCAAGGCATGATTGCCCAGAACAACCTGGATTTGGCCGACGTCGCCATCATCGACCCGCGTTCGCCGGAGCAGCATGACCTCATCGATCAGTTCGGCGATTTATTCTACCAGAAGCGGCACCGCAAAGGCGTGAGTGCCGCCGAAGCCCGGAAACGGATGCTTCAGCGCAATTATTTCGGGGCGATGATGGTCGAAACAGGTCAGGCTGATGCCCTGATTTCGGGGCTGACACAGAACTACCCCGACACCATCCGGCCCGCCCTGCAGGTTATCGGCAAAGAAGCGGGCGTGCAGAAAGTGGCGGGTATGTATATTCTGCTCACCAACCGGGGACCACTGTTTTTCTCCGATACAACGGTCAACGTAGACCCGACCACCGACGATATTGTTGAGATTACTGAACTGACAGCGCGGGCCGTGGAGCGGTTCAACATCAAGCCCCGCATTGCGCTGGTGACCTATTCCAACTTTGGGAGCGCCAAGGGCGAGGATGCCGATAAAATGCAGCAGGCCACCGATATTCTTCAGCAAAAACATCCCGACATGGTGGTCGATGGCTCCATGCAGGCGCACTTAGCGTTCAATACGGACCTGCTGCGGCAGAATTATCCACTCAGCAAATTGGCCGATGAAGGGGCGAACACACTAATTTTTCCCAACCTGTCGGCGGCTAACATTGCGTATAACCTCATGCGTGAGGCCGCCGGGCCGCGTTCGGTGGGTTTCGACGCCATCGGCCCGATTCTGCTGGGAATGCGAAAGCCGGTGTATGTGCTGCAACTCGGTTCGTCGGAGCGCGAAATTGTGAATATGGTCGCCATTGCCGTGGTCGAAGCGCAGGGCGTGAGTTAAGCGAATTTTCAGTGGCGTAACGCCACACTACTGCCTAAAACCCGACGGAAAAGCATATCTACGCTTTTCCGTCGGGTTTTATATTTCCTTAAAAGTAGTTTTTTCCTTGTGACTATGAAGTAGTTAGGCCAGAAAATGACCACTTGATAAATCCGGGAGAATACACCTGTACAGGTCTTGGTCTGCATTAGATAATTCCTCACATTTACCATCCGTTCACTAAACCTCACAGAATCATGAAAGTACTCCACTGCAAAGATGTTGGTTTCGATTGCCCCGGCATCGTCAAAGCTGAAAGCGAAGCCGAGGTGCTCCAGTTAGCGGCTCAGCACGCACAGCAAGCCCATCAGGTAACCATCACATCGGAAATGGCTGAACAAATCAAGCCGCTGATTCACGACGAGTAATCTCAGCAGAAATCATGAACAACAACCGGTATTTACTTACCCTGGTTTGGCTATTGTTGACAGGGGCAGCCATCTATGCCCAGTCACCAACAGGCACCGCATCTAAACCAACTGACAAAAAGATGAAATTCCTGATTCATATCACCTGTGGCCCGGAGAATCCGACGAAGGCTGCCCTGGGTTTTCTGGTAGCAAAGACGGCATCAGACGAAGGCCATACCGTCTCGCTTTTTCTGGCGGGCGATGCCGTTACCCTCCTTAAAGACGCCGAGATGGATAAGGTAGTTGGGCTGGGCACGGGTAAACTCCGCGACCATTATGAGGCTATCGTGAAAGCCGGTGGCCGGTTCTACCTGTCGGGTATGTCGTCGAAAGCGCGGAACGTGACCGATGCCGACATTGCCGGAAAACCCGCTGAATTTGCCATGCCTGCGGTGCTCGTCCGGCTCGCTGCCGACAGCGACCGGATGTTTACCTACTGATTGCCAATCAACCTTCCTTTACTTTCAATCTTCATGAAAACCCACTCACGACGTGCGTTTCTTCAACAGGGATCCACCATCTGTGCGCTTTCTCCATTTTTGGTCACTGAGCCAGCATTGCCGATTCAGGACGATGACTTTTCACTCAGGGAGGTCCGCCTGTTACAGGATATGACGGCGAATCAGTACAAATCGCTATGGGGTAATCTGAAGGGAATTACCGAGACAGAAGCCGACTGGAAACCGAACCCCGAATCGAATCCGGTCCGCTGGGTGGTTGGTCATCTTTGCTGGTTTGAGGAATGGATGGCTGATGCTATTGAAAACAAAGGCCGTTACCTGACCGATAAAAAGCCAATGTCGATCCAGGAGCCTACGATGGAAGCGCTCCGAGTGCGTTTCGATGCGGCCCGTGCCCGCTCAACAACGGTGGTTAAGGCCCTGACGCCCGACATGCTGGCGAAGAAAGTCATCTTCGTTGGCCGGGTGGACGTATCTATTTTTAATTTATTCCAGACGCAGGTTACGCATTTGTCTGGTCATCGGTTTCAGGTTCGTTACATTCGGGGGACCTACAGCCGGGTTTTTCATATCACCAACAAAGCTGACTTCGACCCGTGGTAAACACATTTCTACGATACATAGGTATTTTGTCGGTTGTCCTGTTCGCTACGGACTACAGCGTTGGCCAGGTCAAACCGTATACGGCTTCCTTCGTTGGCAAACTGGGGCCTGACACCGTATTCGTTGAGACGTACAGTGTGATCAATAATCATCTCTACGGTAAAGTCCTGTTTCGGATGTTTGAGAATCACATTGGTGAATTTAATGTCCATTTTTATCCGAACGGAACAATACGGGAATTTACTATGGCCGCTATGGAGCCTTTGAATAGTTCCCTTCCTTATCAGGCTAAAACAGCATGGAGGTTCCCGTACTATCGCACGATGAGTTGTACAAATGATACCTGTACGTTCTTTATTTCTCAGAAAGACAGTCCGACTGAAATTATCAGAAAGCAGGCTGCCGCCAGTATGGATTTTTTTGGCGGTACCAATCCATTATTTTCACTTATCGAATGGAATTGCGTCCGCTTAGCCAAATCAGGCAAACAAGCACTCGGCCCGCTTAGAATGACCAATTCGGGTACGTTAAGTGAAATCAGCGTTCGTTATGCTGGTGCAGACACCATGATTTTTGGCGGGCCATTTATCGAATACACCAAAATTAACGTCGACCCGGAAGGGAAAATCATCCGGTCAGATGGCACAGGCACCGTGTACAATTTTCTGGTGACGAAGCACCCCCCAATCGATGTTGATCAAGCAGCCAAACGGATGTCGAAAACGTCAGGCATTGGCGATCCGTCACCCAGAGACACGTTGACTGTAACTATTCAGAAAAGCCCGGTTCGCATTGACTACAGCAGGCCGTTCCGGCGGGGGCGAAAAATCTTTGGAGGTGTCGTTCCGTATGATTCCGTATGGCGAACAGGAGCCAGTGCGGCTACTGTTTTAACCCTTCAGAACCCTATTCAACTTGGGAAAACAGTGATTCCAGAGGGAAAATATAGCCTGTATACAATTCCTGGCCAGCAGGGCTGGCGGCTGATCATCAATACAAACACAACAAGATGGCCTACCGACCCCGACAGAAGCAAAGATATTGCAGACGTTGCTCTTCAGGTAAAAACGCTTAGCACGCCCAGCGATCAGTTTACCATTAAGCTTGAGGAAGCAAAAGCAGGTGGCGTACTAAAATTCCAGTGGGATGATGTAGAGGCTTATACTGACTTTAAACTACTCCCAAAGTAGCCCTGTACCAACTGCACTACGTTTTGTTGACCGGCGATTTAGTTTTCGGTTACCAAATCCGTAAACCCATCACTTTATGACACGCACGCTCCTTTTGGCAATAAGTATTAGCCTGTTCGCAACCGGCTTTCGCACACTCAGTGCCGACGATGTGTCGGGCACCTGGAAGCGGGTCTCCATGACGCTGGTCGATGCCAGCGGCAAGGCAACCGATATGAATCAGATGATGGCCCGGACAATCCCCTGCACCAAAGACATTACCTACACCTTCACCAGCGATGGGCAGATGAAAACCACGGTACCCGATGCCTGTGGAGCCATGAAAAAAAGAATAGAAGCCAATAATATCAATGGCCGATGGGTGCAGACTGGTCGACGAGTTACCGTGACCACTACGCTGAAAGACATTCCACCAGCCACCTATGACCTTGCTGTTCAGGGAAATACCATGACATGGGTGTTCCTTTACGCCGACAACCCCAAAACGCCCAATCCAACGAAAACCCAACGGATAACCATCGTTTATCAGCGAGTGTGATTGAGCATGTTTGACGGCTATCAATGACGAATAGAAATGAAAAAGCCGTTTTCTATTCACTCCGCAGGCTCTTTACCGGGTTCATCAAAGCCGCTTTTATAGCCTGATAACTGACCGTTGCTAAGGCGATTGTTACGGCTAAAGCCCCCGAAACGACGAACATCCACCACTCAACCTCGATGTGGTAAGCAAATTCGTTCAGCCATTGATTGGTAGCCCACCAGGCCAGTGGGAAGGCAAGGCCATTGGCGATCAGAACCAATTTCAGAAAATCTTTTGACAGCAAAGCCGTGAGATTGAACAGGCTTGCGCCCAGCACCTTACGCACCCCGATTTCCTTGATGCGTTGTTCGGCGGCATAGGTTGCCAGGCCAAAAAGCCCCAGACAGGCAATGAAAATCGTGGCCAGAGCCACCCAAATCAGCAGGGTTTCACGGCGTTGGTCTTCGGCGTAGAACCGAGCCAGTTGCTCATCCAGAAAGTGATATTCGAGCAGATGCGTGGGGTCAATTTTGGTCAAAACGGCATTCATTTTTGCCAGCGTTGCCGGAATAGCCTTGCCTTCGATTCGTAAGGTGAAATAATCAATATTATGCACCGGATTTTTCTGATAGGCCAGCACCATCGGGGCAATTTTCTCGCGTAACGACTGAAAATGAAAATCCTTCACAATACCAATTACTCGTGCTCTAAACGGTTGATTAGCCGCATTGAGTGGCCTATAGCTTCCTAAATTCGCTCGGGATGGTATGTCAACCAATTGCTCCGATGCCGCCGTGATGTTGAGCAATTTTGCCGCCGTTTCATTAAGCAGAACACAGGAAGAATCGCTCATCCCCCCAAAATTTCGACCATTCAAAAGCTGCACCTCAAACGTATTGGCAAAATTTTCATCCACGCCCAGCAGGTATGAAATCTGGTGCTCCTGCGTATTACCTTCCTGTCTGATTTTGATGGTTGGAATTGTTTTCCATTCGCCCGGCACCCGTGAGGTAACCGATACATGTTTAACCGTTGCGATTTTACTAAATTCCGTTTTAATGGTTTCGGCGCCGGTTCTCACTTTTCCGCTATTTATATCCACGACTAACAATAGCTCTTTATTGAAACCCAAATTCTTATTGTTCGCAAACCGGACCTGTTGAAAAAGGACGATGGTAGCGATCATCATGACCACTGAAATCGTGAATTGAAAAATGACCAGCATCTTCCGCAAAGACAAATCACCTTTGTTCTGGATTTTGAGATTTTTCAATAATAAAAGCGGGCTGAATCGTGACAACAAGAAGGCGGGATAACTACCTGACAATAAGCCCGTGATGACAAGAACAAGCAGGGCATAAAGCCAGATTCGATAATCGCTGTAAATGCCAAATGAAAGTTCTTTATGGGTAAATTTATTGAAGGAAGGCAGCACTACATTAACCATCGCTACGGCCAGTAGAAACGAAATGGTAGTGACAACTAATGATTCGGTCAGAAACTGCCCAATAAGATGACTCCGAAAAGCCCCGTTAGCTTTGCGAACGCCAATTTCTTTCGACCGATTGGATGCCCGCGCCGTCGCCAGATTCATGTAATTAATGCAGGCAATGAGCAGCACAAAAAGAGCGACAATGGCAAAGATTTTGATGTAAAGCAAAACGCCCTGACTCACCGCTTCGACGTTCGAATTTCGGGCACCATCCACAATAGTTTCAGAATATAAATGGATATCAGCTAAGGGTTGAAGGCTGTAGTTTATCGAAGTACCCTTCTCTACTTTAGCATGGGTGTTGAGTAAATTCGTAATTTTTCGGGCAGCGATTTCTGGATTTACTTTCTCTTTCAACAGAAAAAACGTCATGAAATTTTGAGAATCCCAGTCAGCTATCCATTGGGCAAAGTCATCACTGCTGCTGATAGTTGCTTCCGAAACCACAGAATTGAAGTCGAAACTCGAATTGCGGGGATGATTTTTCAGGACCGCCGTAATTGTCAACGGCTTACCTGAGTCAAACTCAAACATGACGGTTTTGCCGACAACCTGCGTAGTGTTGAAAAGTCGCTGCGCTAACTCTTCGACAATGATGATGGAATTAGGTTCGTTCAAAGCCGACTTACTGTTGCCGTCAACCGCTTCGAAATCGAAGATTTCCAACAATCCGGGGTTACCAAAGGTGACTGTTTCCTGAAATGTATTCTTGTTTTCCGGGTTTGACAGATTAGCTCTCCCGGTTCTGGTAATCCGGGCCGAGTTTTCGATTTCGCCAATACTCTTCTTCGATTCTTCGGCCACTTTGTAACTTGAGGCCGCAATGGTGAGGTCTTCGGTTGGCGTCTTTTTATGCTGAATTGCCCGGTAAATCCGGTTCGTTTTGCTGTGTTGCTGGTCGAACGTCAGTTCGTCGAACAGGTATAATCCAATCAGCAAAAAGCAGGTAATGCCGAATGTCAGACCGGCCACATTGAGGGCCGTATACAGTTTGTGCCGACTCAGGGTTCGAAAAGCGATTTTCAGGTGATTGCGTAACATAGCAGTAGTTGCTGGGTTAGGGTATTGAGTAGAGTTTCGTTCCATCATCGAGGGCCGCAGATAGGCCAGCACCTCCCGCCAGTAACGCTGGTGGGCTTTGGCCGCGCCCAGCCGCTGCACCCGCCGTTCGTATCGTTCGTGGAGGTCGCCCAGAACCTCCTCCCGCAGGTGCGGAGCCACGAACCAACTCAGCAGTTTGTCGAGCCACTTGGGTGGGGCGGGTGTTTTTGACGGGTTGGGGTCCATACGGCTGACGGGAATGTGTACATAAGTTACTCGCTTCGTAAACTCTTGACGGGATTCATCAGGGCCGCTTTGATGGATTGATAACTCACCGTCAGCAACGTAATGAGCAACGCACCTAAGCCTGTCACGGCAAAAATCCACCAGGAAATTTCGGTGCGGTACTCGTAATTCTGAAGCCAGCCTGAGAGAAAATAATACGCCAGGGGCGTGGCAAGGCCGAAGGCAATAAGGACTAAAAACACGAAGTCTTTTGAGAGCAAACCCCATACATTCAGTACCGATGCGCCCAGTACTTTGCGAACACCTATTTCTTTGGTGCGCTGCTCTGCGGTGAACGAAGCCAAACCGAACAAGCCCAGACAGGAAATGAGAATGGCGAGAATGGAAAAGACCGAAGCCAATTTGCCGATGCGTTCCTCGTGCCCAAATTTTTTGGCATACTCGTCGTCCACAAACTTGTAGTCGAATGGAGCCGCTGGGTTATACTTTCTAAAAACCGCTGCTACCTTGTCAAGTGCCTCACTGGTAGCTATTTGCGGAACCAGTTTGATGTTAATTACGTTGACCGATTTATAATCTAAGACAAAAAATGAGGGCTTCACCGGCACGAAAGGAGTCTCCTTAATCATGTCTTTGATGATGCCAATGACCCGATAGTCTTTGTTGTTCCAGTTTACCAGTTCGCCGATGAGTTGCTTCAGACCCATCAGTTTCAGGGCTGATTCGTTCAGGACCATCGCCGACGAATCGGTGGTAAAATTGGTCGAAAAATCGCGGCCCGTAACTAACTGCCAGCCTACCGTTTTGCCGTAATCGTGGGTGATGCGGTTAGCCATCACCAGCGGGTGCATATCGGGCGTTTTGCCCGCCCATGAAACATTCGTTACGCCACCATAGTCAACGGTTACAGAACCCGCCGACTCCGACATTTGGGCAACTGCCCCAGTGCTAAGCAAGTCGGCCCGCAGCACGTCGTAATGTCCATACAGCGCGGGCGTAGTCATGTTGATTTCGATCAATCCGGTACGGCTGTATCCGACCGGACGATCTTTAGCGAACTCAATTTGGCGCAGCACGATGATCGTGCCGATAATCAGCGCGACCGACACTGTAAACTGCGTTACCACCAGTACTTTACGCGGGATTGCCGCAAACCGCCCAACGCGAAAGCCAGCCCCTTTCAATACCTTCACCGGCTGAAAACCGGACAGATACAAAGCCGGGTAACTCCCCGCCAGCAGGCCCGTCAGCAGAATAAACCCCAGACTCGTCAGCCAGAAATACCCGTTCAGCCAGGGCATAGTTATCTGCTTGTTAGCCACCTGGCTGAACCAGCCCAGCGAAACCACCACCAGCATAACCGCCACCCCAAACGCCAGCCCCACTACCAAAAAGGATTCACTGAAAAATTGACTGATCAACTGGCTGCGTACTGAACCAACGGCCTTCCGAATGCCAACTTCCTTCGCCCGCTTTTCGCTGCGGGCCGTTGACAGATTCATAAAGTTGATACAGGCCAGCAACAGCACAAACCCGCCGATGATGCCGAACAGCCACACAAATTGAATGAGTCCGCCCGTGTTAACGCCATTTCTGAAGTCAGCATACAGATGCCATTTCGACATGGGGTGCAGAAAAAATTCGGGTTTGTAGGGTGGTGGGTCCTCCCGCTTCATCCGAATGTCTTTGATTTTGGCCGAAACCTGCTCGAACGAGGCCCCGTCTTTGAGTTGGACAAAAATCTGGTAGGAGTTTTCGTCCCACTCGTCTTTGGCATTTCTGGCATTCTCATTGGTAGCCAGAAACAAGCTCCAGGGGGCCAGAAAAAGCGCGTTGTTGAAACTGCTGTTGGCCGGAAAGTCTTCATAAACGCCCGTTACTCTGACATTTGCTTTGTCGTTGAATTTAATAAGCCTGTTGAGCGGATTTTCGGAACCAAACAGGGTTTTAGCCACTGATTCCGAGAGTAGAATGCTGTTGATATCGGTCAGGCTCTTATGAGTTCCGGCCAGCATCTTCAGCGACATCATGCCCAAAAAATCTGGCTCTACATAGCGACCGACTTTAGTAAACCGCTCATTGCCTGAAGCCAGAATCACGTCGCCGGTCGGCTTTGACAAACTAACCGACTCAAAATCGGGGTATTTAGTACGGAGTTCGGCGGCCAATGGTATCGGCAGAACATCGTAAGATGCTTTCTCCACGTCGAACTTTACAAACTGCCAGAGCTGAGCAATGCGGTTGTAGTTTTTATGCTGTTTATCAAACGATAACTCATCATAAATCCACAACCCTATCAGCATCGCTACGGCCATGCCCATTGCCAGCCCGCCAATGTTGATAAGCGAATAAACCTTTTGCCTGCCAAGGTTTCGTAACGCGATTTTTAAATAATTCCGTAGCATGTCCGTAGGGTTTGGGGTTGGATACTGACTCGGTTTACGTTTGATGAAGCGGGGCCGCAGATACGCCAGCACCTCCGGCCAGTAGGATCGATGTGCTTCGGCTGCACCTAACCGCTGCACCCGCCGGACGTAGCGTTCGTGCAGGTCACCCAGCACCTCCTCCCGCAGGTGCGGAGCTACTAACCAGTTGAGCAGCTTGTCGGGCCATTTGGGAGGGGACATAATGGAAAATGATTAATGGAAAATGATTAATGGACGGGCTAACTCCATTTCAGTATGGTTTCCGGCACGATGCGCTTCCAAAGCCGATTCCGCACGGCATGAACCTCCTGAATGATTCGCCCGCCCAGCGCAGTCAGCGTGAACAGGCGTTTGCGTCGGCCCCCGCGCTCAGCCGTGGCTTCACCCAGACTGGAACTCACGTAGCCTTTCTGCTCCAGCCGTTGCAGCGCGGCATGAACAGCCCCCGTGCTGACAGTACGCCCCGTTTCTACTTCGAGAATTTCGGCCACCGAAACCGAATACGCGTTGGGTAACAGTCCGGCTACGGCCAGCAGGACCACTTCCTCAAACTCGCCTAAATCACTGCGTCGCATACGCGTAAATTACCTACTAATGAAGACACGATTTATTTCCTCTATTTCGGTATATCAAATGCCTTGCCAACTTGAAAAAGCAGTCAACAACAGCCATAAACGCCGATTTCATGAACGAGTGACGTTCTACATTGTCCATAAACGGACAATTATGTACGGGTTTGGACAAAGAGCCTGCCCGGAGGATCAAGTTAAAAGGTCATCGAATACTGGATACGGCCCTGCTGCTGGTAGAATCTGCTTTCCCCGACTTATCAAAAAACCTGCACACGGCCCTGTTTGTCAATTCGCCGGACCCGCACCTGATTTGTGGGCGAGAATTCGAGTAACCACATCGACCCATCGGGCGCAAGCAGGCCGCCCGATGGCGCCCAGGGCGAAGGCACTCGGACTACCGTCGTTACGCGCCCGTTGGGGCTGATGCACTGCACCTTTCGCTGATTGGAAACGGCTACGTATACATTCCCCGGCGGGTCAGACCAGAGGCCCATCAGATTATGATTAACCACCGACGCAGACGCTGGCGCTTCGTCGAGGTCGCTGTTAATGAGCTTTATAGTGCCATTGGGCAACAGCCGGTGCAGGCCGTCATCGTTGACAAAATAGACCACTCCATCGGGCGTGACGTGCTGCCAGCGAACATCCCTGAACGTGCCGGTGGCCAATAGCGTCATCCTACCCTTCGGCGATTTTTTCATGAACCGGGTGGGCACTCCACGCTCGACCCAGTACATAGCCCCCGCCCGGTCGCGCACAAAACTATAGTTCGTCAGAAACCCCTCCGTAGTTGGAATCACTTTGGTGAGTTGCCCACTCGAACTCAGTCGCCAGACGTAATGACCCCATTTATTTGTAGCTTCACCCTCATACCACAGGTGTTCGCCAAAAAGATTGTCCTGAGTATCGAGGGCCAGTTCGTGGGTATGCACATTGCGAACGGCAAGCTGCCTGCGGCCTGATCCGGGGATTATCTTCCAGACGTGGACCAAATCGGTATAAAAGATGGTGCCCCGCGAGTCGCGAACAATACCAACCCCCGGATGAGCGCAGGCAACGGAAGCGATAAACCAGACAGCTACACAACTGGCGACCAGCAATCGGGACATGAGGAGTATGGATTTACCGGCCATGATTCGGGTAATTTGGGACGTTCAATCCCAGAATAATGGTTCGGCGGCAGAGCAGCAGCCCGTTCTGTGTCGTTAACTGACTAAGGCCCGACCCGCCCCGCTTATTGGGTCGATTCCGCTCGGTGGTCGACAAAACCGGGTCATCGTCGAAGACGAAATCGTCAATATAATAATCCGGTTTATCGGGTTCTTTGACATGAACATGAATGTGTTCGGGAATCGTCCGGCCCGGATAATGGGCGGGGCGGCAGGTATAAAAAAAGTATTCGCCCCGCGCATTGGTCCGCACCCAGCCCCGCAGGTAGCCATGCCAGCGACCAACTGGCAGCAGACCCGGTCGTTTGGGGTAAATGCCCGCCTGATTGGTGTGGTACATGTACAGCACCACGTTCGGAGCGGGCGTTCGACCGTCGGGCTTCACCACAGTTCCGGTAACCAGCATTTTGCGCGGGTCGGCACTAAAATCGGGCAGCGTGTCTACGGCATTTAACTGAGATAGTGACACCGGGCTTTCGGCATAAATGGCATCGCAGCCTTGTTCGCCATCGCAGGGCGGGCTGGTGTAGGAGATGCCGGGCGTTGGATCGGCAGCGTTTGTCGGCTGGGTAGTGTTCTGAGCGCAGGCCGAAAAGGATACTGTCAGCGACAGCAGGCAGGTCGATAGCGTTAGCAGCGTCGTCATCGTCGTGGAGATTTGCCCGAAAGATGATAAAGCGGTGGGAAATGCCACCATTAAGTCGGCAGGCGGATGAGTTGGGCCGACGAGCCGATGGGTAGAGCCACTAAGCTAATGGCAGTGTCATGACAGTGGCTGGAGTAAATCGGCAATAAAAATTTTACATACAAATAAGGATTTAATAAATTCATTTTACATACATTTACAGAATTAACTGGCCTGAAGCGTTTAGGGTAGCAACTCGATGAAGGGAACAAACCTGGGGGAATTTGAAGAATTAGTACTGCTAACGATTGCCGCACTGGTGAACGACGCCTATAGTGTGGCCGTTTGCGATGAACTGGAAAAACACACAGGCCGGGTTGCAAAACTGGGCGTCGTTCATGCCGTGCTGAATCGGCTGCAGGAAAAGGGCCTGGTGAAAAGTAAGCTGGGTGATGCCACCAGCGCGCGGGGAGGAAAACGCAAACGCTATTACGAAGTGACGCACGCCGGAAAAGTAGCGTTAACCAAAGCCAAAGATGTCCGCGAATCGCTCTGGCGTATTATTCCCGGATTTAATCTGGAAGGCTCGATATGAAACGATTTACCCCCCAAAACACCCGATTACAGCCCCAACGGGCTAAACCGCCCCGGTGGGCGCAGCGTTTGCTCCGCTGGTATTGCCGGCCCGACTTGCTCGAAGATCTGCAGGGTGACCTGAATGAATATTTTGAACGCAACCTGACAACCAAAGGGGCCAGACAAGCCCGACTGATTTACTGCCTCGATGCGCTGAAGTTTTTCCGGTTCTATACGGTTCGCAAACCCGATTTCATTAACCTGTTTATCCATTGGATCATGATTGGCAGCTACCTCAAAACCTCCCGGCGCAGTTTGGTACGCAACAAATTATTTTCGTTTATCAACATCTTTGGGCTGGCCGTTAGCATGTCGGTGGGCCTGCTGGTTATTGCCTTCATCACTGATTTACGGTCGTATGATGATTTTCAGGCGAAGAAGGACCGTATTTACCGTGTTATCACGACGTATCAAAACCTCGAACAGCCCGCTATGGATTTGGCTTCTACGTCGGTTAAGGCCGGAAAGAAGATTCGGGAATCGGTAGCCGGTGTAGAAGACGTAACGATACTGCGAAATGGGTTTTCGGGCGATGCCCACGTTGGCGAGACGACAGTACCGCTCGAAGCCCTGTGGGCGGATGATTCATTTTTCAGGGTATTTACATTTCCCTTGCTGAAAGGCGACCCGGCCACCGCCCTAAAAGAACCTTATTCGCTGGTATTGACCGAAAAGACGGCAAAAAAACTGTTCGGAGAGGCCGATCCACTGGGCAAAGTGGTTCGATTTGATACCCTGAATTATACAGTCACTGGCCTCGCAAAAGAGGTTCCCAAACTGTCGCACCTCCGCTTCGAAGCGCTGATTTCCTTCGCGACCGCTGATAGACAACAACCGCAGAAAGATCCCAATTTTTATAGCTGGGAAAACATCTGGCAGAATTATGTGTACATCGTTCTGCCCTCGGCCAGTGATCCTGAATCACTACAAGCTACACTGGCTAAAATCAATTCGCAGGAAAATGCGGCCATAACGAACAAAACGATAACGATAGCCCTTCAACCGCTTAAGCAAGCGGCATTAGGCCCGCACCTTTCCAACTCAATTGGCCCCAACATGACGCCCCTGCTGGTGTGGATCCTGGGTGGTCTGGCCTTCGTCATTATTCTATCGGCCTGCTTTAATTACACCAATCTTTCCATTGCCCGTTCGCTGAGACGTTCGCGCGAGGTGGGCATTCGCAAAATCATTGGCGCCCTGAAAAGCCATGTGCTGGGCCAGTTTATGGCCGAATCGGTGATCATCGCCCTGCTGGCCCTGGTGTTTTCCTTTGGCCTGTTTTTGTTTCTGCGAACGCAATTTCTCGCCCTCAATCCATTCATAGAAAATCTGGTCTCACTCGACCTTTCACCCCGAATCATCCTTTACTTTATCGCCCTCGCCATAGTGGTTGGCGTTGCTGCCGGCTTTTTGCCCGCGTTGTTTTTCTCACGCATCAACGCCCTTCAGGTGATAAAAGACGCATCAGCGATAAAAGTATTCCGGCATGTCAGTATGCGTAAAGCGTTGATTGTCATTCAATACACGATCTCGCTGATGTTTATTGCCACAACCCTGATTGGCTATAATCAATACCGGGGGTTTCTGACGTTCGATTTAGGGTTCACGACCGAAAATATTCTGAATATCCGGTTGCAGGGCAATAAAGGAAATCTACTGATAAACGAACTCTCGAAAATTCCGGCAGTCCGTAAAATTTCCCAATCGATGATGATTACAAGCCTGGGGAGCATTCATGGGACTACCATGAAATACACGGCTCCGCAGGACTCGGCGATGGTTTGGCTAAATCTGGTTGACGAGCATTATTTGCCCGTGCATAATCATAAGCTGATTGCCGGTAAGAATTTCAGTTTGCGACCGAAGACGGGAGAGGAAAGCGAAATCATTGTGAATGAACAGGTACTGAAACGGTTTAACATTGCGAAAAAAGACCCACAAAAAGCCCTCGGTGAACAAGTAACCGTAGATGGACAGAAGCTCGCCATTGTGGGTGTACTCAAAGACTTTCATTATGGAACGATGGAGAATAAAATCGAACCCGTCATGTTCCGCTATTCTGACGACCAACCTGGCGGCTACCTGAATGTGAAGATTATGTCCACCGATTTGCCTGCTACATTAGCCAGCATTGATGATGCCTGGCGAAAAATTGACAAGGTTCATCCCTTAGAGGCCAAATTCTATGAAGATCAGATTGAGGAGGCCTACAGCCAGTTCTCGGTCATGCTCCGGGTGATTGGCTTCATTGCTTTCCTGGCCATCTGCATTGCCTCGCTGGGTTTGTTTGGCATGGTGGTGTTCACAACTGAAACCCGATTAAAAGAAATCAGCATCCGCAAAGTGCTGGGCGCCAGCGAAAGCGGCCTGATCTATTTGTTGAGCAAAGGATTTTTAGGTCTGCTTAGTGTTGCCGCTTTAGTAGCGCTTCCGGCTACCTACTTTTTCTTCGACAAAGTGGTGCTCAACAACTTCGCGTATCACCAACCCATTGGTCTGTATGAGTTATTGGCCAGTGTATTGGTGGTCCTGCTCCTGGCCTTTTTGCTGATTGGTTCCCAAACCCTGAAAGCCGCCCGCAGCAACCCGGTGAAAAATCTGAAGGTCGATTAAGGGTGGTGCCACCTTATATTTAGTTGGGCGGTTAGGTAATCAGCGAGTTGGTTTCTGTTTTACACTAGTACTTGTTGTTTTTTTTGCCGCAGGTTTCGCTGCCTTTGATGTATTCTTTTTTACCGGCGTTTTTTTCGCTTCAACATAAGCATCCGGGCCAGCCTTGTCGAATCCTAAAGCAACCAACAGGGCTTCTAACGCCTGACGTTTAACAGCCGAACTTACTTCAACCTTATATGTTTTTTTAGCCATTGTAGAAAATTGAGTCGATGATTTTGGTCTTAACCAAGTCAAAGTACGCTGGTTTGAGAAACGTATTACTACGCTTTGACACGTCCCTCATGCTACACATCATAACCATATGGGTCACGAAATAGCCTTTAGCTTGTTGGGGTTTATTTAGCCATTCTGGTTTTAAGACCATCGTGTACTGGGGCAACAAGTTCTTACTGCTTAACAGAACTCCGTAAAACATTGCTTCTTCCTCAAACAACTCGGCTGACGAAATGACCAAAGCAGGATGAGGTAGATATTTGCCTTGCGTAGGAAAGAAAAAATCTACTTCCACAATTTCGAGCGGCTTAACCTCATCCCTCATAGTGCTGCCGGGCCGCCGTCGCGGAACGATTTTGATTTTATAGTTGGTCTATGCGCCTGAATCATGGCACGATAATTTTCTAGCGTCAAATCTTCCCAAGTCTTTTCTTCCACTGTATCAACCGAATACGAAAAATGCCCACCTTTCAGCAGCTTACGAATAAGTCGCTCAATCTGGCTATCATAAACGGTTATGCTTAGTTCGCTGGTCATGGTCTTGATTTGGTTTCCAATATAACCAAAAAATGTAAATTGAGATTCAAAGTAACCTTTCCACTGACAAGATGCACGTTCCCCCAGGAAGCCTGGCAACCCAACCGCCTGGGAGTGTAAAGGCTCAAGTGGCTTGTGTTTAGATAGTTAATTAACTACCAGACTATTTACTGCGTTATACGCAACGGAACAACCCTTTGTTTAGAGCAAAATGCCCCGCAGCGATAAGCGGTAGTGGCGGCTTAACCGCAGGCGCTGACCACTATGCAGCACCACGTCATAATCGCCATTGTAGCGCGAACGAGTCTCTTTCACACAAGCCAGCCGGACCACAACCGACCGGTGGATGCGGACAAACTGAGCGGGGTCGAGTTGCTGCTGAAGATGTGTCAGGGTTTCTGAGTGCAGGTAGGTACGGGCAGGGGTATGGAGTTTGACGTAATCACCGTCGGCTTCAATCCAGTCGATTTCATCAACCGATACGGGCACGGTGCGGCTGCCCGTTCGGACGGTGATAATTGTGGAACACAGGTGCGCCTGAGCAGCCGCAATCTGCGCTGTTAACCGGCGCAGGTGCTGGCTGTATTCCTGGGTCTGCCGCAGCAGGCGTATCTGGTCCAGAGCGCGCTGAAAGGCTTTGTCGAAGCGCTCGGCGGAGAAGGGTTTCAGCAGGTAGTCCAGCGCCTGCCGGTCGAAGGCATCTAAGGTATAGGCATCGTAGGCCGTAACGAAGATGAGCTGAGGAACATAGCCTTCGGGCAATTGCTGCGCCACCTCTAAGCCCGAAAATACCGGCATTTTAATATCCAGAAACAAGACATCAGGCCGGTGTTGATGGACGTCGCGCAGCACCTCTCCCCCATCGGAACAAGCCGCCACTAAGGTCACCTGCGGGAACCGGGCCAACTGAAGTTGAAGGGCCTGACGAGCCAGTTTTTCGTCGTCGGCGATGAGCACATTAATCATGTTGCTGTAACGGAAAGCGAAGTTCGACAATCGTTCCTGCCGTATCGTTCGGGCACATCGTCAGCGAATAGTGCGACCCGTACTGACTTTGCAGCCGCTCTTCGGTTAAGCGCAGGCCATTACCCCACCGAACGGATGTGGTCAGTTTAGCCGTTCCTTCGTCGCGCACCGACAGCCGAATCTGCCCATTTTCTCCCTGAGCCGCAATGGTTATCCGGCAAGGCCCGGTAGCCGTTTCAACGGCGTATTTGATGGCGTTCTCCACCAGCGGCTGCAAAATCATGTACGGCACACGGGCATTGAGCAGGTGGTCGTCGGCCTGCACCGAAACCAGCAGTTTATCGGCGAAACGCACGGCCTGAATGGCTAAATACTGTTCCAGAATGTTCAGTTCTTTATGGAGCGGAATGAGTTGTAGCTGATTCTCTTTCAGGGCATTGCGAAGCAATTCGCTCAGCCGGTTGAGCATGTCCACGGCCCGGTCGTGGTCGTGCAGTTGCACCAGTGTAGTGATGGAATGCAAGGTATTGAACAGAAAATGCGGCTGTAACTGACTTTTGAGAAAACTCAGGCGGGCCTCACTTAACTGACGTTCCATGTCGACGGTACGAAGCTGACTGAGCCGCCATTCCCGATAAATAGTTAAGGCTTTGTGGCCAGCCAGAATGAGCCAGTACATCAGCACGAGGTAGATCAGGTTGGTGGCCAGCATCTTTTGCCAGACGCCACTAAAGGTATAGGGCGGCCCCATATTAAACAATCGGCTTAGCCCCATCATGGTGGCGGCAAACGCGGTAATATGCAGTACACTGACCATCACTGAACTCAGCAAATGAATCAGGCCGTGCCGAAATTCATCCGGTGCTTTCAGCGGAAAGCGATCACCCAGCCAGAAGACCAGCACCGACACGGGCGCCATCAGGAGCCAGTACGTTTTAAAGATCAGTACCTCGCCCCAGTCAAGTTCGGTTTCCCGCAAAGCCGCAAATAACAAATCCTGACCGGTTGCCAGAAGTGCCAGCAACGTCCAGAACAAAACAAGGTAGATGCCGGGCAGACGGTTCACGTTGAAAACCCGTTATAGTTGGGTATGCAAAGCTAACGGGTTTCCATACGATATGGCCCCCACTTACTCACTCCGCAAACTCTTCACCGGATTCATCAGGGCGGCCTTGATGCTCTGGAAACTGACCGTCAGCAGCGCAATGCCCACGGCTGCCAGGATGGCCACTAAGAAGTACCACCACTCCAATTCAATGCGGTAGGCGTATTTTTCGAGCCAGCCGCTCAGGAAATACCAGCCCAGCGGAAAGGCGATGAAGGCCGCCAGCAAAACCAGTAAAATGAACTCTTTGGATAACATACCCACGAGGTTCGTTACGCTGGCCCCCAGCACTTTCCTGATGCCGATTTCTTTGGTGCGCTGCTCAGCGGTGAACGCGGCTAAGCCGAACAGGCCCAGACAGGAAATAAAAATCGCCAGGAACGCAAAATAGCTGGATAGCTGGCTGACCGTGTTTTCGGCCTTATACAAATTGCCAAATTCCTGATCGGTGAAGGAATACTTAACCGGAAAACGGGGATTAAACTTTTTAAAGGCCGCTTCTATGCTCGCCACGGCCTGTTTGGTTTCTCCCGCGTGGGT
Source organism: Spirosoma areae (assembly GCF_054781775.1). Lineage (NCBI taxonomy): Bacteria > Pseudomonadati > Bacteroidota > Cytophagia > Cytophagales > Cytophagaceae > Spirosoma > Spirosoma areae. The sequence goes on along the minus strand of NZ_BAAGTT010000027.1, from coordinate 190,563 downwards.
GCGAACCAGCACATTTCCCCAGTTATTTGTCGTGTCACTGACTCCGCGCTGCAGCCGTAAAATCAGCGGTTCAATGGCTGTGTGGAGTGAGTTATAGTGGAAGTCTTTCATCAGACCAATGATTTTTCCTTTCCGATCCCACATCGTCATCTCTTTGCCGACGGGCGATTTGTACCCCATTTTTCGGGCCGATGCTTCGTTGATCAGGTAATTGCTGGTGTCGGTGCTAAAGGCGGGAGAAAAATCGCGGCCGTCGAGGAGTTTGATGCCCATCGTTTTGACGTAGTCATACGAAATCGCGTTCTGACTAAAGAGTATCAGTTGAGTGGTATCTTTCCCCGGCCATTTTACACCCTGTGTCGAACTGCCCACTTCGAGCGGGTCAGATTGGGAGCATGTTACCGATTTGATGCCCGGCTGCTTTTCCAGTTCCTGCCGGAACGTCTGAAAGTTTTTCTGCAAATCGCCTTCTAAAGGTAAATAAAGCAGATTTTCGCGGTTGTAGCCAAGATTTTTGGACTGGATGAACTGAAGTTGCCGGTACACCACCAGCGTGCCCAGAATCAGCATGATGGACAGGCCAAACTGGAGCACGACGAGGCCTTTTCGGAAATACGTTGCACTCGACCTGAACTTCAGCGCCCCCTTCAGAATGACCACCGGATTCAGCGACGACATGAACAGGGCCGGATAACTCCCCGAAACTAAGCCCGTGAGCAGGGCTAAACTAACCAATAGCAGGAGAAAGGTGGGATTGGAAAAATCGAGCGCCAGGTGTTTACCGGTCAATTCGTTGAAGACGGGCAGAATAAGCAGCACAATCACGACCGAAAACACCAGCGACAGTAAGGTAATCAGCATGGATTCGCCCAGAAATTGGCCCATGAGGCTGTTCCGATACGCGCCCACCACTTTCCGGACGCCCACTTCTTTGGCCCGTTTGACCGAGCGGGCGGTGGCTAAATTCATGAAGTTGATGCAGGCAATGGCCAGAATGAAAATGGCGACAATAGAAAAAATCCGCACATACTCGATGCGCCCCCCGTTTTGCTGACCTGCCTCCCAGTTTGAATAGAGATAGGACTCACCAAAGTTTTGCAGGAATAACTCAACGTTGCTGTCTTTATTCTTGGTCTTGACGTAGTTCCTGATCTTGGCATTCACCTTATCAATCGACACATTCGGCGCCAGCAGTACGTAACAGCGGGGGCCATTGTTTCCCCATTCTTTCGACCAGGGGTTTGTTTTCTGCCACCGGTCGTAGCTCATCAGGAAGTCGAATTTCAGCGAAGAGGCTTCGGGCATGTCGGCCAGAATACCCGTCACCATCACATCATCTTTGTTGTCAATCCGTACAAGTTTCCCCATCGGGTTCTGCCCTTTAAAGTATTTGTCGGCTAACTTCTGCGAGATCACCAGCCCGTCGGGGCGTTTGAGCGCCGTTTTGGGGTTGCCCTGTTTGAGCGGAAACGAAAACATCGTCAGAAAGTCGCCCTGAACGGCGCGGCCCTTTTCTTTCTCGAAGGTGTTGCCGACCGTGAACAATGGAGACTCCTCCCAGAGTGACTGACTGGCTAACTGGATTTCGGGAATGTCTTTCACGATGTTTTCGGCCAGAATACCGGGCGTCGACGGATAGGTATTGATTACACCCGTATAGTGCTGATTTTCCATGACCCGGTAGAGTCGGCTGTCGTTCAGATGAAACCGGTCCATGTGCCGTTCATCCTGCACCCAGATCATAATCAGCAGGCTGCAGGCCATGCCCAGGGCCAGCCCCAGAATGTTGATAAAGGAGAACGTCTTGTTTTTCCAGAGGTTTCTCCAGGCGATTTTAACGTAGTTTCGGAACATAGTTGTCGATTTATGTAGAGCCGCAACACCTTGCGTCTCCGGCACCGGATGGTTCTTAGTGGCATAAACTATTGCTGAGGCCTGTGAGCCCCAACGTATTGCGGCTCTACTCGGTTCGCAAACTCTTCACCGGGTTCATCAGGGCGGCCTTGATGCTCTGGAAACTGACCGTCAGCAGGGCGATGCCAATGGCCAGTCCACCCGCCCCGGCGAACATCCACCAGGCCATGTCGATGCGGTAAGCAAAATCGGCCAGCCATTGGCTCATGCCCCACCACGCAATGGGTAAGGCGATGACAATCGCCAGGATGACCAGTTTGAGAAAATCTTTGGAAAGCAGCGCGATGATGCCCGTTACCGACGCGCCCAGCACTTTGCGAATGCCGATTTCTTTCGTGCGCTGTTTCGCCGTGAACGCCACCAAGCCATAAAGCCCCAGACAGGCAATGCAGATGGCTAAAACCGAAAAATAGGTGATTACCCGCCCGTTACGCTCCTCAGTCTGGTACAGTTTGGCGTAATTCTCGTCGACAAAAAAGTACGGGAACGGCCGGCCAGGGTCCAGTTCGCGCCATTTCTTTTCCAGTTGCCCCAACAGCACACTGGGCTGGCCAGTGGCAAATTTTACGGAAACAAAGGTACTGGCCTGCTTCTCGGTGGGCCGGTAGAGAAACATAATGGGTTCAATCTTCTGCGTCAGACTGGCGTAGTGATGGTCGTTCACCACGCCCACGACCTGCCGGTTCCGGTCGAGGCTTTTGCCGTCGATGGTTTGCCAGCCGAATGCTTTCAGAGCGGCTTCATTCAGAATTACCTGATCCTGAGCCAGCGAATCCTTCTCCGACAGACTGGGGGTAAAATTTGTGCCTTGTACCAGCTTGATACCATACACACTGAAATACGATTCATCGACCACCACGCGCCGGATTCGGAAGGGCTGCCCGGCCGTCCAGCCCACCGGTTTGACCAGTGTATAGGAATTGCCGATGTTGTCGCCCGGCACATTGGCCGACGTTGTCACGCCTTTTATACCCGAATAGCCCAGAAGTTCTTTTTTAATCCCGGCTATTTTCAGCCGGGCGGCTTCACTCTCCGGGTACTCGTCGGCATTGGTGGGTATAACTACGATGTTTTCCTGACTGAACCCCAGCGCGTGGGTTTTCATAAAGGAAATCTGCCGATACACCACCAGCGTGGCACAGATGAGCATTACCGCCAGGGCGAACTGACTAACCACCAGCAGCTTACGCAACTGAGTGCCCGAACCAAGCTGTTTGAGCTGACCCTTGATGGCTTCGATGGGCCGGAACCCCGATATGTACAATGCCGGAACGCCACCCGCAAACAGGGCAACCCCCACCAACACGGCCAGTACAGAGAGGGTCAGTTGAACCGTGCTGAAGATGGTTTCGGGCAATTGAGTATCCAGCGTCTGGTTGATAAGGGGCAGGGCCAGCTTAACCGCCAGCAGCGCAACCCCGAACGAGAAGCCGGTCAGCAGAAACGACTCACCCAGGAATTGAGCCACTATATGACCTTTGCGGGCGCCCAGCACTTTCCGAACGCCGATTTCGCGGGTCCGCTCGATGGAGCGAACCGTGGCTAAGTTGACGTAGTTGATGGTGGCAATCAGAATAATGATGAATGCAATGCAGAGCAGGATGTAGGCAAATTTTTCGCTCTGGTTAAACTGGTTGTGCAAGTCGCTGAAAGGCAACAGTTTCAGCCACATCCGGGACGCTATTTCCTTGTCGAAAACTTTGTTAACAAAGGCGGGGAACTGCACTTCCAGATCGTTAGGCCGACTGTTCGGGCTTAGTAAAACATACGTGTAAAGAAAGGAATCGTCCCACCCGGCTGCTTTTACGTCCACCATTTCCATCGCATTGGCAAAGGGCAGAATGATGGCCGGCCGAATGGACGAATTCCCCGGCATCGGCTGTAACACGCCCGCTACATAAACCGAATAACGATTGTTACCGGTCTGTAGCTGAAGCAACTGCCCAACGGGGTTGGCCTCGCCGAAGTATTTTTGGGCAATTTCGGGGGCAATCAGCACGCTGGATTTGCGGGTAAGCTGCTGATAGCCGTCGCCCTGCATCAGTGGCAGGTGAAACACGCGGAACAACGACGGGTCGGCAAAGACAACCGTCTCCCGGAACTTCTGCCCGTCTTTTTCCAGCCACATGGGCGACTCCCAGTAGCGGGTTCCGGTTTGAACCGCCGGAAGCTCGCTTTTTAGGGCGTCGAGCGTGGGCACCCAGGTTTCATACACCGGCTTGATGCCGTCGGGCGTTTTTCGCTCTTTATACACCAGAAAAATGCGGTCTTTCTGCTCATGAATCTGGTCGAAGGTGAGTTCATAATAGGCGAACATACCCAGCACCAGCGCCGAGGATAAGCCAACGATAAGGCCAAACAGGTTGATCGTGGAAAAACTCTTGTGCTTGACTACGTTGCGCCAGGTCACTTTCAGGTAATTGCGTAACATGAGTTTGTTGTTCGTTAGCTACCGCTAACGGGGTCAACTACTGTGCCACGCCTGAAAACAGCCTTTGGAAGTAAACAGAAGCCCATCAATAAAGAACCGACTGTCCGAAACCGTACAAAATCTGTCCGTTTTTGAACGGGATCAGGCCGTTATGGCTCATCAGCATCGTTACCTATTCACGTACACATAACCTTGAGCTATAACTACCGGAGTGCAGGCGAATTTCTTCCGGATGGATCGCCATCAACTCATTCGCCCGACCGGCTAAACAGGGTCCGGCGGGTTCGGCGCGACATGGCGAGGGTGGTGCCGTCGCTCAGGTTAACCGTGCCATCCCGAACTGCTCGTTCGTTTATTGCTTACGCAATCGTTAGCCTAAATTCCGTGCCAGCTCCCGGCTCCGACCGGACGCTGATCTGGCAGGCAATGGCCTGGGCTAAATCGCGGATCAGGTGCAGCCCCAGCCCGCTTTTACCCAGAATAGCCGCGTCGTTGGTGTAAAGGACTTTCAGTTGACTCTCCGACATACCAGGGCCATTGTCGCTGATGGTCAGAATTACCCGCCCATTTTCGGGCCGGGCCTGCCACTGAATGTGGGCATCGGGCCTGTTTTTCAGAGCATTGATGGCGTTGCTGGTCAGGTTCTGCATGATCGTGCGGAGGTAGTCTTCATCGGTGGCTACCTGTAACTCCTGGGGCGCATCGAAGCTGAATCGCACATGGGGTACCCCCGCGAAGAACCGTTGCAGGTAATCATACAAGGTGTCCACGGGAATTACTTTTATATCGGGTTTAAATTGTTGCATCTGCCCCTTGCTCCAGAGCAACATAGACTCCATCGTATCGAGCAGGCCCTCGGCGGCTTCGGTGACGGTTTGCTGATGGCGGGCTACCTGACCGGGGGGTAGCAGGTCGGGGCTTTCGCGCTGGAGGTGCAGAAAATTAATCAGGTTGGCAACGGGGCCGCGCAGGTCGTGGCTCAGAATGGCGAAAAACCGGGCTTTTACCTGATTGGCTTCGTCGAGTTCCTGATTCAGGTGGAGCAGGGTCGTATTGATTCGTTTGCGGGTTCGGCTCTGCCAGTAAAGCAGTCCGCCGATCACCAGCAGCAACCCGACTCCCACGAGCAGTGCCAGTTGCTGGCGTTTCTGCCCCGCAATGATCAATCGATTGATTTCGAGTTGTTTGTCGCGGAGTTCGATTTCGCGTTGGCCTTCCAGTCCGGCAATCTTGTTTTTGGCTTCCTGAGAGTACAGCGAATCCTGCGCGGCCTGGTAGGCTCGAAAGTTCTCGTAGGCTTCTTTGTAATTGCCCGTCAGGGCCTGCAATTCCGCCAGACTTCCCCGAAAATACGCCTGATCGCCCACTTCCCCCTTGTCGGTACTGAGCCGGATAGCTTCGGTCAGGTATCGCTCAGCCAATCGCAGTCGGGCAGTCCTGCCGGTGGGCTGGCTTGTAGCCGTAGACGGGCTGGGCGGTCGGCCGCTGCCGTGGCGCACCAGATCGAAATAGGCCACGCCGAGATTAGCCAGGTTGCTGACCGCGTCGAGACTTCGGGGGTTAAAGCTGTCCCAGAGTTGCTTGGCTTTCAGCGCATACTGGATTTTTTTGTCATAATCCTGCTGCATCGCAACGGACAGGTTGCCATAGGTGCGGGCTAAGCCTTCTTTATTATCCACCTGCTGATGCCCTGTTAACGCCCGCAAACCAAATTGCCTTGCTCTGGGCCAATCCTCCATCAGCGTGTAGAGAGCCGCCATACTGGTCAGTGACGAGGCCAGCTCACGCCGGGCATTGATGTCGGGGTTACGTTGTTGTTGCCGGAGTGCTAAAGCCCGCCGACCAAATTGCAGGGCTTTCGGGAAGTTTTTCTGAATCCGATAAATTTCTGATACGTTATCGAGGCTGATGCCAATGAGGTAGTTGTCGCCGGTGGCCTCGGCATATGTTAATCCTTCGAAATAGTAGCGCGTAGCGGCCGGGTAATTAGAGCGAATATTATGTTCGGCCACACCGAGGTTATTGGTCGTGCTGGACAGATTCCAGGTGTCGCCCAGTGTTTTGTAGATGGCAATCGCTTTCAGGAAATAATGTCGGCAGGAATCGTAGTTGCCTTTATCGCTGTAGGCCCGGCCCATGTAACTGTTAAACACCCCAATGCCCCGCTGCCAGTTCATGCGGGTGGTATGCTGCAGTCCCAGTCGGCTGTAATGCAGGGCCTGGTCGATGTTGGTAAAAAACCATTCGTCGGCAATAATCCGGTATAGCCGACCCTTCGCAGTGTCGTTGGCGGCTTTGGGTAGTTCAGCGATTAACGAGTCGATGAGCACACGCCCCTGCTTTTGTGCCAAAGCAGGAACCACAAAAAGAAGTGAAAGCAACAGTAGAAGTAACTGCCATAAAACCCCCAAACCCCCTGAAGGGGGCTTTACTCGTGTTCGGACAAAGCCCCCTTCAGGGGGTTTGGGGGTTTTATGGAATCCGGGCATAGAACAAGTTAACTGAAAAGAGTTAGGTCAACCGGCTGGCCTGTCGGCCCGGATCTATCCCCTCCAGCCCCGCCCGGTAACTCCGCCCAACGGGCAATGTAAACTGGTGAACATAAATCTGTTGACTGGTGATCTTGTCGATGTAGTGCCGTTGAACGGCATAACTACGGTGAATACGCAGAAATGACTGGAAGGGTATCTCCTGCAACAGATTTCCGATGGACGACAGCACCGTATATTGCCGGGTGGCCGTCACGATACGGGTATAGTCTTTCAGCCCCTCCAGGTACACTACCTCGTGCAGGTTTAGTTTAATCTGCTGGTGGCCGTCCCGGATGAATACGGTATCGGCTCCCAAACTCAGATCGAACAACTGCGCCTTGCGGGTCAGGTCAAAAAACGTCTGAACGCGGGCCATCGTGTGGCTGAACCGCTCGGCCCGGATGGGTTTCACCAAATAATCGAACGCATCGACCGCAAAACTCTCAGCCGCATAGTCGGGGTAGGCCGTAATAAAGACGCAGACTGGCACCTGCATCAGACTGGCCCGCAGGTCCAGACCATTCAACCCCGGCATATCGACATCCAGTAACAGCACATCAATCGGCTGGTTTTGCACAACGGACAAGGCTTCCGCAGCCGACGCAAACACCCCCACCACGTTGAGCAGCGGGTACTGCCGGGCGTGAGCCAGAGCGGTGAGCCGGTCAATTTCGTTGTCGTCGACAATAATGCAGGAATAGGTATTGTGGGGCATTGCCAGCTAGTCTGTTACTCAAATGTATGCGCTTTTTGGCTTAGAAATCAACCGCTTGCTCAAATTGACCTGCTGTTAGTCGATTCAAACAGTCGTTAGTCGAGCGACTATTGTGAGCGTGGGCTAACGTAAGCAGTTTCGACCCATCAACGCCGATTAGTCATGAGACCGCTATTGTTTTTATTACTGCTAACAGGTTGTACCAGCCCGGCCAACGACCCAACCCCAACCAACCCGACGAATCCAACCAATCCAAACACGGGTTCCCCGGCACTCGGTAACGGACAGCCGGGCGTGGTGGGCATCAGCGGCATCAGCGCGTGGGATAACCTTTCCGCCACCGAGAAAGGCCGGGTGAACGGCTGGAACAGCTTGTTTGTCCACGCATCGGTGGGGGGTGATCTGGAGGACGGGAGCCAGAATAACGGGGTCAAGTTTGAGTTCTACGACGGCACTACCCTCAACGATGGCCCGAACGGCGCCGACTGGAATTCCATCAACAACGGCAACAACATCTCGAACGGAGAACCCGACAAAAAGATGGCGGCTTTCAAACGCGAAGCCATCGAGCAGAAGGCAAAACTTCAGATTGCCATCTTCAAATTTGGTTATGCCGACATCACCGACGCCAACGTAGAACAGGCCAAAACCGCCTACAAACAGATGATTGACGACCTGCGGGCGGCTGGCATCAAACGCTTCGTACACATCACTCCACCCCTGATTTACATCGTGACCAAAGACGACGGCAACGCGGCCAAGATGAAAATGGGTGCCTGGATGAAGGATACGTTTAAAGCACAGGACGTGGTTTTCGATTTGCAGGAAATTGAATCGGAAAATGGCGCGTGCAAACTCGGCAGTGTCTGGACCATCTGCGATAAATACCGGTCTACGGCCAACTGTCCCAGCAAAGGGCAGGGCATCGATTCCCCTGAGGGACAGGGGCATATCTGCGAAAAAGAGGCCAACCGAATCAGTAAGGCGTTTTTGCTGGCGATTTATAACGCGGGAAAATAACCCGTAGCTGCCCATAGAATTGGTTCTCTAACAATTTTTGTGATTATCCGCAAGCATCCTCGGTCTGTATCCTCACAGACCGCTATACCTACCTGATTGCCAGCGGTCTGTGAGGACACAGACCGAGGAGACACCGTCGAATGCATCCCTCTCCACAGAAATTGTCAGAGAACCACAGAATTCAACTCAATACCTACCAAATGACTATGCAACGCCGTGATTTTCTGTCTACCTCCGCCGTCATCGGCCTGCTTTCCGGTATCAGTTCAACTAATGGGTCGGCGCATCCAACGACTGGCGACCCGCTGAAACCGTTTTACCTGCCGCCGATCGAGCCGCTGCAACCCGGTCCGTCGGGGCTGAACACTCGTACCCATGTTCGGCAGAGCCAGACCAACGGGCAATTTTCGTGTGTCGAGTTTGCCGTAGCGGCCCGGAAAATGGGACCGTCCCCGCACCTGCACAAGGAACTCGATGAACTGATGTATGTGCTGGAAGGAACCATCAGCGTCATTGTGGGCGAGGAAGTTTATCAGGTGCAGGCGGGCGGCTGGCACCTGCGCCCGCGTGGCATTATGCATACGTTCTGGAATGCTACCGACAAACCCGCCGTTGGCATCGACTGCTATTTTCAGCAACCGTTTGAGGACTATCTGGAAGCGTCGATTCATACGATTCCCGAGGCCGCCAAAACCCGTGGTTTAGCCATGAATTCGCCGGAAATACAGGCCATGTACCGCGACCTCCGCCAGAAATTCGGCATGGTTAGTTTCCCCGAAAAACGGCAACCCCTCATCGACAAATACGGCCTTGTGGCGTAAAAGACACCTATTCCATGACAAAAGGCGCGAAGATATTGCTGTTTGTGCTGGTGCTGGCGGGTCTTAGCTGGGGGGTGTATGAGTGTAAATACTACTACAGCTACTACGCCGACCTGAAAGACCGCCCCTGGGCCTACAGCCAGGACGAAAACGCAAAACTACTCGTCGGTACGTGGGAGGGTGAATTTAAGGACCCCGATGGCGTACAGAAAACCATCCGGCTCGACATCCTGATTCCGATGACCGATGAGGGGCGGGCCAAAAAAGCAGGCAAACGCACCCGTCGGCGGAGCGGGCTGGGTTCCCGAACCGATAAGCAGGGTTTTGACGGGTTGGCAACCGTGACCAGCCAACGCGGAACAGAAGAGTACGACGTGTGGGGTTCGGTCGGAAAAGACGACTGGCATCAACTCAACACGGTTCACTTTCGCACAGTAGACGAGAAGAAGCAGGTACGTAAAAATTTCAACATCAATGAAGCCAACGGCGGGCAATGGCAGAACGACCAATTGACACTCACGCTGGCGTTCACGTATACCACAGCCACCGGATCAGGCTATTCCGACAGTGCCGACCCGCGCTACGAGAAGAAAGCAACTATCAACTTTTCACGCACAAAATCATGAAAAAATACCTCGCCTACAGCCTGTTAGTGGCTGTTCTGTTCGGCAACTCGGGAGCGGGTTGCGGTAGCAAAAACGCCGACGACCCACAGCCGGATAAGTTCCAGTCGCTGATTGGAAAGTGGCAATTGGAACGCGTTGTTTCTGAAGGTATAAAACACAGTGGAAAAGTCATTAACAACACGTCGGACGTTAAGAAAAACGGCGGAGTTTACGTTTATGAGTTTTTCAGCGACGGACGGCTGCGAGCCACGGGGGACGGGAAAAGCCGGGACGTGCGCTGGGAATTGAGCGTTGTTCAGGCCGATGTTAACGGCGATATAAATAATGGAACACTGAAAATCATCGGCGATGAAGAGCGGCAACTGGCCAAACTCCTGGGGCAAAGCGGGGATTTGACATACGACATCGGCATCATTGGCCACAAAAACGACCCTACCGCGATGTATTTGAGCGTAGACGCGACCAAACTGGAAGCGGATGAATACAAAAAGCTAGTCCTCACCTATATCTACCATAAACTGTAAGCGCTCTTGAAACGTACCCTGCTTTCTATCCTCGTCAGCCTATACCTGTCGACATCTCCGCTACTGGCGCAGAGCGTGGCAGGCACCTGGAAACGCACGGCCATGCTGATGACCGATGCCAGCGGCAAAACGACTGATGAACTACCCGAACTTACCAAGACAATGCCCTGCACGGCGGGCATAACCTACACCTTTCTGGCCGACGGAACCATGCGAACCGATGTACCAGAGAGTTGTGGACCGATAAAAAAAACCATTGAGCAGATGAACAAAGCAGGTCGGTGGTCGGCAACGAGCAACAAACTCAGGATTGTGGTGCCCGACAAAAGCCTGCCCGATTCCGATTATTCTCTCACTGTGAGCGGCAACACCATGACCTGGGATTTCGATTATGCCGCCAATCCGCAGATGCCGAATCCAGGCAACGCAAAACGAATCGTGATAAAATACACACGCTTGTAAGCCTTTTTTCGGCAGGATTAAAGACTATCGAAATTTCTACAAACCAATGCCTGGTTCCCTGTCGCTGTGGGGATACAGCGACAGGGAGGGGACAATATCCTTTGTGTCTATATCTAAATAAAATCTTGTTAATTCTCAAAAAAAAGCCATTAATATGCAAAAATCCCTATGTCTATTCATTTTTGTGGGGATTGCTCTATTCGGGTTGACACGGTGCAGAAAGACGGACGAGGTTGACCCCGGAACGACGACCACGCCCGGCAACAGCACCTCCACACCGTCTACCAGTTCGGGGTTTGCCTGCAACGAACCCAATCCCGCGCCCCGAACGTGGGTTGTGGCCACAAACGGCAACGACAGTAACGATGGAAGCGTGGGGAAACCACTGAAAACCATCCAGAAAGCGGTCGATTCGGCCCGGCCGAGCGATGCTGTCGAGCTACGCGCCGGTACGCACGAGAGCCGCGAAATCAGAATTCGTACCTGTAACCTCACGCTTCGGTCGTATCCGGGTGAGTGGGCCGTTATCAAAGCCGTCACGAATGTGGAGGATATCACGTCGGTGCTGTGGTATCGCGAACCGACCATTGTAGGTGGACTCATCGAGAATCTGGAAATCGTGGGTGGCTATCTCTACGGCATCAAACTCGAAAACAATTGGGAAAATAACGAACCCGTTCGGCGGGCCGTCAGCGACCTCACCATCCGCAACTGCCGCATTCACGACACGGGCCGCGACTGCATTAAAATCGTGCCGGGCTGCGCCAACATTAAGATTTTGAACTGCGAGATTCACCATTCGGGCGTTGGGCCAGCCAATGTATCGGCGGATAATGCGGAGGGCATCGACAACGTGAACGGGCCGAATATGCTGGTGCGAAACTGCTACTTCCACGACATTGCCACCACGGGCCTGTATGCCAAAGGCGGGGCCAAAAACTGCATCATCGAAAACAACCTCATTGTCAACTGTGGCGAAATGGGCGTGACGGCGGGCAACACCGACACCGACGAAGAATGGTTCGACAAAGACAATACCGACTATACCGAAAGTTTCGACATTATTATTCGTAACAACATCATTGTCAACGCGAAATGGGGTGGCGTAGGGCTGTTTGCCGCTGTTCGTCCGCAGGTGGTCAACAATACTTTCGTGAATGTGGCGAGCGATACATACGGCGCGTTGTACATCAGCCGGGGCGAAACCTACGTGAGTCCGAACGGGGCATTACGTACTCCACCCTGCCGTGACGTAAAAGTTCTGAACAACATTTTCGTGCAGGCGCAGACCGGCGACCGGGCCATGATTCGGATTCGCTACAACGACGACGATAAAGCCGAATCGCTGACGGGCAATAGCTAGATTGATTACAACCGCTATTTCCGAACCGGCTCAGCGGCTATCTACGAAAATCGGCAAACCAGCGATCTGACGTTTACCCAGTGGAAAGCCGCCACCAAATTCGACGCCCACAGCACCGAGGGTGACCCTAAACTCAACGCGCAACACCATTTGCAGGCCGGAAGCCCCTGCCTGAAAGCAGGGTTGCCCCAATCCATTATTACAACGGACTATGATGGTAATTCTCGCTCCGGCAATCCCGACCTTGGTGCCGACGAAGCGGGCGGCACGGCGTTGGCGGTGCCGCCCCCGGCGAGTGTGACTGGCACCGGGCTTAAGTAAGCTTTGGTCAGAAAATTTCGCCCCTTTCCTAAGTATAACTGCCGTTTAATCAAAGGTTTTCACCTTTCGTTAGATGGTAATTTAGCTTTAGTATCGTAACCATTACCTGCCCACTATAACACCTCCTCTACGGGCAACTAACGAAGCACGGCCATTGTCGTTCAGACACGTAGCCTGTTCTCGATTGACTGCGAAATCCAAGTAAATTTTCTCTTTTTTAAGCCACAGGAAACCATGAAAAACGTCCTTGTTATCCTCCTTCTGGGTGTCGTTCTATCCTGCAAAAAATCCGACCCGGAGCCAACACCCTTTTCCATCGAGAGTTTTGACCCGGCGCAGGGCATAGCGGGTACCGTTGTTACAATTAAAGGCACAGGGTTTTCCAGCGACCCCACTCAGAATGTAGTAAAGTTCGGGAGCAGTTTGTCGGCCGTTGTGACCAGCGCATCGACGTCGCAACTGATCGTGACCGTTCCAACTACCGCCCAGAGTGGAAAAATAACCGTCGAAACAGCCGGACGAACGGCTCCGTCGGCAACCGACTTTACGTTTATCGATGGCCCCGTCGTCACCACGTTTAGTCCCGAACAAAGCGAAGAAGGCGATGAGATTTCGATTAAGGGTTATAATTACACCAACAATACCGGCGTAAAATTCAATGGTATGGCGGCCAAAACCGTCACCCGTGTGAGTACGACCGAACTACGGGCCATTGTCCCCGATGGCGCGACAACCGGAAAAATCACCCTCGAAGACGCGGGTAAGCAGACCACCTCTCCGAAAGACTTCACCGTTATCACCCCGCTTTCGGCAAAGGCTACCGTCACGAAATTAGTGGGACTTCCGGCCTTTGCAACAGCGGGGGCCGATGGCGTCCGGATGGCCTACACGAATAACCTTCTGTATATCACCGGACCTGGCCAGAAAACTGTTTACCGCATGGACCTGACCACGCTGGGCGTGGCATCATTTCAAACAATTACCGATAATCCAGTGGGCATTGCCGTCTCGGGCGACCAGATTTACTTTGGTGACACCGGTTCCGGTTATTATTATACCTATCGCTTCGACAAGCTTTCCAAGTCAACGGCGGCTGACTCAAAAGCGCAGTCATTTTCGCTGAAACCGGGCGGTGCTACTGGAAAATACAGTTACATCTGCGCCAATTTCAACAACGAACTGGTTGGTATCGTCAGTGGAACGGCAGGCGGCAATTCATCATCGAGTTTCTCCACAACGGTTGTCAACACACAGCTCAAAGGAACGCCCGACCAGGCCAACGCCCAGTTGGCGACCAACAGCAAAAGTGTCTTCGTATTCTGCAATCAGGCCCTCTGGAAATTGCAGGCCGACAACACGCTCAAACTCATTGCGGGGACTGCCGGTCAGAAAGGGTATGTCGATGGCGCGGGTGGGGCGGCCCGGTTTCAGGATGGCGGCTATGCGCGGGGCAACACCATTGCTGTCGATGAGAGCGATAATGTGTATGTCAATGATTATGGGTCAGGCTGCATCCGCAAAGTCGATGCATCGGGAAACGTAACGACCGTTGTGGGCAATAAGAAATTTTTCGGCCAGACCGGGGCGACTAAATCAGGGAGGGGTCATCGGATGGCGTTCCGCTTCGACCAGTTCGATATCGCCCTGGGGGCGGATGGCACCTTGTATGTCATCGCCAATAACGACGTACAAAATGCGGCCCTTCGCTTCGCCGTCTATAAGGTCGTGTTCGACAGGTAGATTCGGGTGATCCTACCGGCAACAAAAACCCTGGCGCTACGTCACCCGTCATTTACGCATGGGTTGACGTTGCCAGTAGGTCAGGCTTCGCCACCCCCATTCCAACGGGCCAAAGCGAAAAAATTGCAGCCAGATAGCGCTGAATAGTAGATTGATAACCCAGACAACGCCCACAACGTAATACAACTGGTGATAGGGCAATTTACCAAAGTAACCCAGCCCATATCCGTTGAAAAACAGAGTGCAGCAAAGCGTTTGGAGTATATAATTGCTAAAGGCCATCTGCCCCACATTCGACAGGGCCTGCATCAGCCACGACAAGACCCCGGAGCGATAAATCAATAGCAACAAACTGGCATGACCAATGCCGATGAGTGCCCGCTGCGTGTCGTATCCCAGTCCGGGCGAAATCCATTGGGTATCAGCAAACAGCGCCGGGTTCGTCACTAATTGCTGAAACAGCGACAAATCGACCATACTTAACGGAAACCCAACACCATAACCAACCAGAAGCGTCAGCCAGTAGGTTCGGGTGGGCAGTTTATTGGAGAAGAAACCCCATTTGAACAACGCCATGCCCAACAACATCATGGACAGGACATCCCAGATGCCCAAGTACAGAAATGTAGAATGAAACCGGATATTTTCCGGCTCCAGGGTTTTATAGACCGTTCCATATCCGGAACGCATATTCTGAGTAAACTCAGCCACTTCCTTCGGGTCGGGCCGGAAGTTTTTAATTACTTTTTCCCAGGCTTCTTTGTCTTTCTTCTGGGCATCGGTCAGTTTTTTGTGGGCTTTTTCAAGCGAAACCGTTTGCAGGTAGTTCGCTCGTTTATCACGCAGTTCCAGTTGACGACGTTCATTTTTTATGCCCCCAATGGCGATACATACCAGCCCAAAAATCAGCAACTGACGCGGTTTCAGGTTTCGGAAAGGGAACAGAAATAGCCCGGCAATGGCATAATCGAACAGAATATCGCCTACCCACATCAGCACATACTCATGAATAACCCCAAACAGCACCATCCAGAGGAGCCGACGATAATAAAAATCAGCCGGATTGCTCGTGCCTTCTGTTTCCTTACGCCCGATGAAAATAAGGATTCCCGCGCCAAAAAGCATCGAAAACAACGCCCGCATCTTGCCTTCAAAGGCGATGGTTATGAAGGTAAACACGGTGTGGTCAGTACTGCCGGGACGAAGTAGCGGCTCGGTTTCGAGTTGAAACGCCTGTCCAAAATAGGGAATATTCATCAACAGAATACCCAGCAGGGCCATGCCCCGCACCATGTCAATCGTTTTAATTCGGTCAACAAAGGCGACCGGCTGGGGCGTTTCTACGGGTATACTGGCAGGAGCAGCGGGTAGGGGTATAGTTGATTCCATCAGGCAACGAGGATAGAGGTGCAAAAGACAACGTCGCCTTTGCAAGCAACTGTAAATCAAGCTCCTAAAAATAAGTTTTTTTATCTGACCTGAAAAGAGGTTTTTCGTAAACGGTCAGTGGAGAGGAAAAGGGCTAGTATAATGGGGGCGATCCGCCTTACAATAACCCCTACCGCCACATGGCCCCCGCCCGGCGCGAATCGAGTTTGAGAAAGATGAACAGCAGGATAGAAAACGACCAGAGCGACGAGCCCCCATAACTGAAAAACGGCAGCGGAATCCCGATAACGGGCATCAGGCCAATGGTCATGCCGATGTTGACCATGACGTGGAAAAAGATAATTCCGGCCACGCAGTAGCCATACACCCGCGCAAATTTGGTACGCTGTTTTTCGGCCAGAATGACAAGGCGGGTGAGCAACCCAATAAACAGAGCGATAACGACCAGACTGCCCAGAAAGCCGTGTTCTTCGCCGATGGTGCAGAAAATAAAGTCGGTACTTTGTTCGGGGACAAAGTCAAATTTGGTCTGCGTTCCTTCCAGAAACCCTTTCCCCTGCAGCCGCCCGGAGCCAATGGCAATTTTGGCCTGCGTGACGTTCCAGCCAACGCCCAGCGGGTCGATGGTTGGGTCGACCAGCACTTTAATGCGGTTGCGCTGGTGTTTTTGCAGAACGTTGTTAACAAAAAAGTCAACCCCCGTCACGAAAATCATCATCCCCGCGCCAATCAGCCCTATCGAAATCAGGTTACTCACATTACGACTGTAGCGGGGCATCAGAAAAATGACAAGCCCCAACAGGGCAACAACGCCAGCAAAAATATACAGCTTGGGCAGCACCAGCGCCAGAATGAACAGGGCGGCCGCGCTGATGCCAACGGCCGGAATCCAGCCAGGTAATCCCTCCCGATACAGCATGATCACAAACGAGGCAAACACCAGGGTTGACCCGGTTTCGTTGGAGGCCAGAATCAGAATACAGGGCAGTACAATAATACCGCCGATGTACATCAGGTCTTTGGGTTTCAACAAATTGATGCCGGGAACGTCTAAATACTTCGCCAGGGCCAGCGCCGTAGCCACTTTGGCAAATTCAGCAGGCTGAATCGAGATCGCCCCGAACTTGAACCATGACCGCGACCCGTTGATGTTGGTCCCGGCAAAAAGCACCAGTATCAGCGTGAGAATCATGAAGCCATAAAAGACAAAAGCAAAGGTGTCGAAAAAGGTATGATTGAGTACCAGAATACAGATAACCAGCAGGATGGTGGTACCAATCCACATCATTTGTTTCCCGGCAT
The DNA here is from genome assembly GCF_054781775.1 of Spirosoma areae. Lineage (NCBI taxonomy): Bacteria > Pseudomonadati > Bacteroidota > Cytophagia > Cytophagales > Cytophagaceae > Spirosoma > Spirosoma areae. The sequence goes on along the minus strand of NZ_BAAGTT010000027.1, from coordinate 173,404 downwards.
TGGTCGACAAATCGAACAGGCTCGTGTTGACTTCCGGGCTATAAACGGCGGCATACACATTGAGCCAGCCCATCGTTACGCAACCCAGGTAGAACAGCAGCGTCAGCCAGTCAATGTTTTGTGAAAAGGGATCGTTTTTGCGAGACATTTTAGTTTCCGCTCACCTCGGCCACCGTTACAGACTTAGGCTTCGTGACCGTCATCATGGGTTTGGTGGCAGGCGGTTTCTGCGTGGTATCTTTTTTGGGAGCAACGGACTTTTTCGCGCCGGGAATCCCCGTCGCGGGGGGCAGGTAATTTGATGCTTTGACCTGAGCATCTAATTTCAGGGCTTCGGTTTTGTGCTTCAGATATCGTTCGGCAACCAGGGCAGCCACCGAAGCGGCTGCTTTACCGCCCCAGCCCGCATTTTCAACAAACACGGCCACCGCAATTTTAGGGTTGTTCATGGGGGCGAACCCGATGAAAATGGAGTGGTCGAACTTATGGCCGTATTTAGCATTCTGCGAGGTGCCGGTCTTGCCGCACAGGTCAATACCGGCAATGTCGGCTAAGGGTGTCACCGTACCGTGGGCAACGGCATTCCGCATTCCGTCGATAACGGGCAGGTAATACTTGTACTCGATGCCGGTTTCGTGCCGCTCGCGGTATGCCGCCGGGACGCCCACACCCGCCTTGCCGAAGCCCTTGATGTAGTGAGGGGTGATATACCAGCCCCGGTTGGCAACCGTTGCCGCCAGGTTTACCAGTTTGAGCGGGTTAATAAGCAGTTCTCCCTCACCAATGCTCAACGAATAGATGTAGGAGAACTTCCAGCGATTTGGCCCGCCATACACCTTGTCGTAGAATTCGACGGTCGGCAGGTTGCCTTTCAGTTCGCTGGGCAGGTCAACGCCAAGCCGGGTGGCCATACCAAACTTCTCGACCATATCGTGCCACTGGTTCAGCCCAATGGCGGATGCCTTAAACGTGTTGGGTTCGCCATTATGGTAAATAAACTTGCGAAACACGTTGTAGAAATACGGATTGCAGGAATATTGCACGGCTCCCCGCAGGTTATTCCCGCCACGGCAGTGGCAGCGCATCGGCGAACCGCCATGTCCATAAACCGTATTCGTGAACAAAGACCCCTGCTGCTGGGCAATCAGCGCCTGAATGAGTTTAAACGTTGAGCCGGGCCGGTAGCTGGCCATAACGGGCCGGTTAATGAGCGGCTTATATGGATTTTTAATTAACGCCCGGTAATTCTTCGAGAAAAATCGGCTCGACAGCAGGTTGGGGTCATAGGTCGGGGCCGACACCGACACTAAGATTTCGCCCGTCGAGGGTTCTACCGCCACCACCGAGCCAACTTTGTTCTGCATCAGGCTATCGGCATACTTCTGCACCTCCACATCAATGCCCGTAATCAGGTTTTGCCCGGCCACGGCCAGCGTATCGAATTCGCCATTTTTCCAGGAGCCTTTGTTCACCCCCCGAACGTTCTGCATCATGAATTTGACGCCCCGTTTGCCGCGTAATTGCTCTTCATATTGCTCTTCCAGCCCGTTATGACCAATGTAATCGCCCTGGCGGTAGTAGAGAATATCCTGACTTTCCAGTTTCTTCCTGCTGATTTCACTCACGTAGCCCAATGCATTCGCCATCGTATGCGCCGGATAAGTTCGCATGGAGTTAATGATTGGCTCAAAGCCCCGGTAATCGACCAGGGCATCCTGAATACGGGCGAAGTCCTCTTTAGAAAGCTGCCGTAAAAACAGCGACGGCTTAACGGGGGAATAGTTTTTGGCAAGCCCCATGATGCTGTCAAACTCCGACAGGCTAATGTTCATCATCCGGCAGAAAGCCGTTGTATCGGGAATACGGACCTGCCTGGGCGTGACATACAGGTCATAGACCGGCGTGTTATACACGATGAGTTGATTGTTGCGGTCGTAAATCTGCCCCCGATACGGGATTTCGACCACCCGCTTGATGGAATTTTTGGAGGCTCCCAGCGAGTAGGTATCATCCAGCACCTGTAAATAAAATAACCGGGCCAGGTACGTCAATCCGACTAAGCAGAAGACTCCAATAATAACCCACTTCCGATTCTCCAACATGAGAAAATACTCCTTCTAATCAAGCTACGTACTCTCTACAAAGTTAGGTTAATAATGGACAATGAAGAATGTATAATGAAAAATGAAAATTAGACAGTCCACCTTCATTATTCATTTCCCCTCACCATCCCTTAGCAAACGTTCTGATTCGGCAGAGGTACATATCGGCAGTGATATATAATGTTGACCCATCGTCGCCCCAGGCGCAGTTAGCTGTAGCGACCCCGGTTTTGATATGGCCCAGCAACTCGCCTGCTGCCGACAGCACCAGAACGCCCCCACCGCCCGTTACCCACAGATTGCCGTCGCGGTCGACTTTCATGCCGTCGAAGCCGCCCTCAAGCCCTTGTTTCTTCATGCCCTCGGCCCCGAACACAACCTTACCCTTCCCCACCGACCCATCGGCCTGCAACGGATAGGCCATCACCACCGGACGAAGCGGGTCGGATTGGGCCACATAAAGCGTTTTCTCGTCGGGCGAGAGCGCAATGCCGTTGGGCCGGGTCAGGTCGCCCACCACAATCGACACTGTGCCCGGAACGCCCGTCCGCTCCGGCGCAATGCGATATACACCGTAGCCATCGGTTTCCTTACCGGGGTCTTTTTCTTTCTTAGGCATTCCATAAGGAGGGTCAGTAAAATAGTAACTGCCGTTGGAATGGGCCACCACATCGTTGGGGCTGTTAAAGCGTTTCCCATTAAAGTTATCGGCCAGCGTGCGCTTGCCCCCGCTGCCGTTGAGGGGCATGGCCGTTACACGCCGGTCGCCGTGTTCGCAGGAAATGAGCCGACCCTGCCGGTCGATGGTCAGGCCGTTGGAACCGGGTTCGTCGCTGTACACGCCGACGCCGGTATAGCCCGATGGTTTCAGAAAGGGCGTAACGCCTTCTTTATCCGTCCACTTGAAAACCGTGTTCTGCGGCACATCGGAGAAAATCAGAAAGGCGTCATTCTTCACCCAGATGGGCCCCTCGGTCCAAGCGAAACCACCGGCCAGCACTTCAATTTTGGCCTCAGCGGGAATGAGTTTGTCTAAACGCGGGTCGACACGCACAACCTGACCAATGGTGGGATAAGCAGGGGTTTGGGCAACGGCGGGAAGCATGGCAGCGGTGAGCCAGCCAGTCAGTAGTAGAAATTTAGGGTTCATGGTTCGTGTCAGGAATTTAGGTCAATGGTACACTGAAGTTCGGGACGCAATAAACGAGAAAAAGAACAGTGATGGCTACTTTTAATGTAGATTGGGGTGAGAGGGAGTGGATTAAAGGGAACGCTACACACACATCCTAAAATTGCAAGTAGTCTATTCGGGCTACTTCATTATCTTTGCTTCGTGAATAATAAACGTGAACTTTTCTTTTATAAGGACTACTTCAGGGAATTCTATAAGACGCAGTCAATAAAGGTTCAAAAGAAAATCCTCTGGACGCTTAAACTTATTGAAAGCCTTGATCGGATACCTGAAAACTACTTTAAACATCTTGAGGGTACAGATGCGCTTTACGAAATAAGAGTTCAGGTGGGAAGCGACATTTTTCGTATCTTCTGTTTCTTTGACAGCAATAATTTAGTAGTAGTCGGGAACGGCTTTCAAAAGAAAACTCAGAAAACGCCAGTAGCAGAAATTGCAAAAGCCGGGAAAATCAAACAAGAATACTATGAAGAAAAGCAATCTAACCAGCCTTAGTGACTTCATTGACCAGGAGGTTGGTCCTAAAGGAACAAAAAAAAGGCAAAAATTTGACGAAGGCTATGAAGCCTTTAAACTTGGTGTGCTTATTCAACAGGCCCGCCAGGCCAAGGGGTTGACACAAGAGCAGGTTGCTGACCTTTCAGGAACCAATAAATCGTATATTTCTAAACTTGAAAAAGATTTGAAGGACGTTCGCTTTTCCACCCTGCAACGTATCATTACCGAAGGCTTGGGCGGTCATCTTGAAATATCGATAAAATTTTCATAACCCTGAAATAACACGTCAGGCAACATAGATTTTTTGGTAAGTTCTCAGCTTCTATAGTGTCATTTTACTTTTTTTCAAATGCTTTCCCTCGTTCCTCAATCCGAATCCTGCATGAAAAACCACAAACGAAAAACTACTGCCGACAGCAATTCCCGGCGGACATTTCTGAAGACCCTCGGCCTCGCCGGAACAGCCGCAGCTACTGCCCCGGCGGCCCTGGCCGAAAGCACGGCGAACATTCCCCAATACCTGAATCTGGTTCGCAGCCATAGCAGCACGGCGGCCAATGACAAAGTCCGAATTGCCCTGATTGGCACGGGCGGCATGGGCATTGGCGATACCCAAACAGCTCTGATGGTCGACGGTATTGAAATGGTGGCGGCCTGTGACCTCTACGATGGCCGACTCCGCCGGGCCAAAGAACTGTGGGGCGAACAGACCGCCGTGACTAAAGACTACCGGGAGTTATTGGAGCGCAAAGACATCGACGCCATCATTAACGGCACCACCGACCACTGGCATGAGAAAATATCCTCCGATGCCATGCGGAAAGGCAAGCACGTCTACTGCGAGAAGCCGATGGTGCAGAAGTTCGAGGATGGCCATACACTGATCAACGTTGCGAAAGAAACCGGCAAGATTTTTCAGGTGGGCAGTCAGTTTGCCTCTTCGATCATCACGAACAAAGCCCGCGAACTGCTGAAAGCCGGTGAGATTGGCGAAATCGTGTTTGCCGAAGCGCAGTATGACCGTCATAGCGCGTTGGGCGCCTGGCAATATTCGATTCCACCTGATGCCTCGCCCCAAACCGTTGACTGGGACACGTATCTGGGCAGCGCGCCCAAACGCCCCTGGGACCCGCTTCGCTTTTTCCGGTGGCGCAACTACCAGGATTACGGGACCGGAATTGCCGGGGATTTGTACGTTCACCTGCTCACCACCCTGCACACGATTACTGGCTCGAAAGGACCAAACCGGGTCTATTCGAGCGGTGGGATTCGGTACTGGAAAGACGGGCGCGATGTGCCTGATATTCAACTGAGTATCTATGACTATCCGAAAACAGCCGAACACCCCGAATTTAACCTGACCACCCGTGCCAACTTTGTCGATGGCGGGGGCGGTGGCTACTTAGTCCGAATCGTAGGGACCGAAGGCGACCTGTCCATCGGCTGGGACAGCCTGACCGTTCGCCGAAACAAATTCCCGAAAGCGCCGGGTATGTCGGTCGATAATTTCCCGAAAGACCAGAAGGATTTATACGTAGCCGAATACAACAAACTGTATCCGAAACTGGCGGAGATGGAAGGCCCAAAAGAATTCAAGTACATGGTTCCGAAGGATTACAAAGGCGACCGCTACGAGCATTTTGCCAATTTCTTTAGTTCAATCCGCCAGAATACCCCCAACGTTGAAGATGCGACCTTCGGGCTGCGGGCCTGTGGGCCAACCCAGTGCGGCAACCTGAGTTTTGCCCAGAAACGAGCCGTTGGCTGGGACCCCGTGAGCATGAAAATTTTAAAGCCCGTGTAGAGACGCAATACCTTGCGTCTCCTATGCGTCAGCAAAAACCATCCGGTCAGGAGACGCAAGGTATTGCGTCTCTACTCTACCCGAATAACCTCCCGGCCCACACCCGGCATACCACTCATGGTGGCTCCTTCCGCCCACAGCCGCAGGCTCGTTTTGGCATCGGAGGTGAAAAATGAAACCACTGCTTTTCCCTCGGCATTGGTTTGAATCATGGGTGCCCAGAACAGCGTTGTGCGGTAGTCAGGCTTCACATGCTCCGGCTTCTGAACATCATAGCGTGGGGCGTAAAACTCCCGCAGAGGGGCATAGCCCGGCAGTTTGGCCACTAATGTACCGGGGGCCGCTTCTTTCGCAAAATCGTAGTTGGATGAGCCGCGTTTTGTCAGCACGGAAATAACCCCTCCACTTGCCCGCGAGCCGTAAATAGCGGCTGCTGCGCCTTTGAGCACGTCCACCCGGTCAACATCCATTGGCGAAATGCCCATGATACCCTGTAAATCCATTGGCATGCCATCCAGCACAAACAGTGGCTCAACAGCCCCGCTGAAATTAACGGCTCCGCGAATTTGCACCCGGGCATTAAAGCCCGAACCCGTTACCTGCACACCGGCCACCCGCCCCTGAATCACGTCTAATATCGTCATTCGCCCAGCAGCCATGTTATTGTCAAATTTGACAGTAGCGCTGGGCGTGCCATAAATAACCCGTGAGTCAATTTCCGGCTGTTTTTTGGCCTTCACCGTAACCGCCTGCAAGAGTACCTCACCATTCCGGCGAAGCTGTCGTTCTATTTCCTGGTACTCTTTGGTTCGTTTGATAAACTCCGCCAGTTCATCGCGCCCGAATTCCAGCGGATTATACGGTATGCGCGTGACGGTCACCGTTGGGGTCAGCAACTGGTCGAGAGAAATGGTCAGGTTACGGTTCTCCTTTCCCTTGATTCCCTGAATAAATACCGTTGTGGTATCCGTAAAATCGAGATCATAGGCACCAAAGTTACCCGACTCGTCGCTTTCGCCCATTAAGAAATCCCGCGTACTATCCCGTTTCGACACAATAAATGTCAGTTGAACTTTACTGCCAATGTCTTTCTGATTGGGGCGAACGACCCGGCCCGTGAGTGATAAGCCACGCTCAACCGGGTATTTAGTCGGTGGAATGGTGCCCGCCAGCACATCGGCCCAGGCAAACCGTCGCCAGCCCTGTGTCATGAGCAACAGGTCCAATTGCGTCCAACGGTCTTTATGGGCTGCGTCGAAATAGTACCCCGGCTGCTCAATGGTACCGGTCAGGTCGGAAGCAAGCAGCAGATGCGAAACAATTGTGGCCCGGTTGGAGTCAGGTTCGGGAGCCAGCCGGGCATCGACAGCCGCCAGCGACAGGTTTGCCGAAACGGGTTTTCCCCCGGCGTTGGTGGTCGTGATGGTCAGGTCGACTTTCCCACGGTGTTTATATGCCTTTTTATCAGGCGTCAGCGCTATGGTAACCTGCTGGTTTTTATTGACAAAAAGCAATCGTTCACTGGCGGGCCTGCCTGTTTCATCAAACACGGTTAACTGAGCAATGCCTTCGGGAAAATCGGCCTTCAGTAGTTGTATTAATGACGATTTTTTGGCCAAAGGTACCCGAACGACCTGCACAATCTGCCCGCGTGTTTGAGCAAACAGCGTCAGTTTAGCCGTTGTGTCGGCGCTGGTTTTGTTGTGGCGTACATAGACTTTAATCTTATCTTTTTGACTGAGATTATCGACCAGCAGAACGACGCCCTGTGCCTGAACGGCGGGCATAGGATACGACGCAATTGTGCCATCGGCAAGCCGGACAAAAGCCGTGTAAGCCTGGCCCGCTTCGGGTTTGAACGTGAAATAACCCATGCCGAAGTGCGTACTGGCGAACCCAATAACGGTATCTTTTTTCGCGTCGAGCACAAACCCCTCAATGGGCAGGCTCCGCCCCGACGCGCCAACGGCTTTAACCGCTACCCGACTTTCGATGCCATCAACCAATTGCCCGCCTTCGGGTAAGAACTGGACATCGGGCCGGTTCATTCCTGCAGAGCTATTCGTTTTAAGCGAGCCGCCGACGGCAGCTCCGGTCTCGTCGGAGTGTAGAATAGTCAGTGTTTTCGTGAAGAAATACGCTTCGGATTCGTTTCGCATAAAACTCGTATACGCCCGGAGTTGATACGTCCCAGCCCGAAGTGAATCGGGCACAACCAGTTGACCGGGTGCATAACTGTTGGTTGCCCGCAGTTGGGTCCGCAGCCGGACACGCTTAGCGAGGGGGTCTACCACGTCGACGTACACGACCCGGCTGACAGTATCGGCCTCATGATTGGCACCATCGAAGAGATACCCTTTTAACCAGATTGTTTCACCAGTCAGGTAAGCCTCTCGGTCGGTCTGGAGATACACTTTCTCGGTAGGCCGTTCCTGGTTGTAAGCTCGAAATCGGGTAATTAGTTGGGTAATAAACTCGTTATTGTCGCTTCGAAAACTGGTAAACAACGCAATGGCAAGAAGGACAACCAGGCTGGTTGAGCGTGAAAAAAGGAAATTCATAAAATAGATTTCGGACTTTTTAGCCTTATTAACGTCTTGAAGTCACTAAATTAGTGAAAACCGTTCTTCCCCATGACTGTACCCACTCAAAAAACTGCCTTAGTGCTTGGCGCGACAGGCCTGATTGGCGATTTACTCACGCACCGGCTACTTGATTCTCCTGCCTACGAAAAAGTTAAAGTATTAGTACGCAAATCATTAACGTGGCAGCACCCACGTTTACAGGAAATTCTGTTTGATTTCAACCATCCGAACGGATTGGTGACTCAAGCCGACGATATTTTCTGTTGCCTCGGTACAACGATAAAAAAAGCGGGGTCCAAAGAAGCGTTCGTAAAAGTAGACTATCAATACCCAATCGATATTGCCCGGCTGAGTTTGGCCAGCGGTGCCCAACAGTTTGCCATTGTGACAGCCATGGGGGCCAATGCTGACTCCTCTATTTTCTATAATCGGGTCAAAGGCGAGGTTGAGCGCGACCTAACCGCGCTGGATTTCCCCGCCCTGCTCATTTTCAGGCCCTCGCTCCTATTCGGTAACCGTTCCGAAACTCGGTTGGGTGAACGGATCGCAGCCGGTGCCATGCGGCTGCTGGGTCCGCTTATTCCGGCAAAATATAAAGGCATCAACGCAGCTAAAGTGGCCAATGCCCTGCTTCAAACTACTCAGCAGGGCCTGACGGGTAAGCACGTTTTCGAATCGGATGCACTACAGGCGTTTTAATAGTAATTTATTGAGGTCAAATCAGTAAGCAAGAGTCGCTTCGCCAGGTCATTGAGTTGCGTCTCAGTACCTTGTACATGAAAGGTGGTGTGGCGATGTCGCTGTTTTGCGCCAGTAGCCAGATTCGCGGCTGGTGATGATGATTCCAATTCATAGAATTTGCCCATTTGCGGTTGGCCGGGAGCCATTGGGCCATCGTTGTAGGCATTGACAACATCGCCTGCGAACGGCTCTTTTTGCTCTGCCCAGGCCGAATTGACGTACTGTCGGTTCGTTGGATCGAAATCGTAGGTTACCAGCGTTAACGTCTTCGTGGTAGGGTCATAGCTGCCAATCCAGGCCGTAGCCCGGTCGGGCGAGACACCAATTTTGCTGCGGTAGCGGGCATCAGCGGTAAACAAAGCGGCCGTTTCGCCAATACGCAAACGTTCAGCGGGGACCTTACCAAAATAGGCATCGCTGATGGGTTGCCCTGCCCCCGCCCGATACGGCACAATAACGGTTGTGGCAGGCGAGGCATTCATCATGCCCAGTATCCAGATGGATGGCATACCTGTTTTGGCCGTCCAGGTGTTCGCTCCCCGGTTCGTGATTACGTTATCCGACTGAATACCAACCACGTTTACTGAATCTGTGTTAATGACCAAACGTTCATTTATTTCAGCGTTCGTTAACAACCTAATCGTCCGTTCGATGCCGATGTCGAACCGGGTTCGGGCATAATTGGTCAATGAGATTTTACGGTTAAATGTTACCGAAGTTTTGGTTGTGTCGGTCAGGATAAACGGCTCGGAGTCGATGGCGGCTGGTGTTTGCCAGTGATCGGCATTGAACGGGTCGCCTTTTTTGAAGAATAGCGCAAATTGACCACCCTCCGGCCCCAGCCAGAACCGATCTTCGCCCCCAAAGGCATTCATGTGCGGGAGCAACTTCCCCGACCGAATCAGGTCGTAGTTGAGCCACCCATAACTCGCCTGCCCATCGGCGGTACTGGTCATTACGCGCCCCTGATACGCCGGGCAAATCAGGACGCGTGCATCATCTGCCTGCAATTCAACTAAATCGGGATGATGTTGACGCAAAAACTGCCGATCTTCGTCGTAGCTTTTTCTCGTGCTGGCTTGATTCACTGAATCGTTCAACTTGGTTTGCGTGTCGGCGGTTGCCGATTTACGCCCCGAACAGGCCGTAAGTAAACCAGCAAACATCAGCAGGATGATTTTGTCCATAACAAAGTTGACTGGCAAGCTGAAAAATAACGAACTTGACGCTTCATTTCGACCGAATAACCGTCTTTTTTATAAATCATAGTGCCCACTCAATCTACTTTCATAAACGATCTGCCTATCCGGACCGCGACCGTTACCGACGCGCCAGTTGTTTATACCTTTCTCTGTGAATTAGAAGAAACAGGCATAGACCGGGCCGCTTTTGATACTATATTCCAGCAGAATCTGGCCAATCCATCCGTTCATTATTTAGTGGCTGAACAAGCAGGGGAGGTCATCGGGTTTGTCAGTTGCCATGTTCAGTCACTGTTGCATCATGGTGGCAGGGTGGGCGAAATTCAGGAGTTATTTGTTCGCTCCGATGTTCGCAGTCAGCAAATTGGCCATCAACTTATAGTTGCTCTCACAGCGGTAGCCATCCGGGAGGGCTTCGTCAATCTGGAAGTAACAACCAATCAAAAACGCTTAGACACCCTCCGTTTTTATGAACGTGAATCGTTCAAACAGACTCATTTTAAGTTAGTTAAACCCATCCAATGCTGATGCGCTCCGTTTTTCTCTGCCTGCTGTTCACTACTTTTTCCTTAGCCACCAGTGCTCAATCATCCACAACACAGGATGCTCCTTTAGAACGAAAACTTCGGGCAGCCCTTATGGGCTTTCGGGGCGATGTGGGTGTATTCGTTCATCATCTTCCGACAGGTAAAACCGTTGCTATTAACGCTGATACACTCTTTCCAACAGCCAGCACCGTTAAAATTCCGATTCAATGCGGCCTGTTCGATAAAATTCATAAAGGCGACCTGAAATACGGACAGGAGCTGGTTTATAAAGATTCCCTACATTACGACGATGGCATTGTTGGTTCACTAAAAGACGGGGCTAAAATTCCGCTCAGCGAGGTCGTCATGCTCATGGAAACCGTTAGTGATAACACAGGCAGTTTATGGTGTCAGGCGCTGGCGGGTGGTGGGGCAACCATCAACGCGTGGCTCGAAACAAACGGGTTTCACCAAACGCGCGTCAACTCCCGAACAGCAGGGCGCGAAACCGACCGAACCCGCTACGGCTGGGGCCAAAGCACCCCCCGCGAACTCGCCAATTTGCTGACCTACATCCGGCAGGGACGCGCCGTTAGTCCCGACGCCAGCGACGAAATGTACCGGAATCTGGGGAGGCAATATTGGGATAACGATGGGTTGTCGCAGGTGCCACCGACAGTTAAAACGGCCTGTAAGAACGGGGCTGTTGATCAGTCCCGGTCGGAGGTTGTATTCGTTCATGCGCCCCACGGGGAGTACGTGTATTGCGTCATGACGAAGAACCAGCGGGATCAAAGCTGGGAGCGCACCAACGAAGGGTTTACGCTCTTACGCACTGTCGGGGCCATTCTATGGCGTCATTTTGAACCAAAATCGACCTGGAAACCTGCCGAGGGCTATGAGAAATGGTGGTAACTAAAAAAGCCGCTTTCCACGAGGAAAGCGGCTTTTTTAGTTAAACCTAAAAGGTTTTTGAAACCGCTCCGGCGGCCCGGCTTTTAGGTTTTAAGCGTATGCTCAGTTCAAAAACTTCAGTCGCAGGTCGTTCAATTGGCTACGAATTGACCCGTCAATTTGCTGGTCGCCAACGCGCAGCACGTATCCCCCTATCAGTTTTGAATCTATTTTCTCTTCCAGTTCTACTAATTTGGTACCGGTTGTTTTCATGACCATTGCCTTAAATTTCTCACGCAGGGCGGGCGTTAGCGGCACTGTTGTAACAACAGATGCCCGTTCAATGCCTTTTAGCCGGTCGTATTGATTGATAAACTCCTCAGCGATGGCATCCATAATCCCTTCTCGATTTTTTCGGGCAATAATGTCAAAGAAGGCCATCGTCATCGGATTCACTCGCTTAGAAAAAGCAGCTTTGATAACGGCGCTTTTCTTTTCAGCCCGAACAATGGGGTTCTTCAGCATCAACATCAGTGGCCGACTTTGATCCACGGTGTTTTTAAAGAACTGCATGTCCTTATACATCGTTTCAGTCAGGCCCTTTTCCTGCGCTAAATCCAACAGCGATTTGGCGTAGCGGGCCGCAACAGTAGCAATAGCCATTTCTGATTAGTTTAAGCGTGAATTCGACACTAAGTCAGTTATCAATTTCTCCTGCGACGATTTATCGCTAAGTTCCTTGCGAAGCACTTTCTCCGCAATGTCGAGCGAGAGCGTAACAACCTCTTTCTTCATTTGCGCCACTAATGCCTGCCGTTCGTTCTGCATCGACTCGCGGGCTTGCTCCAGCATCCGTTGCCCTACAGCTTCGGCTTTGTCACGCGAATCGGCTACGATTTTATCGGCGGTTTCTTTCGCACCACGCAGGATAACTTCGCGTTCAGAGCGAGCCTGTGCCAGCAATTTTTCGTTGTCGGCTTTCAGGGCTGTCATTTCCAGCCGTGTTTTTTCGGCCAGGTCAAGCGCACTTTGAATGTTGTTTTCGCGCTCGTTCAGGCTTTCCGTTATGGGTTTCCAGGCAAACGCACGAAGAATGAGAAACAGGCCGAGGAACACCACCACCTGCCAGAATAACAGACCAAGATCGGGAGTAAGTAAGTCCATGAATTTACGATTTACGAAGGACGATGTATGATTTATTCGCACAGATGTACGTTTACAAATCGTACATCCTGATTTTATTCAATCTTTTGTTGGAGAACGTTTGCCCGTCGGCAACCCCAAACGGGCAAACGTTTTCCGGAGAAACAGGTGAGTAGTGGAGCCGGTGCCTATTGCAACCAGCCTACCCGAACTTGAGTGGCTGCTTAAGCTGCGGTAGCGACCAGCAGACAAATAACGGCTGCAAACAGAGCTACGGCCTCAATCAGGGCTGCGATGATCAGCATGGCGGTTTGGATACGACCAGCCGCTTCTGGCTGACGGGCAATGCCTTCCATAGCGCTACCCCCAATACGACCGATACCCAGACCAGCACCAATAGCCGCCAGACCAGCACCGATAGCAGCACCCATAACCGAAACACTGCCACCTGTGGTGGTAGCCTGCAACAATACAGCAAACAACATTGCGAACATAAGCGTCAAACAGATTTATTAGTGAAACAAAAGATTGCTATTCATTAAATGGAAACTGTAAAATGAATACTAGCTAATGAGTTGTTAGACGTCACTATTCATTTTACGGTACCCATTTCTCATTAATGCGCTTCCGCGCCTTCGTAACCGATACCGTGATCAGCTTCGTGATTATCTTCCACCGCGCTACCGATATACATGGCCGTTAGCAGGGTAAAAATGAATGCCTGCAGAAACGCCACCAGCAGTTCGATTAGATTTAGAAACAGGGTAAAGAACAGCACAACCGGACTGATGGACACACTCGTCATCATACCCCCCATGTTGTTGGCCATGAAAATAAGGCCCAGCAAACTCAGAATAATGATGTGCCCGGCGGTGATGTTGGCAAATAACCGGATCATAAGCGACAGAGGCTTCATGAACACGCCCACAATCTCAACCGGAACCATAATGGGCAGCAACGCTACCGGAACACCCGACGGCTTGAAAATGTGCATCCAGTAGTGTTTGTTGCCACTGAAGGTAACGATCAGGAACGTGATAACGGCCAGCACCAGGGTAACGGCAATGTTGCCCGTCAGATTAGCCGCGCCCGGCAGCAAGCCCAGCAGGTTGTTTATCAGAATAAAGAAGAACAGCGTCAGCAGGTAAGGCAAAAACTTCGTGTATTTCGGGCCGATACTTGGTTTGGCAATCTCGTCGCGAACGAACAGAATAATGGGTTCCAGAAGCGACTGAAGGCCTTTCGGTGCCCTGCCTTTGTTTTTGGCATATCCCCGGCTAACCGCCGTGAACACGAGAAGCATGATCACCGCGCTTAAAAACAGCGACGCAACATTCTTAGTGATCGAGAAGTCGTAGACTTTAGCTTCGTGATCGGTTTTCCCGGCTTCATCGACGCGGTGAATTTTGCCGTGTTCGTTTTTATACCCGTTGTAAACCTGCTCATGAGCCAGTCGTGACGAAGAGAAGACTTCTACTCCCCGGTCCTGCGAGTACAGAATAACAGGCAGCGGAATGGTAAGCCCATGCGCCAGCTCCCAACCGTGATCATCTTTAATATGGTGCATAATCATGTCGCCCACATTAAATTTTTCTGTTTTGGCGTGTGCCCCGCCTTCGTGATCCGCGGGTGCATCACCTGTGTGTTCCTGTGCCTGAACACCTGCTAACGAACTCAAAATCAGAGCCGTTGCTACCAATAGTTTATTAATTACCGAACGCATCATATGATGTGACAGATCGTTTTTACGAATCGCGTCGCAAGTTACGCGTAAGCGTCCAAATCTCAAAGCCTGTATAACATAAATATAGTACAAGAAAGTCCAGAACAAAGGCCCCGCGCTGTTCGATGTGGTGGAACAGAAAAAACCCAATGAAGGCTAATCCAAGAATAAGTCGGGCAACGGTAGCGGCTAAATAAAGCGGAATAAAACGCGCCTGATTGCCTTGTAAACCAGTCTCTACCAGTCGATGCGTTAGGAAAGAGACGCTCAGAAAAAACACCAGCAGGCGTTTCCAGCCGGGGTGCAGCCAGGGCGACACAAAATATTGTTCGGCTACGAAAAATACAATTGCTAATAGGATAGTGAACAGGAAAGTACGGAGCATGAAAAGGAGTTTGAGCGGTTGAGTACAGCCTTAAATGACTCTGCGAGGACGCCCTTATTGCTCATTCAGTAGGCCTCTCATATTTCTCCGGGGCAACTTCCCCTCCCGAATCAGCTTGAATTCTTTTAGTCCTTGCTCAATTTGAGCCAGTAAAGGCTGGCTTTCCTCCTCGCTGATAATAAGAGCCTTGAGTTCTTGCCGAACGCGTTTTGGCAGAACTTTATATTGTTCGTAGATGATTTGGGCGGTGCTCATATATAAAATGCGCTATGATTAAAGAGTTGTTCAATTACCTATACTATGTGATGAGTAATAATTGTTGGTTTGCAAATCCTCTTTAATAAGTTCTACTAAATTAACAAGTGAAGCTCGACAATCATTCCAATCTTGTTGTTTGAAAAACTGGAGCCACAAGAAACTACTTAAAATGTTCTTATCATCATCTTTTTTTACATAATCATTTTGTTTTTTCTAAATTCTAAATCATTATACTTTAACATAATTTCTTCCTCTATAGATTGTATAATAGTCATTCTATGCAAATATTCATTACGCGTTTTAATTATATTCCCTCTAATGCCTGCTAAGCGATCATTTTCATTATTTCTTGCAGCTAAATTTATTGCTTTGTATGCTAAAAATATTGTGTTTTTTTGCGAAAAAGTACATTCTTCAAATTTATTATATGAAGTCTTTTTTATATAAACAGAATTAATAGCGTTAATGAAGTTATTAAAGAGTACTACATCATTATGAAATCTTGTGACAAAATAGTACACTAATAGGTCCTCAAACTGATGATGCTCATATTTACAGAATTCAGCAAAATTCGGGCTACCATCAATTAGACCCAACCTATGCTTTTCCATCATAATATTATCAATCACTAATTGCCGTTTAGTGCGATCAGAATGTATGAAATTGTAATCGACTAAATTATCAAAGTCACCATAATCTAAAAAATCTCTAATTAATTTTTCAATATTATCTACTTTTGGCCCTTGTTCAATCAAGTTTTTGAGCGCCACATTACGGTTGTCAGTTGCTTTAGCAAATTCTTCTATTAATTTAGAAAACTGCAAATTAAGTTGATGAATTATATCTTCATGATTTGTTTCTATTATTTCTCTAATTGCAGAAATTTTTTCATTAGACAATCCTACATTATTACTTTCTGTAGATTCTCCTATTTCATTCTCCATTTTATAATTAGTTAAGCTGTTCAAGCTGTTTTAGAAACGCTTTAAAAACATCATCCTCTCCTCCCCGTACCATTCCCAAAAATTGAATCTTCCCGAAAAGTACATTTCTTAATTCAGGAGTTTTCTTGTGCCGCTTAAAGCCTTTCTCTTGTGGGTAAAGGCTCTCGAACCGGGCTTTAGTATGTTCTAAACCATGCTTTTTCCAGTTGTGCAATATGGCTCTCAGGTTGCGAATATAAGCACGATTTACATTCGTTTTTTGATTTACAACCACGCCCGTTACCTCCTGTCGTTGGTTAGGCCGCAAAAGTCTGGTCTTCTTGTCATTCATTGTAAAACCCTCTTCTTCCAAAATCTTTTCTAATCCATAACCCATTTTGTTTAGGGTTTCAGGAGTCGGCTGGTTGAAGCTGAGTGTAATATCGTCCGCATAGCGCGTATAGGTGAAGCCATGTTTAACGGCTAACCCGCTAATGCGATAGTCCATTCGGCGGCAGACAAGGTTTGTGAGGATTGGAGAAGCTGGAGAACCTTGCGGCAAGCGACCCTTAAAACAACAGAAGTTAGCCACGATATGAGCTAACTCAGGCGTAAATCCGTAGTCAGGCAATTGCAGAACAGCTTTGATACGCCCGAAATGAATGGTTGGAAAGAAGTCCTGTAAATCTAGGTTGAAAACGTGCTTTTTACCAACGTGTGGTAGGGCATTTGTTACGATGCTCCGGTTCAGTACAAAGCCATGCGCGGCTTCTGTGGGTTCGTATAGTCGGCTCAAAATCACATTTAATCGTCGCTGGATTTGCTTCAGGGTTTCTTCGGGCGCGTGAATTATTCGTTCTCCCCCCGATTTTTTAGGCATTCGGTGTTCTTTATACTTGCTTTCCAAGTTGTAGTAATAGTGATAAACCTGCCGCACTGAAAATGGCTTATGAGTCAGTTCTAACTTTTCGGCAATCAAACTACCGACAATGTTAAGTAGATTAGTCAAATCTGCTAAGTTTTTGCCAGACTGTAAGGTCTCTTTTATGGTTTGCAGTTCATCGGGTGTGAATTCCATTTATAAGCAGAAAAAAGAAGCACCTGCGGGTATCATCAAAAAAATAAAAATATCAATCATCAGCAACGTCATAACCTCAAAAGTGGGCTATAACGCAAATAAGCATGGCGTAACGCCATACACATCAAGATTTTGCCGCAGGTGCTCCGGCACAAAACTACGCAAAAGACACTACGCTGCCCAGGTATATAGTTCGTGCCGGGCGCGGGTCATAGCTGTGTAACGCCAGCGCAGGCTGGTATTTTGGCGGTCACCATAAAAGGCATTACGGTGGATAATCACGTTATCCCATTCACTGCCTTGTGCTTTGTGGCAGGTAAGCGCATAGCCAAACCGAAACTGAATCGGGTTGTAGAACGGACTGGTTTCCATTTTACCATGCGTGTGCTTGTGCATTTCAGCATGGTAATTTTTCGCAGCGTCCTCATCAAGCATTCCTCTGAAGTAGAGTTCTGTACTGAGCGTATTAAGCAGCGTTTTCGTTTCTACAATAAGCGGCTTGCCATCAATACCTTGAAACTCTACCTGTACATCAGCAAACATTAAGCTCGCGTATTGTTCAGTTTTGCCGACAGCCCGCACATAACCCGTTTCGCTGTTATATATCGTTTGTCCGTTACTCTGCCAGGTTTGATTTACAACCACCTGATCGCCAATGTGCAACCTATCCTGTTCATAGCCAAATTGCTTCCGAATATTACGATTCCAATAGTTCACATCTTTATTGGAGTTCGCTATCAGAATAGCTTTTTCGGAGTTGCCGGGATCGTACAACTGCTCAAAATAACGAGCGGTCTCCCAAGAGCTGCCGGTGGAGTTAACTTTTAGCTTCTGACTATCAGGCGTTTTACTCTGCAAAATACAGTCGCGCATATAGGTGGCGTTGTCCAGTATGTACGAACCTTCTTTAGCCCGCATTGGCTCACTCAAAAAACACTCTTGTCCCACCAGGCTAAATTTCCGGCTAAGATAATCCAGCGTTAAGGCCGGTGATTCGCCTTCTGGTTCGCCGACTTCAACCGGAGGAAGTTGGCAAGGGTCGCCAACGAACAGAAACTTATTCCGGTCATTTCCTCGCTTAGCAAAATCAACCAAATCAGACAATAATGCTCCCGACTGCTGAAAACGCTCACTTCGCGACACTTTATCGCTAATCATTGAGGACTCATCAACGAGATAAATTGTAAACTGCCTGTTATCGTTTGGCTTGGGCAGAAATCGAACACCCAGGCCTTGTGGTAACTGTTCCAATTTATAGATAGTCGAATGGATTGTCCGGGCGTTAAGTTCACCGCCCAAAGCCATGTTTTTGGCTGCTTTGCCCGTAGGAGCAACCTGAACTACATTTACACCGTTCTCCAATAGAAAGCTGACAATGCGCCGGGTAAGAAAGGTCTTACCAGTTCCCGCTGAGCCTTTTAGAATGTGCATCATCAGTTTAGAATCCACATCAGCAATTGACTCAGTGATTCGATTGAAGCAGTCCGCTTGCTGTTTGTTAAACGAAAAAGAAGAGTTACTGATCATTCGCTGCAATAGCTTTTGGTTAGAAGCCGATGCAAAGATATCTGTCAAGTATGCAATACTGATTCATACTTGATATTATTTTTCTATATTTACGAAAAAAATCCTATGTCTGCTACCAAAGAACAATTGCGCCGATTAATGGAGTTAGACAAATTTCTTCAGAAAGCGCAACAATGGAAAGTATCTGAACTACTGCAAAAACTTGCTAATGAAGCTGATATTCAGGTTAGCGAACGTACATTGAAGGATGACTTAGCTTTTCTGATCACCGAAAGTAAAGGCTTACTAATTAATCGAAAAATAGGCCGGGAATGGTTTTGGTTTTACACTGATTCAACGTACTCTCACTTTAAGAAATCATTGCTTCCAACTGAATTCAGCAATCTAAAGAAGATGATTAGCACGTTTAAAGAGTGGGGTGATCTGCCATTTTGGGAGGAAATCGAATTAATGCTGAGTCAGTTTGAAACTCGATTTGCCTTCGATAATCAACCCAACCGTAAGCTGATTGAATTTCAAAAACCTATGTCAAGGAGTGGTAATCAATGGCTTGGCATTTTGTATAAATTCATTGATGAACAGAAAGTCACAAAAATATTATACCGCTCTCTTCGTACTGGAAAATATGTCACCAGTGACATTCACCCATATCTTTTGAAACAGTTTAACAACCGTTGGTGGCTAATTGGTTGGGCTGGCAAGTCTATGACTAATGTGGCTCTGGAAAGTATCTATGAAATAGAGAAGTCTGATACTATATACGACAACCAGCCCGTTTTTGACCCAAATACTTATTTTGAAAATGTTATAGGTGTTACCGTTAATGCAGGCTCTGCCGAACTCATCCGTCTGAGAATTGCTAATGAAAGTGTGGAGTATTTGAGAACTAAGCCGATACATCACACACAGCATGAAGAGAATGAGGAGGGAACAGAAATCACTCTTAAACTCATTCCTAATTTTGAGTTGGTTCAGGCAATTCTTCAGTATGGAAACAAAATAGAAGTATTAGAGCCTGAAAGTCTACGAACAACAATTGGCGATATATTAAAAGACGCTGTTAAAATATACATAAACGCCTAACTACTATTTTTCCGTCAACTGACGAATGAATAAATACAGTGACGCCCCGATGGCCGTCAACGACAGCACAATCGTCCAGATGGGGCGGGCATTCTGTTGCCAGGCATCTAACTTCATGCCCGCCCACACGCCCAGCCCGATGGTGCCGAGCATCTGAAACGCGATGCCGCTAAACTGAACAAACGACGTTGTCTTTTCGGTTACCTTCTTCAGTGGCTCATCGCCCCGAATCGGCTTATTTAGGTCATGCGGGGCGGGTTGGTCGGGGTCGTTTTCCATAGAATTAAGGAGTTAACTGCAATATGCCATGCAAAATTCGTTAATTTGGCCTAACGTTCCATATTGCCAGACCGGCCTGCAACGTTTTACTACGAGTGACCACGCGTTATTTCCGAATGTCCCGCTATTTCCGTTACCTCCCAATTCTGTTTCTTACGGTCCTTGCTCCACTGACCGGCGGGCTGGTTTCGTGTTCGCAACACAGCACAAAGGCGGTTAGCAAAGGGTATCATAACCTGACCGCGCATTACAACGCCTATGTTATTGCGCGGGATGAGATTAAGGAAGCCGAGCAGATTCTGTTCAAAAACAGGCAGGAAAATTATAACCAGTTGCTGCCCATTCTGTTGCCGGTCGATTCAAATGCGACAGCTTTAGTAAGACCGCAGTTGGATGATGCCATCAAAAAAGCGTCGCTGATTCCCGAACGGCACCAAAACAGCAAGTGGCTCGACAATGGCTATATTCTCATTGGCAAGGCACGGTTGCTCAAACAGGATTTGCCCAACGCCATAGACGTGTTCAAGTATGTGAATACGAAAGGCACAAACGAAAACGACAAGCATACAGCGCTGGTGGGTTTGATGCGGGCGTATGTGGAAGCGAGCGATTATACCAATGCGCTGAACGTGGCGGAATACCTCAGAAACCAACCCCTCAATAAAGTCAATACCCGCGACTTTTACTTAACAAAAGCGTATCTGCACGAACGTCAGGGCGAATATGCCGTTGCCGTTGGTATTTTAGAAGCGGCATTTGCTTTGCTGAAAAAAGGCGAAGCCACAGCCCGACTGCATCTGATTGCCGGGCAACTCTACGATTTGCTTGGCCAACCCGCCAAAGCTGTTGACCACTACCAGCAGGTACTCAGCTCAGGTCCAACCTACGATCAGTCGTTCTATGCCAATCTATACGCGATTCAAAGCAATGGCCTGACGGGCGACCAGAAACGCATGGCTCAGTCGACAGAAACGTTTGAGCAATTATTGAGCGACCGCAAAAACGCGGACCTGAAAGATAAGATTTATTTCACGATGGGCCTGCTCGAGTCCCGCAGCGGTCGGATTGATAACGCAATAAACTTGTATAGTAAGTCGATTCAGGCGGCAGGGGCTAACACAACGCAGGTACCTTATACGTATCTGGAAATTGGTAAATTGTACTTTGAGAAAAAAACCGACTACGCCCACGCGAAGGTGTACTACGACAGTGCACTGGCGCTGCTTCCCAAACAATCGCCCGATTATGCCGCCCTCTCGACTCGAAAAAAAACCCTCGATGACTTTGTTCAATACAAAAATACCATCCGAACCGACGACAGCCTGCTGACTTTAGCCAACATGGAACCAGCCGCCCTTGATAAGCTACTGGACCGGGCAATTGACCAGCGCGAGAAAGAGGATAAGGCTCAGGCAGCACTGGCCCAGCAAATTGTGGATAAGGCAACGGGGGGTAATGTCAGTACAATGCCAGGCGCTACCAATTCCAGTTTGCCGCCCGCCGAACGCTGGGCGTTGTACAATCCAATTGCCCTAAGCCAGGGACGGCAGGAATTTGGCGTGCGCTGGGGAAACCGCCCCCTTGAAGACAACTGGCGACGCACCAATAAAGAAGCGTCGACATCGGTGGCTGGTGTGAATAGCCCGCTCAACGGGACATCGCCCGCCAATGCGGTAAATCCAAATGCCCCGCTGCAACCGTCCGATGCATCAGGAGCAGGACCTGCTCTTTCTGGCCCGGCTACGGGTCGAAAAGCGCAGAAAGATGCAATGATGACCAAAATTCCGTTTACCAAAGAAGCGCAGGCAGGAGCAAATCAACGAATTGAAACGGCGCTGTATAAACTGGGGAAACTCTACAAATTTGAGCTTAACCAGCCTGCTGATGCTATTCCAGCGTTTGAGCAACTGCTGAGCCGGTATCCGAACACCCTTCAGAAACCAGAAGTTTATTATTTACTGCATCTCTCCAATGAGCAGTTGAGCAAACCCTCTTCCTGGAAGGATAAATTGCTGGCCGAGTACCCAAATACATCCTACGCCCGCCTGACCGGGCGTATTGCCGCCCAAACGACGGACTCTGAAGCACAGGTACTTAAAACATACACCAGCATTTATGAACTTTATAAAGTCAATAACAACACGGAGGCACTGGCCCGCGCCGAAGCGGCTATGGGTAGCTTTGCTGGCAGTCAGTTAGAGGACAAACTGGCCCTGTTGCGGGTTATTTTGGTTGGTAAAGTCCAGACCGTCGATGCGTATCGTCAGGCATTAGCCGAATTTGTACGTGATTATCCGGCCAGTCCGCTGGTATCCCGCGTTAAAGAAATGCAGGTGGCTGCTGAACAACCAACCGCGAATAGAAAGTAAGTTGTGGTGTTCAACGTTTGAGCCGGGCCGCCGGTGCGGTTCCAGGTTGAAGATAATGCCAAACTTGGAACCGCACCGGCGGCCCGGCTCAAACCTGAAACTTGAAACATTAATCCTGCAACCTAAAACACAAAAATGATTGACTTTTCATCGGGTCCTTACCGAAAGATAATTAAAAATCTATGGCGATACTCCCTGGCCGGTATCGTTCTGCTGATTCTCTATGTGGTCGCCGTCAGCTTTAATTTTCTGTGGCTTTTTGGCGGTATGCCTAGTTTAAAAGCGCTTGAGAATCCTAAAAGTGAAGAAGCCTCAGAGGTTTACACGGCGGATAACCAGTTGTTAGGAAAATATTATGTTGAGAACCGCACACCCATCGAGATTTCGCAGGTATCGCCCAATGTGACGTCGGCGTTGCTGGCTACCGAAGATGCCCGTTTCATTAAACACTCCGGCATCGACCCGCGCTCGCTGTTCCGGGCCGTGAGTGGTTTCCTGACGTTCAAGGACGCGTCGAGTTCCGGGGGCGGCAGCACGCTTACCCAGCAAACGGCCAAGAACCTGTTTGATACCCGGCAGGAGGAATTACGGGGTGTGCTGGGGCATATTCCCGTTATCGGGCTGGTGATTGCCAAAACTAAAGAATGGATTCTGGCCGTTCGTCTGGAGCGTAACTACACCAAACAGGAGGTCATGATGATGTACCTCAACACGGTGTCGTTTGGAAACAATACCTACGGTATCAAAACAGCCGCTAAAACCTACTTCGCCAAGGAACCCTGGAACCTGAATGTAGAAGAAGCGGCTCTGCTGGTCGGTCTGCTAAAAAACCCGACGTTTTATAACCCGCGCCTGTTTGAAGAACGCGCCAGAGAGCGCCGGAACGTGGTATTGAGCCAGATGAAGAAGTACAAATTTCTGACGCAGGAGCAGTTTTTCACGTACAAAAACAAACCGCTGAAATTAGACTTTAGCGTCGAGAATCAGAATACCGGCATGGCTGCCTACTTCCGGTCGGTTATCCGGGACGATATTAAACGGTGGCTAAAACAATACAACGAGGAAAACCCGGGTGCGGAGTTAGACCTCTACACCAGTGGCCTGAAAATTTACACGACCATTGATTCGCGTATGCAGGCATATGCCGAAGAGGCTGTGATGGCCAATATGCGCGATCAGCAAAAGAAATTTTACGAACACTGGCGCGGTCGAAATCCCTGGGTAAAAAAGGACCCTCGAACGAAAAAATACGTCGAGATACCCGGCTTTATCGAAACGGTTGCCCGACGAACCATTCGCTATAAACAGCTAAAAAATGAGTTTGGGGCTGATGAGAAGTCTATCTGGCAGGCCATGCGGAAACCCGTTAAAATGAAGGTATTCGTATATGGCGGCAGGCGGAATGAGAAAGATACGACCCTGAGTCCGCTGGATTCAATTAAGTATTACAAGCGGCTGTTGAATACCGGTTTTATGTCGATGGACCCGCGCTCCGGTTTCGTGAAAGCCTGGGTAGGTGGCATTAATTTCAAGCACATGAAGTTCGACCACGTTCGTCAGAGTCGTCGCCAGCCAGGGTCAACCTTTAAGCCGTTTGTTTATCTGACCGCTATGGATCAGGGCTTTGTGACGCCCTGTAGTCACGTAACCGACCAACCGACCACCTTTGCCCATGGCGAAGACAACAACAATGGACCTGCCTGGACACCTAAAAACTCAACGGGGCGATATAGCTACCAGAGCCTTTCGTTACGGGAAGCCTTAGGGCAATCCATCAACACAGTCAGCGCTCAATTAATCAAGAAAACCCGTGCGGCAGAAGTTATCAAATACGCGCACGAAATGGGCATCGAAAGTAAGGATTTACGGGAAGACCCAACGCTTTGTCTGGGTACCAGCGACGTTGCTGTTTACGAAATGGTAGCGGCTTATTGTGCCTTCGCGAATGGAGGTATGCGGGTTCGGCCTATGGTTCTGTGGCAAATCAGGGATAAAAATGGTAACGTCTTAAAGGAGTTTCACCCAGATGCTAAAAATGTCATTAGTCCTAACCGCGCTTATGAAATGCTGCATCTGATGCGGGGCGCTGTTGAAGAACCCAACGGAACAGCCCAGCGTTTACGGACCCAGTATAAATTGCTGGAAGGCGGCAACGAGATTGCGGCTAAAACGGGAACTACCTCAAATTATTCGGATGCGTGGTTTATGGGCTTAACCCAGCACCTCGTTTCGGGCTTGTGGGTTGGTGGCGACGACCGGTCGATTCACTTCAGAACCATCGAATTAGGCCAGGGTGGCCGAATGGCGATGCCCGCCTGGGCCATGTACATGCAGAAAGTTTATAAGGACCCGACCCTGACAAACTATCGTCCGGAACCCTTCCGCAAACCCAACAAGTTCAAGATTGATTGTGGCGGCTACCATATCGACTCATCGCAACGGTACATACCGCCAAAGGTTGTGCCGGAAGATGAAGAGGAGATTTTGCAATAAGAACTTAGGCCAGCTTGCTACTGGCCTTTTTCGTTGAGAAAGCAGTAGCAACCTTTCGCGGCTATCACTTGTTAATACTAAGCCCAACCCTCTAAATGGGCATTTATGGCTGAATTCGACTATAAAAAAGAATTGACTAAAGTACCTCATGAGCCGGGCGTTTATCGGTATTTTGACCTGTCGGGCGAGGTGATTTACGTTGGGAAAGCAAAAGACCTGAAAAACCGGGTTAGCAGCTATTTTACCAATTCAAAAGGCCATGATCGCAAAACGCTGCGGTTGGTTAGTCAGATTCGGAAGATTGAGTTCATGATCGTTCATACCGAATTTGATGCGTTGCTGCTTGAAAATCAGCTTATTAAACGCTACCAGCCTAAGTTTAACATCCTGCTGCGGGATGACAAAACGTATCCGTTCGTCTGCGTTACGAATGAGCATTTTCCGCGCGTTATTACAACCCGGCGCATTGATCGAAAAGCAGGCACATTTTATGGGCCGTTCGCCAACCTGAAGCCGATGTACACCGTGCTGGATATGTTCAGTCAATTGTACACGATTCGTACCTGCAATTATAACCTTGCCCCCGAAAATATTGCCGCTGCTAAATACAAAGTCTGTCTGGAATACCACATCGGTAACTGCAAAGGTCCCTGCGAGGGCAAGCAGGCTGAAACCGACTACAATTCTGATATTGAGCAGATTCATCACATTTTGAAAGGCAACCTCAAACCAGCGCAGGATTATTTTAAGACCCGGATGGTCGAAGCCGCCAATGAACTGGCTTTTGAGCAGGCTCAGAAGTACAAGGATAAAATGGATGTGTTGCAGCGATTTCAGAGCAAATCAACGGTGGTTAACCCGAAAATTTCCGATGCCGATGTTTTCTCCATTGCCTCCGATGAAACAGCCGCTTACATTAATTTTATGAAGGTCGTGAACGGGACCATTGTCCAGACGCATACGGTCGAAATCAGGAAAAAACTTGATGAAACTGATCCCGACCTGCTCACGATGATTATTGTTGAGTTTCGGGAACAATACGGCAGTCAGGCAAAGGAAATCATTTCGAACATACCACTCGACGTCGATCTGAAAGCTGAGGTGACCGTACCGCAAATTGGCGACAAAAAGAAACTACTCGACATGTCGCTGAAGAATGTGCTGTATTTCCGGCGCGAACGGCAGGAACGGGCAGCCGCCGAAGCGACGGCCAATGCCAGCAAAAAAGATCGAGTACTGATCCGGCTTAAGCAGGATTTACAACTCAAAGCCATACCCAATCGGATTGAATGTTTCGACAACTCGAACATTCAGGGTACAAATCCCGTCTCGGCGATGGTCTGTTTCATTGGCGGCAAACCAGCCAACAAAGAGTACCGGCATTTTTCGATCAAAACCGTTATCGGACCGAATGATTTCGCCAGTATGTATGAGGTGGTCACGCGCCGATACTCCCGCGTGCTAACCGAAGGAACCGACATGCCCGACCTGATTGTGATTGACGGCGGCAAAGGCCAGCTTAGCGCGGCCTGCGACGCCCTGAAAGCCCTCGACCTGTACGGAACGGTTCCCATTATTGGCATTGCCAAACGATTGGAAGAGATTTATTTCCCCGAAGACAACCTGCCGCTGTATATCGACAAAAAATCGGAGTCGCTTAAACTCATTCAGCGCATCCGCGACGAAGCTCACCGATTTGCTATCACCTACCACCGCGATAAACGAAGCCGAAACAGCCTTATCAGCGAGTTGGAGAATGTAGAAGGTATTGGCAAAAAAACAGCCTCTAAATTATTGAAGCATTTTAAGGGAGTAACCAAAATTCGGGAAGCAAATTTCGATGACATTGCGGAGGTGGTTGGCAAAGACCGGGCGACTAAACTAAAACAGTATTTCGAGGCAATTGAACAGTAAAAAGTATACGGCTTTCCAGCCGTTTGTACCTGAGAAAGCCAGCCTGAACGCAAAACAAAAAAGGAGCCTCGCAGCTCCTTTTTTGTTACCAGTCTAAAAATTAGTACTCCCAGAGGCCATGCTCGGTTTCCATCAACTCATATTCGGTTTGATAGGACTTCAACAGCCCTTCCCGGTCTCCATACATACCAACCAGATCCGTATCGCCGGGGTTGGCTACTTTCGTGATGCGGCCATAGAACAGGCGCAGGTCGAAGGCATCGGCTAAATTTTTATGCTGGGCCTGGTTTTGAGGATTGTACCAGATAAACTTTTTAGGGTCGCTACGGAACAGTTTATCTAAGTCTTTGTACTTGAATGAGGCAATTGGTTTTTCGTAACCAGCCTGATTTTTGTCAGCCGGGAGCAACAGCGTAACCGTTTGCATATCGTAGTACAACCGCGAACGCTTCCGGTCAAAAATCCAATCCTCTTTTACTTCCAGAATGTTCAGTTCTTTTGGAAAATACTCATCTCCTGAGAATACAGCCGCTTTAGCAACGGCGACGGTATCTTTTTTCTCTTCTACGAGTGGTTGAGCTACAACTTTACCTTTTTTAGCCTTTGTGTTCTTAGCGGTAGCTTTCTTTTTGGGCGTTCCCCAGCCATCATCAGCCGGCTCAGTGGCAGCGACGGATTTTTTGGGTGTTCCCCAGCCGTCATCAGCCGGTTTTGCGGCTTTCTTATCGTCCTTTTTAGGCGTTCCCCAGCCATCATCCTTGGTTCCGTTTTTACCATCCTCAGTAAAACCGGCAGCCTTTTCCTCCTCCGACAAACCTCCACCTGTGTTAGGAATCAGCATGTTCTCATGAAACTTCTCCGGGGTTATTTTTGTCGTACATGAATCATTCGTGTAGGCATCAATCAGACCGGCTTTCACGGCATCGATCAGGTACTTCGAAATCTCATTATTCTTCGAGAACATCGACTGATTTTGTTTCTCCTTCAGGTCGATCCGACGCCAAAGGGTCTTCTTCATCATAATGTCGTTCTCATTGATTCCCCGAACCGACATCGAGTTCGTGCTATTGGTCTCTTTCTCCTGAGCCAATGCTTTTCCTCCTGCCAGAGCCAGCACAGCTACCGCCAGCACACCTGCATATCGTATCGTTTTAATTTGTGTCATGGCTCCTATTTGTTGTCAAGTCAGTATGTTAACGGTCAGCAAACCGCTTTAGTACATCAATAAAGCGAAATCTGCTGTAGGGGGCTACCCATTGGTATGTCACTAATTTCTCCCCGGAAATTCTGGCGCTGTACACCCTCAACCTGAATAACTAACCGGTCGCCAGACTGCGCTTCGGCTGCTAACCCGGCAATAGAACCCCCACCAGGGCCCACATTAACAGAGGTTACCCTTTTTACGCCACGTACCAGCGAAATAGTTGCTCCTGTGGTACGAAACTTAGCATCATCCGGCGAAAAAGCCGCAAAACTCGGATCAGAAACGGCCTGAATTTTCACACTACGCGCCGATGATACGGGTACACCGCGAGGATCATTAGCGAGTACGCCACCAACCGAAATTTGTAATGTCGGACGCGGCACTTTGTTAACGCGAAACTTTTCTACACCCAGCAAACTACCAGCATTACTGATATTGAGCGATATAGCGGCTGAGTTGGGGACAACCGTTACTTTACCTTTCTCACCAGACTGGATAACCGCAGCGCCGTTGCCCGTAATGTTTGGGCTCCACAAAGCACCTAACTGAGGACTCTGAATACTCAGTTTGTTTGCACAGCCCAGATACAAAGGCGGCAACGTTCCTGTCTCGATTTGGTAGGTTGGCTTAGCGACAAAATATTCCTGATTGAAGGAAACCGTTTTGTTTTCACCATTTGGCTGCATGTACGAAATCGACCCATTCAGCGTCCGACGGGCCAGACCGTTTTTATCATAAGCACCGCCCTGTGCCGTGAATTCAATAAGTCCCTGACCGTCCTGAATTCGCACCGGACCACCATTAAGGCTCATGCGTGGCTGAATTCCCGACGACGACGCTGCCAGAAACATCTGGCCTTTAAACTTCGTGCCAGCGACCACCACCTTTGATTCCATGCTCAGCATGGCCAGAATCTTATCGAACTTAACATCCTGAGCACCCACTTTGCTGGCCAGCACATCAAGCACTTCACCTTCAATCCGGCGAACATCGGTCTGCCGCTGGCTTAACACCGCTAATGCAGCCGGAACCGGCGTTTGGGCAAAGTTCAATTCACCGAAATCCTTTCTTCGCTGGTCGGGTGAGCGACTCGTAATTGGATCATCTTTACCGTCATTTGCCAGCGAAGTGTATTTAGTCGGCGTATATTTCGATAAACCGGCAATATAATCGTCCAATTTTTTCTTGAGGGTGTAGGCTTCCCCGTTGTGGTTGCCGCCAACCATAATCTGCGCTACTTTTTCTTCTTCGCTAAGGTTTTTGATTTGCCCTGCTTCGTCAAGACCACCACCCCCTTCGGTAATAATTCGCTGCTTAAGGGCATCAATGTCAGCAACGACAGTGGCTGTGTTCTTGCGTAATTCGTCGGCCTGACGAACAATGACGAGGTCGTTTGCCCGATTCCCGGATTTTTCGACTGTTGCCCGAATATTATCGACAGTAGATTGGTTAACTTTATTAGCTGCTCCGGTCGATTGTTCCAGACTATTGTTTAACAAGACAAATTTCTCCAGAATGGCCGAAGTAACCTGAAGTGCCAGCAATGCGGTCAATACCAGATACATCATCCCGATCATCTTCTGACGGGGTGTCTCTTTTGTGCCTGCCATGAAATTATGGTAAGTTGTAAAGTTATAGTGTTGTGCAGTTGTAGAGTTATAGAATTATAACCAATATATCCTAACGGTATAATGCTATAACTTTATAACTTTATAACTTAATTAATTGCCGCGCATAGCGGTTAACATGCTGCCATAGACCGTATTAAGCGAAGCCAGGTTGCCTGTCAGTTTGGCCATTTCGCTTTTGAATTGCTGCGTATCCCGGCTGGCATCGGCCATGTTTTCCATAGCCGAGGTAAGGCTGCCATAAAAGGCGTTCATGGCTTTCAGGTGCTTGTTGGTATCCTGCAATTCCAGTTCGTATACCGCATTGAGGGCACCCATGTTCTTGGTCACCTTTTGAAATTGATCGCGGTAATCTTTAGCCTCGGTCGTGGCGTCAGCCATAGAATTCATCGCTGATATGGCCGTGCCATACGACTTATTCATCTCGCCAATCGAACTCGACGCCGACTTTACATTACGGGCATAATCGTTGGTAGCAACGGTAGCATCGGTTAAGTCGGTCAGTTTGGATACAGTATCGTTCAAATTACGAAAGCCTGAACCTAAACGCTCAAATACATCGGGCGTTACTTTGGCCTGTGCCAGCATCTGATCCATATTTCCGGTCAGGCCATTGGCCTGTGGAGCCGGTTTGCGGGCCTCACCTTTGAAATCAGCGGCCAGTTCTGGATAAACGCGCTCCCACTCATAATCCGTCCCACCGGGAACCGGCAGGGTAAAACTTTGCACAGCATACAAAGCGAAGATGACTACTTCGGTGAGCAAACCGAGGGTAAGCATCCAGCCGAATTGTTCATTGTGAGTAATTTTGGCCCAGGCTCCGAAGATAACGACGGCGGCACCGGCACTATAAATGGTTGGTACTAAACGATCCCAAAAGAAATTTGTGGACTTTGCTGTTGCCATGATAAGCGATTGTTGATTGGAATAGGTAATTAACGGTTGTTATACTTTTTTAGCCGACGCTTTTTTGCTGCTTTTGCTCTTGCTGCTACCACCCACCCGGCCACTACGCCCCGATGCGGTCCGGCCTTCGAGATTGTCCATTACGCAGCGGAAGCCGATGTATGAACGTTTCTCTGTTTCATATTCGTAATAACGAGTACCGGTTTCGAGGTAGTATGCAATGTCTTTCCACGAGCCGCCCCGCACTACTTTCCGGGGTTCATCGGCATTCTGATTGTCGGGATTCATGTCCCAAACAATGGCATTGGTGTTATCAGCGTAGGCATCCCGGCACCATTCGGCCACGTTGCCCGCCATGTTATAGAGGCCATATTCGTTTGGGCTATAAGCAGTTGCCGGAGCTGTGTATGGGTAGCCATCCGCGTCGAAGTTGCCCCGCTGTGGCTTAAAGTTGGCTAAGTAGCAACCTTTACCATTAGCAACATACGGATTACCCCAGGGGTATTTGGCACCAGCCTTACCGCCACGGGCTGCCCATTCCCACTCGGCCTCTGATGGCAGGCGGAAGCCAAATGAGCGATAGTTTCCCTCTTTGTTGCGGAAATCATCCAGCGTGTTGGTACGCCATTTACAGAAGTGCTTGGCAGCGATCCAGCTTACGCCCACAACCGGGTAAGTATCAAAGGCAGGGTGCCCGTAATAGTGCTCCAGCATGGGGTCGCCGTTGTGATAGGTAAAATCGTTTTTCCAGACAGCCGTGTCCGGATAAAACTTTGACATAATTTCTTCTTCGCCCAGCGTAGATACCGAGTCGGCCAACAGGGCGTTAACATACTGCCGGTACTCGTGGTTCGAGATTTCGGCATCATCCATGTAGAATGAACTGATGGTTACCTGCCGGTTCATATTAATCTGAGTGGCCGCCACATCCTCGTCGGCCTGACCCATAATAAATGACCCGGATGGCACCAGCACCATTCCGAAGGGCGTGGGTTGTTTCCAGCCTTTACGTCCGGTGGCAGTAATTTCCCCGTTCGTAATGCCTACTTCGCCCCCTTTGCCACTTTTACCGAATTTAGATTTCACGAATCCGCAACCTTGCGTTAGCAGTACCACTGCTGCGACCATCACCATCCGGGTTGCGTTGACTGTTAACCAGTTAGACTTCATCATTGTAAAACTTTTCTCTTTTCTTCGTGTGCAAGACCAGACTAAAAACGAAAATCTATTTAGTTATTGTATGTGTTACCTCAGGTTCAAATTTATTTTCTTGGGGTAGCCAGCTACCGATTATTTTTAAGCGTTCAATTTGACCCATATCGATCAGATAGACCTGTTTTCACTAAATATACGACCAACTGCAAATTGCTCAACAAGAATACTGCCAAAAAAGCACAGGCCCCCGAACATATCAGCGAACTATTCAACTTTATCCTGTATTAATACCGAAATCGTGGAGTTCGAATAATTGGCTTCTTGCGGGCGTCGGGTGCGGGCAAGGCATACCCGACTAAAATTTCATGCGAGGTTGGACTTTTACCGCTAACCCCTGATGTAGTAATATCCAATCCGTAGCCGACACGTAACGCATTATTACGCATAAGGTTAATCCCTGCCGTAATCATAACAGCTTCTTTGGTGCGGTAGCCCAGTCCGGCCCAAATCCGATTATCGTAGGTAGCCAGCACGTTTGCAGCAATATCCGATCCTTTGATTCCCTCCACAGTACTATACTGCACTAATAGCGATGGCTGCACATCAATATTATAACCGATACCGAGTCGATAACCTGCGGTTAAATACATTTTGCTGTTGGCCTGTTCGGTGGAGCGATCAGGAACGTAACTGTATTTGGCCTTGTTTAAGTGATTCATGCTCAAACCCACCCAGTAATCTGTTGTGTTGTAATAAACGCCAACCCCTATATCAGGTTTTACCTGACTGATGCGCCCGGTTGGCGTCAATAAAGGGTCAGGCACTTCGGGGCGAAACTGGTCATAATCATACCCCCGGCTAAACAGACCCGCCTGTACGCCTAAAGACAGTGTTCCGTTCTTTAGGGTTAGCCGATAGGCATAGGCCAACTGCACTGCCTGATTGATGGATGGGCCGTATTTGTCGTTCAGGGCATAAATGCCTATCCCGCTTTTGATTTTAGCCAGCGGCATGTTAAACGAGATGAGCTGGGTTCCCTGGGCAGCACTGCCATCACCGTTGCCAATGGTCTGGTAGCCCAGGTACTGCGTCCGGTGGGTAATCTGCAGGCGTGATACTCCCTCCGACCCGGCAGCCGCCGGATTGTAGTAGAAGGGAGTATACATATACAGGCTAAATTGTGGGTCTTGCTGCGCCAAAGCAGTCGGGCCTCCAACCACAAGCAGCAAGAAAGCATAAGCGTAGAATGTGCGAATCATACGACCAAACAGAAATTCGATACTGCTGCTACTCAATACAGGTAATGGTTCAGTAAACAACAGCACAGTTTACAACTAAACGCCTGTAAAGCCAAATTATTGGCACCAATTAAAAGCCCAAATGCCGGAAGTAAGGGTAAAGACCCGGTTCCGGCATTTGGTGTTTAGGTAACGGTTTTCGTTTATGGATTGTTGGCCTTTTTGATGTATAAATCCAGTGCACCGGTCATCGACGGGGCGTTGGGAAGCGGGGCCTCAATATCGAGTGTCAGACCGGCATCCCGGATGGCTTTGGCCGTTGTCGGACCAAACGCAGCCAGTCGCGTACCATTCTGCCGGAAGTCGGGGAAATTACTGAGCAGCGAGCTTACCCCCGATGGGCTGAAAAAGGCAATGATATCGTATGTCTCGATGGGCAGGTCCGACAAATCTGTGGGTACCGTGTCATACATGACGGCCTCCGTAAAATGCAGACTACTGGTATCCATAAATTCAGGGATATCGTTTCGCCGGATGTTGGAGCAGGGGAACAGAAATTTTTCGTTCTTGTGCTTCTTAATCAGGTCGAAAAGCTCGGTGGCGGTTTTGGTACCGTTGAAGATTTTACGCTTTCGAATAACAATGTACTTCTGTAGATAATTGGCGGTTTGCTCCGAAATGCAAAAATACTTCATGTCGGCAGGCACTTCGACGCGGCCTTCCTGACATATCCGAAAAAAGTGATCGATTGCGTTTCGACTGGTAAAAATTATAGCCGTATGGGCCAGAATATTGATTTTCTGACGCCGAAAATCTTTGAAAGACTCTCCCTGAATCGTAATGAAGGGTCGAAAGTCTATCTGAAGATTGTATTTGCTAACCAAATCGAAGTAAGGAGATTTTTCGTCGGCGGGTCTGGATTGAGTTACTAACAGCCGGTTTACTTTCGTAAGCCGATCTTCAGTGGGGTGCATGCTGGTCTCGTTCATTGAATCTCTACTCGGTACAATACTCAGTTGGCCCTTACTAGTACTAGTATGAAGTCGGCAGTATCAGGCCTATTATGCCCGCTTACAGACTACTTGCTGTATACTACTGATTGGAAATCCATTCATCAAAGAGCGAAACGCAAACCGATGATGAGCGGAATCAATTCAACGATACAAAGGTAGGAAAATAAATAGAGATTCTTGATAGATTCCATGCTTCTGATTACGAAGTACAGCAGGGTTAATCGGGCCACATAAAACACGATTAGGGGCAGTATCAGCGTGTTTGGCGACCAGGCTACGGTGGGTGCGTTGTAGGCAATGCCCGCCAGAAACAGCGTCAGAACCGTAAAGAATAACAGGGATGATTGAAGTATTTTGAAAAAATGAACATTAACAATACTCTGCAATTTATACAGACCACCCATTACCTCCAGCGCTACGTACTTGCCAACCAGGCTTAGAAACGCTACCCCGCTTACGGCTAAAAATTCACTGGCTACCCACCCAAACCGCTGTTCACTGAGCAACAGCGTTCGCGATGCAAATACCTCAAGATTACGGCTTTGCACAAACACGATAAGGTAAGCAATTACGAAACTCAGGTTGAGAATAAACAGCAGAGTCACGCTGCTCAGCGGCCGATTAATAAGGAAAGAATCCTCTTCAGCCCGCAGAGACACTAAATCGCGCAGGCTGTAGAAACGCTGAAAGGCCCGGCGATAAAACGTAAACAGGAAGGCATGAGTTGCCAGCAGAAACAAGAGTCCCAGCCCCAGAAAATTCGTATAAGGCAGTTGGGGGCGGGGCCGAACACTCAGGTTATCGTCGCGCAGGATAACGAGTTTCTGCGTTGCTGATTTGGGATAACCAATAAAGACCTGCTTATCGTCGAGGCCCGGAGCGCCGTAGAGGGTCAGAAATAGTTCGGGTTGTCGATAAACCCGGTACAAGCTGTCAATGCTCAATACCTGCCAGCGGTTGGCGCGGAGTTTACGTTTTAGAGCCGCATTAATGAACAGATAGCCGTCCTGCCGGGTGGACACCAGTAACTTATAGTGCCGGTTGCTTTCGAGGTCGACATACGCACTAAGAGACGTTTGGTCGGCATGCTGCTCAATAATGTAAGGAATGTAGGCTTTAGCCCCCTCGTCATACACCTGAAAGTCATCCCGAAAGTCATGAACGGGGTAATAACGGCCTTCCGGCCCGATGCCCGTTGTGGCAGGGGTCTGGGCGAGGGCAAGTGTGCTGAATAAAAAAATGAGTGAATGAGCGAATGAGCGAATGAGTGAATAGTAAGGCACATTATACAACTTTATGCACCTACCGAGACTCATTCGTTTATTCACTAATTCACTCATTCGCTCATTCAAAATTTATTTTCCTAACGCTTTCAGCATTGTGTCGCCGATGAGGGCAGGCGATTCAACAACGTGAATGCCACACTCACGCATGATGGCCATTTTGGCGGCTGCGGTGTCGTCGGCCCCACCCACGATGGCACCCGCGTGGCCCATTCTTCTGCCTTTAGGGGCGGTTTGGCCGGCAATGAAGCCAACAACGGGTTTGCGGTTACCGTCGGCTTTGATCCAGCGGGCGGCTTCGGCTTCCATACCTCCACCGATTTCGCCAATCATGACGATAGCCTCCGTATCCGGATCATTCATAAGCAGTTCGACTGCCTGCTTAGTGGTTGTCCCGATGATTGGGTCTCCGCCAATACCAATGGCCGTCGACTGGCCGAGGCCCGCTTTGGTAAGCTGATCGACAGCTTCATAGGTCAACGTACCCGATTTGGAGACGATACCAATGTTGCCTTTCATAAAGATAAAGTCAGGCATAATACCCACTTTACATTCGCCCGCTGTCATTACCCCAGGGCAGTTTGGGCCAATTAGCCGCACATCTTTGTCGGCTAAATAGTTTTTCACCGCAACCATGTCTTCCGTCGGGATACCTTCGGTGATGCAAATGATGACCTTAATGCCGGCTTCGGCAGCTTCCATAATGGCATCGGCGGCAAAAGCGGGCGGTACAAAGATGATGGACACATTGGCGCCAGCCTGCTCAACAGCCTGCTCAACGGTGTTGAACACAGGCCGGTCGAGGTGGGTTTGTCCCCCTTTTCCAGGCGTTACGCCCCCCACGACATTGGTGCCGTATTCGATCATTTGCTGGGCATGAAAACTGCCCTCCGAGCCAGTGAAACCCTGGACGATAACCTTAGATTCTTTGTTGACTAAAACAGACATGACAGGCTTTAGAAATCGTTGGCGATACGGTTTTCAAGAGGAAAGAGTAGCAGCCAAAAGAAGAAGGACATTTCTGAACAGACTCCATCTTTCTTCTTTTGTCCAATGGTCTAACATCTTTTAAAAAGTTGGGCAAAAGTAGCCGAAACTTCGTAAATTACGTGATGATTTTTTCGCACATCCTTTCTGGCTCTATTCTGGCCGGGATGGGCGTCGGAGTGTTCTGGCACTTTTTCGGACGCATTTCCCTCTTCAACCGGCTGCTGTGGGGATTCTTTTTGCTGACTACCTCCCTGGCTGCCCTGTTTGGTGTTCTGAATTTTGCCGGGAATGAATCGCTCACCCCGCTGCACCGCTCTATAATCTTACTATCTGATAGTTTAGGGGTTGTGTGTGTAGTGACAGCGGTGTATGCCCTGCTCAATCAACAGACGCTTTCGCTGATGGCATTTATTTCCACACTGCTTTTTGGCTTGTTCCTGTTTATCAGCCTGCTCCTGCCCTATGCGCGGGTATTCACCCCAATAGTGCCTTCACTGGGTATTCTGGTGCTGATGTTGCTGGCGGTCTTCGCTTTGCTTCAACGCAACAAGCGCGGACTTTGGGTGGTGTTGGCGGCTATGATGATGGGACTGGCAACCAAAGCCGAATCGTTTAACAGCCTGATTCATCCGACCGATTTCTTTCATTACGCTACCACGCTGGCCCTGTGGTTTTTCGGAAAAGCGGCCGAACAACGCGCGGGTATCCGGTAAAAGATTAGTAAAAAATTTCCGGGTTACACCTGGTTCTAACCCGGCGCAACCTAAATCACGCCCAACCATTTGCCCGCTCAACTCGTTAAGCCCTATCCAATACCTTACATCACCAGATTTGCAACACTCAACAAACATGAATTTACTGGAATTGGCCCACGATCCGGTCGAAACGGCCAGAGTTGCCCGGCTTGTTTACATGCAGGACACCATGCCCGGCATTCGTCGCCAGCAGCAGGGCGACCAGTTTACGTATCTCGACCCGAAGGGAAATACGATTGCTGACAGCGAAACGCTGACCCGGATTCGGAGTATGGCACTGCCCCCGGCCTGGGAAAACGTATGGATCAGCCCTAAAGTCAATAGTCACCTTCAGGCGACGGGCGTCGATACCAAACAACGCAAGCAATACCGCTATCATGCAAAATGGAACGCGATTCGGAGCGAAACCAAATTTTTTCGGATGGTCGCCTTCGGTGAGGCCCTTCCGTTGCTTCGGCAACGGCTGGCGAACGATTTAAGAGTCACTACGCTATCGCGTGAGAAAGTCATTGCAATTGCCCTGAGCGTGATGGAACAAACGTTGATCCGGGTGGGAAACGCGGCTTATGAGAAAGAATACGGTTCCTATGGCCTCACAACCCTCAAAGACCGGCATGTGAAAACCGAAGGCAGCGAGGTGCGATTCAGCTTTAAAGGAAAAAAAGGAATTTACCACGACATCACTCTTCATGACCGGCGGCTTTCCCGATTGGTAAAAGCCTGCCGCGACATTCCCGGCAAAGAGTTATTTCAGTATTTCGACCAGAACGGCGACCGGCACGCCATCGACTCGGGCATGGTGAACGACTATATGCGCGAAACAATGGGCGACGATTTCTCGGCGAAGGACTTCCGCACCTGGGCCGGAACCGTAAACGCTCTGCGGCTGCTGGCCGAACTGGAGCCATGTGAGACCGAAAAAGAATTGAAAAAGAACGTAAACACTGTGCTGGACGAAGTATCGCATCAGTTAGGCAACACCCGCACTGTTTGCCGAAAACATTATGTTCATCCGCAAATTCTGGAAGCCTATGAATGTCAGGATTTAAATCCGTATTTCAAACAGAAAGCGCGGTTCCGGCAAACCAGCCCACACGGTCTGGATGGCCTTGAGAAGCTGCTGTTGAAATTCCTGCAGGATCAGCTTAAATCGGCTACTTAACCGCTTTCACCCAGCTTGTTTTTGCACACTGATGGCAACTGATAAGTTCGGCCGGAGCCTCAACGGTTTTCACGCTACCACACGTGCAGCAGGCATAATCGCCGGGCTGCCCGATGTGTTCTGTATGCTGTTTGAGTTCGTTGGGCAGAATGGGCAACCCCGGTCGAACATCGGCCGGGTTGCGCTGAAACACGCTGAGTTGCCCGCTCGGCTCCAGAATGGCCACCCGCACCTGCCCCAGTTGCTCCACGCCTTCTACCCGTAAAGCCGCAAATAATTCTTCCAGCCCCAAATCCTCCCGGTCGAAATTCTGGGTTAGAATACAGCCGTTTTCAATTACATAAACCGGAACGCCTTCGAGTGCCTGCCGAATGGGTTTGTTCCGATCACTGATGTAGGTGATCAGTTTATAGCACCCCATCATTACCCCAAACACAACCACCGCCGAT
Source organism: Spirosoma areae (assembly GCF_054781775.1). NCBI lineage: Bacteria > Pseudomonadati > Bacteroidota > Cytophagia > Cytophagales > Cytophagaceae > Spirosoma > Spirosoma areae. Next base: position 134,901 of record NZ_BAAGTT010000027.1, on the reverse strand, counting down.
GCCAGCGGCACATCGTGATAAAACATAGGATCGCCCGCAGCCGAACCCAGCCCGATGAGCAAAACCAACTCATAGACAGACAGTTGCCGTACTTCGCGCTTTCCCGATACGGTTAAGGCCGCAAGCAGAACCAGAAACATAAACGCCGTTCGGAAGGCTACCTCAGCGAGGTACGTCCATGGGAACTGGTCGATAACTATTCGTTCCCAGTCGAAGGGCTGAACAGGGTCGGGCATGGTGACGTAAATAGAATCGGGTGCGTTAGTGAGGTGAGTGTGTTAAATGAAGCGAGTAGAACTTAATCGACCCATTCCACCCACTCCACCAGCTTCACTATTTTTTATTCTCAGGTGAGTTATCTTTTCGTACTTTAATGCTTCGTTTCAAGGCCCACTCCTCAGCTTTAGCCGTTGCAATGGTGATGGCTTTCTGCTCGTCGTTCCCGTTGTTGAGCAACGCATTGGCGATGTCGATGGCTTTGTTCCGAACCGGAGCCATAAAGTTTTTCAGCGAGTCGGGATACTGTTTTTTTGTCCAGGGCATGTCAGTAAATAACTATCCGTTAGTGAGCTATAAGCAGTAACCTCGTGAATTAAGAACTGTTTCATCAATCCCTGATAACCACCTACTGCCCAAGGTCCTGGGTGATGGTGCTGCTCAGACGCAACAACTCGATTTCGGCGGCTTTAGCAGTGTATTCGGCTTCGATAAGGCGTGTCTGAGCATTGATGGCGTTGCGTTGTACATCGCGAAATTCAACGAAGGTGGAGTTGCCAATTCGATACCGGTCGTAGGCGATATCCACGTTCTGATTCGCCAGCAGGTTGTTCTGCACCTCCAGATTCAACAGACTCAGGCTATTGGAATACGTCTGATAGGTTTGCGCCATCGCCGACTGGAGTTGCAGCCGCTGGTCGTTTTCCTGATTCTGGGCGACAATTGTATTCACGCGGGCGTTCTGAATCTGTCGTTTCAGGTTATACCCGTTGAAGATCGGAATAGATGCTGTTACATTATAGGTGAGCGCACTGGTTCGGCCTGTTGCCACCCCAAAGCCGCCCTGATTGTTGACGAACTGAAAATTATATCCTGTCTGGGCCGTAATTAAGGGATATTGCAGCGCATTGGTCAACTGTATATTCAGATCAGCCACAGTGCGGTTCAGTACAGCCGCAGCCAGTTGGGGGTTATTAGTCGTTAACGATTGCTGCAAGGAAGCCAGTTGCAGTGTTGGCCGGGCAATAATCGTATCGCGAACGGCAAACTCCGTCAACGGGTCACGAATCAGCAGCGTATTCAGAAAAATTTTAGCGTTTTGCAAGGACAGTCGCTGCGACAGAAGGGCCGCACTGTCGGTGTTGTAATCGACCTGCGCGCTCAAAAAGTCCACCTTCGAGCGGGCGCCAACCTCGTAGTTCGTGCGGGCCAGTTCGAGCCGTTCGCGCGAAATGTCGAGCGCCTGGCTAAAGGCAATCAGCCGTTGCAATTGCCGAACCACGTCATAATAACTGGTCGCCACGCTCGCCATGGTGGCTTCGATATTAGCGCGGGTGTTTACCGTGCTTATCAGCAGCAATTGCTGCAACTGAGCGTATAAAGACCGACGGGCGTAGCCATTGAAAACGGTGTAATTCAGGTTAACGCCAACAGTCGATGTGCGGTTGAAGATGCCGCGCGCTTCCTGTGCAGGCCGAATGTTGTCGATAAACGTTTGCCGGAAATTTTGCAGCCCCCCATTGGAAACGGCATTGCCCGTTAGCACAGGCAAATACCCGGCATTACCTTTTGTGTAGTTATTGCGGGCAATTTCTTCCTGCGACTTGTTAATCTGAACCTGATAGTTCTTCTCGATAGATTGTGAAACAGCCTGTTGAAGCGTCAGCAACTCACCCGCTTGCGGAAGCGTGGCAACGGTAAATGTGCGCTGCTGAGCGCGTTGAATGGCATTGGGCGTGTGTTGTGCAATGGCCGAAAAAGGCAGGCAGGCAAAAAAGATCCAACAGTTGAGTTTCATTGAGTCAGTAGTATCAATAATAGGTAAAACAAAAGTAATAGAATCTGCAATTGGCCCGTCAGCCTGTTAACTTTCACTTATCTTGCAGACTTTCCTCGTTCACTCCTTATGAAACGCTTACTACTGCTATTGTCTACTCTGATACTGCTTTTATCAGGCTGTACTGCAAAGAAAAAAGCGGATTTATTCGTCATCAATGCCCGTGTGTATACTGCCGATTCCAGTTTTTCTACGGCCGACGCATTTGTCATCAGTGAAGGTAAATTTCTGGCGGTTGGTCAGGCCAATCTACTGGCCAGCCAATACGATGCCGACAGCACCCTCGATTTGGCTGGGCAAGCCGTTTATCCAGGTTTTTATGACCCACACGCCCATTTTCTGGGCCTGGGCCAGGTGCTTGATCAGGCTGATCTGGTCGGGTCTGAGTCGTTTGACGACGTGATCGAACGGCTGAAAGCATTTCGTCAAAAACACCCGGACCGCGACGGCAAACCGGCCTTGTGGCTTCTGGGACGCGGCTGGGACCAGAACGACTGGGCAGACAAAGCCTTTCCAACAAAAGAAAAATTAGATGCGGCCTTCCCCAACATTCCGGTTGCATTAAAACGTGTGGATGGTCATGCACTGCTCGTGAATTCAAAAGTGCTTCGATTAGCTAAAATAACCGCCGGATCGAAACTGCCGGGTGGCGAGGTTCTGCTAAAAGATGGTCAGCCAACGGGCGTACTGGTCGATAACGCTCAGCAACTCATTAAGCACCTGCTTCCGCAAGCCGACAACACCGACAAAACCCGGATGCTGCTGGCTGCCGAAAAAGTCTGCCTCTCACTGGGCCTCACCACCGTGTCGGATGCCGGTATCAGTCCTGCCGAAATTAACCTCATCGACAGTCTGCAAAAAGCCGGTAAGTTAAAAATCCGCGACTACGCCATGGTCAGCCTCGGCGAACCCACGCTGAATTACTTCCTCAAACGCGGCCCGTTCCAGACCGACCGGCTCACCGTGAAAGCCTTTAAGCTGTATGCCGATGGGGCCTTAGGCTCACGCGGAGCCTGTTTGCGAAAACCCTACAGTGATCGACCCGAAACCGGCGGCTTTCTGCTGCTTAGCCCGACTGAACTGGAACGGGTAACAAAGTTACTGTATGCCTCTAACTTTCAGGCCAATACGCATTGCATCGGCGATTCGGCCAATCACCTCATGCTCGATTTGTACGGCCAGTTGCTGAAAGGCAAAAACGACCGCCGGTGGCGCATTGAACACGCACAGGTTGTGTCGCCGGACGATATCTGGAAGTTTAACCGCTATTCAATCATTCCGTCGGTGCAGCCCACTCATGCCACCTCAGACATGTACTGGGCGGGTGATCGGATCGGCCCAATTCGGGTGAAGGGTGCTTATGCCTTTAAGGATTTGATGAAGCAAAACGGCCTGATTGCTTTCGGCAGTGATTTTCCGGTCGAGGCCGCTAATCCGCTCTTTGGTTTCCACTCAGCCGTGGCGCGGCAGGATGCCAGAAACTTTCCGGCGGGTGGCTATCAGATGGAGAATGCCGTTGACCGTAAATCAGCCTTGCTGGCCATGACCCGCTGGGCCGCTTATGGGAACTTCGAGGAGCAGTTACGCGGCAGTATTGCGCCAGGTAAACAGGCCGACTTTGTGGTGCTCGACCGCGACTTAATGCGGGTGCCAAACGCGCAATTACGCCAGATTAAGGTGAAACAAACCTGGATTGGCGGGGAGCAGGTGTATAGTAAGATTGAGTAAAATCCGTATCCTGGACGGCCACGTCCGGGTGAAATGAAATCCACTTACGCCCGGACGTGGCCGTCCAGGATACAACTACAAACCCGTTAGTCACCATGAAAATCAGTTTCATTGCCCTCGCTCTGCTGCTTGGAACGTCCGGTCTTGCTTTATCCCAACCCCAGAACCAATCGGTGGAAAATGAAAAGTTTGTATTCCTCAACAATGGAACTACCATTGGCATGATCGTAAAGTCGGTTCTGAAGGCCGACAAGCAGCGGCTTAAATTAACCGATCAGCAACTACCTAAGGCGAAAGAAATCATTACAAAGGCTGTGGTGAACTACAATGAGGGTGTAAAAAAGCTGAAAAAGTCCGGCATGAATCAGAAAAAATTAAGAGTACTGGCCGTTGCCGTCGAGACGGAGAAAGTCCATGAATACAAAACCATTTTAACGCCTGAGCAATATGCGCTGCTGGTTGCTTTTCACAAGAAAACCTACCCGGAAGCCACTGTATAAAAACACACCGGGTCAGGCAGCAATCGGGGTGATGTGGCTTATCTCAACGGGAGGGAACCACTAAATTTTTTTCGCAGGCAGGAGAGTGCATGATGCTCTCCCGACGGAGTTTTGTGATATTTGATAAATTCCTGCTTTTTCATGCTTACTTCTTACCTGCGTATCAGTTTGGTGCTGGCAAGTCTCGTTTTTAACCTGACGCTCCACGCACAGCCCGTTACCCCTAAAGCAAACGATTCGACAACACCCCTGCACTTACTACAGCCCGATTACCCGGTGCCTTACGGCCAGCCCAAAGTAGAGGAAGTAGCAGGCGTGCTGCGCCGAATCCATACCTACTTAGAGGCCAGCACACCTACGCAACTCATTGACAAAGAGACGAAAAGAGATCTGATGCCCACTGGCGCATTCAACCCAAATGCTATTTTCAAACCAGGAAATTTTCGGCTCGTTAGCTACGAATGGGGCGTAACGTATGCCGGGATGCTACTGGCCAGCGAAGCCACCGGCGATGCCCGCTACGCCGATTACACCAACAAACGGCTTCAGTTTATTGCCAGTCTGGTTCCGTATTTTCGCAACCAGGTGACGGCCAATCCACAGGCCAACACGCCCCTGCGGTCGGTGCTGGCTCCCCACGCCCTCGACGATGCCGGGGCCATGTGTGCCGCCATGATTAAGGCCAGCCGGGCTGGTGGCGTCAAAGCCGATCTACGCCCTATGATCGACAGCTACATCAGCTATATCCAAACCAAAGAATTTCGGCTGGCCGACGGCACGCTGGCCCGCAACCGTCCGCAGCCCAACACGCTCTGGCTCGATGACCTGTTTATGAGCGTACCGGCGCTGGCGCAGATGGGCAAACTCACCGGCGACCGGACCTATTATGACGAAGCGGTAAAGCAAGTTACGCTCTTCTCGAAGCGCATGTTCAATCCCCAAAAAGGACTCTACATGCACGGCTGGGTGGAAGGCATGAGCGTTCACCCGGAGTTTCACTGGGCGCGGGCGAACGGCTGGGGCATCCTGACGGCCGTCGAATTACTTGATGTGTTACCGGACGACCATCCGGGGCGGCCGGCGATTCTGGACTTGCTAAAAGCTCATGCCAAAGGGCTGGCCGCTCAACAATCGGGGTCGGGGTTCTGGCACCAATTGCTCGACCGGCACGACTCGTACTTAGAAACGTCGGCCACCGCGATTTACGTTTATTCGCTGGCCAGAGCCATCAACCGGGGGTGGCTCGACCCATTGGCCTACGCCCCGGCCACGCTGCTTGGCTGGAATGCGGTCGCCACCAACGTGAATGCAACGGGGCAGGTCGAGGGCGTTTGCGTGGGTACGGGCATGGGTTTCGACCCGGCGTTTTATTATCACCGGCCCATTAATCCGTATGCGGCTCACGGCTACGGACCCGCCCTGCTGGCTGGTGCCGAAGTGATCAATCTGCTGAAGAAACACCAATTTGAAATCAACGACAGTTCACTGCAACTGACGACGAAAAAATAACCCTCTCCGTTTATGCATGCGCTCCACTCTGTTTAGGGAGGTTCAGCCAGTTACGACGAGGCCAACCTCAAAGCCGGCTTCTTCCCCGGCGACCATACACATACGAATTATGCTGGTGCTAAGGTCAATGCCGCTGCGGTCATCGAGGGATTGCAGCAGCTCAGGTTGTGTCCACTGAACCAGTACGTGAAGGCCGTTGGGAAGCTATAATGGTATAACCAGACAAAAAGCGGGGGCTGTTCGTCGGCAAGTTCATTGTGAACGAACAGCGGCAGACCCGGTTGCCGACAAGCGGAGGACAAATAATTCGGTATCGCTCAGTGAATTATTTCCTAAATTCGCTGTTTTTCAAGTACATAATTAAACGTGCTCATGATTGAAAGACCTCTTACCGACTGGTTGCCGTTGACGATGAAAGAAGTCGAAAAAAGAGGCTGGGATGACGTTGATGTTGTGCTGGTGTCGGGAGATGCCTACGTTGACCACCCCGCCTTTGGCACCGCTGTGATTGGCCGCATCATGGAGAGCGAAGGGTTGCGCGTGGCCATTATTGCCCAGCCCAACTGGCAGGACGACCTGCGGGATTTTAAGAAGTTTGGTAAACCCAACTACTTCTTTGGGGTCACGGCGGGCTGCATGGACTCGATGGTTAACCACTATACGGCCAACAAACGCCGACGCTCCAACGACTCCTACACCCCCGGCGACGAAGCAGGGTTCCGCCCCGATTATGCCAGCATTGTCTATACCAAAATCCTGAAAGAACTGTACCCCGACGTACCGGTACTGCTCGGCGGCATCGAGGCTTCGTTGCGCCGGGTAACGCATTACGACTATTGGCAGGACAGATTGATGCCCTCCATTCTGGTCGATGCCGGGGCCGACATGCTGGTGTATGGCATGGGCGAGCAACCCCTGCGCGAAATTCTGAAATTGGTGCAGCAGGGCGTGCCGTTTTCGTCGATGCAAAACATCAATCAGGTGGCTTTTCTGCACGACGCGAGCGTGCCCCTGCGCGACTATAACAATTGGAGTACGGTTGAACTGGCGAGCCATGAGGTATGCTTAGCCGATAAAATCAGATACGCGGCCAACTTCAAGATTGTTGAAGTTGAGTCGAATAAGTGGCAGGCTAACCGGATTACCCAACAGGTGGGCGACCAGCTATTGGTAATTAACCCGCCGTTCAAGACCATGGACGAGGCCGAAATCGACAAGTCGTTCGATTTGCCATACACTCGCATGCCCCACCCGAAATACAAAAAGCGGGGACCCATTCCGGCCTACGAAATGATTAAGTTCTCGGTCAATATGCACCGGGGCTGCTTTGGCGGCTGTAGCTTCTGCACCATTTCGGCGCATCAGGGCAAGTTTGTGGCGTCGCGGAGTGAACAGTCGGTGCTGAAAGAAGTAGATGAAATCACGAAACACCCGGAGTTCAAAGGGTACATTTCGGATTTGGGCGGGCCGTCGGCAAATATGTACAAGATGAAGGGCAAAGACGAGTCGATTTGCGCCCGTTGCCAAAGCCCAAGCTGTATTCACCCGGTTATTTGCTCAAACCTCGATACCTCCCACAAGCCCATGACGGAGTTGTACCGCAAGGTCGACGCCAACCCGGCCATCAAAAAGGCGTTTGTTGGCTCAGGGGTTCGGTACGATTTACTGGTCGATGATTTCAACAAAAACAACGCTGACGGCAACCACGACGAATACATGGAGCAGCTTGTGACGCGCCACGTGTCGGGCCGGTTGAAGGTCGCTCCCGAACACACGTCCGACGATACGCTGCGGATTATGCGGAAGCCGTCGTTCAAGTATTTTAAGTTATTCAAGAAGAAATACGACCAGATTCAGGAGAAATATGGTCTCAAACAGCCGCTGATTCCGTACTTCATCTCGTCGCATCCCGGCTGCGAGGAGCAGGACATGGCCAACTTAGCCGCCGAAACCAAAGACCTGGGCTTCCAGCTCGAACAGGTGCAGGACTTTACCCCTACGCCCATGACGGTGGCCGAAGTTATTTACTACTCCGGTGTTCATCCCTACACGCTGAAGCCGGTCAAAACGGCGAAGACGCGGGATGAGAAGCAAGCCCAGAATAACTATTTTTTCTGGTACAAGCCCGAATACAAAGACTGGATTCGGAAACGGCTGAACAAACTCAACCGTCCGGATTTAGTGGAGCGGCTGCTGGGCAGCCCAACGAAAGAAAATACCGGCAAGCCTGCGTTTTCCAGAAACTACTCAGGTAAGAAAAAACGATAACCTCTTTATTGCCAGTCAGGCAGGTGAGTTCAGGAGAGTTAACCCGAAAAAACTCATCTCCTTTGTGCAAAAGGTTTTTTTTATCATAGGTTTATTAACGGATAAGCCCACCAGAACTCTGGTGGGCTTATTTATGTGGACAGGCTTTGGCTTAGATTTTCACGGCCTGCCGGGCCAGCAGTTTCCAGTTGCCCTTTTGCTTCACCCAGACCAGCAACACCGATAATTTCACTTGCCCCGGCTCTTTGCCTTTGTCCTGCGTTTCGGCCATGAGCTTATGCCGAACCAGCGCAGTGTTGTCCACAATCGTGATGGTCTGCTCGGTCAGGTTTATGACGTTGAAGTCGGATGAACCACTAACAAACGCATCGACAAACGCCTTTTTATCTTCAATCTTTCCGGCCGAATGCCCATAGCTGAGTTCATCGGCGGCAAGCGCTTCCAACTTGCCCTTGTCGGGGTCAATCATGAGCATTTTGAGTTGCTCAACCGCCTGGCTAACAGCCGTCTGGTCTTTGGTCTGGGCCAAACTATTCGTGGCGATTATACTGCAAAAAGCGACGAGCGCGAAGGTGAGAGTTTTCATGTAGCTATTGGTAAGGGGTGCTTGACTGGGAAAGATTGACACTGGAGCAATCACTTTAGTAAAAGAAAAAACGGCTGCATTATACCGTAATCAGGACCGTATCTACGAATCAGACTCAGGTTTATGCCCCAGGCAACGAGAGGAAGCAGTAATTAATCAGGAAAAACAAGCTTACATCAAGTTATTTGACCCCTGCCGGGGTCAGATGTTTATAGAAAGACCCTGTTTACTATAAATATCTGACCCCGCAGGGGTCAAACTTTGATGAGTACATTTAATTCTGCTTGATTGCAGTACATAAAAACGCAACTACCCACAACAAAGGTTATAATTTGGTAACACTCAGATAACAGCTTATTAATGTAGTTGCAGTCTCTTTGCAGCGAGAAATCTTATCATCCAACTGCATGAAAAAACAACTACTTTCTCTCCTTTTACTGGTTCTGTTTGCCTGTTTTGCTATTGACAAAACAAGGGCACAAACCACCCAGGCCTCCATTTCCGGGGTCATTTCCGAAAATCAGAAATCCACACTCCCCGGCGCTACCGTTGTGGTTCGGAACGAATCAACCGGTTTTACGACCGGAACGGTAACCAACGCAAAGGGCGAATACTCCTTTAAAGAGTTACCGCTGGGCGGGCCGTATACCATCCGCGCTACGTTTGTTGGCTTTGGCGAACAAAAAAGAACAGGCTATGCGCTGAATCAGGGCGATGCCGTTCGGGTAAACATGGCGATGCAGGAGGATGGCCAAACGCTTGAGGTCGTGCAGGTTGTGGCGTCGGGCCTGAAAAACAAAATCGAGAATCTGGGAGCCGCAACGGCCGTATCGGCGAAGTCGATTGCGTCGCTTCCGGTCAATGGCCGCAATTTTACGTCATTACTGGACCTCTCACCGCTGAGCCGGGGCGGGAACATTTCAGGGCAGCTTGGCTCATCGACCAACTACACCATCGACGGCATGACAGCCAAAAACCCAACGTCGGCGGGGTCAACCACCAGCCGAAGTGGGGCGCCTTACTCAATTTCTATTGAAGCCGTTCGGGAATTTAAGGTCGTTACCAACCAGTATGATGTTGTTTACGGACGGAGTGGCGGGGGAACTGTTAGCGCGGTAACGAAGGCAGGCACCAACAAACTGAGCGGGAGCGCCTTTGCCTACACGCGGGCCAACTGGCTATCAAGCCCGTATGATATTCGGGGAAATGACCGCAACATTAACTTTTCAACGAATCAGTACGGCTTTTCATTAGGCGGGCCACTCATCAAAAACAAATTGCACTTCTTCGTCGTCTGGGATCATCAGCAGGATTCGCGCCCGTTGATTATTGCCGACGTGCAGTCGCCCGTTGATGAAAGCCGGTTTAACGTGACCCGAGCTACGCTGGATCGATTTGTCGATATAGCCCGCAGCAAATATGGGGTTGCCAACACACTCCAATATGGTTCATTTGATAAACCCCGGAGTTCTAATGCCGCCTTTGCCCGGATCGACTGGCAGATTAACAACAAAAACCTGCTTACGGTACGCAACAACTTCACAAACGACATCAACAAGCTTGGGTTAACGGACAATACCTCCATTAACATTTACGAATCAACAGGGAATGATTTTAACTGGGATAACAGCTTTTTAGCCACGCTGCGGACATCGCTGAATCCCCGGATAACGAACGAATTAAAGCTTCAGCATTTATACACCTATCAGAAAAGCAGCCCTGGCGATCAGTTGCCGGAAGCCAACATTCCCCGGTCAATTGTTGAAAACGTCACGTCAACCGTCGCGGGCGGTACGCGTTCCACCAATATTCAGATGGGCGGGCATCGCTTCGCGCAGGAGGGTTTTGATAATAATGTGCTTCAGTTGGTTGACAATCTGTACTATAATACCGATAAGATTCAGTACACGTTCGGTCTCGACCTGATGTACACCCGCGCACACTCAACGTATGGCAGCGAAGTGAACGGTCGCTTCCATTATACCGTCGATGCAGCGGCTGGCCTGACGGCTTTGGATAAATTTGACCGGGTGCAACCCTACCGCTATTACCGGGAAGTGCCCTTATTACCCGACTGGAGCGTAATCGGCAATACGGTTAATGCCGGTGTTTATGGCCAGATGAGCACCAAACTGGCGCTCGGCTTAGAAATGACCGCCGGTTTGCGGCTCGATTATGCCCATTATCCGTCCTCGCCACTAAACCAGTTGGTGTTAGACGAGGTTGGCGTTCGCACCGACAATAAGCTCAAATCCTTTGTGGTGCAGCCACGGTTGCAGTTGACCTGGGATGTCAATGAACAGCATACGGATTTTATTCGCTTTGGGGCGGGCGTTTTTGCATCGGATATTAATAACTATGCCGTCATTAATAACCTGACGTTCGATGGCAAGCACTTAGCTACGGTGGATGTCCGGGCACCAAATCTGCCAACGGCTGACTTCGCGGCCTATCGAACGAATTACGCCAGCATTCCTTCATTAGCGAACTTTCAACTGCCCACGATCAATACGAACGGTCCCGATGCCCGCGTGCCGGTGATGTACAAAGCCAACCTGTCCTACAACCGCTACCTCACCGATAAGCTGAAAGTGGGGATTGCCGGGTTTATGACCCTGGGCCGTCATAACTACATGTACGTTGACCGCAATATGGTGGCGCAGCCTTTCTTCCGCTTAGCCAACGAAGATAATCGGGGCGTGTTTGTGCCCCTTGACAAGATGCCTGCCAATGGTGCCGGCGACTGGCTGCTGGGTCGTATCAGTCAGAAATTAGGGCGGGTACTGGAGTTAAACAGTCAGGGCAAGGTCAATCAGTTTGCCTTCGTTGCCGATGCGACCTATCAATATTTAAAGGATGGAGAAATTTCCCTCAGTTACACCTGGAATGACACGAAAGACAATACGTCGTATAACGGAAATGTGGCCAACACGGCTACGCTGGTCTTACCGGTAAAAGATGACCCGCGTGATTTAAGCAAAATGACGTACTCGGATAATCATTTCCGCCATAAGGTCGTCTTCTACGGAACACTGCCAAGCTTCCTGGGCATTACGGTAGGGCTTCGTTATTCGGGTATTGGCGGAACCCGGTATACGTTGTTGTCTGGTGCAAACACCAATGCCGACTTTGTGGGTACGAATGACCTGGCCTTTATATTTGATAAAAATGCCGAGGGTATCCCTGCCAACGTGAAAACAGGTTTGCAGGCCATTCTGGACAATCCCGACGCAAGCCAGAGTATCAAAGATTACATTAATACCTATTCGGGCAAAATAGCCGAACGGAATGGCGGCATCAATGGATTTTATGGCGTGTTTGACATCAGAGCCAGTAAACGATTCAGACTGTTCAGAACCCATACCCTTGAACTATCGGCCGATGTATTCAACTTCGCCAACCTGCTGAACAAAACCTCAGGAGCGAATCAGTCGCTGGGTAGCCAGGCGTTATATGCGCTCGGTATTCCCGCAACAGGTACGTCGCCTGCCGTTGCTGGCTTCGACAGGACAAATCAGAAGTTTGTGTATCGGGTAAACACGGCGGGTGTGGTTAACCCATCGGGCGATCCGTACCAACTTCAGCTCGGAGCACGCTATAGCTTTTAAGTAAAACAATAGATTAACGTCAAGTCTTGACGTAGTTTTTTGTCATGCTGACGAAGGAAGCATCTTAAAACATCATCACCAATCAATAAGGGTGCTTTAAGATGCTTCCTTCGTCAGTATGACAAAAAACTAATGAATTTTACAGACTATTTGCGATGAAACTGACTCTCCTGTTCGCGTTGCTGTTGTGTTCACACAGCCTGCTTGCCCAGCCTAAATTTGATCGGCAGGGCCACCGGGGCTGCCGGGGGCTGATGCCGGAGAACACAATTCCGGCGATGAAAAAAGCGATGGATCTGGGCGTTCAGACGCTGGAACTGGACGTTGTGATCTCAAAAGACAACCAGGTTGTGGTTTCCCACGATACCTACATGTCGTCGCACATAGCGCAGAAACCGGATGGAACACCGGTGTTAGCCAGCGAAGAGAAGTCCATTAAGTTGTATCAGTTGCCCTATGCGGAAATAAAGAAGTTTGACGTGGGCAGCAAGCCGCACCCTGACTTTGGCCAACAGCAGAAATTGCGGGCCTATAAACCACTGCTTGCTGACCTGATCGACTCGGTAAACACATACGCAAGCGTTAAGGGATTGCCCCTGCCGAAGTTCAATATCGAGATTAAATCGATGCCCGCAACCGATGGCGTGTATCATCCCGAACCCAAGGATTTTGTCAGGCTGGTGCTTGCTGTTTGCCAAAGTAAAAACCTCGGCAAGCGGTTGATTATCCAATCGTTCGATGCCCGACCCCTACAGTTAATTCACCAGCAATTTCCCGCCATTTCACTCGCTTACCTGACAGCAAATCCAAAATCGCTAAGCGAAAACCTGACTACCCTGGGTTTCACGCCCTATGCCTACAGCCCGTATTATAAAACGGTAACCAGCGAGGTCGTGAAGGCTTGTCATGAGCAGGGTATGGTCATTATTCCCTGGACCGTCAATACCAAAACCGAAATTGAAAGTCTGCTTCAGTTGGGCGTCGACGGCATCATTTCCGATTATCCCAACCTGTTCTGATTTTAGCATCACGGGTATTTTGAGTTACTGCCATGCGGTGCTCCTAATACTCCCCTTCACCCGGTTCTTTGGTTTTCTTTTTGGCCTGATGTAGCCGGTAATTGAACGTCAGGTTAATTTGTCGCAGGCGGCCCTGTCCATTGGTTTCGGTGTAGAAATTCGCGCCCTCGGTAATGGAGCGGAACCGGCGGGAATTGAATACGTCAATGACGTTCAGCACGAGGGTGCCGTTGTTGTTCAGCACGTCTTTACTCATCGACAAATCCAGCGTAGCAATGGCCTGTCGCGTGCCCTGCGGTGTTTTTTGGGGCGCTTCGTAATTGCCTCGTCCCTGTAACTCCGTTCCTTTCCAGAAGGTAAACCGGGAGGTCAGCCGGGTGAACCAACTGTAGGTATCGCTCTGGTAACTCGCGTCGAGGTTGCCGCCGTTGGTGATGGCCCGGAAAACGTTAACGCTGCCATCGAGTTTCCACCATTTGTAAGCTGCATATGAACCGGCAAATTCAGCGCCATACGAGTTTTCAGTGGCTAAGTTTTCGGGACGGGTGTTGGAGTTGCCCCGCTCGTCGACCCGCCGAATCCGAATAATTTTGCCGGTAGTGTAGCGATAATAAACCGACGAGCTAAACGACCCTTTTTCCACGTATTTGATATGCCCGATTTCAAACGCATCGGTAAATTCGGGATTCAGATCAGGGTTGCCGCTGAAGAAGTTGCGGCTGTCGCTGAAGGTCATAAACGGGCTTAAATCGTTGTACTGAGGCCGACGCACCCGGCGGCTGTAACTAACTTGCAGGGCATGTTGGCGGGGCAGGTCATAGGTCGCATGTACGCTCGGAAACAGATTGGCATAGTGACGGGGGTTCACCTCAGCCGTTTGTTTGAGCGTCGTTGTCACGTCGGTCCACTCCGCCCGCAGGCCCATCTGGTACGAGAATTTGCGAATCTTGTTACTCGCGATGCCATACAGCGCGTTAATCTTCTCCTCATACAGAAAATCATTGGTCAGGTTGGGTAACGGAAACGAACTGCCATCCGAGTTTTGCTGCGTCACCGAATAATCGTTGGTCATGTTTCGTGAACTGCTTCGCAGGCCCCCTTCCAGTTTCCCGTCTTTTCGGAACGGCTGCACATAATCGACCTGCACCAGAATCTGCTTCTCCGTTTCGTCGTTAATGGCCCGTTGCAACAGGTTCGGAATACCCGATGGGCCGCCGTTTGCCAGAACGGTTTTCTGGGTAAATAACTGGTCTGATTTTTCCCAATTATCTAAATAGCGCACGTCGGCGGTGAGTTCATGGCCCTCCCGTGCAAACGTTTTTTTGTAGCTCAGGGTGTATTCTGCATTCGGCTCCGATTCGGTTTCATCCTGCGTTCGGAGGGTTGTGCTTTGCAGGGCGTTGGTATTGGGCTGATAATCCAGATACTGAATATCGGCGAAGCGTTTTCCCTTGCTGAGTCGCCAGGTGTACGACGCCGTCAGGATGCTTTTCGGACTGAAAAAATAGTCGATACCAGCGCGGGCATTGTTGTTTTGCCCTTTAAGCTGATTCATTGAATTTTGTCGGGACGTAAACGTTGAATCGTTGCGGTAGACTTCCTGATACAGCGAATTCCGGCCCGGCGTATTGCGAAACGACGCGGTGTAATTGACAAAGAAATTCAGATTTTTACGCCGGTAATTGACATTGGCCGAAGCTCCGAAATTGGCAGGATAACCCGTAATGACATCGAACGAGCCATTAAAGCCTTCCTTTCGTTCTTTCTTCAGCACGATGTTGATAATGCCGCCCATGCCCTCGGCTTCGTACCGGGCCGAGGGGTTCGTGATCACTTCCACCCGCTCCACCATGCTGCCCTGCAATTGCTGCAGGCCGCTTCCGCCTTTAAGACTCACCAAACCCGATGGTTTTCCATCAATCAAAATTCGCACGCTGTTGCTGCCGCGCAAACTGACATTTCCTTCGCCATCCACCGCCACCGAGGGAATGTTTTTCAGAATATCGGAGGCCGTTCCGCCCGCATTCGCCAGGTCTTTGCCTACATTGAACACCCGTTTGTCGAGCGTTAATTCCATCTGGCTTTTCTCACCGACGACAACTACTTCGTCCAGCTTTTTCACGCTGGATTTGAGCGCCAATATCCCAAGCGGCACATCCTGGTCGGCCACCTGAAAAGCGGGCATCGTTTTCTCCTGATACGATACCGCACTGATTTTTAGATAATAATGGCCGGGTTTGCTTTGCAACTCAAACTTCCCGGCTTCATCGGAGACGACGCCCGTTACCAGCGTTGCCCCTGAAACCTGATACAACGCCACCGAGGCAAAGGGTACGGGTTTATTTTCGTCATCGACAAACGTGCCGCGAATCCAGGCCTGCCGGGCAGGTGGGCTGTTTTGCCCGAAAAGGAGAGTTGAGAAAAGAAGAAAAAAGAGAAAGCTGATGCTGGTAAAAAGTTGCTTCATGGTTGAGCAGGCAGTCGGTCAAATGACGTTGAGAAAGGTTTTAATGCAAAGAAATAAAGGATTGTGATCTACCAGTTTCGGATAGTTTAAGTAGGTCGATAAGCGAGAACAGAATTTGTCCGATCAAATGTCGGGCGGGCTGATTATTTAGGGAAATCAACTTAGCTGAATGCCGCTTTTTCGCTGCTAAATCGGGAAATTTTGGTTCTCTGTTTATAGCGTGGCTGGGAAGCCACGCTACATGTCATGGCAGAATATAGACCGTTAGCGACCGGGCACCATGGGCGCCAATGACTAAACTTTGCTCGATGTCGGCGGTTTTGGATGGGCCGCAAATAAAGGTGCCGAATCCGGTAGCATCGACCTGTAGTTTCCGGTATGCATCGTGCATGTTGGCCACGATTGTCGATTGCCGGATGATGATGATTAAGTATTGCGTAATCATGGGCACTACGCGCTGCGGCAATTGACGTTCATCGACCCAAATGGCCGCATTTTCAGCAACGGCCAACGGCCCTTCGATGATGGCCAGATTCAGTCCGGCCAAGTCATGTGGGTCGGCGACGTTTAGGGTTGTATCGGCGATGGATGCCAGTTCAGGGCAGGTAGTCGCCATGTTTGTCAGGCCGGGGTATTGCGCCCGGATATGCGCTTCGATGGCTGGATAATCGGGCATCTCCACCACTACGCCACCCACAAAGGCCAGTGTATCAATGAATTGTTTTGTCAGGTCGGGGAATGACGAAATAAACGTGAACTGCTCCGGTAATGGCAGCAACGACGGTTGATTGGCGCGGATTGCGGCCAGCATATTGTCGCGGGTCGTCATGATTTTTTCTGATTGATGTACCAGTCGCGGAAACTTTCGGCGGGCGGTTCGGGCATGTCGCGTTGTGTGTACCAGGGATTGAAGCGATTTTCGACCGTCACCGGCGCGAACCGCAATACCCCCCGCCCAACTTTACCCGCCATCCGGTAGAGCCGGGGCGACTCCAGCACGGTTGCCATCGCCTTCATCGACAGCGTTTTAGCAGTGGGGCCATAGCCTTCCTGCATCAGCACCTGCCGCCATTTATAAAGCTGGTCGTGAATGTCGATTTTTACCGGACAAACGTTGGAACACGACCCGCAGAGGGTAGACGCAAAGGGCAGGTCGGCGTTGAGCTTCATGTCTAAGTTCGGGGCCAGAATCGAGCCAATCGGTCCGGCAATGGCGCTGTGATAACTATGCCCCCCCGACCGCCGGTAAACCGGGCAGGTGTTCAGGCAGGCCGCACACCGGATACACTTGAGCGAGTTCCGAAAATCAGGACGACCCAACTGACGACTGCGGCCATTATCGACAATAACGATGTGCATCTCCTGTCCCGGACGTGGTTTGTGAAAATGGCTGGAAAAGCTCGTGATGGGTTGGCCCGTTGCCGACCGGGCCAGCAAGCGCAGAAAAACGCCCAAGTGTTCAGCGCGGGGAATGATTTTTTCAAAGCCCATAGCGGCAATGTGAACGTCGGCTAAGTGCGCGCCCATGTCGGCGTTCCCTTCGTTGGTGCAAACCACGAATCCGCCCGTTTCGGCAATGGCAAAATTAACACCCGTGAGCGCCACTTTACGGGTCAGAAACGTTTCGCGCAGATGCTGCCGGGCCGCTTCGGTGAGGTATTGCGGGTCGGTCGCGCCCTTATCGGTGCCGAGGTGTTGGTGAAAAGTTTCGCCCACGTCGGCCTTCGTCAGATGAATGGCTGGCAGCACAATGTGGGACGGTGGTTCGCCCCGCATCTGCACAATTCGTTCGCCCAAATCGCTGTCAATCACCTCAATACCGTGCCGGGTCAGGTAGTCATTAAGGTGGCATTCTTCGGTCAGCATCGACTTCGATTTCACCATCCGGCTGGCCCCGGCCTGTTGAATCAGGCGGTGAATAATGGCGTTGTGCTCATCGCCATCGGCCGCCCAATGCACCGTAATGCCCTTCGCAATCGCGTTTTTTTCAAACTGCACCAGCAAATCGTGCATGTTCGACAGCACATGATTTTTTATCTGCGACGCGGCTTCGCGCAGTTGCTCCCACTCGGGCACCTGAGCCACGGCGCGGTCGCGTTTGGTGCGAACAAACCAAAGCGTTTCGTCGTGCCAGTCGACCCGGGGTTCATTTTTATTGAACTCGGTGGCAGCGTGGGCGTGGTCTAAATTGAGTTGGTTCATTTCTGCAGTTTTCTGTTTTCCGTTTTCTGTTTACAGTTTCCGTTAGCAATCATGAATAGACTGATGCGTCAGTAACTCTTGCGCCAGCCAACTGAAAACAGAAAACTGCAAACAGAAAACAGTTACACCGTTGCCGTTAAAATTTCTGCAATGTGTTTAACCTGCACGGCAGAATTGGCTCGTTTCAGGATGCCTTCGAGGTGCATCAGACACGACACATCGACACCGGTGATATAGTTGACGCCATGCCGCAGGTGATCGGCCACGCGATCTTTGCCCATCTTCACCGAGACGGCTTCTTCTGTCACGCAGAAGGTGCCGCCAAACCCACAGCATTCATCGCGCCGGTCGAGTTGAACCAGCTCGAGGCCATTCACTAAGTTGAGCAGCTGTACCGGCTTGGAAAAAGGCGGTGCCACTAATTCCGACATCTGCGACAGGCCCAGCCCGCGCTGTCCGTGGCAACTCTGGTGCAGCCCTACGCGGTAGGGAAACGCAGCGTCCAAGGTCGAAATCTTCAGCACATCGGTCAGAAACTCAGTGAGTTCGTAGATGCGCGACCGAATAGCCGTAGCGGCTTCTTCGTTGGTTGCGTGCAGGTGGTGTTTAATATGCAGCGTGCAACTACCCGATGGCGACACGATGTATTCACAGTTGGCAAAGTTCCGCACGAAATTATCGTTACAGCCGCCTGTCAGGTGCGCGTAACCGGAGTTGGCCATTGGCTGACCACAGCAGGTTTGCTGGAGTGGATAATCGACGTCACAGCCTGCTTTTTCCAGTAGCTTCAGCGTAGCGATGGCCACCTTCGGATAAAACTGGTCGACGTAACAGGGAATAAATAAGCCAACTTTCATGAGTCATTCAGGCGTAACAGTGGCATCGGTTTACAAAGATAAACCGGTAGAACGGTTGCTGTAACACTTTATTCATGGAAAACCCAGGGTTGAAACGGCTGCGACCGTCCTGGGCTGACGCGAACCAGAATCAGGTAACAAAACTAACGTTTAACGGTAACCACTCCGTCCTATACTTTCCTATCTATTACAAACTTATCCACGGCCCGATAAGCAAATAAGGCCTATCGCAACTCGTTGATGGGGCATCCGTCCATATCACCATAATCTAAATTTTCGCCAGCCATACCCCAGATGAACGTGTAATTCGACGTGCCTGAACCGGCGTGAATCGACCAGTTTGGCGAAATAACTGCCTGCTCATTCTGCATCCAGATATGGCGGGTTTCCTGCGGCTGCCCCATAAAATGGCAAACGCTCTGACCTGCGGGAATGTCGAAATAGAAATAGACCTCCATCCGCCGGTCGTGGGTGTGGGCGGGCATGGTATTCCAGACGCTGCCCGGCTTCAGTTCGGTCATGCCCATTTGCAACTGGCAGGTGGGCAGCACACTATTGACAAGTAGTTTATTGATTGTCCGATGATTAGCTGTTTCCAAACTCCCCAGTTCGACCACTTCGGCCTGCTCCCGCGATACTTTCCGGCTTGGATAGGTCGTATGAGCCGGTGCTGAATTCAGGTAAAATTTGGCTGGGTTGGCGGCTTCGTCGGAGTGAAATTCAACCTGCCGGGTTCCTTTGCCGAGGTAAAGGGCTTCTTTACGCCCCAGTTCATAGGTTTCGCCATCGGCAACGACCCGGCCCGGTCCGCCAACGTTGACAGTGCCCAGTTCACGGCGTTCCAGGAAATAATTCGCCTTTAGATTTTCGGGGGTTTCCAACCTGATCGGGCCTTGCACGGGCATGGCTCCGCCCGTCAGGTAGCGGTCAAAAAAGGTGAGCACCCACGGGCATTTGTCAGCAACGAACAGGGTTTCGATCAGGAAATTCTGCCGCAATTGGGTGGTATCCATTGCGTTAACTTCGTTAGGCGAGGTGGCAAATCGACTCTCAAATAATTCGTAACTCATAGTAGATTATCAGGCTGTATGGTAGCTAAAGCAAAAACAGCGTAGAATGTACCTATACAAACCCTCACAAGTAAAGTAAAAAGTGATTCCCTCACCCCCGGCCCCTCGCCTTGGGGGAGAGGGGCCGGGGGTGAGGGAAATCTGTGTCCAATTGGGTAGATTTTAACCTTCGTTCGCTTGTTGACCTGTATTAATTAGTCAGAAATCGAACTAATAAGCCAAAGAAACAGCCTGAAAATGAGCCATTCACCTAAAACAAGACTTCTTTTTGCCAGTGTTTTACTTGCCGTGTTTGTAAACTTCATCTCTGCCGATACGGACGTCTTTTCGTCGGACTACATCAAAAGTACGATGCTCAAAGTCGTCGGCTGGCAACTGAAAAATCCCAAACACAAAACTACCGACTGGACGAACGGCGCGTTTTATGCCGGTGTCTTTGCGGCTTACGAAACCACCAAATCGCCGGTCGTGCTCGATTCATTGATGGCCATGGGCAACCGCACCGGCTGGAAACCCGGCGACCGCTACGACCATGCCGATGATATTGCCATTTGCCAAACCTATATTAATCTCTACCGACTCAAAAAAGACCGCCGGATGATTCAGCCGACCATCGACACCGTTCAGAAAATGAGCCGGGTGCCGGGCAGCGAGGTCAAAAACCACGGCATTACGTGGTGGTGGTGCGATGCCCTGTTCATGGCTCCGCCCGTGCTGGGGCAATTGGGTAAAACCCTCAACGACCCGTCGTACTACGCCCTCAACGATTCGCTTTTCAAACAAACCTATAAGCTGCTCTATAACGAAGAGGAAGATCTGTTTGCCCGCGACGCATCGTATCTGTGGAACGCAGCAGGCGAAGGCAAACGGGAAAGCAATGGCAAAAAGCTGTTCTGGTCGCGGGGAAACGGCTGGGTAATGGGTGGTTTGGTGCTGTTGCTGAAGGAGTTGCCAGTTAATCATCCTTCCCGTAACTGGTACCTGACGCTCTATAAAGACATGAGCGCCCGCTTATTGTCGCTGCAACAGGCCGACGGCTTGTGGCGGTCCAGCCTACTCGACCCCGAGGCTTATCCGGGTGGCGAAGGCAGCGGGTCGGGCTTCGATTGTTATGCGCTGGCCTGGGGAATCAATCAGGGAATTCTGAATAAGAAAACGTATTTACCCGCCGTTCAGAAAGCCTGGACGGGCCTGAACACGCTGGTTTCTGCCGAAGGGCGCGTGGGCTGGGTGCAGCCAATTGGGGCCGATCCGCGCCGTAATTTCACCGCCGATAGTTGGGAAGTTTACGGGTCGGGTGCGTATCTGCTGGCCGGTTCTGAAGTAATAAAAATCCGTGACTTAGTGAGGAAGTAAGGTATAGTCTAACTCGATTATGAACAGATCCGGCTTTGTCTTGTTTCTGCTTATTTCGCTGGTAAACCAGGCACAGCCACCATCTGTGCCTGGTAATGGCCTTGGTCAACACCCATTTCTGTCTGCTGGCGTGTGGGATCATCGCAATGCTCTGCAAACGATTTGGGTGGTTCGGGATGGTAAGGTTGTCTGGTCGTATGGCATTCCGGTCAAGGATGAAGCCAAAAGGAGAAATCGTTTGGGAGTTCACCCAGCGGGACGTGCCTGCCATTAAACTCTATAACATACAGGAAGTTATCCGCCTGACGAATGGCAACACGGTGATCTGCAACTGGTGTGCCAATGGCATCAAAGACCCGAACAACTGGCCGGGTTCCGTTCAGGTACTGGAGGTAACACCCGGCAAAAAAATGGTCTGGACGTTAAGCTCCTGGCAGGCCCCCGCCGATCTTGGCCCGGCGTCATCTATTCAGCTATTAGCTCAGCAGGGCAGCGCCGAAAATGGTGATCTGCAACGGTAGGGCCATCTAACTTAAGTTCTATTTTCCTTCTTTTAACAGGCAAAACCACCGGCTCATAACAACGTTTGTGAGTCGGCAAAAAAAACTCTTTTTTCGGGCTAACCAATTTTCTATACGTTTTGGTAACGTTCCCGATAACGATTGCATAAAAATAAGTTGATAGTTTCTCTATTATATACAATTTTATAATGAAGCTTACGAACCGAAGTAGCCAAAAAGCCGATTGCTTAAAATTTATCTTACCTTAGACTAATCTGTAAAATTCCCGTCGTTATGATAGCCAGATTTTCTTCTCAATCGCATAACCAACAACAGGGAAATGGCTTTATTGCGGTTCATAAAAATCCATTGGCACCCTTGTACAAATTACAGTTTAATCCCAAAGACAAGACGCCCAAGTATAAGCAGATTGTGCAGTCGGTCATCACGGACATTGAACGGGGAGTTCTGAAAAATAATGAGCAGCTCCCGTCCATCAGCGAGTTGAGTGTCGAGTATTATTTAGCCCGCGATACCGTTGAGAAAGCCTATCGGGAACTCCGCGAACTGGGCCACATCACGTCGGTGCAGGGTAAGGGATACTACGTTCAGGTCAGCAGCACACCGAAACTAAAAATTCTCCTTATTTTCAACAAGCTCAGTTCGTACAAGAAAATTATTTATTACGCCTTTCTGAAAGCCCTCGGCGACAAAGCCACCGTCGACCTTCAGGTTCACCATTACAGCGCACAGAACTTCCAGGACATTATTGAAAAGAATCTGGGTAAATACAATTATTACGTTGTGATGCCGCATTTCACGCAGGATCTGGACAAAGCCGATTACATGAGCGTGCTGGCCAGTATTCCTTCCGGCGAGTTAGTGCTGCTCGATAAAGACGTAGAAGAACTACCCGGCACTCCATTGAGTGTGCATCAAAACTTCGATAAAGACATTAGCGAAGCGCTGGAAAACGCCCAGGATTTGCTGGCTAAATACAGCCGGATGGTGCTTATTCTGCCGAGCGATGGCAACTACCCCGTTGAAATTGCACGCGGCTTTCGGTCGTTCTGCGTCAACTTCAGGAAGGAGTTCACCATTAAAGAGAATGCCGTAGATGAGACCCTCACAACGGGCACGGCCTATGTCGTGATCGAAGAAACGGATTTGTCGGAGTTAGTCAAAAAAGTCCGGCAGTCGAGTTATCAACTCGGCAGTGACATCGGCATTATTTCCTTCAACGAAACCACGCTGAAGGAACTACTAAATATTACCGTGATTACGACTGATTTCGAAGCAATGGGCTACACGGCGGCCTCGCTGCTACTCGACCACAAACGGATAAAAGTCAAGAATCCGTTCTACATGATTCGGCGTGGGTCGTTGTAAAAAGCGAAAGAGCGAAAGAATGAAAATAAGATGCGTCAGCTTTTCGCTCTTTCATTAAACCATGAACCCTAAACGTCCGGTTACCATTAAGGACATTGCCCGGAAATTCAGATGCTCGCCCTCTACAGTGTCGCGGGCGTTGAACAACCACTATGCCATTAATGAAGATACCCGAAGGAACATTCAGGAGTACGCACAAAAAGTTGGCTACCAGCGAAATTCGGTTTCGCTGAGTTTGCTGAACAAGTTAACCGGCTCGCTGGGTATTATTGTCCCAACCATCAGTAACTATTACGAATCGTCGGTGATTGATGGGCTTCATTCGGCTTTGCAGCCGCTGGGCTACTCGCTCACCATTTGCGTAACCAATGAAAGCAGTCGGATAGAAGCTGAGTACATTTCCAGTTTGTTGGCTAACCGGGTCGAGGGTATTTTTTTATCGGTTTCGCAGGACACCTATAACTCAGGTTACTGCGACCATTTAGAGGCCGTTCTGAAACGGCGGATTCCGCTTATTTTTATCGATCGCGACTATACCGGCTTCAACACCAGCCGGGTTACGGTCGATGACTATCATGGCGCCTATACCGTTGTGGAGCATTTGGTCAAAATGGGCTGCCAGCGCATTGCTCATTTAAAAGGACCAAACGGGCTGACGGTTTCCGAACAACGCTTTTCGGGCTACGTCGACTGCCTGAAACGATACGACCTACCAATCCGGGAAGACCTGATTATCAACACTAATTTCAAGATTGAGAGCGCCATTATACCCACCAAAAACCTTCTCGACGCGGCCTCCCCACCCGACGCTATTTTTGGGGTAAACGACGAGGTGGCCATTGGCGCAATGCGGGTTATTAACGACCGGGGCTTACAGATTCCCAACGACATTGCCCTGGTGGGCTTCGATAACTCGCCCACATCGGCCTATATGTATCCGTCGTTAACGACCGTAGCGCGGCCCGGTCGGGAAATCGGCACCGAAGCGGCCCGGCTTTTTCTACGTCAACTGAACACCGCTGATGACTTTTCGGAAGAAGCTATTATTTTACCTTCCAGCCTGATTATCCGGGAGTCTTCACTGCGGAATACGCAGGCAGGTGTTTGAGTGATGGAGTAAGTAGAATTAATTTAGCCTTTTACCCCCAACCCCCTGAAGGGAGCTTTAGTCATGCTCAGACAAAGCCCCCTTCAGGGGGTTGGGGGTATCTGATACGAAAGATTCAGGTCGTAGGTTAGCCAAAAACGCCCGTCAATGGATTCCACCATCAACGGACGCTTTAATTCACTAACTCGTATGTATTCGTATCAATTACAACTCAATCTGCGCGAACTCGATTAAATTTTTATTGTTCGCGTTTTTCACTTCATACGCCACCAGAAGTTGATTATCGACTATAATGCCGCTGGCGTTTGTGCCGCTCCGGTTAGTTTTCACAAACTGCGTGGCCGGATTCTGCTCGGCTTTGATGTTTTTGTAGGCAATCACCGATGTCAGCCCCGCTTCGGTGGTCTGATTCTGCTCCCACAGCAACACCGACGATTTCGGGGCCGACACTAAATACGCATTCTTAGCCGTCGGCTCATCGAGCACTAACAGCCGTTTTCCCTGCTGCGTAACGACCCGGATGCCCGGCGACTCGGTCGTGCCGGAAAACCAGGCAATCAGGTTCGTACCTGTGCCCACAACGGACGTAGGTCCTGAATGCGGGCATCCGTTTACCTTCCAGTTGTCGGCAAAGAGAATGGCTGGCTTCGAGAAACTCGCCCCATTGTCGGTCGAACTCATGCGGGCAATATCCCGGATGTTTTCCTGGTTTTCGCGGTAGTACATGTGCAGGGTTCCGGCATTGTCGACAAGCAGACTGATGTTGCAGCAATCGCAGACGAAGGGGTCAAGAGTTTTTTCCGTACCGAACCGATCGCCCGTTGAGGTCACAAACCGCAAATCGCGCTGGTGGGCCTGCCCTTCAATGTCGTTCAGATAAGCCACGCCAATTTCGCCATTGGCCAGCACCACCGCATCGAAAAATCCACGAACAAGATTGGGTGTTTTGTCGGTGTAAACGGGCGCAGGCTGGCTCCAGGTGTTGCCCTGGTCTTTCGACAGGCAATACACAATCTGTAAATCGCGGGGGCGTCCACCACTCGGCGGGCTGCTTTGGGGCTTTGCGTCGCTATGTTGATGCGTGGCATTATGGTCATGCGTGGCGGCTGGAACGGGCTGGGTAGCAGCAGTTTGAGATGCACTTAAATCAGTGCCACGCACCGAGAAAACCGCGACAAGCGAACCATCTCTCTTAAACAGAAGTTTGGGGCGCATCAACCGCGAACCGCCAAGGCCCTCCGACGCAAAAATTAGTTTTTTATCGCCAAAAGTCTTCCCCCTGTCGGCCGATTCGGCCCAGTAGAGATAAACGATGCTGTTTTTATCTTTCTCGGTCCACGATACGGCGGCAGTCCCTTTAGGCGTTTTTGTGAGCGTTGGTACTGCATACGTGCGGGTTGTGTCAGTGAACAGGCCATTTGCCCGTGCGTTCAGGCCAAAAACAAGAGTCAGGCACACCAACCCGACAAGTGTAAAAATAGTATTGAGTTTCATTATTTAGATTGAGTATAAGTAAGCCGCAAAGATTGCGGCTCAGCGTTTACAATCCAACTATTATTTAGCCTACTTATTTATATAGACCAGACTTTTCACTGAGCCTACCCCTTCCCTGACTCTACAACGCGCTAAACGGGTACGAGTCTTCGCTAATTTTCTGAACTTCACGGCTACAGGTAAAATTTTATGCTCATCAGTATGAGTTTCCAGGCGTTATGTGCTTTGCTAAATAGAATCACATTTTCAATTCGTATTATGCTCAGCAATCCAGTAACCCGAAGTGCTTTTTCCGGTTGGCTTTTCTTTTTAGTAATCAGTGTCGGTCAGTCATATGGGTCGGCACCCAAACGCGAATTCTACCAGCTTAAAGTTTATCACCTCAACGGCAGCAGCCAGAAAGACCGCCTGGAAACCTATCTCAAACAGGCGTATCTGCCCGCCCTGCACCGGGCAGGTGTGGGCAAAATTGGCGTTTTCAAACCAGCTACCGAAGCCGATTCGTTAGTGTATGTATTGATTCCCTTCAAATCCGTAGAGCAGTTTATGGCCCTTTCAGAAACGCTGACGAAGGATAAACAATACGTAACCGCTGGCAAAGACTATCTCGATGCTGAATACAACAACCCGGCCTATAAGGACTTCGAGTCTGTATTAATGGAATCGTTTGCCGGAATGCCAACTATGATGTTGCCGAAGTTGACGTCGGACCCATCGGAGCGTATTTATGAACTCCGCCGGTACGAAGCAGCTACTGAAAAACTGCACGAGAATAAAATCAGCCAGTTCAATAATGGCGAATTAGATATCTTCAGCCGGTTGGGGTTCAACACGATATTCTGCGGTCAGGTGAAAGCGGGGGGCAAGCTGCCGAGTCTGATGTACATGACCTCATTCGAGAACAAAGCCGAGCGCGATGCTCACTGGAAGGCGTTTAGTGCGGACCCCGGCTGGAAAGCGCTGAATGCTAAACCCGAATACGCCCATAATTTCCTGCGGGCCGACATTTATTTGCTGCACCCAACGCCTTATTCGGAGATATAAACAAGCGGGCAAAGAGGGTGCTCACCTACCTGTAATATACCCTGGTGAGGGTATGCTTCTTTAACTACGTTTAGGTCTTAACGACGACACGCATGGTCTGGCAACAACTTGTTGATCCCTTTAACACGATTGCTTTATCGGTGTTGGTTGCAGCCGTGCCTATTCTATTTATTTTCTGGGCGCTGATTATCAAAAAAATGAAAGGCTACCAGGCCAGTTTGATAGCCTCGGCGCTGGCCATGCTCATTGCTGTGTTTGCGTATGGTATGCCGCTAAAACTGGTGCTGCTGTCGGCGGCTCATGGCGCTTTATACGGCTTGTTCCCGATCTGCTGGCTGGTGATTATGGCCGTATTTCTTTTCAACATCACTGTAAAAAGCGGCCAGTTTGAGGTCATTAAATACGTTATGGCCTCGATCACTGCGGACCGGCGGTTACAGGCCCTGTTGATTGCGTTTTCCTTCGGCTCATTTCTGGAAGGCACCGCCGGATTTGGCGCCCCCGTTGCCATCACGGCGGCCATGCTGGTTGGCCTGGGCTTCAATCCGCTCTATGCATCGGGTATCTGCCTGATTGCCAACACCGCACCCGTTGCCTTTGGGTCCATTGGCATTCCCATCACGGTGGCGTCGCAGGTATCCGGCATTCCCGAACTCCCCATTTCGCAGATGGTAGGACGTACCCTGCCCATCCTGTCGGTTCTGTTGCCTTTTTACCTGGTCACCATAATTGCCGGTTTCAAAAAAGCGCGGGAAGTTGCCCCGGCGGCTATGGTGTCGGGCCTCTCGTTTGCCAGTCTTCAATTTATTTCGGCGAATTACTTAGGCCCTGCCCTGCCCGACGTGATAGCCGGACTTGGCTCTATTGTCTGCCTGATGATCTTCCTGCGATTCTGGAAACCCAGAACTATCTGGCGCTTCGCCAACGAACCGGCTCCGACACGCCCGACTGACCGGCGCTATTCAAGCCGGCAACTCATCATCGCCTGGTCGCCCTTTATCATCCTCACCATTCTGGTTATCGCCTGGGGACTACAACCGGTCAAGGATGCCCTTAATTCGGTGGGACTGCTGCAGTTCGAGTTTCCGGGACTGCATAACGCCATTCTGGGAGATGATGGGCTTCCTCAACCGAAGCTTTTCAAACTCAACTATTTATCAGCGGCTGGAACGGCCATTCTGATAGCGGCTCTGGTCGCGATTCCCCTGGTTGGGCTAACGTACCGTGACGGCGCGAAAATTTTTGGCGCCACCTTAACCCAACTGAAATTCCCCATCCTGACCATCGTGGCTGTATTAGGTTTCGCCTACAGTATGAATGATTCGGGCATTACCTTAACGCTGGCCAGAGTACTGGCCAATACCGGGGTTTTGTTCCCGTTTTTTTCTCCTGTTCTGGGCTGGCTTGGCGTTTTCATTACCGGCTCCGATACCTCAGCCAATGCCTTATTCAGTAAACTCCAGTATGCCACCGCCCAGACCATAGGTGTCGATCCGGTCGTTACTGTGGCGGCTAACGTGTCGGGGGGCGTAGTGGGAAAAATGATTTCTCCGCAATCCATTGCCGTAGCTGCGGCAGCGGGGAATCTGGTTGGCAAAGAATCCGAGCTTTTTCGCTTCACGGTAAAGCATAGTTTTATCATGCTGGCCTTCGTTTGCCTGATTACGCTCGCTCAGGCCTATGTCCTAAACTGGATCATTCCGGTTTATGAAATGCTGAGCAGCAAAAAAACCGCCATTCCCAATCCATCGGCAGGCTTTACGTACCTGATTATACTGGCCATTGTGGTGATCGGTATAGCATCTGCTATCCGCCTAACGGCAACGAAGACGGCACAACCCTTACGTCGGTAAATAGCGCATGAAGTGCCCGGCAAACAACTCAGGGATTGGGTGAAGGTCTACACCACGTTTGGAGGCTGTTCCTATCATAAAGTGTAAAAAAAGAATCAGATAGTCTATTCCCTCCCTCTTGGAATCGTATTAATTTTGACCAAAAAAAGACAATACAGACCGATTCTTCTTGTCTCCCCCACCCGTTGTCCTCATGGAATCCACAGTCGAAATTACATCGGCCAGCTTAGTCGACACGGCCCCATCGGCGAATCTCTATGCCCTGAAAGTGGGTTTATTTGGTATTGGCCTGGAAGCCTACTGGGTTCAGTTTGCTGGTTTACAGGCTCGTCTGGAAGGATATCTGGACCAGTTAACCACCACCATGCAGCGGCCAATGGTAGAAATCGTTAACCTGGGGTTGGTGGATACACCCCAGAAAGCGATGCAGGCGGGCCACCAGTTCAGGCAGGCCGACGTGGACATTATTTTTCTGTATGTGACAACCTACGCGCTTTCGTCAACCGTGCTGCCGGTAGTGCGCCGGGCAAAAGTGCCGGTCATCGTGTTGAACCTCTCGCCCGGACCCGCCATCGATTACGCCTGGTTCAATACGCTGGGCGACCGCACCCGCATGACGGGCGAATGGCTGGCCTACTGTTCAGCCTGCCCGGTGCCCGAAATAGCTTCGGTTTTCAGGCGGGCCAACATTCCATTCTACCAGGTGACGGGTATGCTGCACGGTGACCCGGAAGCCCGGACAGAAATTGACGAGTGGATCGAAGCCGCCCGTGTAGCGGCTATTATGGCGCATAATCGACTGGGCGTAATGGGTAACTACTATGGCGGAATGCTCGATATTTATTCGAACCTGACGCTGCACAGCGCTACGTTCGGCGGCCACATCGAAATGATTGAAGTCGACCAGCTTTCGTCCCTGCGCCAGGCCGTAACCGACCCCGAAATACACCAGCGGGTAGCGCTGTTCGCCGAAACGTTCGACATACAGCCCGATTGTACGATGGACGAACTCGAACGGGCGGCACGCACCTCGGTAGCGCTCGACCGGCTCATAGCGGATTTGGACCTGGGTTCATTAGCCTATTACTGCAAAGGCACCGGAAATTCGCACAACGAAGACACGATGAGTTCGGTGATTCTGGGCAATTCGCTGTTGACAGCCCGAGGCATACCCGTTGCCGGTGAGTATGAAATAAAAAATGCACAGGCCATGAAAATCATGGATGCGTTTGGGGCAGGCGGCTCCTTTACGGAATATTATGCCATGGATTTCCTGGATGACGTAGTACTGATGGGGCACGACGGGCCGGGCCACATTGCCATTGCTGAAGGCAAAACCAAAGTACGTCCGCTCTGCGTCTACCACGGCAAGGCTGGCCAGGGTCTATCGGTAGAAATGTCGGTGAAACAGGGACCGGTGACGTTGCTGTCGGTGGTTGAAACGGTTGATGGGAAGATACAGTTATTGCTGGCCGAAGGCGAATCGGTGCCAGGGCCGATTCTGGAAATCGGCAATACCAATAGCCGGTATCGGTTTTCGATGGGTGCCCGACGGTTCGTCAACGACTGGAACAGCCATGGGCCTGCCCACCACTGCGCCGTGGGGGTGGGGCATATCGCCGGCAAGCTTAAGAAACTCGGCGCCCTGTTGGGTGTTGGTGTGATTCAGGTGGGCTAACCGTCTCCCGCACCTCCCTTTACCATTTTGATAGAGTCTACTATCATAAAGTATAAAAGAAGAATCAAATAGTCTATTCCCTATTTCTTGGCAACATCTTAATTTTGTACGAAAATATACAAAAAAGAAGCAGTCATTTTTAATTCATGGGTGTTTTTCAGTCGGCTGACAACGGTGTATCGTTTATCAACCTGCTTTTTTGATACTGAGCATTCGTTGGGTTTTGTTTCAACAGCCGGTTCGGCTCACTTTATTGATCTGTTTACACCTGCTGATGGCATGAGCGAGTACAGCAACCGAAAATGATGGTGTATAACCAAGTTCAACATGCTTCACCAAATAGCCATAAATGATATTTCCAGCACGCCCAAGTACCTTCAGCTTTATAATTCAATTGTGGAAGGTATTGAAAGCAAGGCGATTCTGCCAGGCGAAAAACTGCCTTCTATTTTTGAAGTGTTTGTTGAATTTGATATATCGAAGGCAACTGTTGAACGGGCCTATGATTTGCTGAAGGAGAAAAAAATCATTGATTCAAGAAAGGGTAAAGGCTTTTATATTAAAGACACCGAAATTGGCCAGCAGCTCAGCATATTCCTGCTGTTCAATAAACTCAGCGCCCATAAGAAACTCATTTATGACGGCTTCGTCAATGAGCTGGGTCTTGATGTGCCGATTGATTTTTTTGTTTACAACAACAACGCCTGTCTGTTCAAAAAAATCCTGCTGAACCATGCCCACAACCATACGCACTATGTAACGATTCCGCATTTCTTCGAGGGCGGAGACGAGGCTACAGATCTCCTCAACAAGCTGCCTAAACATAAGCTGATTGTTATGGACAAGCTGGTTGAGGGGTTAACGGGTAAATATTCAGCCGTCTATCAGGATTTTGAAAACGACCTCTACCAATCGCTCACGGAAGCCCTGCCTCTGTTGTGCAAATACACTACGCTGACTATTTTGTTTCCGGCCTACAGCTATCACCCGGCCGCCATCCTGACGGGCTTTCACCAGTTTTGCGCTCAACACGGCTTTCAGGCCCGGGTTATCCCTGATGTTCAGGCGGTGGCCATTGAACCCGGCACTGCCTTTATTAATTTAATCGAGGAAGATTTAGTGACCCTCATCAAACGCCTGAACGATACAGCGTACCAGATAGGCCGGGAAGTTGGTATTTTGTCGTATAACGAAACGCCCCTGAAAGAACTGCTGCTGGATGGCATCACTGTTATATCCACCGACTTTACGCAAATGGGCCGAACAGCCGCCAGGCTGGTAAAGGGCAACACAATTGAGCAGATCCGGAATCCATTTCAGCTCATCATACGCAAATCGCTTTGATCCTGATTGCCTTGATTACTTCCCAGGTTCACGCTTGCGTTTGCTCCAGTTGTTCGAATTGGCTTATTCTTCGCCCTGTATCTTGAACAGAGCCCCTTCCAGGGTTTCATTGACCCGAATCTGACACGCCAGCCGACTATCGAACTCGGCATCGGGCAGCGTATCGAGCATGTCTAACTCGGCATCCTGCGCGGCCGGGAGCGCGTCGAGGCCGTTCAGCACCTGCACGTGGCAGGTCGCGCAGAGAGCCATCCCTCCGCAGGTTGCCAGGATATTGTAGTCCGATGCTTTCAGGACTTCCATCAGGCTCAGGTTAATGCCTTCGGGAATTTCCAGTGCCTGCCGCTCCCCGTTGCGGTCTTCTATCGTGAATTGAATCATTGTTTTACTACATTGGCTTTAAAGACAGAGGAACGGAGGTTGACACGGAGGTTACAGAGAACATAGACAATAATCTCTGTGACCTCCGTGTCAACCTCCGTTCCTCTGTCTTTAAAAATTAAAAGGTAGGAACACCGTTGACGGTCGTGTATTTAAAACTCAGTTTCTGGTTTGGATGAACGTGCTGAAACGCGCTCTGGCACATCAGCGCGGCTTCGTGAAAACCACACAGAATCAGTTTCAACTTACCCGGATAGGTGTTGATGTCGCCGATGGCATAAATGCGCTCAACATTGGTGGAGTAGTCCGCTGTGTTGACGCTGATGGCTGATTTGTCGATGCTCAGGCCCCAATCTGCAATGGGACCGAGTTTGGGAGTCAGGCCAAAGAGCGGAATCAGGTGGTCGGCAGGGAGCGTAGTCACGGTTTTATCTTTCGCCGTGATGTTGATTTCCTTCAGATGGCCGTTGCCGTTCAGGCTGGTAATGTTCGATTGAAGCAGAAGCCGCACCCGCCCCTGCCGGGCCAGTTCAACCACTTTCTCGGCGGAGTCGGGTGCCCCCCGGAAGGTATCGCTGCGATGAACGAGTGTCACTTCCTGGGCAATATCGGCCAGAAAAATTGTCCAGTCGAGGGCCGAGTCGCCCCCACCAGCCAGCACCACCCGACGGTCGCGCAACTGTTCGGGATTCTTCACCATATAGGCCACGCCTTTTCCTTCAAACCGCTCCAGATTGATGATTTCGGGTTTGCGTGGCTCAAAACAACCTAATCCACCGGCAATCACTACCACCTGACAGTGTACTGCTGTGCCCTCATTGGTCGTAATAACGTAGGAACCATCCGGTTGCTTATCCAGCGACTCAACCCGTTCGCCGAGGGTAAAGCCCGGCTGAAACGGATTAATCTGGTCCATGAGATTGTCGACTAATTGCTGGGCATTGATGGCTGGATAGCCAGGAATATCATAAATCGGTTTTTGCGGATAAATCTCCGAAAGTTGCCCGCCCACTTGTGGCAGGGCATCAATCAGGTGGCAGCGCATTTTTAATAAACCGGCTTCAAAAACAGCGAACAGCCCCACCGGACCCGCGCCAATTATACAAATGTCTGTAGTAATCATGGTTGTAGTAGAGAACTACCCGACTGGTAGCTTAATTCACCTGTAAACGTAACACGGGGGAAACGTTGGCCGTGCTAAAAAGGCCATCACATATCGTGATGCAGGATAATGGGAAGGAATGGAATGTACTAAACCCTAAAAGGTTTTCTGAGACCTTTAGGGCTGAAGACCCTACCGTGTCAACCGGTAAATCAACAGGGCCGCGCGTTGAATCAGCAGCGGGTATTCTTTGGTGTTCATCGTCTCTTCGATGCTGTGCGCGCCCTTGCCGGATGCGCCTAATCCATCCAGACAGGGCATGTATTGGGCCACAAACGACACATCGCCCGCACCGCGCGAGCCGGGGTCCCCCGCCTGAACGGAGCCGAAACCCATATCCTGACTGAGTTTGTCCACCTGCCTGCGGAGTTCGTCGTTGGCGGCTGAGGGTTCCATGCCCGGAATCCCGTCGGCGAACGAGATGGTAGCTTTGGTAAGCGGCAAACTTTTGGCTACGATCTCACGCATTCTGGCGCGGGCGCTTTCTTTCTGGGCTTCGGTCAGAAACCGCAGATCGCCTTTTACCAGCGCGGCTCCGGCTACGATATTGGTTTTGCCAACGGTTTGGGCTTTGGCCGTTTTGTCGTCGTAATGCACTTCTGAGCCGCCCACAATCAGGCCGGGGTTGAACGTCAGATACTCCTCCTGCCCCAGCGTCCGCCGAAACTCGTTCAGAATGCGGACGGCTTCGTAAATGGCGCCATACCCTAAATCGCTGAAAATGCGCGAGGAATGACCCGACCGAGCTTTCACGTTGAGTGTCCAGCTACTTGACCCCCGCCGGCCGGTCGTCACACTGTGCAGGCCCTGGGCGGTTTCAAACGCCAGAGCGACATCGCAGCGTTTGGCGCGGTCGATGAAATCCCGCCGACTTTCGGTCCCGCCCGAACTCTCTTCGTCGCCGGTGAAATAAATGGTAATGGACGTGTCGTCGAGCAGTTTTTGGGTGTGCAGGGCTTTCAGAGCGGCAATGATGAGCACATCGCCCCCTTTCATGTCGTTGACGCCCTGCCCCGATGCCGTCGAATCGTTGACGCGCGTAAACGGCTCCATCGGCAGGCTTTTTTCAAATACGGTATCCAGATGCCCAATCAGGAAGAGTTTTTTACCCCGTTTGCCCTGCCGGGTAGCCACTAAATGCCCCGCCCGGTTGAGCGAGTCGGGCAGCGTGACCCACTCAGTTTTGAAGCCCAGCTTATCGAATTCATCGGCCATTAGTTTCCCGACCTGCCGCACGCCTTCTTTATTCAGCGTACCACTGTTGATGTTCACGACTTTTTCCAGAAAGGCTTCGGTTTCGGGAAGTTGCTTTTTTACGGTAGCAAGAACAGCGATTTCGGGTTTGGAGAGCGATTGCGCCGACACGACAGGGCTGATAAGCAACAGGATGACGAGGTGTTTCATGAATGGAGAGAAGGAATTCAGTAAAAATATAGTAGCGGATTTTGTCATACTGACGAAGTTAGAAAAATAGGCTAAAGTACGGAAAGTTATTCATCCCGCTAAATAGCCTATATTTCTAACGTTAAACGCGAGTTCCCCGTTGCTGTGTCCTCACAGCAACGGGGAACTCGCGAAAAAGCAGTTTTCATGAAATTTAAACAATCACTTACCAAATGGCGATTGTACTACCTTCGGTCAAAAAAACGGGCACCTCGCCGAAATAGCACTCATGAAACACGTTTTCCTAAGTTTTCTCATCGCTTGCTACACCCTCATCAGTACCTACGCGCAAAAGCCAGCCAGCGCCGACAAACAATTGGCCAAAGACGACAAACCGGCCTCGCTCTCCCGCAGCCTGAACATCGATTCACAGGTGGTTACTAACGGTCAGGTAACGATCAAAGGCCAGCGGGTACCCTATAAAACCACGGTTGGCACCATTCCGGTCTGGGATGAAGAAGGCAAACCTGTGGCCGGGGTGTTTTTCACCTATTTTGAACGCGCCGATGTGACCGACCGCTCGGCCCGCCCGCTGGTTATCTCCTTCAATGGTGGTCCCGGAACGGCCTCCGTCTGGATGATGATTGGCTATACCGGCCCGCGCATCCTGAAAATTGACGACGAAGGCTACCCCATTCAGCCGTATGGCATTAAAGACAACCCCCACTCGATTCTCGATGTAGCCGATATTGTGTATGTCGATCCGGTCAATACGGGCTTTTCGCGACCCGTCAACAAAGATGTTCCCGCAGCCAAGCTGTTCTTCGGCGTTAACGCCGACATCAAATACTTGGCCGACTGGATCAATACGTTCGTGAGCCGGTACAATCGCTGGGCATCGCCCAAGTATCTGATTGGCGAAAGCTACGGCACTACCCGCGTGTCGGGTCTGGCGCTGGAACTGCAAAATTCGCACTGGATGTACCTGAACGGTGTGATTTTAGTGTCGCCTACGGACCTGGGCATCGAACGCGACGGCCCCGCCCGGGGTGCACTGAAACTCCCTTACTTTGCCGCTACCGCCTGGTATCACAAAGCCCTTCCGGATGATTTGCAGAAGAAAGATTTGACAGCCCTGCTGCCCGAAGTCGAAGCCTTTACAATGTCGGAATACCTGCCTGCCCTGGCGCTGGGCGGCTCCCTGAGCGACTCGAAACGGAGGGAGATTGCCGCAAAAGTGGCGCGGTATTCGGGCCTGTCGGAAACCGCTGTGATGCAGCAGAACTTAGACGTGCCAACCAATTTTTTCTGGAAGGAACTCCTGCGCGACAAAGGCCAGACGGTGGGTCGGCTCGACTCGCGTTACTTAGGCATGGACAGCAAAGATGCCGGTGTTGCGCCCGACTACAACGCCGAACTGACCTCGTGGCTACACTCCTTTACGCCCGCCATCAACCTGTTCATGCGCGAGGAACTCAACTACAAAACCGACCTTAAATACTACATGTTCGGCCCCACCTTTCCCTGGGATAATACCAATAACAAGACCGGCGAAAACCTGCGGCAGGCTATGGCGCAGAACCCCTACCTGCATCTGCTGGTACAGTCGGGTTATTATGACGGTGCCTGCGATTATTTCAACGCTAAATACAACATGTGGCAAATGGACGCCAACGGCAAACTGAAAGACCGCATGGATTGGGAGGGCTACCGCAGCGGTCACATGATGTACCTCCGCAAAGAAGACCTCGCCACCAGCAACGAGCACTTGCGGCAGTTTATCCAGAAAAGTACCCCGAAAAACAGTATGCCCGCCCGGTATTCGGGGAGTAAGTGAGTTAACCAATTAGCAAACAGCGGCCTGTATCCGCGCAGGCCGCTGTTTATCAGGCTTTTGCGCGTGGCCTGTGCGGACACAGGCCGAGGAGATATCGCTTCATGTAACTAACTCAACAAAAATTGCCACAGAACCGTAAATTGAAAACCGTACTTTTAGCGTAGGCTCCCCGGCATCCCGTGGTCTGTGTCCTCACAGACCGCACTCGCGTCAGCAATGAATAAACATGACTAACAATCCTGATGACCTACTCAATCGCCCCCGCAACTCACATATGGATTTTGGGCAGGTTTACTTCTGGACAAATACCATACATAACTGGAAACGACTATTGACACCAGAAAAATACAAACAGATTATCATCAACTGCTGGCAGGAGTTAGTTAATCGAGGGCGCATTGCTGTCTATGCTTTTGTGATCATGCCCAACCATTTACATATCGTCTGGGAGATGCTCGAACCCAACGGTAAGGAAATGCCTCACGCCAGTTTCAATAAATTTACTGCTCATCAATTTCTTACCGATTTAAAAACCTATCACCCGCACGTGTTGACGTATTTTGAGGTAAATAACGATCAACGTCAATATCGTTTCTGGCAACGGGATGCGCTGGCGGTACGTATGGATAATCAGGATAAACTACTTCAGAAAATAGATTACATTCACAATAACCCTCTTCAGGAACGGTGGTCATTAGCCACCCGTCCGGAAGAATACCGTTGGTCTTCAGCCCAGTTTTATGAAACGGGTGTTGACGAATTTGGCTTTCTGACTCACTATCGGGAGCGATTTGGCTAAGTCATATTGCTGACGCGAATGCGGTCTGTGAGGACACAGACCGTGGAATAAGCAATCTTTATCTCGAAAATCTGTCCCCGGTCTGTGTCCTCACAGACCGCATTCGCGTCAGCAATCACCCTCATTGGGGCAGCAAAAGCCGAATAACCTGTGAAACCTTATTAACTATGCCTTCAGAAAAAACAGACCCTTTTATCCAGTTCAGGCGCGAACTTCACCGATTCCCCGAAATGTCGGGCCAGGAAATTGACACCCAGAAGCGAATAAAAACCTTTGTCGGTCAGTTTAATCCCCTTGCGATGCGCGACGTTGGCGGGACTGGCTTATTGCTTCAGTACGGCCAGGACGTTTCCGGCCCGACTACCTTAATCAGGGCGGATATTGACGCTTTGCCGATTCAGGAAGTCAACGACTTTGGGCACAAATCGCTTCATGAGGGCATTTCACACAAATGCGGGCACGATGGGCATACAGCTATCCTGACCCGATTGGCCTCGCACTTAGCCGATAGGCCCGTAGCGAAAGGGCAGGTCTACCTGCTTTTTCAACCTGCCGAAGAAACCGGAAAAGGCGCACAGGCAGTCCTGAACGATCCAACCTTTGCCACCGTTCGTCCCGACCGGGTGTTTGCACTGCACAATTTGCCGGGCTACAAACAAGGCGTCATTTTGTGTAAAGCCGGGGCCTTTAACCCGTCGGTTCAAAGCCTGATTACCACCTTCACGGGCAGAACCTCGCACGCAGCCGAACCCGAAAATGGCCTCAATCCGGCTTATGTGATGGCGCAGTTCACGCTGCTGAGTAAGGCGCTGGAAAACCCCGATACCCAATCTGACGACTTTGCGCTGATAACGCCGGTCCATACCATTCTGGGCAAAAAAGATTACGGTACATCCGCCGGTTATGGCGAAGTTCACCTAACCCTGCGGACCTGGACCCAGCCCCGCATGGAGCAGTTGGTTAGTCAGCTATTGACCAGCCTGGCCGACCTTTGCGATGGGAGCGGTATCGACACGGAAACGACCTACACGGATGTTTTTCAGGCGGGTAAAAACGAGCCGGAAGCCGTTGAGCAGATTAAACAGAGTGCCCTGACACTTGGCTACGACTTTATCGAGAAACAGGAACCCTTTAAATGGGGTGAAGATTTCGGGCTGTTTACGCAGCAATATAAAGGGGCCATGTTTGGCATCGGGGCCGGTGAGGACGCTCCCGCCCTGCACAATAACGATTACGATTTCAACGATGCGCTGATTGAACCAGCCGCCCGGTTGCTTTTAGACCTGGTTGAGCGCCAGCATGGCTGACCCGAAAAATGAACGGCAACAGGGTGATAAATGCGCCGGTTGGGTATTAATAAGCAAACCAGTCAACTGTATCGCTTATGAAACCCCGAATGAAACATGTTCTTATTGGCGCAGCCGTGCTTATGACCTTATGCTGTATGTATCTGCTCTTCGGTAGAAGTTAATTCATAGTAACAAACTCCACCTTACGCATGAATATCTGGAACATTGAGGAATATGAAGGCGACGGGGTAAGCTGCCCCATTACACCGGCCAACCTACCCTGGTACAAAAAAGCAGGCTTGTTCTTTTTTCGATTTGGGATTTGCCCACTCTGTGTAACTACAAGTGTTGGTTATAGCCTGTATCGACTGATTCGCCCAATTGAGAAACACCCGTAAACCAGCCTGTATGCTCACACGTAGTGATTTATCGGATGAACAATTGCTCGACCGGTTGCGGGCAGGCGACAATCAGAGTTTTGACAGGCTCTATCGACAGTGCTATCCGTCGATAGAGCATTTTGTCCTGCAGAATAACGGCAGTCAGGAACAGGCCAATGATCTGTTTCAGGAGACGCTACTCAGTCTGTTAACGACGATTGGCGATGCTGACTTTCAGCTCAGGTCATCGCTGAAAACCTACGTTTTCGCCATTAGCAAGAACCTTTGGCTGAAACACCTGAAAAAATCAGCCCGGTGGACGAGACTGGAAGCGGCCGACGAATGGAGCAGTGCTGTGCCACCGGCGGAGATGGACACACCGCCAACGGCTTACGAAACAGTTATGGTGATTATGCTAAAATTATCCGCTCGCTGTCTGAAACTGTTGTCGGCCATCTTTTTCGGCAATAAACCCATAACCGACATTGTGAAAGAGGACGGCTACGCGAGTGTACACTCGGCGCAAAATCAAAAATACAAATGCCTCCAGCAAGCACGCAAAGTGGGGGGTAACGGGAGAGTAGCTCCGTAAAACTGTGAACGGGCAGTAGGGCTATCCATCGGTTTCAGCTTTCTCTTTATCACCTTTTCCCATCCGGATCTTCGGGTTGGTCTGGGTGCCGGTAATGGTCATCGGAATGCCAAAGATGCCAAACGGCGGCAGCCCCAGCCGGAAGTTCAGGTTGAGTCGCCCGTCTAAACTCACCTTTCCATCGAGCCGGGGCCGAAACCCCGCTACGCGCAGTTTGGTCCGTTCGATGGTGATGGTGTTGCGGGCAATGGTCGATTTGATGGTCACCTTCGATACGTCCGGGTTTCGGATGTCGTGCCCGGTTTTCGTGCTCACGGCATTGAACAGCCGAAACCCCTTCATTTTGACTTTATGGATCGATAAAACCCCACCCCCTGTCAGCGACGGATATACCGGCTGCATGCTGGCATCCAGATCACCCCGCAGTTGATAATCCAGCGAAACAAGCCCCTCGGCACTGGCCGCCGACGTGGCTAACTCCCGAAAGAGGGCAATTTCGCGGTAAGCCCGTTTGATGTCAAAATCGCGGGCGTTGATGTGATAGTCGAACGTCGCCCGTTTAGGCGATAAGCTCTGGTAGGTGGCGTCCATCGTAACGGGTGTGCCAATCAGGGTGAAGCCGGTTTTTCGTAGTCTAATTCGCCCACTATCGACCAGCATTTGTCCATGAACATCCTGAAGCGCCAGGCCATTATACGTCACCCGGTTAACGGCGGCCTGAACGTTAACGGCTAAATTCGTGGGCACCATTACCACACCCGTCGGCTGCGCGGCTGGCGCCCTGGATGGGGTTGACTTTGGTACTGGTTTTGCTACCGCTGGCTTAGTGGCGAAGGCCATGAACTCGTCTACATTGATGGCATCGCTATTGAGCGTGAAGCTGCCGTGCAGACGCGCCTGGGGTTGGGTTGCATAGGCCACAAGGTTCGTTAGGTACCCGTTCATATCGACCGCCGACGAGCCATAGGTCGCCCGAAACCGGTCGAACCACACTTTCTCGCGGTCAAAGCGAAATAAGCCGGTTTTGATCAGGAACGGCAGCGGAAACAAATCGGACGAAAGCGTTAAATTCCTGACCTGCATGGTTCCCTGATTGACTAATTGGTCATACCGCCCGGCCAGTGCGTCGGCCTGATTACCGCGCAGAGATAGGTCCGTCTGGATAATCCCCTTCACATCGTACCCCTGTTGCGCCACAACCCGGTAGAGCTTTCCCACATCGACCACACCCCGCGAGGTAATGGCGTAGGTCGGGTTCTCGAAATCGCGGAGATTCGCCTGTAGCTGAAATGGCTGCCCCTCAAACCAGAACGACACCGGCGTCAGCGAAACGGTTAGCGAACGCAGCGACGGCGTTCGGCAGAGCAGGCTGGCGTTAACCTGAATGCGCTCCACCGGGCGTGGGTAATACGGGGATTGAACGGAGCCATCCGTAAGCCGGAGGGTGGCGTTGGTAATGGGGAACTGGCGACTGGCGGGCACGTATCGTCCCTGCGTCCGGGCCTGAATAGCCAGGTCACCGGATAGTTTCAGGCTATCGGGGAGTGGGTAGAACGACTTAACATCCGCTAAGTGAACAAGAGCCGCTACCTGTGCGTCGACAAGGGGATTCCGGGCGTCACGAATTCGGACAAACCCGTTGATTGCATTGGTCAGTGCTCTGGCCCGCAGACCCTCCAACGCCAGATGCGCGTGCTGATAATCATGGTCGGGGCACGCGGCATCGAGCGTAAAGTGTATGCCGCTGACTGGCTGCGGCAACGACACGTACTTGATGGAGCCATTCTCCAGCGAGGACGTCAGGGTAAAACGCGGAATACTCGTGATGACCCGTTCCATTTTACGCAGGCCGGTCCGTTTCAGCGTCGTCGCATACAAACCGTCGGCCTGGAGATGCAGCCGATACCGCCCTTTCACCTCAACCGATGGAATTCCAACGGCTTTGCCCCATTTTTCCAGATCAAGATCAGTGTTGACGGTAGCATGAATGGTTGGTTTGCTGAACCCATTTACCCGCAGGCGCGAACTGAAAAAGTCTTTATCGAGCGTAAAATAAAGCGAATCCATGTTCAGGTCCAGCTCTTCGGGATTCAGGCTGGGCAGTTTGGCCGTTAAATCGAGCCGCAGGTTACGAACGGGCACGGGCGCCTTTTCGTAGGCAATATAGCCATTCCGCAGCGTCGCATTGATTTGCAGCGCAGGCTTCGTATTGGTAGCCGCGTTATAGCTACCCGCCAGCGATACTGCAAATGCGCCGAAGCCCCGGATGTCGGTTTTGTCGGCCCAGCGGACCAGATCGGGCGGCAGGGCCGAAATGATGTTATGCAAATCGGTCTCAACGGACTTCGCCCTGAAATCCAGTGTATAGCCATCGCGCAAAAACGCAAATTTACCAGTAAACTGAACCGGCAGCCGGTTGATTTTCAGGTTGTTTTTGGTAAACGCAAAGGCCAGCGAATTTGTGTTGATGCGCGTAATCAGGTCGGCATCGATGCGCTTTCCCAGTGCATACGGTTGCTGGTCGTAATATAAATCCACCGAGTCGATGTGTGTATGCGTGTGTAGGTCGAATATGGCCTTGCTCAGGTCGCCTTTACCTTCGTAGAAAACGCCCGTTGCCCGAATCAGCATCGGAATCGACAGGTCGTTGTAGCGAATAGTGGTGCGTTCAATCTGTATTTTTTCGATGGTCAGGGCCGTACTGCTATCGCTGGCCGAAGCAGCCGGCGAATCGGTGGAAGCCCTGTATACGTTGTAATTGGCCCGCCCCTCTTCATCGACCTGAACATCAATTTGCCCATCGGCCAGAAACAGTTTGTCTATCCTGATTCGCTGGTCGAACAAACTGGACAGATCGACTCCCAGGCTGATTTCTCCGGCCGCTAATAGCGTATCCCGCTCAAACGGAGCTGATCCCTGGAGGGTAACGTCGTAGAGGGTTAGGGTTAGATTCGGAAAGCGAGTGAAAAAGGACAGCGTTGCCCGCGAAAAAACCATTTTTCCCCGGAGGTGGTTTGCCGTCCAGTCGTTGAGTTTTTCGGCAAGAAGATCGGGAAACAGAAAAGGCAATAAACTAATCAACAGGCTACCTATCCCTAAGCTGATGCTCAGTCGTTTAAGCACCGTTGCCACAGGCTTTGGGCTACGTTTCATCTTGGGATAGAGTAATGTTACTATGTACGAATACCAAACGGATGGCCTTAGCCGTGTGCTGACCACAAAGTTAGTATAAGGCTACAATAAGCGATTAATTTTAACTTAGCGGTAGTAGCCGAGAGCGGCTTACGTCATTACCCATCGCAAGATTGATTGCTGCTTTTAAAACTACCCGAACATGGCTTCGTAATGAGCCGATGGCTGTAGAATACCCCCGCTTTCGGCGTAGAAAGTGTCGTCTAATTCAAATACGCCCTGTTTGGCCCGTGTCCAGGGGGCGGTGCCGCGCGGATGGTAGCTGATCATGGTTTGCCAGTTCCGGTAATTCAAATCGCCGTTGGCTTCGAGGAGTTGCATGTCTAAGCCGGGAAATGGCTGGAGCCGGGCGGCTAAATTCTTGTTCCAGTCGATGAGAATCGGGTTCACCGTGAGGTCGGCGCACAGGCAGGGAATCCCGCGTTCGTGGGCCATTTTCGCCACCTTCATCGACTGGCTCAGCGTTTTGGCAATGCCCTTCAGCACAATGGCCCCATAGCCCTGTTGCAGGCGTCGCATGGCTCCGTCCTGATCGTGTGCGCTCTCATCGGCACACAGCCGGATACCCACGTCGCCCACCAATTCCTCATTGGTTTCAAACAAGGGGTCTTCAATCAGCAAAATCTGGTCGAACGCGCCAATTTTTCGGGCATGGTCGAGCAGGCGGAGCAGGGTTTCTTTCCGTTCGTAGCGGGTGTTGGGGTCGAGGGTGTAAATCAGGCGACCCGACGGGGTTTGTGGCGTGGTCAGGTTTTTCAGCGTGTTATGAATATCGGTCAATCGCTGCTGATCTTTTTCCAGCATTTCGGCCTGCGTACCCGGCTGCCCAAGTTTGATTTTAACCACAAAATACCCCTGCTGCTCCACCGCCCGGCGGATGTCCGGGATGGGTAGGGCATACGAAGCGGAGTACAAAATAGCGATTCGCTTATTCCGATAGCTGAGGGCAGGGCGGTAGGGCTGTGGAATCAGTTCATCGAACGTGCGGTAGCCATTCTCAGCGGCATACAGCAGCCAGGCGGCATTGTCGGGGCCAACCAAAGCATTCAGGGTGAACAGTTTGTTGAGCGTAGGGCGACCCGTCAGTTGAATCCCGGCTTTGTGGATCGGCTCCAGCAACTGGTCCATCAGGTCGATGGGCGTCTGGAACGGCACGTCGCGCATCAGCCGCAGGGCCTGGTCGGTCAGGCCGAAGAGCAGGGCGTTTGCCCCCGCTTCAGACCAGGCACTGTATAGGTCGGCATCATCATACAGCACATTCTGGGTGGCTAAGCCAATCCGGCGCTGCCCCGATGCCGTTTCGACCATCGACGCCGACTGCCAGCATTCGTGCATGAAATTTCCTTTAAACCCAAAGGGACGGATAAGTGGTTCCCGCTCAAAATTGGCCCTGGTTCGACTAATCCGCAGCGTTTTGGGCGGGCAGGCCGATGAGAATAACGGCACTGGGTGTAGCAGAGGCATCCCGACCACAGCCCCGGTGGTATGCAGAAACTGGCGACGATTCATACGATACAGAAAACATATCGTATTCCGCTTTCTACTTACAGCCTGCCCTGTTCGGGAAGATTACGCAGGTTTGACTTCGCTCAGTAGCTTTGTGTCATGACTATTCCCGAACTACTGCTGTACCGGTTGATTAACCAGCAGATTGCCCTGACCCACCAGCGTTTATGCATGGAAAATGGGCCGGAAACGACTATTTTTTCGCCCCCTTCGGGTTGCCCGTCGCGCCTGACTGTCAAACCACGTTTCTGCTGCCCGATTATGATGAGTATGGCATGACCTACAAAAGTCGCAGCGTCCTGATCAACCCGGCCGTTCAGTCGGCTACGACTACTCCAGCCGTTCCCGACCATTGGTTAATCGTTGACGGAATGATTGGGGGAAGCTGGCAGCGAACGGCAGGCAACTAAACAGGTGACGTTACCTACGCAGTTTGCCCCCCGCTGGCCGAAACAAAATCGGAGCAAATTGCGCAGGCCGTTGACCGCTACAAGGTCTATAAAGGCAACTGATTCTGCCTAAATAGGGCGTAGGTAGCCGCCGTCGACGCCCCTTATTTTCCCATCCATTTCTTAAACTCCGTTGCTCGCTCGCGGCTAACCAATACCTCATCGTCGGCAACGGGCTTGAGCGTCAGTTTCAGTTTATTGTTAAAATACGGGTGAATCTGCTGGACGGTGTTGATATGCACGATGTACTGCCGGTTGGCCCGGAAAAACTGGGATGGGTCGAGCATAGTTTCCAGCTCATCGAGTGGATAATCGAGAGAAAACTTCTGATTCGTTGTTGTCCGAAACAAACTTACG
Source organism: Spirosoma areae (assembly GCF_054781775.1). NCBI lineage: Bacteria > Pseudomonadati > Bacteroidota > Cytophagia > Cytophagales > Cytophagaceae > Spirosoma > Spirosoma areae. Next base: position 89,941 of record NZ_BAAGTT010000027.1, on the reverse strand, counting down.
CCCTCTTCAGAATAGAAATAAGCAATGTCGGTCACTTCCACCGGCACCCACTGCTGGAGGTGTTTGACCAGGAACCGACGGCGGTAGTCGGCGGGTTGAATCTGCTGGCGGAGCTGCTGCACTAAGGCATCAATATCGACCGCGCCGACGTCGTTGCCCTTTGCTTCGACCGGTTCGCCATCGGGACCGACCTTTGTGCGCTTGTATTTGGCCAGGCTTGCTTCCAGTTCATGGCGTTTGATGGGTTTCAGCAGGTAGTCGATGCTGTTGACCTTGAAGGCTTTGAGGGCGTACTCATCGTAGGAGGTCGTGAAAATAACCGGAGCGCACACGGTTGTCTGTTCAAAAATCTCGAAACTCTGCCCATCGGCCAGTTCAATGTCCATCAGGATCAGGTCGGGGGCCGATGGTTTTCCGGGGCCATTGGCATTGAGCCAGGCTACTGAGGCCCGCACACTGGCGGCTGTGCCAACAATCTGGATGGTCGGGTCCACGTCCTGCAACAGTTTGGTCAGTTTACGAACGGCCAGTTCTTCGTCTTCTATCAGCAGTACGTTCATTGAGAAAAGAGGTTAAAAATGAGTGCTGGTTATTTATTGATCAAAATAATCGACATACAATCGAATTTGCAACGGGCAGCAGGATTAAACCTGCAAATCGCTCCCCGAAACGGTACGAACCAATCATGAACCGTCAGGCCAGGTCTGGTTATTGGTTATCAACTGCCCAGACCTGGTGATAATCAACTAACCAATAACTCATCACCAAACCAATTGGTCCCTTTCTTTCCACAGTTCAATTACCATTTCTACCGCTTCAGCTAACGCGCTGTTTAGCAGCGCGTTGCCTCCCGCTACATTTGTATCGTTCCTTTTTTTAACCGCTACGGCGGACAACCAAACAACAAATAACTACTTAAACTCATGAAAACAATTGCAAAAACAGTACTGGCGGCCCTGCTGCTGAGCACGGCTACCTTCGCATCAACTGCTGCCCCAACTCGCCCAATGGTACCGGCAGGCCCAACAACTCCCACAAGTTCGTATAAAGTGGCCGTTTATCCTTCGGCTACAGCGCCCGCCAAACTCAATGTGATGGTTGAGCGGGCGCCAGGCAAGTCGATGGGTATTTACCTGAGAGATGCTCAGGGCTACATCCTGGCTACGCAATATGTGTCTAAACACGAAGGAAATCTCCACATCAAGTTTGACCTGTCGGCACTGGAAGACGGCAACTACCGCGTTGAGGTTGTTTCGGGCAACGACAAAACCGTTCACTCGGTTGAACTGACCACAAAAGTCGCCCAGTCAGCCCGCACAATTGAGCTGATTTAATTCCGGCTGGTGATTGGTTGGTGGATATCGAAAATACGCACGTACAACAAATCAATAACCAGTAAGTCAATAATCAATCACGAAAAGGCCGATTCACGTCGGTCTTTTTTCGTTTCACAGGTTTGGAATGTCGCTTCACCCGGAACAGGACTGGCTTAGGGCCGGGTAAGAGCCAACTTTGTTCCGGTCAGCAAACGACCACCTTCCTCTTTTAAACCACAACGGCGCACTGCCAACAAATACGATGAAAAAAGTTCTTAAAATTACCGGCCTCACCTTAGGCAGCGTGCTGCTGCTGCTGGCCGGATTCTGTGTCTATGTAGCTGCGGTAGGCGTCCCGACGTATGACCCACCCTCGATTCCCGAAATCACTGTCGAAAGCACGCCTGCCCGCGTGGCCCGTGGCGAGGCAATCGCCCAGATTCAGTGCATGGAGTGCCATGCCAACAAGGACAACCGATTGACGGGCAAACACTTAGCTGAGGTGCCGGCTATGTTCGGCAAGCTCTACTCCAAAAACATTACCCAGGATAAAGAAAAGGGTATTGGCAAGTGGACCGACGGCGAACTGATCTACTTCTTACGGACCGGCGTTCGTCGCGATGGAACTTATGCGCCCATTATGCCGCAGTACCCCAACTTGGGCGACGAAGACCTGAAGTCGGTGGTAGCCTGGTTGCGGTCGGATCGGTTCCCGGTGCAGGCCTCCAAAATAGAGCCACAGGCCTCTGAGTTCACGCTGTTCTCAAAAATGCTGGCCCACACGGTCATGAAGCCGGAGCCCTATCCGCAATCATTTATTGCCATGCCCGACAGCACGAATGCGGTCGCGCTGGGCAAATACACCGCCGACGCGTTTGGCGACTGCTTCGCCTGCCACTCTGGCGACATGATCAAACAGGATAAGGTGAACCCACCCAATTCCGAAGGCTATTATGGTGGGGGCATCGAGATGGTTGGCGAAGGCGGCCAAAAGATTGTTACGGCTAACCTGACCTTTGACGAGGAGACGGGCATTGCCAGAAAATACACCAAAGAGCAATTCATCCGGGCCGTTCGGATGGGTGTGCGGCCGGATGGCAGCATCCTGAAATACCCAATGGCACCGAAGCTCTCCCTGTCAGAACGGGAAGTGGGCGCCATTTATGAGTACCTGAAAACGGTGCCGAAGATTCACAACGACATCGCCAAAAAGAACGCTGAGGTGCAACTGGCCGAAAAGTAAACCCCTGAAACCAACCGAAACTCATGAAATCCTTCCTCTCCTTTACCTTCCTCGTGACCGGGGCTGTCCTCTGGATGGCCGCCCGACCGACCGACGTGCTGACCGACCTGAAACTAACGACAGAACAGGTACACAACCAGGTATTTTACCAGCTCTCAACGGAAAATCCCACGACAGAACTGCCCGGTAAGCTTCGCCAGGTTGGCAAGCAGCTTTCGGCGGGGGCGCGGGTGTCGGCGGTGCAGGCGATGGGCGCTTTGGTACGCACCTACGTGCAATCGACCGATTTCCGAAGCCGCTACGACCACTGGATGCGCGACCGCTACCGGGTTAGTGATGAGCAGACCGCCGAAGCCCAACACGCCGAGAAGGCATCGATGAACGACGTTCAGACGGCTGTTGATCAGCAGCTTGCCCAGACCAGTGCGGTGTTCGACCAGATGCCCCCGGCTACGCTGGCCATGATGCTTCAGCAGCAACTGATGCAGCTACAGCAGCAGTTGATCAACGCCGACGCCCCCGGCAAAGCCGCCCTGACCCGCGACCTGACCGTGTTAAGGCAACTACAACCGCTGGCCACTACAAAACCGGCTGAGTTCAAGACGAAATACATTGCCTTCATGAACCGCTACATGGCCCGGCAGATGGGTCAGGGACTGGAAGGCCAGGAAGAACGGCTGGCCGAAAACAAAGCCAAAGCCGCCGACTACCGCACCCGGCTGGCTCAATACAAGGCCAACGCCAACCCAAACATCGCTATCAAGAAACGGCTTACTGAGTTTATCACGCTGGCCGAGTCGGTCGATTTCGACGCAAAAGTCGAGAAGCAGGGGTACAAACTGGAGTTTGTCCGGCCCGACTACCGCAACCAGTCCGACGAGTGGAAGTTGCTGTACCGCATCGGTCGTGAGCCGGTCCTGACCGCCCGCGATGTAGCCCGCACCTGGCTGGGCGATCTGAAGTAGTAGTTCAAGTACGCTATCCTGCCATTCCACCTGTAAAAAGCCGCTGATGAAGCGGCTTTTTATATTCGTACTATTGAACCTTTTTAGGATTTTTCTTTAAGGCCTATAATGTGTTTGTTGGCCAGCCGGTTTTACCCCTAAATCCCCTAAAGGGGACTTACACCCGCCCGAAAGAAGCCCCCTTCAGGGCAGGGTTGTTAAGTGCTGGTTTTTAACCGCACGGGCGGCCCCGGCTGAAGGCGTGGCAGGAGTATAGCCAAAACACGCCAAAAGTCCAGCTTGAAGCCCGAAGGGGTGACAGTATACCACCCCTTCGGGGTTTAAACCATTTTGGACCCGTTTTTACTATAATCATTCCACCCTTTCAGGGTTTAGCGTAACATCACATAATAAACAACCCGGTAATCAGGTTTAACCCAGTTCCTCCAGTTTTCTCTGAATGAGTTGCCGGTCCGTCGCGGTCTTTGCTAACTCATACGCCTGCCAAAAATTAATCGTTGCCTGCACCGGGTCAGTTTCCCGGTAAAGTTCGCCTAACAGCATAAAATATAGGTGGTTGGTATCCAGTCTGAGCGTTTTCACTGCCGCCAAAGCCGCCGCCCGCCCGCTAACTTTGTAGAGCGCATAGGTTCGGTTGAGGGCAACGCTGGGCGATTGATTGATTACCAGGAGCTGGTCGTACAGGTGCAGAATGGCCGCCCATTTTTCCGGTGTATCTTCTTTCACACAATGCCACGAAGCGATGCGGGCTTCCAGATGATAGGCGCTCAGTTGATCGCCCTGTAACGACCGTTCTAAATAAGCGAACCCCTGACGAATTAAGGCCGTATCCCATAAGGCGTCGTTTTGCTGTTCGTAAAGAACCAGCGAATCGTCGCCTGTTCGACGGGCACTTCCACCGAAGCGTCGGATCGTCCCGGACCCTCCAGTCCCGGACCCTCCAGTCCGGGACTGGAGGGTCCGGGCCTCAAATCGGGAGGCATGAAAACACATGAGGGCCAGTAGCGCGTTGGTTTTGGGTTGATTTGTTCGGTCATACTCGGTTAGCATGATGGCTAAGCGCATGGCTTCTAAACACACATCTTTCTGCAGGGGCCGGTTGTGGGTTCTTGACTGATACCCCTCGTTGAACAGCAGGTAGATCACGTGCAGCACCCGGTCTAACCGGCGCACTAATTCAGCTTCCGACGGCAACTCCATCGTTATGTTGGCCGCCCGCAATTTTTCTTTAGCCCGAAACAGTCGTTTGTTGATGGTCTCTTTATTCGACAAAAAAGCGTCGGCAATCTCATCAATACCGAAACCGCAGAGAATCCGCAGGGCCAAACCAATCTGGGCTTCATCGGCAATGAGGGGCGTGCAAATGGCAAACAGCATTTGCAGTTGGCTATCGCGGATTGTCTGGGCCGAGAAGCCCGGCTCGTCCCATTCATCTTCGTTCCTGAGCCGGGCCGCCAACTCAGGAATAATTTTGTCGTTCAGCAGGTTGCGCCTTTTGAACTGGTAGAGGGTTTTCTGTTTGGCGACGGTGTAGAGCCAGGCCGTTGGGTTGGCAGGCAGCCCCCGAACGCCCCAGGTTTCGGCCGCCAGCAGAAACGTTTCGCTCACAATGTCCTCGGCCAGCTCGATATGCTGCAAGCCAAATCGCTTACTGATAACAGCCACCAGTTTGGCAAACTCCTGCTGAAACAGAGATTTGATTGATTCCTGGGCGTTCTCCATACATACAGATGCTTACTCACCAGCCGGAGTGGGGCGTTAACCAGCCGATCAATTGAGCATGGGCCGAATTTCGACGCTGCCCTGGACCGCTAAGACCGGGCAGCCCTGGGCCAGCGCCGTCGCTTCGTCTAAACTGTCGGCGTTGACAACCAGAAAACTACCCAGCCGCTCCTTGACTTCCACAAACGGCCCATCGGTAATTAGACCATCGGCCCGCAGGACTTTCCCTTCAGTGGCCAGGCGAGTGCCGGTGCTGGCTAACTTGCCCTGGGCCGCAATACCGCCAACCCACTCCTGCCACTGCTTTGCAATCGCTTCCAACTCCGTGGGCGACATGCGCTCCAGGCTGGGTTGCCGAAATAATAAAATGAACTCGCTCATTGTATCTCAAAAAGTTTAGTGCTGCCCCGGTTGATCATCATCCACTGGTAGATGATCTTTTGCCAAAATGCGCTTATGGCGCTTTAGATTTTTTCCTGATTTCGATCAGCTATTTACCGGCTTGCGTTGGCAATGCGCCGGTTATCTGGCCGTAGTACCCAGGAGCAGACAGCGAGAACACCGAACAGGAGCGACCAAACCGACTGGCCAGGACCATCCTCCACTACTAAATGCGACATAAATGCGCCGGCAAAAAGAATGACAACACCTGCGTATACCCATTCTTTCAGCAGCAGAAATCCAGGTATAAGGATAATCAGGGCAGCGATCAGTTTGCATACACCCAGGATAGTCCCTAAATAGATTGGGTAGCCAAGATGGGTTAAAATGTTGTATACATACCCCTGGTTGAGTACATTAAAATCCCAAAGTGCTCCGTAAATTAATTCAAATGTCAGGAATGCCGTTATAATCCAATAAGCAATGCTTTTTGCCTTTGCGTGTTGGCGAGTCGGGGAAATGACGGATGGATTCATAAGTCGTTTTTGCGTTTTGTTTTTCTGTTTATCAGTTTACGATTGGCTGCCAGTTGAAGATGGTGTTTTAGTTTACAACCCAACAAGGATTGAGGTGCCTGAAATTGGACATCCTGAGTAGTATTTTTTTACATCAGCTTTTCAACCTGCCTAAAAATCGGTGCTGAAAGCGGGTTCGCTGAGTTTGCCTATAGCCACAAAAGTCAGCCAGTAATGTAAACTCAGGAGCAGCGTATTTCTGACAAAAGCCGTTTCATCAGCGGCTTTTGTCGTTTCAGGGCGAACGCCACTGGCCAGCTAAAAGCGGGGGGGCAACTTTGGTTCACGAACAACAACCGGAACGCCGGACCGTACTCATGAACAAGCTCTTCGCCTTTTTTCTGAGCCTTGCGCTCACTGTTGCCTCGGTGGCCTGCAAACACGACACCGACGTCGTAGTGCCCGATGGACCGGGCAGCCCCATACCCGGCCAGCCAACGCCCGACCGACCGGGTAAGGTCTGCCCTGCGGGGACACCCATTGGCGAGGTTACCACAAAAACCATCGGTCCCGAAGGGGGCGAACTGGTAGCCGCCGAATTGGGTATCCGCATCAGCGTACCCGCCGGAGCCGTTGCGTCGGCTCAACCCTTTAGTGTGCAGCCCATTGGCAGCACAGGGCCACAGGCACTCGGAATGGGCTTTCGTCTGGCTCCACACGGCATCACGTTTAAAAAACCCGTTACAATAACGGTGCGCTATGATCCGGAAACACTGCCGGGTACCGTGCCCGACGTACTTGCCCTGGCTTACCAGAACAGCCGGGGTGTGTGGGTGCTGGCCGCCAAAGGCAACGTCGACACAACGGCCCATACCGTGAGCGTGGAGACGACCCATTTCAGCGACTGGAACCTGCTGCAACGGGCCGTTCTGACGCCGGAGACAGGCTTTGTCCGGCCGGGGGGCAATCTGGTTCTATCCGTGAAGATACTGGCCGGGGATGTATCTGCACCCCTACCCGGCGAAGAAGAAGTGCCTGAGCCGTATGAGTCGCCGGAGAAGGCGGTTAACTACAGCACCTGGAACCTGTCGGGCGAAGGTAAACTCACGCCAGCGTCCTTTAAAGCGTCGTATGATGCCCCCAACGCACCCCCTGCCCGCAACCCGGTCGCCGTAAGTATTAAACTCAGAGGCCCGGCGGTTGTCGATGGCAAGCCGTACAAAGAGTTGTGGCTGGTATCGAACATCTACATCGCCCAGGAAGGACTTACCTACCGCATTAACAAGGGTAAGTGGATACATACGACGGCCAGTGCGCTGGGAGCAGCTTTCGTGTCGAACGGTTATTTGTTTTTAAGCACAGGAACAGCCAAAGAGGGCAACCTTGGCGTGACCATCATTACGCCCAAACCTACGTATGCGCTGGGCGATGACGATCCTATTCAGTTCTCACCAACCAGAACGCCCTGGTCGGCTGGTGCTCAGCCCACTACATTCAATCTATCCGACTACACCAGCGGCACCCTACACCTGCATTACTACAAGCAGAAGGTCAGTACCGGCACCCTCAACATCAGCAGTTTCGGCCCCGTCGGTTCCTGGGTTATTGGCAGTTTCGAACTGGATGCTGCGGGTATCCTGCACCCCACCAATGGATTCACCGGCACAGCTCAAATTGAGGGCTTCTTCAAACTTCCACGCTCGCGAAACCTGAAATAGCCACTCATTCTCACAGGCTTACCAATACGTGGAGATGCCGGGGGTTAATCACGGGGGAAAAAGCCGCTTCACCAGCGGCTTTTTCCGTTTCAGCCAGCTACGGATTGGGTTTTGGGGCCGAAGGGCCGACCTTTGACCTACTTAATCAACCCTTAAACACAACCACTACAATGGAATTTACGTACCCGCATACAATTGAAAACTGCATCGGCGAAACGTTGACGTTTCGCGAACTACTCGCCGAACCGGATGGCGACAGAGTCCTCGTGGAAAACCAGGTTGCACCGGGCGTTGGGCCACCGATGCATGTCCACTGGCTACAGGACGAATGCCTGACGGTTGTTTCGGGCCAGCTTGCCTACCAGGTTCAGGGGCAGGCAACCCAGCACGCACGCGAAGGCGAAACCGTTCTGTTCAGGCGCGGTATGCCCCATCGGTTCTGGAATGAGGGCACCGAAATGCTGACCTGTACGGGCTGGATAAAGCCCGCCAATTCGGTTGTGTTTTTCCTGTCGTCCATCTTTGCGGCCCAAAATAAATCGGGCAAAGCCCAGCCGGAAGCCTTCGACGCGGCCTATCTGCTGACCCGGTACGCCAGCGAATACGACATGCTGGAGATTCCCCGGTTTGTTAAGCGCGTTATTCTTCCCATCACCTATCAGGCTGGGCGCCTGCTGGGCAAATACAAACAGTTTGAGCAGGCACCTAAACCGCTCTGACAACGACCTGCCTATCCCTTCGGAAAAGCCGCTTCATCAGCGGCTTTTCCCGTTTCATCAGGTTCAGCGCTGGATACATGCCGGAGACCAGCCAACTTTGACCCAGTCGAACAGTAAACAACAACTACCTCGCGAATAACCTCATGAAATCCTTCCTCTATCTCCTGCTGGCGGTCTTTACTCTGGGAATAACTGCCTGCAAACATGACAGCAACGAAATTGACCCGGCTCCTGCCAGTAGCGCTGGCGAAGGCGTTGAACGCCCGGTGGGTACACCGCTGGGTGCGGGTGTCAAAAAACAGATTGGACCCGCCGGTGGCAGTCTCCAGTCGGCAGATGGCACGCTTACCATCACCGTACCCGCCGGGGCGCTCACCGCCCTGACCGAAGTGGGCATTGAACCCATCACCAGCACCTGCCCCGGTGGCATCGGCGATGGCTGGCGGCTGACCCCGCATGGCCCGGCCTTCGCCAAACCGGTTCAGCTCACGCTGAATTATTCGGCCCAGAAAGACAGCGTGTCGCTACCGAAGGCCCTGGGCTTAGCCTACCAGGACGATAAGCGCGTATGGCGTTTTGTGGGCGCTACATCGGTGAACGCCACGACCCATACGCTGACCATGCAGACCAGCCACTTCAGCGACTGGGTGCTGCTGCAATGGATGACGCTCTCGCCCATTACCCAGCAACTGCACGAAAAACAGCAGTTGACGCTGGAAGCCCTTCAATACGTTTATGTTCCCGAAGACGATAAGGACATATTTGTGCCGATTGTGGCCAGCTACGAAAACGGCTACCCGGTGGGCGAAGCACATCAACTGTCCAATAAGTACATCAAGAAGTGGTCGCTGGCAGGTCCGGGGTCACTTCAGGAATTGTTTAGTGTGCCGGAGGCCATCTATACGGCGCCAGCCCAAATTCAGAAAACGCAAACCGTTGCGGTCAGTCTGGAATTAAAGGGGTTCAACGAGCAGGCCATTCTGGTGTCGAACATAACCTTAGTGGGCTTCTCGATTGACTACCTGCAGGTGGCCGAGCAGCACGGGCCAAATGGCCGGAACAGCCAGTTGCTTATCTACGGCAGCCACTTTGGGGCGCAGGACAAAGCCAAATCGAGTGTTATTGTTGGGGGCGAAGTGATTGGCGCCGAAGACATTGGACTGTGGAGCGATAACCTCATCATGTGCCGGATTCCAATGATTGGCCCCGGTTCATCCGGCGAAGTACGCATAAAAACGGCAGCGGGCACCGTCAGCGAACCCCACCTGCTAAACGAGTGGACCGTATCCATGCACATCAAACGACCCTGTGGCCGCGTCGGGCAGAGCCTCTACGAATCTGGCACGGTGTACCTGCGGATTCGGGGCGATGCCGCAACACCGCCCCAAAATCTGGAGCCTATCCTGACCCCCGGCCCGTATGACGATAACGCCAATACAGTCGCGTTTAAGTCGTATGTGCACTGGGAAGCGGGTGGCGAGGGCCACTCCAGCTACGACAACATCGAAAGTTGCGGCACCGAAAATGAACGATGGGCGGAAAGTAAAGGAGATATAGACCTGACAACCGACGTCAATAAGTCGGATAAGGAGTCGTTTAAAGTGGCTCTCTATCACCTGCCAGGGAAAGGATTTGAGGTCAGCTTTACGTATGAAGCGGTAGGTGTTGTGCCGGTCAATTTTGTATTCACCCCCTGCAAAGGCGATGCGGTACGAAACAACTACCCCTACACGGTTCATTTTCCTGGCGAGTTTCACGAAGAGCGTTTCCCGCTGCTGTTCAATGGCAACATCTTGAAAGGCGGAAAATCGAAGGTTCACGGAACGGGCGTTGGCTCTTCCAACCTGCACTTCGACATCAGTGACGCCCCCAACTGGAAACACGAACTTCAGCTAACCTGGAACGACACAAAAGCCAAGTGGTAGCGCATCATAACAGGGTGCTCTCCGCCGGTACGGAAAAAGCCGCTGGTGAAGCGGCTTTTTCCGTACCGGCGGAGAGCACTTTGGGTTTAAACCGACTAAGATAGCGACTGATTTTTAACCATAGGTAGTATCTTCACGACCGTTACTTTCCGGTTTTATGAAACAGTGGTTTTCTCTCGACCGCAACGAACTATTGGTGATGCTGTTGAGCTACCCAACGGTATTCCTGTCGAACTACTTGATTCTGGGGCCGTTGTACTTTCAGAACAGACAGGTGTTTCTGCCGACCACTATTGGAGTTAGCGGGCTGTATGTCCTGTCCGTCTGGCTGATGGATGCCTGGATGAAGTTTATGCGTTATCGGTACCCTCATCTGAGTCAGACGGCCCGGCGTGTGACTTACTCCATGATCGTCTATGTAGCCCTCACCTTTACGCTTATTAGCCTGGTTGCGGGAATTTATTACGTGGTGGAATTACCTGGCTATCAATTCAATGCCGGCCCGTTTCAGGTAGCCTTGCTGGTTGGCTTCGTGTCGGTGGTCCTCTCCAACGGCATTTTAGAGGCTATCTATTTCTTCAGGCAGTGGAAAAGCAGCATGGCGCGGGAGTACGAACTCAAGCAATTGCACATGCAGCGTCAGTTAGATGTATTGAAGCAGCAGGTCAACCCGCATTTTCTCTTCAACAGTCTGAACTCGCTGATTTCGCTCATTGGCGAGAATCCCCGGCAGGCGGAAACCTTTGCCGAAGAACTCAGTTCGGTGTACCGCTACGTGCTGCAAGCCAACCGTGGCGACGGACCGGAACACAACTTGACCGACCTAACCAGCGAACTCGGGTTCATCCACTCGTATTATCAACTGCTTAAAACTCGCCACGGGTGCGGTCTGAGTTTAGTCATTGCCGTCGATGAAAGGTTTGGCTCCTATCAGATTCCGCCCCTGACGCTACAACTGCTGGTCGAAAACGCCGTCAAACACAACATTGTCATGGCCGAACAGCCGCTGACGATTGAGATTACATCCGATGAGAAAGCCCAGCTGTCAGTACGCAACACCCTGCAAAAGAAGCCCACGCGAGTGCTGAGCAACGGCGTGGGGCTGACCAACATCATGGCGAAGTACCAGATGCTTGGCCAGCCTATGCCTACCGTACAGGAAGCCGACGGGCAGTTCGTGGTGACGCTGCCGCTGATCGCCAATCCATAGTATAGCTGGTATGACGCGGTAAAGACAAAAGCTGCTTCATAGGCGGCTTTTGCCGGTTCAGTGCCGTCACGATTGGCCGGGCGAGGATGGGCACCCAACTTTGGGGTAGTAGACAATGTAAATCTCTTCTGTTCACCATGAAAACTCCCATCGCTTATGCCCACGCAGTGGGCTGTCTCACCCTGCTCTCTGGCCTGCTGGCCCTGATTAGCCTACTGCTGCTTGCCATCCCGCTAGCCGACCACCCCGAAGCGCTCACCAACCCAGCCCAGATTTTGACCATCCCGAACGTAGATCAATCCCTGCTACGCTGGTCAATGATTGCCGATATGACCGGTTATTATCTGTTGCTGTTGCCGGTAATTTTCTACCTTAAGCCGCGGCTAAAAGCCCAAACGTCCTGGGCTGACATGATTACGTTCTGCGCCACAAGCTACGTGCTGATTGGGGCTATTGGGGCGGCTATTCTGGCCGCCGTTATACCCCCGTTACTGACGGATTATGCGTCGGCGACTGTCGGTGAAAGGGGCCAAATTGAAATTGTGTACCAGTCGGTGATAGACGTGGTATACGGTGGGTTGTGGAACCTGCTGGAAACGCTGCTGGCAGGTATCTGGTGGCTATTATTGGGTTATTTCCTGACCCAATTTGGCAAAGCGTTCCGCTGGACAACCCTCGTGCTGGGCGCGTTCACGCTGCTCGATGGACTTGGCAACGTAGTGGCATTGAAGGCAGTGGCCGAGCTTGGCCTAAATGGTTATTTAGTGCTGGCACCTGCCTGGGCCATCTGGCTGGGCATACGGCTCTGGCAAACTGACCGCCAAAGCCTGATGAAAGCCGAACGGAGCTGTATAACCGTTTGATGAACACCATGCTACTTAGGTAAACCATTTCCGCTCCTGCACAGGCGATTGATATAAACGGGATGCTCTATGACTAAAGCCACAAAAGCCGCTTCACCAGCGGCTTTTTCCGTTTCATCAGGTTCATCATTCCGGGCCGGAAACCGCCCCAATACCTTTGAGCCAGGTAAACAACAAACCCCGCAACAGCGGCCCTCTTTTTATGAAACCAACAACCTACTTCTTCCCGAACCTTCGCGTTCACACCCGTAGTACCCCAGCCGTATCCGTAGTTACCCGAATGTTCCTGCTGCTGATTGCCAGCCTGTTTCTGACGACAGGCTGCAAGAAAGAAACCGAGGTTAATCCTGTCGGTTCGCTGACAGCCAACGCCGGACCCGACCAGTCGGTGCAGGTTGGTCAGATCGTTACGCTCGATGGCTCAGCCTCAACGGACAGCCAGGGTAAACCGCTGTCTTATCAGTGGACGCTGCTCCGCAAGCCTGCCAAAAGCACCATTACCCTCGCCCAGCCAACTTCGTTTAAGCCAACCGTCAAACCCGATGAAGTAGGCGAGTATGAGTTTGAATTAGCCGTGACCAGCGCCAGCGGAAAAAGCACCGACAACGTAATCATAGCCGCATCAGCGTCCGAACCCATAGCCATCAACGCCAGCATCACCGTCAAAACGACCCTCATCGACCGCGTGCTGAATCCTGAACTGCCCGACTACGTCGTCACGAAATCCATCGACGTCACCCACGAACTGACGATTAATCCCGGTGTGGTGATTGCCTTCGAGCGCGACGCACGCATAAACATCAACGACAATGGTGGCCTGCTCATCGCGAAGGGCACGGCCGACAACAAAATCAAGTTTGTGGGTGTACAGCGCACCAAAGGCTATTGGGTGGGCATTTCGCTCTATTCGGGCAGCAACGCCAACATCCTGGAGCACGTTGAGGTGATGCACGCCGGAAGCCGCCCCATCTATAGCACGACCAAATCGGCCCTGTTTATGTCGGGGGGCAGCCGGGGGCAAATTGCCCTGAAAAACTGCCTGTTCTCGCAAAATGATGGCTATGGTATCTATGTCTACGAGGGTGCTATCCTGAGCGAATTCACAAAAAACGCCTTTACGAACAATACGGAGGCCGGTATTCTCCTGGATGCCGCGAACGTTCCAAACCTGGACCCAGCCTCTACGTTCACGGGGGGTAACGGACATAACATCGTGGAAGTGACGCCGTCGAGCATTACCAAAAGCACCACCGAAGTTGCCTGGGCAGGCTTTGCCGACAAAACTCCGTACCGGATCAACGGTGAGTTTACGGTCAATGCGGGCTGGAAACTAAACCCCGGCGTAACGCTCGAAATGAACCGCGACGCCGTTATCCGAATCAACACAGAAGGGTACATGAGCGCCAAAGGTACGGCAACGGAGAAAGTCGTCTTTACGGGTGCCGACCGCACGGCGGCCTACTGGCGGGGTATCATCTGCTACTCGGCCGATGCAAAGAACGCGCTGGAAAACGCCGAAGTCAAAAACGCGGGCAGCCTCACGATTGTGTCGGGTAAGAAGGCCAACATCGCCATCTACGGCAACCGGGCCACCATGAGCATCAAAAATACACGCATCAGCGGCAGCGGTGGCTACGGGGTTTATGTAAGCTACGGCTCCTCAGCCAACGCCGACCTCATGACGGCCAACACCTTCGAGGCCAACATGCAGACGAACGTGCTGATTGAGAAATAGTTGATGGTTTTTAGACAGGATTACAGGATTAACAGGATGGAAGCGTAAAATCCTGTAATCCTGTAATCCTGTCTAAAAAATTTATCTAACCAACGCTATACCAAACGACTTATGACCTTTCAGATTTGGGGAGCGGTATTTACGGGGATGGTTCTGTCGATCATGCTGCTGAACGTGGTGCAGTGGGCAACGCATCGGGATCGCAGCTATGGGCTATACACGCTCTATATGCTGGCCTGGCTGTTTTATTTTGGCCTGCGGGTTTATGCGTTCCGCGACTGGTTTTCGGTAGAAACCAACTATTTCGTCCGGGCGGCTGCGCCGATGGGCGCCTACTACGTTTATTTCGACTTCGCCGATGCCATCCTCGACCTGCGCCGTCGACTACCCCGTTTTTACCGCCACCTGCAATGGGTTAAAGTCGGCATTGTGGTCTATGTGGTTGGCCACCTTGTGCTGTGTTACACTCCGCTCTGGCATTCAGACGTTTACGAAAGCACGTTCATCGGTATGCGGCTGGCGATGGCCGTGCTGGGGGTGTATGGTATCCGGCAGATGCTGACCTTAGGCGACATGGTGTCGCGGGCTTATGCCATCGGCACGGCTTTTCTACTCACGGGCGGGCTGACAGCCATGTTTATGTCGCTAACCTGGCCCGCCGAAGACTGGTCGGGGCCGTTCTGGACGGTGTCGCTGACATATATGCAAATCGGCATCACCGCTGAACTTGTCTGTTTTTCGCTGGGGTTAAGCTACCGGCAGCGGCAGGCCGCCGTTCGGAGCGCGGTGGTGGAGCAGGAGTTGACAAACGAGCGCGAGAAGCACCACCGCGATCAACTGGAAGCCGAACTGGCCGTGCAACGGTTAGAGAAGGAAAAGACGGAGGTGCATATTCGGGCGTTGCAGGCACAGGTAAACCCGCATTTTCTGTTTAACAGCCTGAACTCACTGAGTGCACTCATCGACGACGACACCGAGCAGGCCGGGCTTTTCTTAGACGAACTGAGTTCTGTTTATCGGTATCTGCTTCGTGCCAACAATCAGATTCTGACTCCACTGTCCGCTGAACTGGCCTTTATTCAATCCTATTCTCATCTGTTGCAAACCCGACATGGCAATGCCCTGCGCGTGGTGTGGCAGGTGGACCCGCCCCTGCTCAACCGACAATTACCGCCCCTGACGCTGCAGTTGCTGGTCGAAAACGCCGTCAAACACAACATTGCCCTACCCGATCAACCCCTGACAATCGCCATTGCTACCGATGCACACAACCGGCTTCAGGTGCGAAACAATGTACAGCGCAAGACTATGCGCGTGGCCTCCAATGGCGTTGGCTTAGCGAATATCTGGTCGAAATACCAGATGCTGAATCAACCCGCCCCCACCATCCTCGAAGACGATGGGGAATTTGTAGTAACGCTGCCACTGATTCAGGGAGAATAGCGTGGAGCGCGGGGCAGGGAGCAGGGACTTATCTCTGCTCCTTGCCCCGTGCTCCACGCCCATCACACCGGACACGCATAGCCGTCCAACTCTTTCATGTAGCAAGCCAGTTGCTCAATGAACGCAGTTGTATAGGGCGGCAGTTGTTTATTCTTCAACGTAGCCGCATACCACGTCCGCAGGACCCGATTCTCCGTAATCCAGACCGCCGACAGTTGGCCGGATTGCAGATACGGCCTCACCACCCAGTTGGGCAGTACGGCAACGCCCAGACCAGCCTTCACCATCTCCAGAATAGCTTCGGTCAGGGTAATCTTATACACTTTCGGGGGTCGGCGATGCTTGTAGAGCATCATGAAATTCGAGCTTTCCTCGTCCGGGATGTTGTACATAATGTAATTCTGGTCGGCAAACTCGTCAATCTCAACCCAGCGACGATTGGCCCAGGGATGGTCGGGTGCGACGATGGCGACGAACTCATCCTGAAAAAGCGGAGTATAGCTGAATTTCGGGTTTTCGTCGCCCTCCGTAATGGCTACATCGATTTTGTTTTCTAACAGATGCTGATCAGCGAAGTGAGTAGCGGCTTCCAGTTCAACTTTGACATCCACTTTAGGATAAATCCCCTGAAACTCCCGCAGAAAGCCAGCCAGCCAGTGGTAAGAGGTATAGCACTGGGTGCAAAGTCGTACTTCCCCCGCTTCCTTATCGGTCAGGCACCGGACTTTAGCCCGTATATCGGTCACTTCCTGTAGTATTTTCTCAGCCGCCTGCAGGACTGCCTCGCCCGCCGGGGTCAGCAGCATCTGCTTTTTGTCGCGGATGAAGAGCTGCGTATCGAAATAGCTTTCAATTTCCTTTAACTGATGACTCAAAGCCGACTGAGTCAGAAATAATCGGTCGGCGGCTTTGGTCAGGTTGCCGTGTGCGGCCACCTCTTTTACCATCTGAAGATGCCGGATTTCCATGATGAATATTTCTAATGGTTTGGACAAAAATAATTCGTTTTGCTAATATATGCAAATACCTGACCTTTGTTCCATGATTTCTCAAACGCTTATGCACGTGAGCAATTAGAACATTTTCAAGTGCCTCTAAAGTCAGCAATAACCGGGTCGCAGGGCTGAACAGGGCTAAGTAATTTTGCAAGACAAATCAAGTTAAACTTCTTTTTATCAATTCATTACATCCTTATTTTAAACAACCAAATCCAATGAAAACGATTAACAATTTTTTACGAGTCCTGTTTCTGATTGGCCTGCTATTCACCAGCACGGAGTTAGTAGCCTTGGCTGACAAACCCGATAGTGCGGGTGTAGCGCAGCGGTCTTTCGAGGTTGGTATGTATATGAGTCCTCAATGGAAGATAAATCTGAGAGTAGCCATTCGCCGACCCGAGCGGCTCGTGATTACGGTACGAAACGCTAAAAACATCGTACTGTATCGGGAGTATGTAAGACGGGGATCGACTGGCTACTGGCGGAAGTTCGATTTTGAAGGGTCCGAACCGGGTGTCTATCAGTTCGAGATCAACGACGGTCAGCAAAGCGTTGTTCGTCGGGTCGAGATAGTGGACATTCCGACCATCGACTCCCAGCGCTACATAACCTACGACCAGCAACTGGGTCAATAGCGCTATATATGCTACACTATGCTACACGAAAAAGGCTTTCCCAGTGGGGAAGCCTTTTTTAATTACTGTGCCTGCACTGAAGGTGTTTAGGGTATTTTTTCGATTATCTATGTTTTGATGACAACTGCACTCCAGTATTCGGATGAATCTGCTCCTCCTCAAACTAACCCTTATTCCGGCCGTCATTGCGCTGGTGACACTGGCGATTCGGAAATGGGGGAATAAAATAGGAGGATTGATTGGCAGTATGCCGTGGACTGCCGGACCGATTCTGCTTTTTTTCATTCTTGAACAGGGCAAGGCATTTGGCATTCTATCGATTCGGGGAGCCATGACGGGGATTTTGGCCTTAATCAGCTTTGGCTTCAGCTACTCAGCTTTTTCCCGCAAACTGACCTGGTTCCCTACCCTCCTGCTGTCGTATGGATTCTACACAGCGACCGCTTTGGCTGTTAATTACCTACAGCCAGGTTTAGTAGTGAGTTACGCCCTCGTGATTGGCGTTATCCTGCTGGCGCTGCGGTTTTTTCCGACCCCAACGGCCCAATCTCCCAGCGTTCGGCGGTTACCGTTCGGCATTCCTATCCGAATGCTTGTGGCTACGCTGTTTGTGCTGGTCATCACGGGGTTAGCCAGCGTTTTAGGCCCGAACTGGAGTGGCATTTTAACGCCGTTTCCCATCATGACGTCGGTTCTCGCCATTTTCGCGCATACGCTTCAGGGCAGTAATGCCGCCATCATAACGCTCCGGGGACTGATTATCGGGTTATTGGGTTTCACCACCTTTCTGTTCCTGCAAGCCTTCCTGCTGCCTGAGTTTTCGGTCGGCCTGTCGTTCGGGCTTGCCTTCCTGGTGAACGCGCTCATTAATCTAATTGCCAGCCGGATCTGGTAGCCGACGTTTCCACGCGCGCTATTTTCCTGCTCACCGGTTCACCAACGAATTTTCCCGGTTCATCCGATACACCATTGGGCCGACGCAGGCCAGAGGGCAACTTTGTCGTATCGAAAACAGTAAACAACAACTACAATACGTATGAAACCTGCATCGCTGCGTCTCACCACGCTATCCGTTGCCTTAGCCGCCTTTCTGGTTCTGTCGGCCTGCACAACGCCTGACTCCACCGAAATTAGCCCTGATTCGGGCACGGCCCAAACGGGCGTTGTTTCGGGCCGTGCGCTCGATGGCGCCGGAAAGCCGCTAACCAACGCCAACATCGTCGTCAACAACGCGCAATTTTACAATCACAACATCCTGGGGCAGACCGACGCCAACGGTCGGTACAGCCTTCAGGTAACACCCGGCTCGTGGTACGTGCGTGGCACAGTCAGGACCAAATTCGATAACAAAATCTACGTGCTGGACCTGCATCCCGACACCGATGCGGCCTTCGCTGGCTCCGACGGGGCTGTACGTAACCTGACGCTGAAGGTAGCGGGCGAGCGCACCGGCGAATTCGGGAATGATGGGTATTACGGCGGTCAGGTAGAGGTGTTCACCTGGGGGCTGGCAGCCGAACAGCTAACGCTGACCCTACAACCCGTTGGCACCCTGATTGATGGCTCGACGGGCAGAACCCTTACTACCAAACCCGACCGAATGTACATCGACGATGTGCCGCTGGGCAAATACACCATCACGGCCCGCTTAGGTAATCAATCCCTGCGGGTACGGGTTCGGAATGCCAATCAGGCTTATGGCAACTCGGTAACGGCCAGTTTCGATCCGGCCTATGCCGGGGCCGAAGGTCGCTACAAACTCAATGTTGAGGTGAGCGAATAAGGATTACATCGACAGGCATACCAATTCTCCAGAAAGCTGACGGGGTCTGGTAGGCGGCATAGTTAAAAGTCGCTTCACAGGCGACTTTTGGCGTTTCATAGAATTTGGGTATGGGCGTTCTGCGTTTCTGCCCGTATTTAGTGGGCGAAATACCCCAAAATTGACCAGATACAGGTCTGACAAACAGAGCCTTAACTACATGAACCGGAAACCATCATTTACCATTATTGGCGGGGGCATTGCGGGCCTGAGCATGGCCATTGCCCTGAACCGATTAAACCTACAGACTACCCTTTTTGAATCCGCACCGACCATCCGACCACTGGGGGCAGGATTAGCCCTCGCGGCCAATGCGATCCAGGCGTTTCGGCGCATGGGTATTGCTGATGCGGTTGTGCGGGAGGGGCGGCAACTCGACGCATTCACGGTTCTGGACGAACAGGGGCAGGTCGTTACGCGCACTGACAGCCGGGCCATTAGTCAGCGGTATGGTATTAACAATTTCACTATTCACCGGGCCACCCTGCACAAGGTTCTGCTGGCACAACTTGACCCCAATGGCATCCATACCGGAAAACGGGCGATTCACATAGACCAGCAACCGGCCAGCGTACTGATTCACTTCGATGATGGCACTACCCACCAGACCGACTACCTGCTGGTAGCCGATGGTATTCACTCGGCCATCCGCCAACAGTTGTTGCCCGGTTCGTTACCGCGTTATGCAGGCTACACCTGCTGGCGGGCAGTGGTGTATCGGCCCGGCAATAGCCTGCACGAAGCGACCGAAACCTGGGGCACTCGGGGGCGGGTGGGTATCGTGCCCTTAGCGAACGATCAGGTGTACTGGTTTGCCTGTGTCAATGCACCCGCCCAGGATAAGTCGATGCACCAACTGACAGCCCGTGACCTCGCCAACCGGTTTCGGAGCTATCATGCACCCATACCCGACCTGCTGGCCCAAACGCCGGACGAAAATCTTTTGCTGAACGACATCATCGACCTGAAACCCCTGTCTCGCTACGCCTTTGGCCGGACGTTGCTGCTCGGCGATGCGGCCCACGCCACCACGCCCAACATGGGGCAGGGTGCCTGTCAGGCCATCGAAGATGCGGTTATACTGGCCGATGAACTGGCTAAAAACGGTTCACCCGAAACCGCTTTTGTGGCCTTCGAGCGCCGACGGCTGCAACGCACGCACTACATTACCAACACCTCATGGCGCGTTGGACAGTTAGCTCAAACGACCAGCCCGCTACTGGCAGCCCTCCGCAACGGGCTGTTTCGGCGGCTACCGGCCAGTCTGAATCAGCGGCAGTTGGAGACATTATATCGGGTGGATTTTTGAGCGACATACGAACAGATCGGCGCTTATCAGCGTAATCGTTTGATCGTTATCTTTACTCAAAATGCGCTAAACGCCCTGCCTCTTGAACACCATAAATGACAAATGGCTCCGTATCATCGGTATCACACTGTTATGGGTGCTCAGCATTACCGGTGGTGGTTTGCACCGGCAGCCCCTGACGGGTGATAGTCTGATACGAATGTTGATCAGTTTGCTGTCCATTACGGTCACCTGGCACGTCATTCGCGCCCTGATCGTTTATTTCCGGCAGAAGTATGGGTCGAAGCACCAACTACTCAACCGGCTGCTCTTCACCTTTCTGGCTGGCAGCGTAGTTACCACCCTGATCGTCCTGCTAACGGGGGCGGTGTGGCAGTTAGCTCTATTCGGTACCCTGGCTGCTTACCGAACCAGCCATCCGGCAGGCAGCATCACGGTCAACAAAATGAGCATTGCGCTTAATTTGTATGAGTTCAGCTTTGTGTTCGCCAGCACTACGTTTCTTTTCTTTCAGGTTAGCTACGAAATGCTGTTCTTCGTCCGCAACTCGCTGCTCTATCAGAAACGGCTGAAACAGGCCGAGCAGGAACACGAAAAGCTGCGGACGGCCAATCTGGAAAGCCAGCTTAACGCCCTCAAACAGCAGGTAAACCCGCATTTTCTGTTCAACAGCCTCAACGTGCTGGATTCACTCATCGACGATGACCCCCAACAGGCGCGGGTGTTTCTGGAAGAACTAAGTACCGTATATCGGTACCTGCTGCGGGCCAATGATCAGCACCTGACCGATTTAAGTTCCGAACTGGCCTTCATCAACGCCTATTTTCATCTGCTCAAAACCCGGCATGGGTCGGGGCTAAGCCTGAATGTACTGGTCGACGACCGCTACCAGACCTATCAGCTCCCCCCGCTGACGCTGCAATTGCTGGTTGAAAACGCCGTCAAACACAACATCGTACTGCCCGACCAGCCCCTGACAATTGCCATCCTGACCGACGATCAGCACCGGCTACAGGTGAGCAATAATGTTCAGCGAAAGACCGTGCGGGTGGTTTCCAACGGAATAGGATTAACCAATATTCTGACGAAGTACCAAATGTTAAACAAACCCGCGCCCACCATCCGGGAGGCCGACGGGCAGTTCATCGTGACCCTGTCGTTAATTTAAACAAATACCGTAAGCACCCTGTGAAAGCCCTTAACGACAACCAATTACGAATCATCGGCCCATTCGTCCTGTTTTTGATGGGTACGTTGTTTTTTCGGCTGAACTGGTATCTTGAACTATCCGAAAATAAGTTGATTCGGTCGGATTTGATAGGCCTGACAGCAGGATACGTTTGCTGGCATCTGGCCCGCTGGGTGGCGCTCCGGTTGCAAAAACGTTACCCCGGCTTAGCCAACACCCGCCGACGGCTGCTCTGGATGGCCGTGCTGATGCCCGTATTGGTCAATTTTGCCTGGCTGATTCGGCAACTTGCCCACATCGCCTTCAACAACGCGTCGTACTTAACGCAAACAATACCCAACTATACCTATTCAATTGGTATTCAGATTTTTTACCATTGCGTCTATTTCGTCGTCTACGAGGGGGGATATGTCCTGCGGGCGTGGCAACAGGCCTACGAACAGAACGAACGCCTTAAAAAGAATAAACTACAGCATCAGCTCGACACGCTGAAAAGTCAGATTAACCCGCATTTTCTCTTCAACAGCCTCAACTCGCTGTCGATGCTGATTCACGACAATCCCCGGCAGGCCGAAGCCTTCGTGGACGAAATCAGTAGTGTGTACCGCTACCTGCTCCGGGCCAACGACCAGGAACTAACGACCCTGGGGCGCGAACTGGCCTTCATCAAATCGTATTTTCAACTGCTCAAAACCCGGTACGGCGCGGGCATCGACCTTCACATTGCGGTTGCGGAGCGGCAGTTGGACTGCCGCATGCCCCCCCTGACGCTGCAACTGCTGGTCGAAAACGCCGTCAAACACAATGTTATTTTGCCCGATAGTCCGCTGGTGGTTGAGATTCTGACACGGGGGCCGTTGCTGGTGGTGCAGAACAACCTGCAGCGGAAAAATACGGCGGTACTCTCCAACAAGGTAGGCTTGGCCAACATTGCCACCAAATACCGCCTGCTGGGCCAGCGCGACATTGCCATCCGGGAGGATGCCGGACAATTCGTGGTCACGCTGCCGTTGCTGGCCCATCAACCCGAAACCAACCCCACGCCATGAAATCGTTGCCCGATACCCACCTGCGGTTGCTTGGCCCGGTGGGGCTGTATGTGTTCGTGAGCCTATTTTTTCGGCTGGACCTGTATCTTAAACTTCCCGCCGATGAACGGATGGTCAACGCCTTTATCGCCATCACGGCCGGTATTCTTTGCTGGAATATGGCCCGCTGGGCCGTTCTCCGGGTTCAGCAGCGCTATCCCGGCTTAGCCAACACCCGCCAGCGCCTGGTATGGCTGGCCATGGCCCTGCCGGTATTCGTCAGTTTCGCCTGGCTTCTGCGCCACCTGATCCGCTTTCTGATCGACGGCACATTCCAGTATTACAGCAACGCCGTTGAACTAAGCCGCAACATCGGCATCCAGATTTTCTACCATTTTATTTACTTCGCCATCTATGAGGGCTGGTACATTCTACAGCAATGGCAACGCGAAACCATCGAAACCAATACGCTGGAAAAAGTCTCGCTCCAAAGTCAGCTTACGTCCCTGCAACACCAGGTGAACCCGCACTTTCTGTTCAACAGCCTCAATTCGCTGTCGTCGCTGATTGGCGAGAATCCTGTCCGGGCTGATGCGTTTCTGGACGAACTGACATCCGTTTTCCGGTATCTGCTGCAGGCCAGCGACCGCCATTTAGTGCCACTGCACGACGAGGTGGCCTTTATTCGTTCGTATTTTCACCTGCTCCAAACCCGCTATCGGGCCGGTCTGGTGCTGAAGTTGACCATCGACGAGCCGCACGAAAGCCTGCTCATTCCCCCGCTGACGCTCCAGGTGCTGGTTGAAAATGCGGTGCGCTTCAACGTGATTCTGCCCGAACAGCCGCTGCACGTCAATATTTACACCACGCCCGACCAACGGCTGCACGTAGCCAACACACTCCAGCGCAAGACCCTCCGTGTTGAAACCGCCGGTGCCGGACTAAGCAACTTAGCCACCCGCTTTGAGTTGCTGAATGAAGGCGAGCTGGTGATTGAGGAGCAGCCAGGCTGGTTCGTCGTCAGTTTACCGCTAATGAGTGAAGGGCGGGTTGTGGAAACTACCTAAATGAATAGTTAATGATGAATAGTGCAGCTCACCACACCGGAATGCCAGGCCAGTGAAAATTATCCATTATCCATTATCCATTATCGATTCCTATATCGTTTCACTCCCAGTTTTTTCCGGTTCATGCAGGTTAGCCTTGATTGCCAGCGGGCGATGAATGACTTTTAGGTCAGTCAATCACGAACCTCCTTTTATCCTGTGAAAATTCTCGAACTCGACCTCTATACCGCCAACCTTGAGACCACGCGGCTCTTCTACGTCCGTCGATTGGGCTTACCCATGTTGTCTCACTCGCCTACCCACCTGACCGTGCTGATCGGCTGGACCCGGCTAACGTTCCGGCTGATTGACCAGCCGGTAGCGCCCTACCACCTCGCCATCAACGTACCACGCGGATCGCTGGAAGTACTCATGTACTATTTTGATCTGGACTACCTGCCTACCCAACCGTCGGGCGTGGATGCGCCCACAAAAACGATAGCCGACTTTCCTAACTGGCGGGCCAAAGCCTGCTATTTCCAGGATGCTGCGGGAAATCTGCTTGAGTTTATCGCCCGCACAGACCTGAATCTGGACGACCCGAACCTGACACTCACGGACCTGTTTCAGGGTGTCAGTGAGATTGGTATCGCCACGGAGGACGTAACCGGCACAACCGACCAAATTCAGCGACGATTTGGCGTTAAGCAGTTCGCCAAAACCACGCCTGCACCGAATTTTAACGCCCTCGGCGACGACAACGGGCTGTTCATCCTGGCGCGGGTGGGCCGCAACTGGCTGTTTTCCAACATACCCGCCGGCCTGAACTACTGCCGGGTCCAATTCACGAACGAGGCCAATGGCGAGGTGCAGGAGTTGTATTCGTATGAAATCAATCGGTTGCCGATTGGGAAAGGCTATACCGACACATGCACGCAGGAGGACATTCATCACCTTGAGGCTCCTGTCTGGTAAGCGTTCTTCGTTATTGGGTTGTTCGTCTGCACGCCATCCTTATCTACCAGAAACTCGTCTCTACAGCCAATAAATTACCCCAGTACTGACAACGCTTCCAGTACTGGGGTAATTTATTGGCTGTTGTGCAGGTAGTGAATTTGGTGCAACGCGGAGGTAAACCCGCACTGTTTAGCCTGAAGCTGCGGGTTTACCTCCGCGTTGCACTAAATCCACTACTCCGTTATGGTCAGGCGGCAACAAGCGTCCGCTCATGCGCTGTCATTACTTCTGCAATGTAGCGTTCGCACAGCCGCAGGGTGTCATATTGGGTGAACTCGGCGGCTAATCGTTCCACATTACGCTGATACTGCCGGTTGTTCAGAGCCTGCTCTACACCCTGACGGATGCGGCTGACTTTAGGCGTTTCGGTATTCAGCCTGACGGCCAGCCCGAAGTAGCCTAAGCGGGCAGCAATTTCGTTTTTACCCTCATGCACGCCCGCCACAACCATTGGCAGGCCATTCTGGATACTTAACAACACCCCGCCATAGCCCCCGTTGGTAACAAACACATCGGCGAAGGGCATCACCGAATTAAAGTCGATGAAGTCTTCGATAAGGACATGAGCCTGTGGGTAGCGCTGGCGCAGTTCGGCGGTTTGTGAGCCACCCGTTGTGACGATAACCAGTGTTGACGCATCGTTTTTGAAGGCTTCGAGCGTAGGAACGATAATTTTTTCGGGATTGCGCTCGACGGTGCCCTGGGTAACGAGTACGACGCGCCGGTACTGTTTGGTTAAGGCTACATGCCGGAAGGGATGCTTCACGCCCGAACTGTGGGGCAGCAATGGCCCAACAAAGCGCACATTCTCGCTCATGTCGGAGCGCATGTACTCGAAGTTCGGTGTGCCGCTCTGAAGATACAGATCCGCATGTTGAACCGCAATATCGAAGACGAGTTCTTTCTCCGGCGGCAAGCCGAACTGGCTAATCACCTGATTATATACCTGCGTAGGCCCGCGCATCGTGTAGCTGATTACGGCCCGGAGCACGTCCTGTATTTTTCTGCCGATCCAGGAAGTCGACGGTGTCATACCGAGGCCGTTGGGGGGCAGGTCGCGGGAGGTTTGGGGCAGCGGTATAATGCCCATCACCACCACCGGCACCCCGAACGCATGACGCATGACCGACACGGCCGAAAAGCCCACATCGCACACGACCATGTCGAAGGCAAACGCCTGCACTACGGCCTTCAGGTCGGCCATGTAGTCCTGAATGGGCAGCACAAACACGTTGTTAATGTCGAACTTGATGCGGGCCAGTGCGCCTTTGATCCGGGCGCGTTCGGGAAACAGTTCATCTAAGTTCTCCTGGTTGATAACGCGGGCCTGTTGAAAGCGAAAAGCTGGAATGCCCAGCCGTTCGGCCCGGTCGGCGTAGGTCCCGCCGGTGTACCAGCGTACATCGTGGCCCTGCTGTTTGAGGTGAACGGCCAGGCCGGTCAGGGGATTGAAATGCCCATCCATGGGCATAGTGGCGAAAAGAATTTTACGCGGTGTCATCGTCTTTGTTGTTTATCTGTTCAAGAAAGGTTTAGGCAAAAGTGGCCCTGCCCCCGCTGCTTAGCCAATCACGGGAGCGACGAAACCGCATTTGTTCGACCTGAACCGAACGAACCCCCGTATAGAATGAAGCTGTATTTGCTGATCTGATCAGTTTCAGGTTTCAGTCGGACCAACCGGCGATCCGGCTGAAACCTGAAACAGCAAACCTGGAACTATATCACTGGCGGTTGATAACCCATTTTCAGCACTTCGCTGGCTGCTTCTGCCGGTTCGTCCGTTCACGCCTTTCAAAGCGGGCGTCAACCTCCCAATTTTGACCCGGCAACCGACTCTGACTTGCCTTTCTCTTTTTCGCTAAACAACATACTCATGAAAACGAACTCATTTACCTCACCCCGCAATCTGGCCATTTGCCTGTTGGGCCTCCTGCTGTCGACCGCAGCCTGTAAGAAAGATACCGATGGTGTAACGCCCGTCAACAACGACGACACACCCGTCTTCGTGGACAAGAACCTCAGGATTAGCGCCGTAACCTCCGACCCGCTCATTGACCTCGACGGCGACGGCAAAGTTGACAAAGACTTGTTAGCCTTCCTTCGCCCCTGCGACACCGACAATATCGTTCGCTTTGAAAAAGGCGGCCGGCTATCGGGCAACGACGGTGCCCTGAAGTGTAGCGATGGCAACACGGATACCAACGAAACCACACCCGGCAAATGGACCTATAATGCCAACACGCATATTCTCCGCCTGATAACCGGACCTAACGAAAACGTTGCCGAATGGGAAATTCTGGAAGCCTCGGCGACCGGCTTAAAAGCAAAAGTTAGTACGCAGGATAGCAACGACCCGCTCAAACTCATCATGACCTGGAAGGTGCAGTAAGCCTGAACTGGCAGAGGTAAAAAAAAGTTAGTAGTTTGTGGTTGGCGGACGCAATTGTGCGTCCGCCAACCACAAACTACTAACTTTTTCTATGCCCCAGATTCGTCAGCTTACCACGTACCTTGAAGCATTCGCGCCCCTCGTCTATCAGGAAGCTTACGATAACGCGGGCCTGATCACGGGCGACCCAGCCACCGAAATCACGGGTGTTCTGGTCACGCTCGACGCTACCGAAGCCGTTGTGGATGAGGCCATTGCCAAAGGCTGCAACGTAATTGTAGCGCATCACCCGATTGTTTTTAAGGGACTGAAAAAACTGAACGGAAAGAACTACGTGGAGCGCACGGTAATCAAAGCCATCAAAAACGATGTAGCCATCTATGCCGCCCACACCAACTTAGACAATGTGGCCGGGGGAGTTAATTTCAAAATCGCGGAAAGGCTACAGTTGCAAAAGGTTCGGGTGCTGGCCCCTAAAACACAGGTACTGACCAAATTAGTCACGTTTGTACCGCTGTCTCATACGCAGGCCGTGCTCGATACGCTGCACGAAGCCGGAGCCGGGAGCATCGGAAAGTACAGCCGGGCAAGTTTCCGGGTCGAAGGAACGGGTGCCTACCAGGCCGGGCCGGGCGCCAATCCAGTCATGGGCGAAGTTGGCGACTACCATCGGGAGCCGGAGCACCGGATTGAAGTGATTCTCCCCTCGCACGCGAAGCAGACCGTTTTAGCGGCCCTTTGGCAGGCTCACCCCTACGAAGAAGTGGCCTATGACCTCTACACGCTCGATAACCAGAACCCCGATGTTGGGTCGGGCGCAGTAGGTGAGTTGCCGGAGCCGATGGATGGCCCGTCGTGGCTTTCGTATCTGAAAGAGGCCATGCATTTACATCTGATTCGCTACACATCGTTCCCCCACCGCCCAATCCGGCGTGTGGCCGTGTGCGGGGGCGTGGGAAGTTTCCTATTGCCGGATGCCATCCGGGCCGGGGCCGACGTATTCGTAACCGCTGATTACAAGTATCACGAATTTTTCGATGCCGACGGGCGCATTAGTATCTGCGACATTGGGCACTATGAGAGCGAAGTCTTCACGAAAGAGTTGATATGCGGACATTTGGCAAAAAAATTCACTACTTTTGCGGTAATTTTATCAGAAACCGACACAAATCCGGTACGATATTTTTAATGAATACTGTATAATGAAACTTGTATAATGACTGATGCGCGGCAGTAACTTCCTGTTTTTCAATAGCTTAGTTCAGTCTCCATTAGGCATCAACTACCGTTCGTTATCCATTGTCCATTATGCATTATACATTTTATATTAACACAACTTCCGAATGGAACTGACGATTGCGCAGAAATTAGACGCCCTTCTCAAACTACAATCTCTTGATTCTCAGTTAGATGAACTCATAAAAATTCGGGGTGGTCTACCTGAAGAAGTCCGTGACCTCGAAGACGACATTGCTGGTTTTGAAACCCGGATTGGCAAGTTTCAGAGCGAAATCAAGACGCTGGAAGAAGAAATCGAGCACAATCGTGTAGCGAAGAAAGATGCTGAAAAGCTGATCACCAAGTATAAAGATCAGCAAATGAACGTCCGCAATAACCGCGAGTTCGACGCTATCTCAAAAGAAATTGAGCTGCAAACCCTTGAAATCGAACTGGTTGAGAAACGAGCCAACGAATCGCAGTTTCGGGTGCGGGGCAAAGAAGAGGAGATTAAAACAACGCAGGCCGCGCTGAACGAACGCCGGGAAGACCTGAAAGCCAAACGGCAGGAACTGGACCAGATCACATCGGAAAGCCAGGAAGAAGAGAAAGAAATTATTAAAAAGCGCGATATTCAGGCCACTACGATTGAGACGCGTTTGTTGAATTCCTACAACAAAATTCGCAGCAACGCGCTCAATGGGCTGGCCGTTGTGGTGGTCAAACGCGGAGCCTGCGGAGGTTGCTTCAATGTGGTGCCGCCCCAGCGTCAGGCCGATATTAAAGACAAAAAGAAAATTATTGTCTGCGAACACTGTGGTCGGGTTTTAGCCGATGTGGAAGGCGTTCCCGAACCAGCCCCAACGGGTCGTGGGCGGTAGAGCAATAACTTAGATCAGCGGGTTGAAACCCGACGCAATCCATGAAGAGCTTTTTTACAAAAACACCGGGTTTCAACCCGGTGTTTTTGTTTATATTTCTGCTCATACCACTGTTAGGCCATGCCCAGGATTTCGTCTGGACACCGGGTCTGCAGCGGGCCTATGCCGACCTGCAAAAGCTGAAGATTCAGTCGGCCCGCCAACAGATGATGGGCGAATCGCCGGCAAACGGCGTGCATATTTTTCTGGATGACTACGCCGACATGCTCACCCTCGTCACCTCCGACGACGACCAGGCCTTTGCCACCCTGAGCGACCGGGAAGACGACCGGCTCGATGCGCTGAAAAAATTAGACGATACCTCGCCCTGGCAACGTTTGCTGCTGGCTGAAGTGCGGTTGCACTGGGCGTTTGTCAAACTGAAATTCGGGAAAGAAGTTAGTGCGAGCTGGGATGTTATTCGGGCGTATAAGCTACTGGCAGAAAATCAAAAACGATTTCCCGATTTCGGGCCGACTTACAAATCGCTGGGGACGCTGCACGTCATGATTGGCTCTGTACCTGACAATTACGGGTGGGTGGCTACTCTGCTGGGGTTACATGGGAATGTTCGGCAGGGGCAACAGGAATTGCAACGGGCGCAGCAACACCCGACCTTCCGGCTCGAGAGCCAACTCATCGACCTGATGGTGCGGGCGTATGTGCTCAACTTCACCGATGCCGACGGGCAATCCCTGCAGAAGCTGGTGAAGGAAAACCCCGACAACCTGCTGCTGCATTTCTTTGGGGCCACCATTGAGCAAAAAAATGGCCATAGTGAGCAGGCCCTTACCTACCTGAAAAGTCGGCCTGCCGGTTCGGCCTATCAGCCATTGCCGGTTATCGAAAATATTCTGGGCGACATTTATCTGCAAAAAGGCCAGTATGCTACAGCCATTACTCATTTCGGGCAATTTCTGACGCTGTACAAAGGCCAGAATTTCCTGAAAGACACCTACTACAAACTCTTTCTGTGCCATTGGCTGTCTACCGACCGGAATGACGCGCAGGCACGACCCTTTCTGCAAAAAGTACTGGTAGTCGGGCGAACAACGGTCGAGTCGGATAAGGCTGCCCAGAAGTTTGCCGAAGCCTATCTGAAAAAGGGAGCACTGCCCAATCAAAAGCTATTGATGCGGGCACGGCTGGCGTCGGATGGCGGCTTTACGGATAGCGCGCTGGTTTACCTTCGCCCGTATACAGAGCGTAACTTTTCGCTTACCGCCGAGAAAGCCGAGTACACGTATCGCATGGGCCGAATCTACCAGCGTCGGAACGAACCCGACGCAGCCATTCCTTACCTCAGCCGGGCGCTTGCCCTCAGCGAGCCGGATCAGCTTTCCTTCGGGGCTACGGCGGCTTTACAGTTGGGCTATATTTACCAACAAAAAAACGACCGGGCGCTCGCCCGGTCGTTTTTTCGGAAAGCCCTGAGTTTCAAACACCACGAGTACAAAAACAGCGTAGACAACAAGGCGCGGGCGGGGCTGAGTCAATTGTAAGGAACCAAAACCATATGCCATATCTTGGAGATATGGCATATGGTTTTGGTTCCTTACAATTGACTTAAGCCTCAATAATCAACTCACTGATCGACATTGACTCATTGCAATTTTGATGAAAATATTGATAAGCTTCACTCCCACCAAACCAATCAAGCACCTGATGTTTCATTAACCGGGTCGGATTTGGCTTCATCATTTTGGAATATGAACTGTACGGATACTCGGTGAAGTCAGAACAGATACCATGCGTTTGCGGATTGTGGTGAATATAAGCAATGAGCGTTGTGAGGTAATTGTCTGAATCAACAAGTTTACGCCTGAAATTCTTTTCAAAAATGCTGCCAGTGCGCTCTTGCTGAACCTTTATAGATTTAGCATAAGATACAAAGAAGCGTCGAAATTGCTCGCTGATGATACGCTCTGGTGATGTAATTAACTCCGTACCATGCTGAAGTGTCTGATATGTTTTAGGTAGGTCAACAAAATTTTTGACCCGTACTAACAAGTGGAAATGATTTGGCAATAAGCAAAAGGTATATGTCTCTAAATAAGCACTCAGGTAAAAATCATACTTCTGCAAAAAGTACTGATAGTTTCGGTGTTGATAAAAGAGATTATCCCCATTATTACCTCGATTATAGATGTGATAAAAGCTCTCTTCCAGCAACGGCGGATAATATTGTTGACGATGCGATAGCATACTGGTGTTTTTGTCGATAATCTACTAAAAAATGGCGACATACGCCATATCTTGGAGATATGGCGTATGTCGCCATTTTTTAGTAGATTATACGTCTCTACGCCAGCGCAGCCACACCCGGCAGCACCTTCCCTTCCATGTACTCCAGTAGTGCACCGCCCCCCGTTGAGACGTAGCTAACGCGGTCGCCGTAGCCAGCCTGATTGATGGCCGACGCCGAGTCGCCCCCGCCAATGAGCGAGAACGCGCCGTTTTCTTCGGTGGCTTTCACCACTGCTTCGGCAATGGCGTTGGTGCCGGTGGCGAAGTTTTCAAACTCAAAGACACCCATCGGGCCATTCCAGAGAATGGTTTTTGACTGCATAACAATAGCCTTGAAATTCTCGATGGTTTCGGGGCCGATGTCCAGGCCCTGCCAGCCATCGGGAATCTGGCCGGTCGGAACGACCTGCCGGTTAGCATCGTTCGAAAACGAGTCGGCGCAGAGGTTATCGACAGGCATGTAAATTTTTACGCCTTTGGCTTCCGCTTTTTTCAGCAACTCAAGGGCCAGTTCCTGTTTGTCGGCTTCGAGGAGTGAGTTCCCGATTTGGCCACCCTGGGCTTTGGTGAAGGTGTAGGTCATGCCTCCGCCAATGATGAGGTTGTCCACGTTGTCGAGCAACTTCTCGATAATCAGGATTTTATCGGAGATTTTAGCCCCGCCCATAATCGCCGTAAACGGCCGCTGGGCATCTTCCAGAATCTTTTTAGCGTTTTCCAACTCAGCCTGCATCACATAACCCGAAACCCGGTCGGTGAGGAATTGCCCCATCACGGCGGTGCTGGCATGGGCGCGGTGGGCCGTTCCGAAGGCATCATTTACCCAGACATTACCGAGTTTGGCGAGTTTTTCGGCGAACGCCACATCCCCTTTTTCTTCTTCCTTGTAGAAACGAAGGTTTTCGAGCAGCAGAATTTCGCCCGGTTGCAGGCTGGCTGCGAGGTCGATAGCCGACTGACCAATGCAGTCATCGGCAAATTTCACCTCGCGGCCAAAAGCTTCTTTCAGCGCAGGCAGCAGGTGTTTGAGCGAATACTTTTCTTCGGGACCACCCTTTGGCCGACCCAGATGCGACATCAGAATGGCCGAACCGCCATCGTTCACGATTTTCAGGATGGTCGGAATTGTGGCTTTGATTCGGGTATCGTCGGTGATGGTATATTGGTTGTCGAGGGGGACGTTAAAATCGACCCGAACGAGGGCTTTTTTCCCGGCAAAATTGTAGGCATCTACGGTTTTCATGCGACGGCGTATGGTCGTTGGTTTGCGGGGTCAAACTTAGCGGTTTTTCGGCAGACGCGAAACGTGAAGTTTATCGGCAATACTCACGGGTTAGCAATCCGCGATGTCGTAAAACGAGCAATCTGGTCGAAGTCAACGTCGTTATGCAGGATGGGAAGGTCGTTATTCGGAGTTTCGTCAGTACGCATCTGTTCCAAATCACCATCCCACTGGACTTTACCAAATAAGGACAGCAAATCTAAGCGTGCCTGTCGCTCAACGTATTCCTGCAAAGCCAGTTCAACAATCGCCTTCTTCGTTTTTTAACTGACTAAATTCTAATGCTCTCTGAAGCAGTTTATCATCAATATCAATGTTGGTTCGCATGATATTTTGTAGCTATACACAAATATAATCGTTTTTATACACATCAATAGTTTCCTTCGCTGCCAGCACCACCGAACGTGCCACCCCCGAATCGGAGGTCATCTTTCGGCCCATGAGATGCCCCGGCGGTGGCCTGGATAGCGGCAATGGTGGCCATATTTATAAAAAACTCGTTTGGCGAATCGTCGTCCGGGGCATCGGTGAAGCCGTGTTTGGGTTGGGTTAAATACCGAATGCCGAAAACGGCGATGCCAATCAAAATCAGCCCGCCAAGCGTCAGGGCGACGTTGAGGGGCACCAATGCCGTGTACTCGTGCAGGGTAGCAACGGCAGCAATCAGGCCCAGCGCACCCAGAATAAGCAACATCCGGTTTTTCTTCATCAATCCCTGCCACAGGTAAATGGCTGGAATGGCAAACGTCAGCAGCCAGAACAGGGCGGGGAGCGCAATTTCGGGCGCACCCGTATTGACCGAAACACCCGGCTGGGCGTCGAGCAGCACGCCATTCAGCTCACGCACGACAAAGTAGTTGCCGCTGGCGGCCAGCACAATCAACGCAATCCATTGTACCAGATTCAGGGGGTCAGTATAATAAAGCGGTTCCGGCTTATTTTTCAGGATTTGTTTCGCCAGCACATACAGCCCCCCTGAAACGCCCATCATCACAAACGGAAGCGCGTCTTTCCCCCAGCTAATATCCAGCAGGCTATCGAAAACGAAGGCGTAGAACGTAGCCAGGGCAGAAAACGCGATGAGTGTATCGCCATAGTACCACAGAACCAGCAACAGAACCGGCAAGGTCAGCAAACAGTGTATGGCCACGGAGAGACCATCAGGCAGTAGCTGATTGACGCCAAACGCCAGCAGTCCGGCCATCGTAACCACAAACGCATTGTCGATACCGTTTCGGTAGAGAAGCCGCCGATTAATGAGCAGCCGACCCACCAAACCCACGGCAATGCCCGACGCAATGTTGAACACGCCATAGCCCGTCTGCGATTCTAAAGCAGACCAGAATAGACTGGCAGGCAGGAGATAACAAGCCAGAATGGCAACGGTCGTAAACAGAAACAGGCCAATTTCGAGAAAGCCGTTTGTTTGTCTGAACTCAACCGGATACGCCTTCCGCACAGCCGCTATCTGCTCATCGGACAGCACCTGTTGCCGGTGCCACCGCTCGGATTGCTCCAAAACACTGCGGTTATAAATCCATTGCTCGTTATAGGCTTTCATAACTAAGAGCGAAAGAGTGAAAGAGGGGACGCTGAGTAGTGAGTGGGCTAAGCATGTTTATTTTCTGTACTTCGTTTCGGTAGCTGACTCATCAAATAATACACAACGGCAATGCCCGTGACGATAAAGTACCAATAATACAGGTCGTCGCCATCGGGGCGCAGGTAGTGAAAAAATAGGTAAGTGAAGCCAATATAGCCATACACCACACTCATCAGCAGAAACACGAGCGACTGGTCGCGTCGGGCGTATCGATCAAAGGCGAAACAGGTCATGGCTAACCCTACAGCAAATACCAAACGAAGTTCGTCAAAATTGAACAGACCGCCCAGCAACGCGATTAAGAGCAGATTGCCCGCCATTGTCAGATACGTGTAGGTGAAGTGGGATTTTATTTCCTTCCGCTCCAGGGCTAAACTCACGCCAATCAGCACGAGCGCCAGCCCAATCGCGGAGAAGACCGTTACCTGGTCGAAAAAATTGGTTTTAACATATAGTTCGAGCGGGCGAACCGTAACGCCTACCCACGAAATCAGGGCCGTCAGCGCCATGCCCAACACGCCCCGGTGGTCAAACCGATACGCCAGAGGAAGAAATAATAAGGCGGGCAACAGCGTGACCAAACCATACCGATTCCCAAACACGTTATAGGCATACTGAGCGTAGCCTTCGAGGGTCAGAAACAACAGACAGGCCAGAATTAAGGCATAATCACCAAAAGTGGAACGACTCTTGGTCTGGGCCGTTGTCCACTCCGGCCGGTACCGCCAGGCGAACCAGAAACAACCAGCACAGGCCACCGCAATGGCCGTCAGCAACGCTCCGTGCCCAATTCGGTCGAAGTTATCATACACCAGCAGCGCCAGGCCCGAACTGAGCAGCAGGATGCCGGCATAGAGCATTGACCGGAGTTCCCAATGAATGGAGAATGGTCTTGCCTGCTCAATTTGGGCGATTTTGACTTGTTGCCCGGCAGGCAAAATACCCTGCTTATGCAACTCATTCAGAACGTCATTTGGGGACATAAACGGTTGTTTTTTTGTTCTTTATGTATGGTTGGTCGACAGAAAATTATCCTTACTCCCCGCTACTACCTCGACAATTTCCGCTATGTGCTGGATTTTGTCAAACGCCTGTATGGTAATCTGCTAAACGATGCCGAATGGAATTTTGTGCGCCGGTTCGAGGAGTTAAGCCTCGATGCCCAGTGCCTGTATGTCCGGTTCAGCAACCGCAAAGGACTCTTTTTTCGCATCAACAAACTACAATATAATGAAATAACCGACCTGCCGGCGGCCGTTGGCGAATTACTGACCGCCGGATTCATCGAGCGGCTGTCGGCTCACCACTCAAGCCTGGGCGTCGATGCGCTGGGCGTTTTCACCAAGCCCGAACTGCTCGATTTACTGCCGCTGGCGCCCGAAGAAATCCGGCCCTTAGCCAAAGAAAAGAAGGAAGGGGTAGTCCGGTACGCCCTGCAGGAGCTTGATTTTGGGGAGGTTATGACGAGTCTGACGACCCACGAAACGGTTATACGCATGAATTTTGAAGCCGAAGGGATGATGGTCAAATACTTGTTTTTCGGCAACCGGGGCAGCAACATGACTGAGTTTGTCGTGCGCGATCTCGGCATGGTCAATTTTGAACGCTACGACGAAAGTAAACTTACGGCCCGTTTCCGTACCCGTAAGGAGGTCGAAGATAAACTCTTGATTTCGCTGACCAACGAGGAATTCTACGAACTCAAAGAAGCCGAAACGCCCGCCGACGATATTTACAACTGGTTTCTGAACTGGAACGAAACCCGCCCCGAACTCACCGAAATTGCCATTCCGGGTTATCAGAAACTGGTGTGTCGGGTGGGTGCTTATCTGGAGCGGCAAAAACTTCCCGAACAGGCGTTGTCGGTCTATGAACTCTCCGACCGCGTACCGGCCCGCGAACGGCGCGTTCGGCTCTTGTTCCGAAACGGCTCGGTCGACGAAGCCCTCGCCCTCTGCGATGAGATTGCCGTGAGTCCGCTCAACGCCGAAGAGCGGTATTTTGCCAACGATTTCCGCGAGAAGATTCTCACTGCGGGCGAGAAAAAACGCAGCCGCAAAGCCACCACCCGTTTTTTGTCGGATGCCGAGAGCGTCAATATTCCGGCGGCCTACCGGCACCATGTAGAAGCGGGGGTGATGAACTATTACTTCGAGCAGGATTTCGACGCGGCTTTTACGGAGAATTACCCCTGGCGCGGGCTGTTTGGGCTGGTGTTCTGGGATATTATCTACGACGCTAACGTGTCGGCGATTCACCACCCGCTGCAACGCGCTCCGTCGGATTTTTACCTGCCCGACTTTTATCTGAAGCGCGAAGATTTACTAAAAAAGCGACTCTCCGAACTCGCCACCAAAGACGACTGGCGACGGCACACGGGCCGCATGTTCAACGCCAAATACGGCATCACCAACGTGCTGGTCGACTGGTCCGACGAACTGCTGACCCTCGTTCAGCGGATGATCGACCTGCTGGGCATTGACCAACTGCGGCTGATTCTGCTCGAAATGGCCCGCAACCTGCGTGAACACACGCGGGGTTTTCCTGATTTACTGGTCTGGAATGAACAGGGCGAGTATTGGTTCGTTGAAGTGAAATCGCCCACCGATCACCTCGGCCCGCAGCAACTGCACTGGTTAGAGTTTTTCCAGACGATTGGCATTCACGGCAAGGTGGTGCGGGTGATTTGGGAAGCGTGATTATTGGCTTTCATCATTTGTATAGTCATGAGTTCTGCATCATTTTTAAGTGCCCGCAACCAATCTATTTTTACAAACAAAATGATGGCAAACTATCTTTGGCAAATAGGCTCAGTAATAATTGCTGTTTTAGGTAGTATTCACCTGTATTACACTTTTTTCACTACTAATTTTTCGTCACGAAATGAAAAGATGATAGAGCATATGAAATCTTCCTCTCCTATTTTGACAAAGGAAGTAACAGTATGGAAAGCGTGGATCGGTTTTAATGCAAGTCATAGTAGTGGCGCAATTTTTATCGGTCTGATCAACTTTTATTTAGCCTTTCAGTATTTCACAATTCTACAATCTGACCATTTCTTTTTTCTTTTTAATATTCTGACAATTAGCTTCTATGTTTGGCTGGCAAAACAATATTGGTTCACAATACCCTTCATAGGCCTATTGATAACATTTGTATGCTACAGTATGGCGTATTTTTTGATACTTATAGACAAATGAGATTTAGTG
This sequence comes from Spirosoma areae, assembly GCF_054781775.1. Taxonomy (NCBI): domain Bacteria; kingdom Pseudomonadati; phylum Bacteroidota; class Cytophagia; order Cytophagales; family Cytophagaceae; genus Spirosoma; species Spirosoma areae. Next base: position 52,274 of record NZ_BAAGTT010000027.1, on the reverse strand, counting down.
GTAAAAATCCGCCACATCGCCAGGCTTAAAAACGTTGCTATTAAATCAAACCCGCCCCAACCGTAGAAAAACCGGAAAGCGCATCTCGCGCTCCCCATCGCCCCAAAACGCTTTTAATTCCTCCCCCAGCCCAACCACCGGGTCTTCTTCGTTTTCGTGGATATACTGCCGCACCGCCGACCAGGTTCGAAGGTAGTTCAGGAATCGCTCCAGCGACCAGGTCCGCCAAATCATGAACCCGGCGCGTTGGGCACTGGCGAAGGGAAAGGGCAGGGTGGCGTAGGCATCGTCGATATACTGCCGCTGCGGGTCCCAATACGGGCCAATGCGGTTCCGGTAGAAATTCAGCATAATCGGGTCGAGGGCCGATGAATCGAGTTGCACCAACCCATAGCCCCATTCGGCGATGATGGCACCGGGTTTGGCCACCCGACGCACTTCCTGATGAAACGCGTCAATATCGAACCAGTGCAGGGCCTGCGCCACCGTGATGAGGTCGTAGGTATGGCTGGCAAAGGGCGTTTGTTCCGCCGGGCTGAGCTGGTAGTGAAGGTTTGGTTTCTGAACGGCCAGTATCAGTTGCGTTTCGCTGATGTCGGTCGCATCGACCTGCTCAAAAAAATTCGCTAATGTGCCCGCTACCTGCCCGTTGCCGGTGGCACAATCCCAGGCAATTTGACGTTTCTGAACAAACGAAAGGACAAAATCGTAGAGTTCAGGCGGGTAGTCGATGCGGTATTGGGCGTAGAGGTCGGCATGACCCGAGAAGCGGTCGAGCGGTTGCATAAAGTTTATTTTAACAAATTTTAAACGTTTTTCGGGAACAAGTGTCCAAGAGTTGGTTTAATAGGAAAAACCGAAGCTAAAATTAGGTTATCGCCTGAAACCCTCTATTTTTGCGCGACTTACCGACTACCAATACTCAATTTATTTATTCAATTATCGCGTACCCGATTCTCATGAAAAAAATCGTTGGCCTTCTCATCGCTTCGGCTTCGCTGGCCGTAGCGTCTTTTGATGCTCACGCTCAGGCACCTGCCGACATTCCGGCGGACATGAATGCCCTGATGACGAAATACACCTGTATTGCCTGCCACCGCCCCAATCAACGGTTAGTTGGCCCGGCCTATGCAGATGTTGCCAAGAAGAAATACTCTACTGAAAAAATCGTTGAGTTGATTTACAACCCGGTACCGACCAACTGGCCGGGCTACCCGCCAATGGCACCGATGAAGCAGGTTCCGAAGGAGGACGCAACGAAATTAGCCGTCTGGATTAACTCGTTGGATGGCGGAGCCAAGTCTACGACCAAGAAAACGTCGAAGTCGTCGACAGCAACCAAGAAAACCAGCAAAAAAGCTTAATTGGCTATTGCTGTTTATTAAAAAAAGCACCGGACGTCAATCCGGTGCTTTTTTATGGTCCTACCAGTAGCTATTTGTGGCGAAGCTTTTACTATCGGGATTATCGGCCCAGAACAATGCAATCGTCTTCTGCTCTGCCGGTTAGGGTCTGCGAAATAGCATAGACTTCTTTGGCCTGGTCATAGTAGGCCGACACCGGGTTTTCCGTTGATCACCTCACTGTGTACTGATAACAATCGCTGGTCAGTACGACTGCCAGGGTTTGTTGATTGACGACTTGAAAGTGAATATCAAAGGTAGTGCCCGAGGGGAAAGCCGACACATCGCGAAAGAGGGCCGCGCTGCCTGTACCCAGATTATCCGTCAGAATGGTTTGTGGCACAAGGCCCTTACCGAGTGTAAGCCAGGACGTACTGGTGCAATTGCCATCAAGGTTAGTGTCCACGGCCCGCTGAAGCACATAATTGGTGTTCGGTTCCAGGCCCTGTACCGATGTATCCAGAAAGATGGTAAATGGACGGTCGGTGAACTGCTGAAATTTCACAAATCCAGACGCTTTCCCCGTTCCCCGAAGCGTTACATCCAGGTTGTATTTAGGTTGGGGTAGTTGATGGTCTTGACAGGAGGTTGTCAGCAGGGAACAAACGAGCAGCCAGCGTAAGGGCCGCATGATGCTTTGAGGGGGTGTAGATCGGTTCATTGGATAATAGGTTTTAGATTCAGCCGAAAAGTAGTACGTATGAACAGGGCCTGCTGGCTTATTCGACCAGAAAAAGAAAGGGCTTGTCAGATAACGTAGTCCCGACGACCAATACCGTTCATCGGCGACGAACGGTATTGGTCGTCGCCGGGAGCTTACCGTTCGCCTAAAAAACTGATTATGAATAGTTTATTTGAAAAACGTTAACCACCTTAGGTGTTCAAATGAACTCTCTCAAATGAAGCGGTTTACGCCCAACTCTCAGAGCCGACAGAGATTAAAACGGCATCTGCTGTTCTGGGCGGTGGTGTATGTAGCATTGACTATAAGTTTATGCGCCCCCTATTTCTTATCTGCTATTCGTTCCCATTCGCTCACTGAACTACCGCAACTGGCCTACACTCTTCTTGTCTTTGTCCCTTATCAAGTGACTTTTGTCTATATGGGGTTGTATTGGGTCTTACCACCTGTGCTGCTGAAGCAGTTTGGCCTGTTTGCGCGTCGTTATCTGATCTATGCAGGTAGCGGCCTGGTAGTTAACCATCTGATGCGATTTTTCATTTTAATTCCGTTACGAACAGGTCATCCCCCTTTGTTTCATGACTTTCATTCGTCTTTTGCTACTGGGGTCTTCGTGACCATGCATCTTATTACCGGGGTAGCAGTCGGGATTAAATTATTCAGAGCCTATTATCAGCGCAATGAGGCCAATCAACAACTGGTTCGCCAAACGCTGCTGATCGAACTACAGGTGCTGAAAGCACAGATTCATCCGCATTTTCTGTTCAATACACTTAACAACCTGTATTCGCTAACCCTAAAACAATCGTCCCAGGCTCCTGATATGGTCTTGAAACTGTCGGGGCTATTGCATTACATGATCCACGAGTGTGGCACACCACGGGTGCGGTTGAAAAAGGAAATAGAGTTTATCCAGAACTACATTGAGCTTGAAAAACTACGCTACGGACCAAGATTAACGATTTCTATGCGGGTGAGTGGCGAAATCAGCGCGACGTTCATTGCCCCGTTGTTGTTGATTACGTTCGTCGAAAACGCCTTTAAGCACGGAGCAGCCAAACAAATTGATTCCGCCTGCATCCATCTCGCGTTAACCATAACCGATGACACCCTGCTGTTCAGGCTCGAGAATAGCCGAAGCGAACCAGCCGGCAATGCGGGCAGGGAGGGAGAGGGAATTGGGTTGATGAACGTCAGGAAGCGACTGGCATTACTCTATCCAAACCTGCACGAATTAACCATACAGGCTACTGCTGGTTTGTTTATCGTCGAACTGGGCCTCACGCTAAGTAGTGAACGCAAACCCACCGAGGTGCTTTCTGCTGTTTTAGAGACTGGTTTCTAAGCAATGACTCCGCATCTGCCCACCAACCGACTAACCCGCCACCTGCTATTCTGGGCGAGCGTTACCGTCCTGGCCGGATTGGCTCACATACTGCCGGATATTAGTAATTCCTGCTTTTTTTGCCACTGGGTTCCCATAGTTATTGATTTGTTTTTCAGTATGTTACCAACGTTTGTTGTTTGTACGTACTTGTGGGCTTACCTGGTATTACCGTTGCTATTTCGCAGGCATTTTGCCGGTTTTTTGGCAGGCGTACTGCTGCTTAACCTGGCTGAGTGGTTTCTGAATGATTTGCTAACGTATAGTCTTACATTCCCGCTGATGCACTGGCTGCACCAGGAAATGCCCTTTGAACAAGATACCTGGCTATTCGGCTCCTTATTTCCGGGCAGAACCTTTTGGATAAGAAATCTAATAGCCGGACTATTTATAGGGGTGAAACTTTTTCGTGAGTGGCAACAAAAGCAGGCTGAAAGCCAACGGCTCGAACGCGAAAAACTACAGACCGAACTGCAATTGCTCAAACTTCAGCTTAACCCCGATTTTCTGTTTGGCTCCCTTCGGGCCTTGCACACTCTCGCTCAGCAACAGTCTAAACTGGCCCCCGAAGTCGTGCTGAAACTCGCCCATTTTCTGCGCTACGTGCTTTACGAAAGCCAGGCCGAACGGGTGCTTGTAGCCTGGGAAGCCAAGGTTATCGAACAGTACGTCTTTCTTCAACGAGCTATGCATCCTTCGGGCCTGGAGGTATCGCTCACAATTCGGGGTAATCTTGCTAATCAGACGGTTGTTCCCTTACTATTGTTTCCGATTGTCGAAAATGCGTTTCGCCAGCTACCGGCCAAACAGGCCAGCCAGCAACCTGACGAACCTGCCTGGATTAGCATCGATCTGGCCGTTGGCGAAACGCATCTAACCCTGAAGGTCATTGACGGGCAGGCAGTCGCTCAAACCGATAACTCAAAACAACTTGTTGATATACAGAAGCAATTGTACTTTCACTACGCCGATAGCTACGACCTGCAACTACGCTCAGAACCCGATGTCTATATCGTTACACTGATGCTGCCATTCGTTGTATCAGCCGCATCGCCATCCGGTCAACTGTCAAAGTCTCAATCCTCAGCCGACTATGAAACTACGCTGCCTGCTCGTTGACGATGAGCCACCCGCCTTGGATGTGCTGGAACTCTACATTGAATCGGTGGAGGGTTTGAGCGTTGCCGCCCGTTGCGAAAATGCCCTGCAGGCTTTTCAGGTGCTACAGCAGCAACCCATCGACCTGCTGTTTTTAGACATTACGATGCCTAAACTCATCGGCACCGATTTTTTGCGGACGATGCGAAATCCGCCACCGGTCATTATTACGACGGCCTACCGGGAATATGCCCTTGATGGGTATGAATTAGATGTAATCGATTACCTGCTTAAACCGATTTCGTTCGACCGATTTTTGCGGGCGGTGGGCAAAGTGCTGAAAACGGCGGATGGCCCACTACTAGCATCGCTTCCTGAAAAAGAAACTCCCCAACAGGCGGAATCCGGTTTTCTGTTTTTCCGGTCCGACCGCAAATTAGTGAAAGTACTCACCTGCGACATTCTGTACGTAGAGAGCCTGAAAGACTACGTCCGAATCATAACGGCGACCGGCAAACCCTTAGTTGTTAAGCAAACCATCAGCGCCCTCGAAGCTATGCTCCCCGCCGACCAGTTTGTGCGGGTGCATCGGTCGTTTATTGCGGCTTCGGCCCATGTTTCAACCTACACGCCCCGCCACGTCGAGGTAGCCGGGCAGGAGTTACCCATCGGCCGGCTGTATCAAAAAGAAGTAGAACGGATACTACAGGTTTCCTGAAGATTGGCTTCTCAATAGCGTTCATTCCCTTCGTCTTCCTCCTGGGCAAGTTCAACAATCTGCTCGTCTATTTCATCGTCCGACAGGTCATTGCTGGTCAACTCATCCTCAAATTCATCCGGTTCTTCATCGTTTGAGATCTGGTCGGTAGCATGGCGTGCCGTCACGTTATCGGTATAGAGCAACGTATCAGACGCTTCCTGGTCGCCCGGATTCATGATATCAGGGTGGTTATTGACGCCCAAACCGGCGTAAACAATGGCATCCTGCTCTTCATTATTTTCGGGCATATTGGTATGCTGGGGCGACATGCCACCTAATGGGCCGCCTGAATTCTGATCGACGCGCTGTTGATCGGAGTTGTTTGTATTTTCCATGAGCAAAACAGTTTAATGTGTCACCTTCGGGGTTCCAGCGGGGCTACCAGAGCGGTTTCTGTCGGGTAGTTCAACTTACCCATAGAAATCGTTCCGGCGGCCCGAATAGAACCCTGAACGTGAAACGCCAAATACTTAAAAGAGTTTTCTTTATTTCGAGACAAGAATTTTCTGCACCCGACCTGGCCGATTAGGGGCCAGCAGCCGCAACAGGTAGGTACCATCGGGCAAAAGTCCCAGGTCGACGGTGGTCTCAACGGCAGCCCGAACGGTTTGCGCGGGCAGTACCCGCTGCCCCGATAGAGACACCAGCTCAACCTGGCCATCGTAGGGAGGTCGAATGCTAAGGTAGCGACTCGTTGGATTCGGAAAGGCCCAGGGGCCGGTTGGCTCTTCGTCAATACCCGTGATGATCCTCCGCGAGGTGTTTTTCAGGTAGCGCAATCCGCCGGTCAAACTGCCCAGCATCAGGTCGGGAAGTTGATCGCCGTCGAGGTCGGCGGCTGTGGCAATAAGCCCTTTGCCGGGCAGGGTCAGCGCGGGCAGCGAATCCAGCAACGTCAGCGGCTGGTCGGCTCGCTCAGGAAACTGATACACCCGAACGGTCCCATTGTCGGCGGCCGCAATCAGTTCGTTTTTCTGATCGCCGTTCAGGTCGGCAACCACTAATGAGCGGGCGCGGGCATACACATAATCATCGGTTGTGAAGCCGCCAAAGGTCTGATTCTGAAGTTGAAAGGCTGGATTGGTGGTCGTTCCGGTGTTTCGGTAGTACAGAATGGTACCGAAGTCATACCGGCCAAGTAAGAGGTCGATTTTGCCATCCTGATCAACATCGGCTACGGTCAGTAAATCGTTGGCACTCATTAAGTCAGGCCTGGGCCAGCGGGTAACTCCGGCAAGGGAATATTGAGCGGCTGCGCCCTTCGCTCCGGCATTGATCAGCACGCGAATCTCAACCTCCTGAACACCCACGCCGGTCAGAATCAGATCGGCGCTGCCATTGCCGTCAACATCCGCAAACGACGGAACCACGTTCGTGAGCATCAGCGACTGCCCAATGCCGAGGTAGTCGGTTGTCGCAAGGGTAAAAGCCGGTTTTTGGGTCGTGCCTTTATTCTCGAACTGCCACAGGCCAGCGCGGTAATTTTTGCCCAGGCCCATGCCGCCGTAACCAACCAGCAAATCCAGGTCGCCATCGCCATCCAGATCGGCTAAGGCCGGGGCCGCCCGCTCGCCCAGGTCGAGCATATCGCTTTGCAGAAAATCTTTCTGGATGAGTTGAAAATCGGGCTTCTGTGTCGTACCTACATTCTTATAGAACCAGCCCGACGCCCGAAAATCGAACGCCTGGTTTTCGTTGCGGCTTACGTTGGGCGCTGCCAGCAAATCTTTCTGCCCGTCGCCATCGACATCTTCCCAGAACGTTGCCGGAAACGCCGGGAATAGAATAGGGCTTCGGGCTGGAAACAGACTGTCGTAACTCGTAAAATCAGCCTTCTCACTGTTCGGACCGGTATTGCGAAGCCGGGCAATGTTCTCGCAGCTCACAAACCCAAACAGCAGGTCTTTGTGCCCATCGCCATCCGTATCGATCACTGTCAGGGTGTTGCCCGTATGCAGGGGCCGTGCTCCACTATGAATAACTGGTGTTGTAACAGCGCCCAGTCTACCCGAACCATCGCATTGAAACCCAAAGATAAAATCGTTGCAGAATTCTTTCCTGAAATGGCCCCAGCACTGGTCACCGGTACGCTTATAATCAAGGCCGCCCTTTTTACCCGTTCGTTCGACGCTCATATTCTGCTGATAGGCAACAACGTTACCACCCGCATCGAAGGTGATGATGTCCGTGTCGCCATCGTCGTCGTAGTCGATAATAGCCGGTATATCGCCACTATTCACATAGAGCGGTTGCCGAAAACCACTAAGCCCTTCAGTCATGAGTGGATTGGCTACGAGGACAAAGCTAATCTGCCCGCCCTGCGATTCGTTATGATAGACCTGCAGGCTGGTGGGGCCGTTGGCGAAAATATCTTTGCGACCATCGAAGTCATAATCCACCAGCAGCAGCCAGCCATATATCTTTACCGGGAAAGCCGATTCATACTCGGGGGCGTACTGCCAGGCAATGCCACTTCCTGTTGGGTTGTCGATGGCAACGAACGTGCTGAGTTTGTCAGTCGCACGGTCGAACACCACCAAATCGTCGCGGGCGTCATCATTCAGGCGGATGGTCGAATACTGCGGGGCGTTCAACCCACCGGCCCAGGGATTAAGCAAGGTGCGCCCGTTGATGCTCACCGGTGGACTTTGGTCGTATCGGAAGCCAAACGCCGGTGTCGATGACTGGGCGTAGCTGCAAAGCGGAATCACGAAAAAACAAAACGTAAACAGCTTTTTCATCTACTTTTGACTGTTTTCTAAACCGCAAAAGACGCGACGAATAGCGCAAAGGCGCGAAGAGTAAACTTTCTTTGCGGAGGCTTTGCGTCCTTTGTGGTTAAATCCTGCCTTGAAAACGATGAAACCAGTCGGAATGTGATGATTAGTACCGAACAACTCTATCCTAAATTTCTGGAATGTACGGGGGTTTCGACCGATACACGTCGAATTACGCCCGGTTGCCTGTTTGTGGCCCTGAAAGGAGCCAGTTTCGATGGCAATCAATTTGCCGGACAAGCCCTCGCAGCGGGTGCCCGCTATGCCCTCATCGACGACTCAACGGCAATATCCCCCAGCCTTGACCCGTCTCGCTTTCTGCTTGTTGCTGACGGATTGACGGCATTGCAGGACCTGGCCCGTCATCATCGGCAAACGTTCAGTTTCCCGGTGATTGGCCTGACCGGCTCCAATGGCAAAACCACCACCAAAGAGTTGATTGCGGCTGTATTGTCGAAAAACTACCGGACCTACGCCACTGCCGGCAACCTCAACAACCACATTGGCGTGCCGCTGACCCTCCTGGCCATTACGGACCAGTACGACATAGCCGTTGTTGAAATGGGGGCCAATCACCAAAACGAGATCGAACTGCTTTGTTCCATTGCCCAGCCTACGCACGGCCTCATTACCAACGTCGGCAAGGCGCACCTCGAAGGCTTTGGCGGCATCGAAGGCGTTCGGAAAGGGAAAGGCGAACTGTATGATTATCTGGCCAAAAACGGACGGACAGTCTTTATCAATTCGCGCGATAAAACCCTGACGGGCATGTATCGGCAACGGCTGAAAACGCTTCGTTCCGAAACCACCTTCGCCGAAGCCATTTTTTATCCCGCCGTCGAACCAGCGGATAAACCAATCGAGTTGATAGCGGAATCGCCGGTGGTTGTTTACCGGGATTCGGCCGGTCAGAACATAACGACGCACCTGCCCGGTCGTCATAATTTCGAGAACATGACAGCAGCTTTAGCCATTGGTGATTATTTCGGCGTTTCGCCCGAAGATGCCAACCGCGCCATTGCCGACTACAACCCGACCAACAATCGCTCGCAGGTGATTACTAAAGGTACAAACACGGTGCTGCTCGATGCCTATAATGCCAATCCCAGCTCGATGGCTGCCGCCATCCGGCAATTTGCGACGATGCCCGCCCACCGCAAAGCGGTGATTCTGGGCGATATGTATGAACTGGGTACTGAGAGCGAAGCCGAACACGTGGCTCTTGGCAAACTCATTGCCGAGGGCAGGTTCGATTTGGTTATTCTGGCTGGGAAAGATATGCATTACGCCCTGAGTGCCTTGCCCAAAGCCTACTATTTCCCCGATAAATTTTCACTGCATAACTGGCTGATGGACAACCCCCTGACCGATACGCACGTCTTAATAAAAGGTTCGCGGGGCATGAGTTTAGAGTCGGTCGTGCCTTTTATTTGAAATCCTGAGCCGAATGATCTTTTTTCGCTTGTGTCGCCCGACGTTCAGTTGGGGTATTGGTCTGTTTTTCATTCTTAGTTGGAGACTGCCGCTCTGTTCAGTAGCACAGGCTCCGCCCTACGAGGCCGAAATTCGGGCGTTCGAAAAGATGGACAGCACGACTCCCCCACCCAAAAATCCAATCCTGTTTACGGGTAGTTCGTCCATTCGACTGTGGGAAAACCTGCCCGCTTATTTCCCCAACAAATCCATACTTCAGCGGGGTTTTGGGGGTTCGCAGTTAAACGACGTATTACGCTATGCTGATCGGATTATTATACCCTATCACCCAAAGCAGATTGTGCTCTATGCGGGCGAAAACGACGTGGCAACGGGCAAACTAAGCGGGCAGCAAACCTTCGGGCGATTCGTTGCCCTGTTTCGGCACGTTCGCCGTAAATTACCCGGCGTTCCCTTTGCGTTTATCGCCCTGAAACCCAGCCCGTCGCGCCGGCAATATTTTACCCAAATAGACATTGCCAATCGGCTTATCAAACGGTATTTAGCCAACAAGCGCAATGCCCGCTTTGTGGATATCCGGCCCGTTATGCTCCAGAAAAACGGCCAGCCTGTGCCCGCCCTGTTCAAGCCCGACAGCCTGCACATGCGCGAAGAAGGTTATCAGCGGTGGGCAACCGTGCTGAGACCGTTTTTGAAATAGGTGAGAGTCCATCGAAATGAGCAGGAAGTGTACCTTTGTCGCCTACAACAAGATACCCTCTTTTCTATGAAAAAATTAGCCCTCTACGCAGTCGGTCTATTGCTGATGGCAGAGCCGCTCTCTGCCCAAACAACACCCTACGCCATTGTCCCGAAACCCACGCGCTTAGCCGCTGGCAGCGGAGCGTACACATTCCCCGCAAAACTGACGATTGGTGTACAGGCAGCCGCCAGCGCCGACGTGCGCCGGATTGCCCAGATGCTGGCCAACCAATTGGCGAAGTCTACCGGCTCAACACCGGTCGTCACAACCGGAACGGCCCCGAAAGGCATTTCATTCGTGAGCGCCAAAAGCGGCAGGTTAGGACCGGAAGGCTATACGCTGACCGTATCACCGAAGCAGATTGTACTTACTGCCGAGCAGCCGCAGGGCTTTTTCTATGGCATACAGTCACTCATGCAGTTGATGCCTGCGGCTGTCTTTAGCCCGACGAAAATAAGTGGTATAACGTGGTCGGCGCCCGCCTGCACCGTCGAAGACCAGCCCCGGTATGGGTATCGGGGGTCGATGCTCGACGTAGGACGGCATTTTTATCCGGTGGCATTCATCAAAAAATACATCGACCTGCTGGCCCTGCACAAAATGAATGTGTTTCACTGGCACCTGACCGAAGATCAGGGCTGGCGCATCGAAATCAAAAAGTATCCTAAACTAACCGAGTTCGCGTCCATCCGCCCATCAACAATGGTTGGCCACTACACCGACCGCAAATACGACAACAAACCCTACGGCGGCTTTTATTCGCAGGACGACGTGCGCGAGGTGGTTAAGTATGCTCAGGAGCGGTACATAACGGTGATTCCCGAAATTGAAATGCCGGGCCACTCGATTGCCGTGCTCTCGGTTTATCCGGAACTGGGCGGCAACCCTGATCGTGTTTTGCCCGTGACCGGTACGTGGGGTGTGCATGAGCAGGTGCTGTTTCCCCGCGAAGAAACCTTTACATTCTTAGAAAACGTGCTGACCGAAGTGATGGCCTTATTTCCGAGCCAGTACATTCACATTGGGGGCGACGAATGCCCGAAAAAAGAATGGCAGCAGAGCAAATTCTGTCAGGCCCTGATGAACGAAAAAGGGCTGAAAGATGAACACGAGCTCCAAAGTTATTTTATTCAGCGCATCGACAAATTCATTACCTCGAAAGGCCGCCGGATGATTGGCTGGGACGAAATTCTGGAGGGTGGCCTATCGCCCAATGCTACGGTCATGAGTTGGCGCGGAGTTAACGGCGGCATTGCAGCCGCCCGGCAGAATCATGATGTAATCATGAGCCCAACCACCTATTGCTACCTCGATTATTACCAGGCCGACCCCAAAACCCAAAGGCTGCCGGTAGCCATTGGCGGTCTGCTGCCCCTCGAAAAAGTGTACAGCTTCAACCCGTCGGTAACGGATAGTTTAACGGCCGGGCAGTCCAGGCACGTGCTGGGCGTACAGGCCAACATCTGGTCGGAATACCTGCCCACAACGCACTACGTTGAGTACATGACATACCCCCGCCTGATTGCCGTTGCCGAAACCGCCTGGACACCCGCCGACGGAAAGGACATCGATGACTTTAAGCAACGGCTGGAAGCTCACAAAAAGCGGTTAGACTACCTGAATGTCAACTACTTTGGTGCGCCCATCAATAATACGTTTGACTACGTGTGGCCCAGAGAAACGGCAAAGAAGTAAGCATCTGCAACCCTAAAAGGTCTTAAAAGACCTTTTAGGGTCAAGTAGTCTCACAACGCCATCTCCATGCGAATGTCGGCGCGGGAGTAAGGCGTTGGCACACTGGGCACTTCGCGGAAGCCCACACGGGTGTACATCGTTAGTGCGGGAGTGAGTTTCCGGTTCGATTCGAGCCAAAGGGTTTTAACCCCTGCCTGCCGGGCATACTCAATGGCCGCGATGCACAGTTTTTTGCCAATACCTTTTCCCTGCACACTGGGCGACACCGCCATCTTAGCCAGTTCAAAACCGGACTCGCCCATGTTCACGACGGCGACACAACCGACAATGCCGTCGTCAGTTTTGGCAAAAAAAATCTCGCCCTTATTGGGAAGAATGTGGGTTTCGGGGTCGTCTAACTGCTCGGAATCGTGCGGTTCAACGGTGAAATAGCGGGAAATCCAGTCGATGTTCAGGCGTTTAAAATCAGGCTGGTAGTCTGGTGAGTAAGGGATGATGGATACGTCGCTCATACGATTATCAGTGGTTGGTGTTTGCTTGTTTCAATTGGTCCTGAATACGGTCGAAGAAGGTTCGTTCGGCTAACTGCGCTTCCATTTCCTGAAGCGATGCCAGCAAATTGTGCGCCTGCTGAGCTAACATGCTCCGATTGACCGCAACAAAGGCATCCCAGAGGGGTTGCAGTTTGGGCAGCATTGTCTGCCCGGCTTCACTCAGCGTCAGCAATCGCTTCCGGCCATCCTGCTCCGACCTGGCCGATGCAATCAGGCCGTGTTTTTCGAGTTCATTGATCACCTGAATCACGGCCGGGTGCGTGATGCCCAGCCGGTCGGCAATTTCCATGACAGCCACCGGCCCCTGCCGGGCAATCAGCACAAAAATGGTGGCCCAGCGCACATCGAAATCCACTCCCGATTGCCGGTAGGTGGCCGTTACCCCCTGCCAGTAGAGGTCACTCAATCGCCGAAGTCGACTTGCCAAAGCCAGTTCGGCCATTTCCGCCATAAAATCCATAATAGGTTAGCAGTTACGTAAGGAGTTACATAGTTAGGGAAAACTATTCTTCGTGTCAAGAAAAGTTTCAATTAATTTACCCAGACGTGTAGTGAATGAAGAAGATAACTACACTCACTCTATGACTTGCCGGTCTACACAAAACACCAAACCGTTAGTCTTTCTGGCCAACGCTCTTTATTTTTGCACTTTCCTAAGAATTCAACCGCATTCCAATACTTACTATGCAAACGTCAACCTACGTTCCTTACAAGGTTAAAGACATCGCACTGGCCGAATGGGGCCGCAAGGAAATCCGGCTGGCCGAAGCCGAAATGCCGGGCCTGATGGCGCTCCGGGCCGAATATGGTCCTTCGCAGCCGCTCAAAGGTGCCCGCGTTGCCGGGTGTCTGCACATGACCATCCAGACCGCCGTGCTGATCGAAACACTGGTCGAACTGGGTGCCGATGTAACCTGGTCGTCATGCAACATATTTTCGACGCAGGACCATGCCGCTGCCGCCATTGCCGCTGCCGGGATTCCGGTGTATGCCTGGAAAGGTATGAACGAAGAAGAATTCAACTGGTGCATCGAACAAACGTTGTTCTTCGGCGAAGATCGCCAGCCGCTCAACATGATTCTCGACGACGGTGGCGACCTGACCAACATGGTGTTCGACGTGTATCCTGAACTGATTCAGGGCATTAAAGGGCTTTCGGAAGAAACCACAACGGGGGTTCACCGCCTATATGAGCGGATGAAAAACGGAACGCTGCACCTGCCCTCCATCAACGTAAATGATTCGGTAACGAAGTCGAAATTCGATAATAAATACGGTTGCCGCGAATCGCTGGTGGATGCCATTCGCCGGGCTACCGACCTGATGCTGGCCGGTAAAGTGGCCGTTGTAGCGGGTTATGGCGACGTAGGCAAAGGTTCGGCGGAGTCGCTGCGGGGTGCCGGTTGCCGCGTGCTGGTAACGGAAATTGACCCGATCTGTGCGCTGCAGGCTGCCATGGACGGCTTTGAGGTGATACCGATGGATGAGGCCGCGACGCGTGCCCAGATCTTCGTGACGGCAACCGGTAACGTCAACATCATTAAAGACCGTCACTTTAAAGCCATGCGCGATAAAGCCGTTGTGTGTAACATCGGGCACTTCGACAACGAAATCGACATGGCCTGGCTGAACACCAACTACGGCCACGCTAAAAGCCAGATTAAACCGCAGGTCGATATGTATGAGATCGACGGCAAGGAAATCATTATTCTGGCCGAAGGTCGCTTAGTGAACCTGGGTTGCGCGATGGGACACCCTTCGTTTGTGATGTCATGCTCGTTTTCGAACCAGACCCTGGCGCAGTTGGAACTGTGGGCCAACTCCGACAAGTATGAGAACAAAGTGTATGTGCTGCCCAAAATTCTTGATGAGAAAGTAGCTGCCCTCCACCTTGCCCACGTGGGTGCCCGGCTCGAACCCCTGGAAAAGGAACAGGCCGACTACATTGGTGTATCGGTGCAAGGTCCGTTCAAGTCGGAGATGTACCGGTATTAAGTAACGCGACCGGGCCGCCGGAGCGGTGGAAACCCGCGATGGTACAGAAAATCCAGGATTGCGGGTTTCCACCGCTCCGGCGGCCCGGCCGCGTTACAGCGCGACTCTGGTAACGGAGCCGCGCTTTTTTGCGTTAAATTTGTTAGTATTGACACCAGGAAACGACGCTCGACCATGATGTTCCCGCTAAATCCCACTACGCGCCGGGATGACCGCCTGACGGACGATGAATTTTACGCCTTCTGTCAGGCAAATCCCTCGCTTCGTATCGAACGCGAAGCCGACGGCCAGATTATTTTTGAGATGCCCACCAATACGAAAACTGGATTAAAAAACGCCGATCTTGTTGCTGATGTTGTTTTTTGGAACCGTAAAGCCAGGCTGGGCTTAGGGGCCGATTCGAGTGCTGGCTTCACCCTGCCCGATACGTCAGTTCGTGCGCCGGATGTGTCCTGGATTAGCCACGAACGCTGGGATAGGCTTTCTGAAAAAGAACAGGATACGTTTGCTAAAATCTGCCCCGATTCTGTCATCGCGTTGATGAGTGATTCGGATGAAAACTATACGTTGCCGAAGAAGTTAGAGAAATACCTTCAGAATGGCGTTCGGCTGGGCTGGTTGATTGACCCATTTAGGCAGCAAACAACCATGTATCGGCCTGACCGTGAGCCGGAAACAAAAGCATTTACCGATGAATTGAGTGGTGAAGACGTACTTCCGGGCTTTATGATCCGATTAGATGAATTGATCTGACAACCGCTATTTTCATAAATTTGCATACCTGGCCAATACAATGAACCGACTGCTCCTTGTGCTGCTGCTGTTGTCTCCCCTGCCCGGTTTGGCGCAGGCGACGATTGACACGCTGCACTGGAGCGCGACCCGGCGGTTGCTCCTGTCTGATTTCCATTCGCCAACCCAGCCCGGCCTGGGAGGCTCAGAGTTTTATTACCAGATTGGCTACGAAGTTCGCCCAACGTCGGTTTGGAGTCAGCCCGCCATCGAGTCGTTCTGCCTGATGTTCCGCAACCTGTCGTGGGTGTCGGAAACAGCCCGCAACGAGCGCACATTAGCCTATAATCAGGTATTGTTCGATTTGGTGGAGGTACACACCCGCCAGATGAAAGCCAAGCTTATTGCCCTGCGGGCCGACCGCCGGTTTAAGCAGGAGGCCAAACAGATTGAATACCTGACCAACTCTGAACTGGGCGCCGAAGTCAACCGGTTCAGGGCCGAAACCGGCGGGGGCGATGACTTGCCGGTTTTGCAAGGCTGGCAGCAGCAGGTGGTGCAGCGGCTGTTCGACACCCCCGACCTGGTCAATGTTTATCGCTCCTCGAAAATTGGCTTCGGTCTGTTTGTGGGTGGAGCCGGGACCTTGCCCACCGGCCCAGCTTCCAGTACGATAAACCCTCTGGCGGGCATTGCATTCGGCGTAGATATTGCCTTTCGCCGAACGATGCTGTTACTCCACCCGGCCATTTTTAATGGTTCGCTAAGCTCGGCCTTTTCGCACCGTGATCAGAACTGGGAAGGCGGCATGAACATTCGTTCCGCCCTGTTTGAGGTGGGCATTGGTCAGGTAATCAGCGATTCACCCCGCAGCCGCTGGACTCCCTTCGTTGGCTACCGACTATTCAATGTAGCTCCGCAGAACCGGAACGATGAGCGATATAAAGGTTTTTACGTACTCGATTATGCACCCACAGTGGGACTTATCGGCGATATTAAGTTAGGCGACAACACCCGCAAACCCGACCTCTCCGACGGCAGTTTTCTGTTCATACGCACAAAATTATCGTACACTCCTTTTCTGACTATGCAGCCTTTTTCGGGCGGGTTAATCAATCTTCAAATCGGCTTAGGCGGATTTGGGCGGATCCGCCGGGTAACGTATAAGCCGGATCGTACTGTGATTGTTTTGCCTGGTAAAATTCTATGAAAAAACAGCTTCTTTGGCTGGCGTTGGCTGGCCTTTCGGCCTGTAGCCCCGGCTACCACCTTACCGGCCGCACGGCCAACCGCATTGGTGTCGATTCGGTAACGGCTACAGCCGACAGCAGTGTGGCCAGGTTTCTGCAGCCATATCGGCAGGGTCTCGACAAAACCATGAATGAAGTGCTGACCCATTCCACCGGGCGCATCGAAAAAGGCCAGCCTGATGGGCCGCTTAATGATTTACTGACCGATGCCCTGCTTCAACAATCGGCGCAGCGCTATGGCAAACCGATTGACTGCTCACATCTGAATTTTGGGGGCATTCGGAACAATCTGCCCGACGGAAACATCACGACCGGCTCTATTTTTGAAGTTATGCCATTTGATAATCAATTGGTTATCCTGACCGTTACGGGCGATATGCTCCGGCAATTGCTCAATCACTTCGCCAAAGGCGATAAGTTAGTGGTGGGCGGCTTACGGGCCAAAATTCACGATGAACAGGTGCAATCCGTTACCTTCACCAATGGCCGGACACTCCAGCCTGCCGAAACCTACACCATCGCCATGAGCGATTATGTAGCCGACGGTGGCGATAACGCTGGCTTCCTGAAAAATCCTATTAAACGCGAAAACATCAATTACCTCATCCGCGATGCCCTGATTGACTATTTCCGGCAGCAGGGCAAAACCGGCCAACCCATTAACCCTGTTTCCGATGGACGCATCAGCATCGAATAGACGTCAGTTTCTGAAACTGCTTGGCACAGCCGCCGTAGTTGGCTCGGTGACCCCCGACTTATTTGCCCATTCAGGTCGCGCCAAAACTACGTCGCTGACCATTCTGCATACCAACGACGTACACAGTCGGTTAGACCCGTTCCCGATGGACGGGAGCCGCAATGCCGGAAAAGGTGGTGTGGCTCGCCGGGCCACGCTCATCCGAAAAATTCGGCAGGAGCAGGAAAACGTGCTGCTGTTCGATGCGGGCGATATTTTCCAGGGAACGCCGTACTTTAACCTGTATAAAGGCGAACCCGAAATTCTGGCTATGAGCCAGCTCGGCTACGACGCCGGAACCATTGGCAACCACGACTTCGATGGCGGCATCGACAACATGGTAACCCAATTCGGCAAGGCCAGTTTTCCGTTACTCATTGCCAACTACGATTTTAAAAACACGGTCATGGATGGCAAAACGATGCCGTATAAACTCTTCGAGAAAGACGGCATCAGGATTGGTGTTTTTGGACTGGGTATCAAACCCGACGGGCTGATTCCAAAAGATGCCTACAGGGAAACGAAGTACCTCGATCCGGTTGACATTGGCAACCAAACTGCCGCCACACTCCGCACGGAAAAAAAATGCGATTACGTCGTTTGTTTGTCGCACCTCGGCTTTAAATACGATGGCCCGACGGTTTCCGACAACGTACTGGCGGCCAAAACCCGCAACATCGACCTCATTATTGGTGGCCATACGCACACGTTCTTAGATGCGCCGGTGGTGGTCAACAATCCCGATGGGCAGCCCGTCTGGATCAATCAGGTTGGGTTTGCCGGCATCAATCTGGGTCGTATCGACCTGGCCTTTGAACGGGGAAAAGCCGTTGCAAGTACCGGAAAATCCGTTGAAGTAAAGTAACTTTACCAAAGAGTGAAAGAGCGAAAAGCTAACTGTTTCACTCTTTCGCTCTTTCACTCTTTAGATTCCTATGAAATTTGGCGTTGTTGTTTTCCCCGGCTCCAACTGCGATCAGGACGCAGTCGATGCGCTGGAACTGATGGGCCAGGAGGTCGTTAAACTCTGGCATAAAGACCACGACCTGCAGGGGTGTGATTTTATTATTCTGCCCGGTGGTTTTTCCTATGGCGACTACCTCCGCACGGGAGCCGTAGCCCGGTTTTCGCCCATCATGAGTGAAGTGATTGCCCACGCCAGCCGGGGCGGCTACCTGATGGGTATTTGCAATGGCTTTCAGGTGCTGGCCGAAGCGCGGCTGGTGCCGGGGGTACTCCTGCGGAATGCCAATCAGCAGTATGTCTGCAAAAATATTTACCTGACCCCTCAATCGCCCGACGCGCTCTTAACCGCCGGGCTTGACAGAACCGCGTACAAGATTCCAATGGCACACGGTGAGGGCCGCTATTTTGCTGATGCCGATACGCTTAGCGCACTGAACGACAACGGGCAGGTGTTATTTCGGTACTGCGATGAAACAGGGGCCATTACCGAAGCCGCCAACCCAAACGGCAGTTTAGAAAACATTGCGGGCGTGACCAACAAAGGGAAAAACGTTTTCGGAATGATGCCCCACCCCGAACGGGCCGCCGACCCTGCCCTGGGCAACACCGACGGTCGGTTAATTATGGACCAGATTCTGAGAGCGGTATTGGTATAATGAAGGGAGAAAAGGAGAAGGGAAGCCAGTGACGGCTTCCCTTCTCCTTTTCTCCCTTTATGCTTTCACCTCTTGCAATACCGGATAATCAATGTAACCTTGCTCAAAGCCGTTCGGGCCGGGCGCGTAGAATGTAGCCGGGTCAGGCTGAGCCAGGTCAGCACCCGTTTCCAAACGCTCCACCAGGTCGGGGTTGGCGATGAACGGACGGCCAAACGCGACTAAATCAGCCAGTCCACTTTCCAATGCTTCTTCGGCCCGGGCGGCCGTAAAACTCCCCGCCAGGATTAAGGTTCCCCTGAAACGTTCGCGAATGCCATTTATGACCGATGGTGGCACAACCGGCGCTCCCAGGCCCGAATGATCGACCAGATGCAGATAGACTAAGCCTATTTTGTGGAGTTGTTCGGCGAGGTAATTATACAACGTTTCGATGCCGTCGTAGATTGGCAAATCGCCGGCCACACCATAAGGCGATAACCGAATGCCAACTTTATCGGCCCCAATAGCATCGACCGCCCCCTGAGCAATTTCGAGGAGGAACCGGCTGCGATTTTCGTCGCTGCCGCCATATTCGTCGGTCCGCTGGTTAGCCGCCGGGTGCAGAAACTGCTCGATCAGATACCCATTGGCCCCGTGCAGTTCGATTCCATCGAAACCTGCTTCAACGGCGTTTTTAGCCGCCTGCACATACTCCTGAATGGTTTGTTTTACCTCCGCCGTTGTTAGAGCGCGGGGTGTAGGCTGGGGCTGCATACCCTGGGTATCGGTCCACATATCACCTTTAGCGGCAATGGCCGAGGGCGCAACCAGTTCAGCCCCGGCAGGCAGGTTATCGGGGTGCGATATCCGGCCCGTGTGCATCAATTGTACGAATATTTTCCCTCCTTTTTCGTGAACGGCATCCGTCACATTCGTCCAGCCTGCAATTTGCTCTTCGCTATACAAACCCGGAATTCGGGCATAGCCAAGACCATTGGGGGAGGGAGAGGTGCCTTCCGTAAGGATCAGACCGGCTGTAGCGCGTTGAGCGTAGTAAGTAGCCACCAAATCACTGGGGGCATTGTGGCTGAGGGCGCGGCTCCGGGTCATGGGGGCCATCACAATGTGGTTCTGAAGTGTCAGGTTGCCTAAGCGGGCTTCCTCGAAAAGTGTCTGTGCCATGTGCGAGTATCTGTAATCAACCGTTTTTGAGTACGTCTTTAGGTAGTTAACATTTCCAAATATTTAAAAGTTTGAATGTTTAAATTAAAATTTTTAGCTGAATTGCATCAGAAATGCCGATAGTTGCCGCATCATATCTTTATTCAGGTGCAGATACACATTTCGGCCTTCTTTCGTGGCAATCAGCAGGTCGCTCTCGGTCAATAACCGAACGTGGTGCGACACACAGGGCTGCGACAAACCCGTCAGTTCCTGGATATCAGACGGAGTCATGCTATCCCGTTGGGCAAGTTCCTGTAGAATCGAGAGCCGGTATTTATCAGCAATAGCCCCTGTTGCTTTCTCGAATGATTTAGAATCCATAGTACAAATCTAACAAAAACCAGTCTGTTAAGGTGCCGCCTTCCGTAATCGGCTTATTCCCACATGGTTTAAATATGTATCTTTGTGCATATCCGTTTAGTTTCACAGACGATAACAACCGCGAAAACGACATGAAAGACGCCATATCAACATCAATGAACCGGCGCGAATTTATGGGTGTCTCCGCACTCGCGGCTGCTTCTGCCGCTATGCTGCCGACAAGTTTTGCTGCGGCTCGGAAAAACGCACCAGGCCGGTCGAAACGCGATTTGATGATGCAGGTGCTCAACACCTCCGGCACGCCGAGTTACATTCCGGCTGGCTTTTTTCTGCATTTTCCGGCAGAGCAGCGAACCGGCGATGCCGCCATCAAGGCGCACCTCGACTACTTCCGGGCTACGGGTATGGATTTCGTCAAAATCCAGTTTGAGCAGAGCTACCCGCGCATTGCGGAGGTCCAACGAGCTGCCGACTGGGCCAAAATTCCCGTTCTCAGGGAAGCATGGTTTGAACCGAGTCTTTACATTATCAAAGGGCTGATCAAAGCGGCTAAACCGGAAGCTCTGATTCTGCCAACGATGTATTCGCCCTACCAGATGGCCAAACAGGCAGTGCCGAAAGAACTGTTGCTGAAACATGTGCAGGAAGACCCCGAAGCCGTGAGCCGGGGCATGGAAAACGTTACCCTCTCGGTGATGAATTATGTTCGGGCGGCAGCACGCGCCGGTGTAGACGGCTTTTACACCTGTTCGCAGGGGGGCGAAGCCAGTGCGGTGGCCGACCGCGCGCTGTTTAATCGGGTCATCAAGAGCTATGACATGCTGATTCAGAAGGAAGTGACTCAACTTACGCCGGTCAATATCCTGCACGTTTGCGACTACGAGGGTGCCTACGCCGAATTCGGTTCCCGGTTTCAGGACTACCCCGGCCAGATTGTGAATGTACCTCTTGCTGCCGAGGGTAAACCCCTGTCGCTCAACCAGGCTGCCGACCTGTTCAAACGACCCGTAATGGGCGGCATCGACCGCCATGGGGTTCTGTCGACGGGCACACCGGCAGAAGTGAAAAAGGCCGTAGAACTCGTGCTGAAAGATGCGCCAGCGCATGTAATTCTGGGAGCCAACTGCACCGTCCGCACCGATATTCCCATCCAGAATTTACAGACTGCCATTAAAACAGCCCACGAGTTTCGGGCGTAAGTTACTTCCCCGGCCACTGCCACTGCTGTAAATCATCGCTCCAGGCAATGCCAATGGAGGCATTTTTATCAAAATCCCCCGCTTCTTCGGTTAACGGCCCCGACCCGTGAAACAGCATGACGTATTTTCCAAAACGGGGTTCGTTTTTCAGGTTTAACACCGTGCCTGCTGTCAGCTGGCCTTTGGCCCAAAGCCATTGTGCCTGTCCCAGTGTAATTAAGCCGCCCCAGTCGCGCCAGTTCTGCAAATCGGGCGAGCGTTTAAGGGCGATGCCATTTTTAGGCGAGTGCATCAGCATGTACTCGTTGTTCTCGACGAGTACGCAGGCATTTTCGCCGGATTCGGTGTGACCAACGTATGTCCAGTTGCGTAAATCGCGGGAGTAGGACATGCTTACACCGTTCTGTTTATAGAAACACCAGTACTTGCCGGGTTCGTCTTTATCGGCCAGCAAATATGGGTCAATCATGCGCCCCATCTGCCGCTCATCTACGTCCGGCCCCTTCACCCGCAGCAGTTCAGGTTGGCTCCAGTGTTCCAAATCCCGGCTGCGGATGGTAAAGAGCCGCGCATCGCCGGTACCGAAACGGGGCATCTGCCGGGCGGTATAGTCGGGGCGCGGGTAAGTTTGCAGGCAGAGTACCCACTCGTTATCGACGCGAATAACATTGCCCGGACTGCTGTAGTCGAGCCGCTGGTCGCGGGGAGTCAGAATCCGAACCGGCGCCCACCGACGTAAATCGCGGGAGTGACTCATGGCGGTATAGGAGTAGACCTTTCCGTCGGCCTCTGTCCGAACCCATGTAAAAAAACGTAGAGCGTGTTCTGGTGATATAGCATGGCTGGATCGCGGTAGGCCGTTCGCTCATCACCCCGGAACAGAATGGGCGATTTCAGGTCGTTAAGCAAGCTTTTTGGGGGATGCTTTGCGGGCAACAGCGCGAGTAGGCTGGCGGCCAGGAGCCAGATAGCAGGGAGGGGCATAAACGTTTGTTTTGTTAGCCCGTGAATCTACTCAACACCTATCGTTATCAGGCCAGTATAGCCTCGAACATCTATAGAACGAACGATAATGCTTAAGCTGCGAGGCCGGTTCACTGAACCGGCCTCGCAGCTTAAACACATAACAATCACCACTTCTATTTCCTTCCTGACTACGGCAGCGCCAATATAGTCAGGAAGTTGACTCACTTCTCAAAACCGGTCAGGCCCAGAAAAGCGTGCTGGTCTTTGGTTTTCCCGACCGAGGAGGGCACCCGGTACGGAGAGCTACTTTCTTCGGCAAGAGATCCATTGGCCGCCACCTTAAATGTCGAGACCGAATGGCTCTGATAAGCCCCCAGCACATACAGAAAATTGCCGGGAGTTTCGTGCATGTCTTTCGTATCTCCCTCCGGAATTCCACCCCCACGGGCAAAGAAATTAGGGGTTAACGATTTCGAGAGTTTGTTATCGGCACCGATGTCGAAAACACTCACGACGTTTTGGGCAAAACTGGCTACGAATAATTTTGACTTGTCGCGGCTCACCCACGTCCAGCAGCCCTCGTCATTGCGGCCTCCGGTAGCAAAATTCTGAATTTTAGCGCCCGTCGTTCCGTCGTGGACTGTCAGACTATTGTCTTCTTTAGACGAGTGAAGGTTGAAGTTCGACATGTAGATGTACTCACCATTCGGGCTCCAGGAAATACCGATGTTACCCGAAACACCTGTTTCCTCATACAACCCCGTTTGGGTGAGGGTGCCGCCCGCAAACGAGTATACGTAGAGCCTGCCGGGTTTTTGAAGCGTCAGGTCCGGGTCGGGCGTCATGATGTGGGCCACGCCCCAGGTGGACGTAATCAGTTTGGTTCCGCCGGAATTGAACTCCACAGTGGTGGGGCCACCATACTGGCCGCTGTCGTAGGTAGCGCCAATACGGCTGAACTGCAGCAGGCCCGTTGTCTGGTTAAAGGAGAATACCGCCAGATTGCGTAACGAGCTTGACTGTACCATGCCTACCGCAACCGGTGGCGTTTTTTCGTAGTGCGGGTTGCTGTGCTGATTGGCCACCACTACCCAGGTGTTGCCCCCTGATGTGCTGGCAGCAATGGAGGTTGCCCGGATACCGCGCGAATCCATGTTGTCGATGACGGGCGTGGCCGGATCCTGATCGACCTGGGTCAGGCTGCCATCGGTGCGGTTGATTTTAAAAACCGAGACGCTGCCATTGGTGGGGTTACCGCCCGCATTAACAGCCAGCAGGTAGTCGCCCACGATGCGGAGTGCCCATTCGGTGTCGAAATCACCCTCGGCTGCATCGCCGTTGCCGCCCGTGGTATAGGGTGAACCGGAAAGCTCTGCCAGCGCACCACTACTGTTCCGACCCAGGGCAATGATGCCGTTGCCCGTGCTGGCGTTGTTGCTCGTGTACATATAACCGGCGTAGCCGGTCGGATCGCGATGGTCCTGGCAGGCGAAAAGAGCCGTAGCGAGCAGAAGAGAAAAAAGCGTGTGTTTCATAGCGTATAAGTAGTTTTGTTGGTCTTACGTGCCGATAGTTTACCGCCACGGGGTATCCTCTAACGTATTGAATAACTTATGTCTCTTCTGTAGGGTTATCACAGAAGTATAACATTTTCAGATACTTACGAACTAGAAGGCTTTCGTGTCTATGAACGAAACCACCCCTAAAAGCTACTACAAACCAGCCGTATCAAGATTGTGACACATCAGTCTGTCCCAAAAAATACCGGTATATTTAGCATTTAAAAACGCCCGCAACTTTATGCGAATCAGTTATTTAGTACTCTTCATCAGTGGCGTAATCTGTTCATCGACGTTCGGGCAAACGTTCACGTCGTCGAACCTGCCCATCCTGCTCATCAATACGGGGGGTCGCGTTATTCCCGACGAACCGAAAATTGTGGTCGAACTGCGTATTATTGACAACGGTGCGGGCAAACGCAACAACGTGACAGACAAACCCACGTTTGTCAGTAAAGTGGGCATTGAACGACGGGGCGCGACGTCGCAGCTTCTGTTTCCGAAGAAGCCCTATGGAATTGAACTGCGCGACACGTCGGGCGTGAACTCGGTGAATGTGTCGCTACTGGGCATGCCCGCCGAATCGGATTGGGTGCTCAATGCCACCTATAACGATAAAACCCTGATTCGGGAAACACTCACCTACGACCTGAACCGGCAGATGAGTTCGTTCTATACGCCACGCTATCGCTACTGCGAAGTGGTTTTGGACGGTATCTACGACGGTATTTATATTCTGTTTGAGAAGATTAAGCGCGACAAAAACCGCGTTAATATCAGCAGTATCAAGAAAACCGATGTATCGGGCGATGCGCTAACGGGCGGTTACATTTTCAAAATCGACAAAACCGAAGGGTCGCCCTCACGGTCGTGGAGTTCGCCTTACCGAAGCAGTGGCGGGCGAACAATTTCTATTCAGATTGATCGGCCCAAGCCGGAAGACCTCGCCGAAGAGCAAGTTCAGTACGCCAAAAAATTCATTACCGATTTCGAGACAGCCCTCCAGGGTGGTCAGTATCAGGACTCTACGGCAGGCTATCGCCACTACATCAACGACGATTCGTTTGTCGATTACCTGCTGCTCACCGAAGTCTGCAAAAATGTGGATGGCTATCGACTCAGCAGTTTTTTCTATAAAGACCGCGACAGCAAGGGGGGCAAACTAACGATGGGGCCAATCTGGGATTATAACCTAACCTACGGAAACGCCAACTATTGCAATGGGAACACGTATCAGGGGTGGGCCTATGACTTCAACCGCACCTGCCCAAGCGATTTCTATCAGATTCCGTTCTGGTGGGAGCGGCTACTGAGCGACCGGGCGTTTGCCAACAAAGTGCGCGTTAAGTACCAGGCACTTCGTAGAACTGTGCTGAAAACCGAGCGGATTCAGGCGTATGTAGACTCCGTAGCCACCCAACTCACCGAAGCCCGCACCCGCAATTTTCAGCGATGGCCGGTTATAGGTACCTATGTCTGGCCAAACAGCTACATTGGGCAAACCTATCAGCAGGAAGTCGATTACCTGAAACAATGGGTGCGAGACCGGCTAAACTGGTTAGACAATTATGTACAGCCCTTCGGCGCCGACGTGCTGGCGACCGAACCGACGGATGATTTCGGGTTGGCCCTAACACCCAATCCATCGGCGACCGACGTTACCCTGCGCTATCGACTTCGGCAACGTGCTGATATACGGCTGACAATTACCGATGCCACCGGGCGAACCCTTCAGTCAATGGCTTTGCCCAATCAGGCTGCTGGCGAACATACGCAGACGCTGCCCGCCCGTTCGTTGCCCACCGCGCCGGGGATTTATTTCCTGCAGGTTGATGCCAATGGGCAACCCGTCAGCCGAAAGATGCTACGTTTTTAACCGGGGCAACTGGACCTATTCGGGATCGCCCCCATTTGTATCTGGCTGATAGACAGGCAGTTCAAAGGAGAAGCAAACTTCAGTACCCGTCGGCAGGGTCACGTGTAAGTCTGAATCGTGCAGGCTAAGGATTTTGGCCACAATCGCTAAGCCCAGCCCCCTGGTTGGTGAACGGCCCGCCAGGTCTGGTCTGTCAGGCTGACGGCTTACTAAATAAGCCAGTGTTGATTCGGGTACTGACAGAACTGAATTGAGTACGGAGACCGTTAGTCTGCGCTCATTACCGGCCAACTGAACCACAACATATCCTTCATCGGGGGCGTACCGGATGGCGTTTTCCACCAAATTCTGCAAAACCTGCTCCACCATATTGATGTCGGCGTAACAGACTGTGGGCAATTCACAATTGATACAAGTAAAGGCAATTCGCTTCTGTTGAGCACTCAGTTGAAAGTTTGTAACTATTTCCGTTAGCAGGTCGGACAGCAGAAAAGGTTCCTTTTCAGGTTGCCGTTCCTTAGCTTCCAGTTTCGATAATTCGAACAGTTCATTGATCCGCTTCGTTAGTCGATGGGTGCTTTGCAGAATAGCCGCCACGTAGCTTTTCTGGGTCAAATTGAGTGAGGAGTCCATATCCAGCGTTTCGGCATAGCCCCGAATGGAGGTCATGGGCGAGCGGAGGTCGTGCGAGACATTGGCGACCAAATCGCGCCGAAGCTGTTCAGATGTTCTTAACTGGTCGAGACTTTGGGCTAACTGGTCGGCCATATCATTGTAGGCATTCGCTAATGTAGCCAGATCGCTGGTCGGCTTCAGGTAGGTGCGCGCCGTTAAATCACCATCGCGAAAACGCATTACCGTCTGGATGATGTGCCTCAAATCACGGGTGAGCAGGTAGAATACTAAAAAACCGACGGCCAGTGCGGCCAGCAGCGTAAAGAGCGTTGTCTTGAGGCCCCATTCGACGGCATAACTTTTCAGCAGTTCCGATAGAGACGTACCATAACTTTCGCCCAGCAACACAACGTAGACGTAGCCCTGCAACTGCCCTTCACTGACGACCCGGGCCGCCGAAAATACCTGTTGCCCATCGACTTGCTTGGGGTCATCGCCCTGGATAAAAACCAATCCGTGCGTTTGAACAAACCTCCGGACAGGTTCCAGATTAACCCGTTGCCGCTTGATTTTTTCGGGTGGTGAATGATAAATCATAAGCCGGCCCGTTGTGTCGAGCAGGTAAACCTCGGCACTCGGATTGGTCACCATCGCGTTAAAAAAAATCCGCTCCGTGGCTTTATAGTTTACGTTCATCCCGACAAAGGGTTTCGAGAACGTTGCAATATGAGCCGCTACCTCCCGGTTTAGGCGCTGGTGAGTCGCCTTGAAGTACCGAATGGCAACAAAACCCGTTAGCAGACTGTAGCCAGCAACCAGTAGAACGACTAACAGCGACAGGAAAACGGCTAACCGCCCGTAGGGGGCCGGATAGAGCCGGGCAGGCCGGGATTTAGGACTGAACGGCGTCATGAAGCGATGGGGTTTTCGGATTCAGCAAACCGGTAGCCAATGCCCCAGGTCGTCAGAATGTAAGTTGGCCGGGCAAAGTCGGATTCAATTTTGTTCCGCAACCGGTTGATATGCGACGTTACCGTATGCTCGTAGCCCGATACATGATAATCCCAGACCAGATGCAGCAATTCTTTCCGGCTGTAGGTTTTTCCCGGATTTTCGGCCAGCAACACCAGTAAATCAAACTCTTTGGGTGTCAGCTCCACGCGGGTTCCATTCAGGATTACAATCCGGTCGGACGTATGAATCGACAGCGCATCATGACTAATCAGCAACCGGGGCGTGGGCGCATCCGGCTGGCCTAAACCGCCCCGGCGCAGCATAGCCCGAACCCGTGCCATAAACTCCAGAATGCCAAAGGGTTTGGTTAAGTAATCGTCGGCACCCGCTTCCAGGCCGATAACTTTGTCTGTTTCCTGTGCCTTAGCCGTCAGCATTAAAATTGGCGTTCGGTTGTCGCGCTGACGAATTTGGCGGCAGATGTCGATACCATTCATATCGGGCAGCGTAATGTCGAGAATACACAGGTCGACGGGTTGGTGGGCCAGCCAATCCAGTCCTTCCCGTCCCGACGCGGTGCTGATTAAGTCGGCGGGCAGGTGGCGCAGATGGATACGGACTAAATCGACAATGAGGGAGTCATCTTCAATGAGCAGCACTTTTCTGACAGACGGATTCATAGGGGTAGAGGCTATAGCCAACTGACAAAACTCCGCTTAATTACGAACTCATAAGCGTGAGAATCAAAATGTTATACTTCCGTGATAACCTTAACCCGGAGGATAAGTTTTTGAGTATGAACTGCCTGCCCTACAGGTATCCGGGCAGGCTATCGGTTTGTTTCTCTCAACAAGTTTCACTCTGTACAATCAATTCGTTTACTCATGAAAAAACTAATCGCGCTGGCGTTGGTAACCGCCCTGACTCTGTCCACGGCGGCATTCGCCCAGGACAAAATGAAAGACGACAAAATGAAGAAAGACAAGATGTCGTCCTCGAAAATGAAAGACGACAAAATGCAGACCGACAAAATGTCGGATGGGAAAATGATGGATGATAAAATGGCTAAGGATAAGATGTCGGACGGGAAGATGATGGATGACAAGATGAGCAATAAGAAAATGGCTAAAATGAAGAAAGATAAAATGAAATCAGGTAATTAGGTAGCTGCCTTGTCATAAGGGGAACCCGCAATTTCAGGCTAAAAATTGCGGGTTCCCCTTATGACAAGGCAGCTACCTAATTAAAAATGATAACCAGCGGCCAGCAGTACGCGCAAATTGCTGCTGCGAAACCGGTCATTTTCAAATGTCAACCGGTGGTTGGTGGTGTATTCGTTGAACTGAAAACTTAGTCCGGTTCGCAAACTAAAACGTGGATTGAGCCGGTAGCGAATATAACCCTCGGAGTTCAGACTACCCCGGTCGCTTTTGTCGCCCAGCAGTATGTTGAATGGCGTTAACGTCGCTTCCTGCACCGTGCCACTCAGGGATGACCGCACCGGACTGTTAGCGATGAACGTGCCGCTTTGTTTCGGACCGAATGTGAACCCAATGACGTCGATGTTGAATCCAAGTTCTACCCGTCGGCTTACTGCATACTCCAGATTAAAGCTGACGTTGACCGAATGCCCCTGTGTTTTCGGCAACCGAAGCGTGTCGATATGTTCGTCGAGGTCTTTACTCAACAGGCCCAGCACACTTCCTCTCCCCTCCCCCTTCACCAAATCTGACGGCGCTGTTCTATAGTCGGTCGTGCGACCAAAAGCCGACGTAAGCCGCAGACCGTAGCCAACCCGAAAGCGCCGGGACTGTCCCAGCCCGTGCAGTCGGTTGATGGACAGCGCAACCGTAGTCAGACTTCCTTTTGTGGCTCCACTCAAATCAAGGTTTTGTGTAACCGCCTTGACATCAGAAAGGCTTCCTTCTGATTGTGCGACTACGACCAACGGCAGCCATACCACCAAAAGCAAGCTAAGTCGTTTCATAGCAAGTTCAGCACAGTTGAAAAAGAATATACGACAAGAACACGCCCATCCGTGCAGAGTTATCACGAAAGTGTAACATTTGGATAAATTTCTTTGGGCGAATTAGTTAGTTAGCCGGCTGGTTAAACTCATCAGCCGCGACTCGGCTACAGAAGCCCTATCATTCCCCACAATTGGGGATGGCGCCGATCCAGGAAATTCAATACATTTACGACCGTAGCCTATGCCAGCCTATTCGCTGCGAAATAACCATCCGTCCTTTGTAAGTTCCTATTTTTGAGTACCTTAGCTTGCCCAATAGCACTAACCAAACCAGCCACCTTTCTTCGTCGATTTTCTGCTATGACCACCACCCGCCTGTTGCTCGTTGACGATCATCAACTGATTCTGGACAGTCTGAAAACGCTCTTTATATCCATGCCTGGCATTCAGGTTGTCGGGGCAGTTAGTGACAGCCGCCGGGTGCCCGATACCCTCGCCAACACCGACGTAGACGTACTGATTTGCGATCTGCACATGCCCTACCTGTCGGGTATCGACCTCACGTTACGTTTACGAAAAACGCACCCGACTGTAAAAGTCCTCTTGCTGACGATGGCTGAAGATGCCTCACTCATTCGGGAGGCCGTGCGGGCTGGTGCTGCGGGGTATATTCTAAAACGAGCGGGACGCGACGAACTCGAAAAGGCCGTGACGGTGCTTAGCCGGGGCGAGCGCTATTTCAGCAGCGAAGTAATCGAGCAATTAGCACAACTGGAAGAAACCCGGGCTGATGAGCACGGCCCCCTAACAGCCCTTACCGATCGTGAAGTAGATGTGTTACGGTTGATTGCCGACGAAAACCCAACGCATCAGATTGCCCAAAAACTGTTTATCAGTGTCCCCACGGTGGAGACCCACCGCCGACACCTAATGCAGAAATTAGGCGTAAAAAGCGTAGTGGGCATGGTTAAGTTCGCGATGAAATATGGGCTGGTGTCCTGACCGGCACCACAATCCGGTTCTGAACGCCCGGCCCTGAGGCAACAACCCATGTTCCGCCCAGTGCTTCGACACGGGCCGCTACATTTTGCAAACCCCGCCCTTCTGTCCGCTGATCAGTTACTCCCATTCCATTGTCGCTCACCGTTAGGGTTAGTGTGCCATTAGCCTGCACGAGGTCAATAAAGGCCTCGCTGGCCTGAGCATGCTTAAGGATGTTATTGATCAATTCCAGACAGATACTGTATAATTCAAACTCGGTCTGGCGGTTGAGTCGGGGGAGTTCATTGACGCCCGTCAGCCGGAAATGAACCAGTGTATTGCGGTTCATTTTGTCGACTACGTTTCGGAGGGTTATGGCCAGCCCCTGCTTGGCCAGTTCATCGGGCAGCAGGTTGTGAGACAGCAGCCGCACGTCTTTATACGCCTGATTCACCTGTTGGCTGATGGTAGCGAGTACGGCTTGTTCAGTGGATGTCAGTTTGGATTTATCCATTGCTTCCAGGTTCCAGCACAGAGCCGAGAGGGTGGTACCGAGGTTGTCGTGGAGATCAGCGGCAACACGCTGTCGTTCGAGGGTTTGGCCCTGCACTAAGGCCGTACTGATTTCGCGGTTTTTCTGACGTAGCTGGCGGTTGTTGTACAGAACAAATCCAGCAAACGCAGTTAACAGTATGAAACCGGCTAGCAACAGATAACTCAACTGTTGTTGTTGACGGAGTTGTTGCTGCTGGTTATTAATCTGAAGCTGGTCAATCTGTTTTTGTTGCCGTTCGGTATCGTATTTGAGCTTAAGTGAGGCAATCCGTTCATTTGTACTGGCCATATGTAAACTGTCATTCAACCGGTGATACTCCTCTAAATACGTAAAAGACTGAGGGATATTTCCCATATTTTTATAAGCCACATATAAATTATGGGTAACAATACTGGCTCTAAGGGGCGACTTCATTTTACGACTAAAATAAACACCTTGCTTCGCGGCCTGAATTGCTTCGGGATATAATTTTTTATAATACAGATAATAATCACTTAATGAATGATAGAAACCTACTTTTGCATAGATGTAATTCGTTTTATCGGCCATCTGATGGCATTTTCTCACGTAAAAAGCAGCACTATCCGGCATGTTCCGGCGCCTGTACCAGATAGACAGCGACGAACATGCATTGGCCAAACGCTCATCGCGACCGTCGAAACTGACTTTTTCCAGGAGACTAACTTCCCGGTAATAATTTAAAAAATGATCGATACCCATATTGGCATAAAGGCGGTAGCAGGCCGCTAAACCCATTAAATCATGGTGTTTCTGCGCCAGCTCGAAGGCTCGCTGCAGCGTAGCTCTTGCTAATTTGCCATTTTCAGTCTGTACTTGTGTATGGGCAATGAGCCGCAACGATTCAATCAATAACGGGTAATCCGTCAGACGTTCATAAATACGGGCCGCTCTCAACAATTCATCGTCTCCTTCGACAAACGTACCAATCATTACCTTTTGATGGCCATTTAATTCCAGCACCATCCCGTCAGCTTTTTCCCAGCGTATTTTCTGATTTTTTTGCCTGATTTTGTTAATAAGTAATTGAGTGGTGTCCGGGCTGATGCCAGTATATATTTTTGCCATTTTATAATAACACCAAATCAAATTAGTATCCTTTCCAAACGATGGTTTTTGCCGCTCCAGGCGCTGAATATCCCGTTTAATTTTCAGAATAGTAGACCCTTCAGCATAGAGCGCCCTGCTGTAGCCGGTTGCAATAAGAAAAAGGAGCAGAATTCGCATCGATGAGTTAGCCTAAAGATTATATAGGCAGGACTTACGCAACAACCCCTAAATCCCCTTCAGGGGACTTAACTCGAGCACGAGCAAAGCCCCCTTCATGGGGTTGGGGGTAATTTTGCGTAAGTCCTGATAGGTTCACAAAACAACCTGAAAAACGCGACTGTAGTAGCGGCATTAGACTATACCAGGTTTTTAAGAAATATACACAATCGCAAAGAGATAGATCGTAACCCGTCATAAAATCATGGTTTACCATGAGATAAACTACAGGTTTTCAATGATTTATGAAATGGTAAGTAGTCGTTATGTTTGCCTGCTTAACGCTATGCACGACCAGTTTATCGTTCATGCCAGCCGCAAAACGATTCCCAGTAACAAACTCATGAAACGCCTTCTCATTGCCGACGATCACCGCCTGTTTGCCGAAGGGGTTCAGTTCATGCTCAACTACTCCGACGATTACCAGATCGTGGGTATCGTTTCGGATGGTACGGCAGTCATGCCGTTTCTGGTGACGCAGCCAGTCGATTTACTACTCCTGGATGTGCAGATGCCCCATCTGTCGGGTATTGACGTAGCCCGGCGGGTGCGTCTGGAACTTCCGGCATTACCGATACTGGCCTTGTCGATGCAGACCGACTATGAGTCAGTGCGGGCGATGTTTGATGCTGGAGCCAACGGTTTTTGTCTTAAAAGCGTCGGTCGAAACGAACTGCTTCAGGCACTTGACTCGGTAAGCCGGGGCGAGTTTTTTTTAAGCCCCGACGTAGGAGCGGTATTAGCCCAGGGTACGCTCCAGTCTGCTGCGCCAGACCTTTCAGGCCTGCTGACAAGCCGCGAACGCGAAATTGTACAACTGCTGGTGGAAGGGCGCAGTAACACCGACGTTGCCGAACGACTCTACATTAGCCCCCGGACGGTGGAAACGCATCGAAAAAATATATACACTAAATTAAGTATTCACCACGTGACGGAATTGACGGCCTTTGCTTTAGGCCGGAAACTGACGTAGGAATGTATGTATACTGCCTGTCGACTACGATGCCAGCACCGGGTAAACTGGCTGCGTAAGCTCGTTGCTGTGTTGCTGCTCTTATTGGCAGGCTTCCTGGCAATGGCACAGCCGCGCCCGGCAGACCTTCAGTTCGAACGGCGAACACCCGCCGACGGCCTGTCGCAGGGAAGTGTGATGAGTATGTTGCAGGATACGCAGGGGTTTATCTGGCTGTCAACTGCCGACGGTCTGAATCGGTACGACGGAAAAACCTTCAAAACCTATTACTACGACCCGCTTGTCAGCCATACCGTGGCGTCATCCTATATTCCCTGCATTACGCTTGATCGACAGGGTACGCTCTGGATAGCGTCGGATGGTGGGGGCCTTAGCCGCTACAATCGCCAAACCGACGACTTTACCCGGTTTCGGCACAGCGATACGGATGCCTATTCGATCCGAAACGACAAACCCAGCAGTTTGTGTGCCGCCCGCAATGGTCGCGAACTCTGGGTAGGTACCGAAGATGGCCTGAGTTTGTTAGCGCTGACGACCCGGCGGTTTCAGGATATGGCTATTCCTACTAACGACTCCTTATCCGTTTACATCAAAACGATTGCCGAAGACCTGCGTGGTAATGTCTGGGTAGGCACTTACCGGCATGGACTGTTTATGTACACGCCTGAGAAACAAGTCTTTCGAATCCCTTTACCAGCTACGTATATCGAGCATATTCTCTGCGACCGGCGCGGGCGGCTTTGGGTAGCGACCAATACCGGGGTTTGGGTGTCCAATAGCCCGGCAGGCAAACAAACGACCTTCAACGAATTGCTCTTAGCCCACGACCAGGGCCACAGGTCGGCCAAAGGGGCCACGGCTATCAGCCAGCAGGCCGATGGCAATTTCTGGATCGGCACCAAATCGGAAGGATTGTTTTGGGTATCTGAGGATGGCAGACAGCAAATTCAGTTTCGCAAAAATCCACAAAATCCCGACGCCCTGCTTGATAATTACATCTACAGCCTGCTCACTGACAGGCAGAATAACCTGTGGGTAGGCACGCCCACCGGACTGAACATCTGGTTTAAACAACAGAAGCCTTTTAAGCGATATGTGCAGGATGCCGAACATGCTGAACGGCATATTGGCGTGGTACAGGCTATCTGGGCCGATGACCGGGAAATCCTGCTGGGCGGGATTGGATACATCGCCCACATCGATCGCCAGAGTCGCCGGGTCACGTACCTGCGAAACCCCTTTGGCGATAGCAGCACTGAGTATTGGGCACTTTATGGCGAGCCTGATGGCCGATTTCTGGTCGGGTCGAGTCACGGGTTGTTCCGGCTCGTGGATCGAAACGGACACTATGTTTTTCAGGATTTTCCGAACGAGTCGGTGACCCGGAAATTGAAACCAGACCTGCAGGAGCAGGGCGAGCATCAGATTAATCATATCACGCCCATAAGCCCCGGCATTTACTGGCTCTCCTCCTATGATACAGGCCTGTATCGGTGGGACAGCCGACGCAATACACTAAAGGTATATCGTCATGACAAGGCTAACCCAAACTCGCTGCCCATCAATTATATAACAGCCCTCAAAGCCGATGCTGATGGGTATTTTTGGGTGCTCAGCGACAATGGTATCAGCCGGTATCGGGGCGATACCGACGATTTTCTCAATTTTCCGTATCAGGGCAACCACCCCGGTACCATTAGCTGCCCGTTTACAAATGACTTATACGACGATGGGCAGCGGCTTTGGATCGGCACCTATGGCGGTGGCCTGAACGTGTTCAACAAAAAAACCGGACGTTTTTCGGCCTACACAACAACTAACGGTCTCAGTAATAACCTTATCTATCAAGTTTTACCCGATCAGCACAAACGCTTATGGTTATCAACTAACCGGGGCATCAATCGCTTTAATCCGCAAACCCGCCAATTTACTGCCTATGGTATTAGTGAAGGCTTGTCGCACATCGAGTTCAATTCTGGAGCCAGCTTTCGGAAAGCAGATGGTGAATTGTTTTTTGGCGGTGTCGATGGCGTAACGGCCTTTTATCCCGATCAGATAGTACCCAATCAGACTATACCACCTGTCTGGATAACAGGCATGAGTGTGAATGAGCAACCCCTGTTAAATTGGTCTATCGGTAAGAGTGATGCGGTACGGGTAGTTGAGGCTCACCAAAACCGAATTGGCTTTACCTTCAGAGCCTTAAATTTTGTGGCTTCCGACAAAAATCAATACCGCTATCGGCTGTCGAACAGTCAGCAGGACTGGGTGCCGATAGGTACGCAGACAAGTGTGAATTTTTCCAATCTCCCACCGGGTGACTACACGTTTGCCGTACAGGGATCTAACAATGATGGCCGGTGGAATCCCGAACCGGCTACGGTGTATTTTCGAATTCGCCCACCCTTCTACCAGACGCTCTGGTTTCGGGCCGCGATGGTCCTATTGCTACTCGGTGGCTTACTGGGGTTTTATCAATACCGGCTCCACACCCTCCAGCAGCGCCAGAAAGACGAACTGGCCGTGATGACCCGCACCCAGGAAGCCGAACGGAAACGGTTTGCCGAGGACCTGCACGATGGGCTGGGGGCCAATCTGTCGATGCTTAAACTATACCTGAATATGCTGGGCGACAGAAAGGTGCCGATTGCTGACCTCAAACAACGTTCGGAGAGTCTGCTCAACGACTCTCTCGATGACCTCCGCCGACTGATTCACGACCTTAGCCCACGGACTTTAGCCAGCATTGGGTTGGTGAATGCCTTGCACAACCTGGTTCAGCGCATCAACGCCACGGGTAAACTGAAAGTTACCTACCAGGCAGATGGTTTTACTGAACGGCTGGAACATACGCTCGAGATTCATCTGTATCGAATGGTGCAGGAACTCCTCCAGAATGCTCTCAAACACGCCCAGGCCAGCCACATTAGTCTCTCGCTCTCCCAACCGACCGACCACATTCACGTACACTACCGCGATAACGGCGTAGGGTTCGACGTAGCGGAGGCCGCCACGCGAAGTAATGGACTTCAGAACATCCGGCACCGCGCCCAACTCCTCGGCGGGCAGTACGAGCTTACCTCACAACCTGGTCGGGGCACACAGGTGCTCATCGACATACCGATTTAAGCTGCATTCCGTCAACTTCCTGCTAAAAATACCATACCTACGGTAGAGCAATATACCCTGCCTGTGGTATGGTGCCAGGCTATAATCTGACTGACCTTTGTTCTGACGATGAGGGCATTATGAAAACACGAATTAAGAACTGGGGCTGGATAATTATGATGCTGGTATCAGCCTTAGCCGTTCTGATTGCTGTGTTAAGCCTGTTGTTTATCGTCTGACGATCGAACCAATCAATTCACATAAACCAATTCACACCATGAAAAAGTCGCTTAAATCAACCGCACTCGTCCTTGCCATTGTCTCGTTGTTCATCGGCTGCAAAAAAGACGAAGCCGTTCCCGAATTCGAGCAGGAAAATGCGCTCTACACAGGGCAATTCAACTTCAGGCCCAAAAGTCAGCAGTTTACTCTGAACAGCGACGGGAAGAATATTATCAGAGTCGTCGTTGAGGGAGCTGGTTCACTGTCCTTCGCGGGCAATGTAACGTTTGTCGACGAATTCGATTTTGTGCTGGCGACCGGAGCGGCCAATCACAAACTGACCGCCACCACCTCCACCGGCGACAAACTATACACCACCATGACAACTCAGGCTGGTCAAAGCAGCATTACGGGTACCACCACGTTCACGGGTGGCACGGGACGCTTTGCCAAAATCAAGGGTGGTTCCCCGAACACCGGGCCGCTCCCGGGCGCTACCGGTGAGGGGTCGTGGAAAGAGGAAGGCGGTAGAGTGACGTTTTGAAGAATACCATCTTACAACAAAGTAAAGTGCTGAAAATCATGGTTTTCCATGACGTCAAATCCGGGTAAACCATGATGAGTTAACTGGACTGAGTTTACCAGATTTGCTTAATCTTGTCAAGCCCCGCTCCTATGACGTTAACGCCCCGCGAATTAGACGTGCTGCACCTGATTGTTGCCGAGTTAACAACTGCCCAGATTGCCGACCGGTTGGGGGTATCGGTAGCCACCATTGAGACCCACCGGCGTCATCTGCTCCGCAAGGCGGGTGTTCGCTCGGTAGTGGGGCTGGTGAAGGAAGCGGTGCGGAATGGATTGGTTAATTGACTGATTATAAACCGTTCTCCTCTATTCACGCCCTTTCTAATTAGTAAATCAACCTACAAATCACCCGAAAACCTAATGAAAACAGCGCTTACCCTCCTCGCCCTGTGTCTGACGACCATGGCCACCATTGCCCAAAACCCAGCCGACGAAAAAGCCATTAAGAACGTCATCGCCGGTGAATCAGCAGCTTTTTATCAGCGAAATGCCGATAAGGTTCTGTCCTACTGGGCAAATGTGCCCTATGCCTCCCACTCCTACACCGAAAAAGGAATGGGCTACCTGCGGGGATACGACGCTGTTAGTAAAGCCATAAAGAAGTACATCAGCGGGCATCCCGACCTGGGCAGGGATGTCCACAAAACCCATGATTTCAGGATTCACGTCAATGGTAATTCGGCGCTGGCAACGTTCATCACCGATGCGGTATCAGGCACAAAAAAAAGCCAGAGCTACGATGCCCGTTATTTAGAAAAAGTAAAGGGCGCCTGGAAATTAGTGAGTGTGTACGGAACGCCTGCACCCTAATAAACTCATTACCTGATCTTTAATTTGTTATCAACCTAAGCCAATTGCCATGAAAACCATTCTGCTTATCCTATGGAAAATTGTGAGCAACTTGTATAGTATCGAACCCATGAAGAAACCGTAGGCAGGCACTACAAAAAGGACAACGATTGAGCAGACGATCTGGTAGTCCGACGTGTCAGCGCCGGGATTCAATCAACAACCCGACACCGCCCTAACCGTTTCAATAGTTCACCTATACGCTCCTCCTCTACAGGCTTCCCCGATTAAAATCGGCCCCGATACCTATTCTGTACTGCCAACCCAACCCCCTAAAACCTTTTACCCAATGACTCAGGAAGCTACATCCAACTCGCTTTCCAGCGACGCGATAACTGCCTTAAAAGCCACCTTCAAAGGTGTTCTCCTTCGCGCTGGCGACGAGGGCTACGACCAGGCTCGTGCGGTCTGGAACGGCATGATCGACAAATGCCCCGCCCTGATTGCCCGCTGTGCCAATAGTGCCGACGTTATTAGTGCGGTGCAGTTTGCTCAGGAACATGATCTACTGGTGTCGGTGCGCGGGGGTGGACACAACGTAGCCGGTAATGCCGTATGTGCGGGTGGCCTTATGATCGACCTGTCGCCAATGAAAACCATTCAGGTCGACGCAGCGAAGCAGACCGCCCGGGCCGAAGCGGGAGTACTCTGGAGTGAACTGGATCAGGCAACTCAGCAGCACGGGCTGGCAACCACAGGCGGCACCGTTTCCCATACGGGTATTGCAGGCCTGACGCTGGGCGGAGGCTTAGGCTGGCTGATGGGTAAACATGGCCTCACCTGCGACAACCTGCTCTCTGTAGACATTATAACCGCCGATGGAAAGCTGTTAACAGCCAGCGAAACGACCAATGAAGACCTATTCTGGGCCGTGCGGGGCGGGGGTGGCAACTTTGGCATCGTCACGTCGTTTACTTACCAACTCCATCCCGTTGGACCGACGATATTAGGCGGCATGGTGCTCTACCCACAGGATCAGGCCCGAGAAGTGCTGCGTTTCTACCGTGAATTTGCCCGCAACACGCCCGATGAGTTAATAGTCTTTGCCGCCCTACTCAACACACCCGATGGAATACCGGTGATTGCCCTCCTCGTGGGTTGGTTTGGCCCACTTTCTGAAGCGGAGCAGTACTTAAAACCACTACGCGACTTCGGCCCGCCCCTGGCCGATTTGCTTGCTGAAATACCCTACACTCAACACCAGACTCTTTTTGATGCCGCAACCCCACATGGCCTGCCCCGCTACTGGAAGTCGGGTAATGTGCCGGAAATAAAAGACGACTTTATTGATGTGGTCATTGAGCAGGCAGCCCGGCAACCATCGCCGTTCTCCTTCATTCTATTCTTCCACATCAAGGGGGCGGCCGCCCGCGTCGATCCGGCAAAAACAGCCTTTGGTTTACGCGAAGACCAGTGGGATTTCGACATCGTGTCGCAGTGGATGGACCCCGCTGATACCCAGGTAAATATTGACTGGACGCGCACCTTCTGGAACCAGATAGAGCCATATACGAAAGGCGTTTATGTCAACCATCTGGGGGGCGAAGACGAGGCCACACGGGTCAGGGCAGCCTATGGACCAAATTACGAACGGCTTGTCGCGCTGAAGACCAAATACGATCCCAAAAACTTCTTTCGGCTGAACAACAACATTGTGCCTGCTTAACCCCCAAACCCTTACCCTTATGTCAACCATCCTCATTACCGGCTGTAGTACCGGCATTGGCTTCGCTACTGCTGAAGTTATGGCCCGTAATGGCCACACCGTTTACGCAACGATGCGAAATCCGCAACGTGCGCCCGAATTGGCCCAGCTCGCCCAGCGCGACAATCTGCCCATTCTAATTCTGCCAATGAATGTCGATTCCGACGAGTCGGTGAGCGCGGCTGTGGCGGAGGTGCTGGCTCAGGGCGGCCCCATCGACGTGCTGATCAACAACGCGGGCATTGGACCGGTTGGACCCGTTGAGGAGGTACCTATGGATGAATTTCAGGCGATTATGCAAACCAATTTTTTCGGAACGCTGCGCTGCATTCAGGCTGTACTGCCCGCCATGCGCGAACGTCGGCAGGGATGCATCATCAACATTTCGTCGGTAGCAGGCAAGCTCTACAGTCCGTTTCATGGGGCTTACTGCGCGTCAAAAGCCGCTGTCGAAGCCCTCAGCGAGAGTTTGGCGGGCGAGGTTGGCCCGCTTGGTATCCGCGTCGTGCTAATTCAGCCGGGCGTTATCGACACGCCGATTATCGACAAGCTGGGTGGGAGACTCACCAACACGAGTTACCCGAATCAGGCCCGGTTGCTGTCGTACCTAACCGCATCGCGGGATAATCACGTACCGGCTGCGGTAGTGGCCGAGGTGATTCAGGCTATCGCATCGGGCGAACAGAATGCGTTTCGAAATCCGGTGGGAGCGGATGCCGGTCCGTTGCTGGGCTGGCGCTCCTCACTCTCCGACGAAGACTGGATTGCCTCAGCAAGTATTGATGACGAAACCTGGATTACAGGCATGGCACCCTTAGGCGTCGACGTGCGGCCCTATCTGGAATCATTGAGTACAGCAAACTAACGAATTACCTACGTATCACCCGCCTATCCTCACCATGAAACTACTACTCATTTGCCTGCTACCTGTGTCGGCTTCCTATGCCCAAACCCGCCTGATCGGGAAGGTCAATGATGAGCAGGGAAAGCCAGTGCCCTACGCCAATGTGCTGGTAATCAACGCGGGTGATTCGGCCTTAGTGAAAGGCGGTGTTGCCTCCAGCGACGGGCTGTTTGCCATCGAGCGACTTCGCCCCGGCCACTACCGGGTAGCGGTCACCGGCGTTGGGTATCAAAAATCATATTCCCCACCATTTATTCTGACTACTGGCAATGGTACCCATCAGTTGCTCCCACTCACGGCTACAGCTAATGCCAAACAACTGAACGAGGTGCAGGTGATGACCCAGAAACCGCTGTTCGAGCAGCAGATCGACCGGTTGATTATCAACGTGCAAAGCAGCATCTCGTCGGCAGGAAGCACCGTTCTGGACATGCTCGAACGGTCGCCGGGTGTCATGGTCGACCGCCAGAATAATACCTTAGCCATGAATGGTAAGCAAGGGGTGATGGTCATGCTCAATGGCAAGCTGACGCGCCTGCCCATGAACAGCGTCATGCAACTACTGGGCGGTATGAACGCGGGTAATATCGAGAAAATTGAACTTATCACGACGCCCCCGGCCCAGTACGATGCCGAAGGCAATGCCGGGCTGATTAACATCGTGACGAAGCGAAGCCCGAACATAGGAACCAACGGGTCCCTGTCGGCCAATTTCGGATACGGCAAGTGGG
Source organism: Spirosoma areae (assembly GCF_054781775.1). Lineage (NCBI taxonomy): Bacteria > Pseudomonadati > Bacteroidota > Cytophagia > Cytophagales > Cytophagaceae > Spirosoma > Spirosoma areae. Next base: position 10,847 of record NZ_BAAGTT010000027.1, on the reverse strand, counting down.
AACGGGCGGGCCTGGCGGTTAATGTAAACCGCAGGGGAGAGAAACTGAGCGTGTTTGCCGACTATTCGGGACAGATGAATCATTTTCTGCGGCCCTCGGGCGGAAGCCGGACCCTTAGCCTGCCCGTGCCGACGGAGACTATTTATACGATTCGGCGCGACGAGCGCGACTGGATACACAACGGACAGGCCGGTATGGAACTGGCCCTTACTGACCGCACGACCCTTAGCAGTCTGGCAACAGTGCAGAATATCCAGTCGAACCAATTGGCCTACAACAACTCACTCACTACCCGCCTGGGCCAGCCCCTTACGCGGGTAGCTATTCGGGATGACGAACTGAACGACACCTGGATTTACACCGCCAACCTGAACCTGCGCCACAAGCTAAAAAAGCAGCAAACCCTCAGCACCGACCTGGACTACATTCGTTTCGTGAACAACAACCCCCATCGCTACCTGTTCAGCTACGAGTACCCCCAGGAAAACCGAAACGAGGAAGAAACGGTCAATAACGAAAAACGAACCCCGCTTCGATTATGGGTGGCGAAGGCCGATTACAGCCGGACTATCAGCAGGAAGGTCAACGTGGAGACCGGACTTAAAGGCACGTTTGCTCATTTCGATAACGACATTCAGTTTGAACGACTGCAAAACGGAACCCGACGGCTCGACTCAGCCCTGACTCAGCACGTACAGATGGACGAAACCATCTGGGCTGGCTATGTGAATATTAGTCAGCAATTTACGCCAAAAACCCGCTTACAGGCCGGTCTGCGCTATGAACATACCGAAACCGACCTGCATACCAGTAACCAGCAGGCGCTGGTCTATCGGAACTATGGTAGCTGGTTTCCATCTGTATTCATCGCCCATGAACTGACCCAAACCAGCAGCATTCAATGGTCCTACAGCCGCCGGATCAGCCGGCCCACTTTCGGGCAACTGGCCCCGTTTTTCACCTTTGTTGAGCCAAACTACACGCTGGGCGGCAATGAGCGGCTGTTGCCAGCCCTGTCGAACAACATCCAGGCTATCTACCGGTTCCGGAAAAATTTTCTGCTGACGCTCGATTACACCCAGCTTAAAAACTACATTACCTATAACCTCCGGATTATTCCCAATGAAAACCGGCAGATTATCCGCCCGGAAAATCTGGAGCAGGCCAATAACCTCGCGCTTACCTTCTCCTTTCCCGTGCCGGTAACGGCCTGGTGGCAAATGCAGACCAACGTGCAGGGCGTTCGGCAGGAGGCCCGGTTGACACTGGAAGGCATCACCCTGCGCCAGCAACTAATGTATGGCCGCATTGGCTCGACGCAAACGTTCCGGCTACCGGGCAAATTAACGGCCGAACTGTCGGGGTTTTATCAGAGTCGCAGCCTGTTGGGAGTGGCAGCACGCCGTCCCTTTGGCGCGCTGAATGTGGGCCTGCAAAAACAGTTGGCCAACAACCGGGGAACACTTCGGCTCGCGGGCGAGGACGTGTTATGGACCAACCGCCTGGAGGTAGAAACGGCCAGTCCGGCAGAAGGTTATACCGCGTATTCTAATTTCTTATCGCACAACCGGCTGGTTCGGCTGACCTACTCACGCTCGTTCGGCAACCAGAAAGTGGTCGTCAACAGCAAACGCGCCACGGGTTCGGACGACGAACGGAAGCGGATGAACTAACCAAATCAACCCATTTCCTGACATACGAAACGCCTTGCCGACCAACATGGCCCGTGCCGCCAATTACGCCGTGAAGGAGATGAAGACGGGAAAATTGTGGGCGTATCTTTGCTGAATGAAAGTAGCCGGTTTCAGTTTTATTCGTAATGCCGTTCAGTTCGATTACCCGATTGTTGAGGCTATAATGTCCGTTCTGCCATTATGCGATGAGTTTGTCGTTGCCGTCGGCGATTCGGACGACGATACACTGGGGCTGATTGCCGCTATTGAGTCGCCCAAAATCCGAGTCATTCGAACCACCTGGGACCAGAACGCTCGGGCAGGCGGGCAGGTGCTGGCGCAGGAAACCAACAAAGCCCTCGCGGCCCTTTCACCCGATGCCGACTGGGCTTTTTATATCCAGGGTGATGAGGTGCTGCACGAGCAGTCGATTCCGGTGGTTCGGGAGGCTATGCAATTATATCTGACCGATAAGGGCGTGGAAGGGCTGCTGTTCAAGTACCTGCATTTCTACGGCTCATACAGCTACGTGGGCGATTCCCGGCGGTGGTATCGGCGCGAAATCCGGGTAATTCGCAATACGGGCAATGTGGTGTCCTATAAAGATGCTCAGGGATTTCGCACCCGCGACAACCGCAAACTGACGGTGAAATTGATCGATGCGTATATTTATCACTACGGCTGGGTGAAGCCCCCGGAAACCCAGAAGAATCGGCTTCGGCATACGAACCATTTTTGGAACGATACCAGCACGATTACCGAAGCCAACGCCACGCTGGACCACTTCGATTACAGCAAAATTGATTCGCTGGCGCCCTTTACCGGCACTCACCCCGCCGTAATGCAGCCCCGCGTTGACCGGCTGAACTGGCCTTTTTCGTTCGATACCAGCCAGAAACACTACTCACCCCGCGTGCGCTTCCTAACCTTCATCGAAAAGCTAACCGGCTGGCGGATTGGTGAGTATAAGAATTATAAGCAGGTGTAAAAGTCGTAAGTCAATAGTTGCCACTGACTTACGACTTACGACTTACGACTTACACATCACACAACAACACCGCTTCTTTCAGGCTCGTTAATGGGTCGCGTTTAGGGATAAACTCCTGCGCCACAAAGCCTTTGAAACCGGTATCGACAATGGCTTTCATAATGGCGGGGTAGCAGAGTTCCTGCGTTTCGTCAATCTCGTTCCGGCCCGGATTGCCGCCCGTGTGGTAATGGCCGATGTACTTATTATGCTCACGGATGGTACGAATGATATCGCCCTCCATGATTTGCATGTGGTAGATGTCGTACAACAGTTTGAAGTTCTCTGAACCGACCTTTTTGCACAAATCAACGCCCCAGGCCGTATGGTCGCACATATAATCTTTGTGGTCGACTTTGCTATTGAGCAACTCCATAATGATGGTAACACCGTACTTTTGGGCATTGGGTATCAGGCGTTTCAGTGCTGTAGCACAATTTTCCATGCCTTCGGCATCGCTCATACCTTTCCGGTTCCCCGAAAAACAGATGACCGTGCTGAGACCCGCTTCCTTTAATTTCGGGAAGATACCCTCGTAGCTGGCTACCAGTTCATCGTGCAGTTTCGGGTTATTAAACCCATCGACAATACCTTTGCCTGCCCCATTCGGCAGCGCACACGTCAGGCCGTGTTTTTTCAGGACAGGCCAGTCTTCAGGACCGAGCAGTTCAACAGACTTCAGGCCGATTTCTTTGGCCGATTTACAGAAATCGTCGAGTGGAATTTTACCGTAACACCATTTACAAACGGAATGGTTGATACGCCCTTTCAGCAGGGGAGCCGTTTGGTCAGCGTGAGTCATAGAGTGGGCAAAAGAATCGGTCAGGGCGGGCAGGGCCAGGGCAGTGCCAGTCAGAGTTTTCAGAGCCGTTCGGCGTATCATAATGAGTGGTTTTTTTGTAGAGACGCAATACCTTGCGTCTCCTGTGCGGCAGCAACACCATCCGGTCAGGAGACGCAAGGTATTGCGTCTCTACAGAAATTATAATTCGCGAATCCGAATGTTACGATACCAGACTTTGTTGCCGTGGTCCTGTAGGGCAATATGGCCGGCAGCGTATTTACCAAAGCCTTCCCACCCCTTGAATTTACTCTCCGAAACCATTTTATCCCATTCGGGGCCACTGGTTGGATACTCAGCCGTTTTTTTACCGTTCAGATACTGTTCAGCCTTCCCGTTGCTAATCACTAAGCGAGCCTTGTTCCACTCACCGGCAGGTTTGGCGGCTCCGGCCGTAACGGGTTTTTGCAAGTCATAAAGTGCACCGGCTGTGCGGTTGCCATCGCGCCCCTGTTTGGCGTCGGGATGGCGCTCATTATCAAGCACCTGCATTTCTGGCCCGGTGTTATACGTAGCTTTGAACTGGGGATCTTCGTGAACGTGATAGATAATGCCGCTGTTGCCGCCTTCGGCAATTTTCCACTCAATTTCCAGGTCGAAATCACCGTATTCTTTATCCGTTACAAGGTCACCAGCGCCACCGGCTGTGAGGTGAATGGCCCCGTTATCGACCGTCCACTTCTCCGATACGGGCTGGCCCGATTTCAGATAAGTATGCCAGCCGGTCAAGGTTTTGCCATTGAAAAGAGTGACCCATTTGCCTTTTTTCAGCAGCGCATCGGGTGAATTCGTCTTAGGTGGCTTCGCAGGATTGTTGGCTGCCTGAGCAGGGTTGTTGGTAAGGGTCAGCGTCAGGGCCAGCAGACTAACCGCCAGCCTGCTTCCGGCGGGGAAACACATCTTGTTCATAGTTGAGAAACGTTAAGGTTTTGTCGGAGCAATAGTACTAAAAAAAACTACATGCCGAACGTTTGCAAAATATTTCCATTTGTACTTGATTCAACGCAATTTTCGCCGTCATAAATCTGTTGGATTAAAGCAACACCGCCTTAGATTGCCTACTGTGCGATATCATGGAAGCCACAACCTTAGTTCCTGCCGAAAAGCAACGCTATCAGAAACACCTGAACTTGCCCGAAATTGGCCCTGCCGGTCAGTTAAGGCTCAAAAATGCTCGTGTCCTGGTAGTTGGGGCGGGTGGCCTGGGTTGCCCGGTGTTGCTTTATCTGACGGCGGCTGGGGTAGGAACTATTGGTATTATTGACCCCGACGTTGTGGATTTGAGCAACCTTCAGCGGCAGGTGCTCTACACCACCGACGAAGTTGGCAAACCCAAGGCTAAAATGGCGGTTAGCCACCTCAACCGACTTAACCCCGACCTTACGTTCGATGCCCACACGATGGCGCTCGACATCAGTAATGCGCGTTCCATTATCGAACCTTATGATATTGTGGTCGACTGCACCGACAATTTCAAAGTACGGTATCTGGTTAACGATGTGTGTGTTACTCTGGAAAAACCCTTTGTTTACGGGGCTATCCATCGCTTTGAGGGTCAGGTAGCCGTACTGAACGCGACGCTCGGCGACGGGCAGCGGGGCCCAACGTATCGGTGCCTGTTTCCTGAATATCCCAACGAAATCGAGATTCCAAACTGCAACGATACAGGCGTATTAGGCGTGTTGCCGGGCGTTATCGGCACCTACCAGGCCAACGAAGTCATTAAACTCATTACGGGCATTGGGCAGTCATTAAGCGAGCATCTGCTCATGGTTGATTTGCTGGCCATGACTCAGCATAAAATCAAAACCAAACGCCGGGCCGATGCTGAAGACCTCGCCCGGCGGGGGTTAGCCTCGGCAGGTTCGCGCCCAGCCCCTGGCGCATCCGGCCCGCAAAAGATGGCGGTGCAGGACCTGGCCGACCGGCTGGCATCGGGTGAGGAAATCTTTCTGTTAGATGTTCGCGAACGACCTGAATATGAGCTTTGCCACTTAGACGGCGCCGTGCTGATTCCGGTTGGCATGATTTCCAACAACCGCAAGCGTATTCCAACCGACCGCCCTGTGGTTGTCTACTGCCATCACGGCATCCGCTCAGCCAATGTTGCCCAGTATCTCTACGCGCAGGAAGGGCTTACAAATCTCTATAATCTCGATGGAGGCATCAACGCCTGGGCGCGCGAGGTTGAACCGGAAATGGAGGTGTATTAAACATAAAAGTCGATAGTGGCTAACCGCTCCGGCCGGCGCAACGGCGACCCGTGCGAAAGCAATCCTCGTGCGTTAGTCACTAACCACTATTGACATATCTCTCGTACCTTTGCCGCGCTCAAACGGCAACTCAACCATGTTTCTTACTGTTTTAAAGTCAAAACTTCACCGCGTTAAAGTGACGCAGGCTGAACTCAATTATGTTGGCAGCATCACCATCGACGAAGACCTCATGGATGCGGCCGGGCTGCTCGAAAATGAGCAGGTTCATATCGTGAACAACAACAACGGTGAGCGGCTCATTACCTATGTCATTAAAGGTGAGCGCGGTACGGGCATTATCTGCCTGAACGGAGCAGCCGCCCGGCGGGCGCAGGTTGGTGATATTATCATTATTATTGCCTACGCCATGCTGTCGGCCGACGAAGCTCAAACCCATACCCCAATCATCGTTTTTCCCGATGAAAACAATCGACTTGTGAAAGGATAAGCGGGAGAAAGGGGACGAAGGGAGAAATCCTCTCGTTCCTTCCCCTTTCGTCTCCTTCCTTCTTCCCCCATTCTTATGAATCTCAAAAACAGTCTCAAATTTATTATCTCACTGGCTATTGCCGGGGGGTTACTCTGGTTCACGTTTCAGCAAAGTCACCTCGATGCCGCTGACCTTTGGCAGAAAATTAAAGCGGCCGACTATCGGTGGGTACTGCTTTCGGCTCTGCTCACCCTTGTTGCCCACTGGAGCCGGGCCGAACGGTGGCGTATTTTGCTGGAACCCGTTGTGTCTCAACGGCCAACGTCGCTCGATACCACTGTCAGCGTACTAACGGGTTATTTAGCCAACCTTGCCCTGCCCCGCGCCGGCGAAGTAGCCCGGTGCGGTACGCTTTACAGACTTGCCGGGGTGCCGGTCAATGTTAGTTTTGGTACCGTCGTGGCCGAGCGGCTCTTCGATCTGCTGATGCTTGTGTTGTTGCTGGCGGCTACGTTCGTACTGGAGTTTGACCGGCTAAGCCAGTTTTTCATGGAGTTTCTGGGCGGTAAAGTGGCTAATGGAACTACCGGAGCAAGTTCGGGCAGTTCAGGCGTGTTCATGTTGGTGGGAGCGGCACTGCTGGGCCTGGCGCTATTGGGCTGGTTTTTGTTCAACCGGTACCGCGAAGCATTAGGTCGGCACCCACTGTATCAGAAAGTTAGTGGATTTCTGGTGGGTTTGCTGGACGGACTGTTAAGCGTTCGGAAAATACGCAGGCCAGGTGCTTTTGTGTTTCATACGTTACTCATCTGGACGATGTATTACCTGATGTCGTACACGTTATTTTTTGCCATGCCCGCAACGGCAAACCTGAGTCCGCTGACGGGTCTGACAATTCTGGTCGTCGGGTCAATCGGTATGGCGGCTCCTACACCGGGTGGTATTGGTTCGTTTCACCTGCTGGTGGGTCAGGTGGCTCTGCTCTACGGTCTTACCAGTCAGGATGGGCAGGTACTGGCAACGTTCATTCATGGTGTTTCGGCTATTATGATTATCATTCTGGGCATTCTGGCCCTGTTAGTCGTATTGCTCCGGCGCAACAAAACAACCGATTTACCCGACGTGCTGGACGACCCCAAAGCGATTAAACTGGAGCAGTAATTGTTATATTTGTGAAAACAGAACAGCTATGAGCATCGCTGAAGAATTGCACAAAACGATAGACGAACTATCGGAAGAGCAGCAGCACGAGTTGCTGCAAACAGCCCGTCAGTTGTTAACAGGCCATGTAGATGAGGAAGAGAATGCCGAATATCAGGCTTTACTGAAAGAATTCCTCATGAAACGATATGAACATCACAAAGCCCATCCTGAAACGGGTATTTCAGGTGAGGAAGCTTCCCGTCGTATCCGGCTAAAGTATGGATGGACCAACTAAGTTTTCGATTGTATTTACTGAACAAGCCGATCTTGACCGGGACAGAATTATTGATGAGTTGATAGGCCGAAAACCTATATTAGGGCGTCAATGGCTGGATGCTTATGAATATATTGAGTCGTTGATAGTTAATAATCCATATATGTATCAGGAACATTTGCTGTTTGTCCGCAGGGCGCACTTCCGAAAATTCCCTTATACAGTTTATTATGTGGTAGATGAAGTTAACGCCGTTGTTTTAATAACGGCAGTCCTTCATCAGAAACAAGACCCTGCTATTATTATGGAGCGACTCAATATTGAGTTTTAGTTTTTTGCTAAGTGACTGAATCCAAAATACTCACCCGTGAGCAGGCCATCCGCCAAGCCGACCAATGGCGGGCCGAAGGTCGGCAAATTGTTTTCACCAACGGCTGCTTTGATATTGTTCACCTCGGCCACATCGACTACCTCGAAAAAGCCCGTCACCTCGGCGACCGCCTGATTCTGGGCCTAAACACCGATGCGTCCGTTAGCTGCATCAAAGGCCCGCTCCGTCCGGTTGTGAACGAGTACGCCCGTGCCCGGCTCATGGCCGCGCTTGAATTTGTCGATGCCGTTACGCTGTTTGGCGAACCTACCCCGCTCGAACTAATCGAAGCCGTTAAGCCCGACGTGCTCGTGAAAGGAAACGATTATACCGTTGCGACCATCGTCGGGGCCGACTTTGTGCTGAGCAGGGGGGGGCGCGTTGACACAATTGCGCTGGTGCCAGGTTATTCAACCACCAAACTCATCGACCGCATAAAGCAAAGTTATTAGCAACTGTCTTGTTGAAGGGTCCGCAGGCTTGATAAATGGTACGGCTGTCGGGATACTTTTTTGGCTCAACTGTTGTTTAATTAGTAACGAACCAGTACCTGGTCGTTCTATCAAAACTCAAACCTGACTAACTGACGATGATCTGGTTAATTATGATTGCTATCTTCGGCGCCAGTGCTTTTGTGGGCTGGCGATTACGAAGCAAGTTCAACGAATATTCTCAAATTGGCCTGGGCAATGGCCTGAGCGGTGCCGAAATAGCCCAAAAGATGCTGAATGAAAATGGCATCTACGATGTTCGGGTTGTTTCTGTTGAAGGCATGCTTACTGACCACTATAACCCTGAGGAAAAGACCGTTAACTTAAGCGCCGATGTCTATTATGGCCGGAGTGTGGCGGCTGCGGCTGTGGCCTCGCACGAGTGCGGTCATGCCGTGCAGCATAAACTGGCCTACGCACCGTTGAAATTCCGTTCGGCAATGGTGCCCGTGCTGACCGTCTCCTCAAAGTATATGCAGTGGGTTTTGCTGGCTGGTATTTTGCTGTTGCAAACAACACCACTCCCGCTTGCTATTGGGGTTGGCCTGTTCGCGCTCACAACGCTGTTTAGTTTCGTGACGCTACCCGTTGAGTTCGATGCCAGCCGCCGGGCACTGGCCTGGATTCAGGACCGGGGCGTGGTGAACCAGCGCGAATATGCCTTTGCCAAAGATGCCCTCTGGTGGGCAGCCATGACCTATGTAGTTGCTGCGCTTGCCTCATTGGCCACCTTGCTTTATTACGGAAGCATCCTGTTAGGCGGTCGCCGAAGCGATTAATTCAGACTGCCTTCATACTGCAAAAAGCCCTGATTATCAGGGCTTTTTGCAGTATGAAGGCAGTCTGAATTGGTTTAGGCTTACAGTTTCTCATCGAAAAGAAAACAAGTTAAGAGCGAGTGTTTGTCATGCCCATCTCAAACAGGAAAATAAAGCAACCTCGTATCCCGACTCAACCATTTCGGGTGTCGGGGCCGAGCGGTCGATGAGCACACCTGCTACGGCAACGGCTATGGCAATAACGAGCGCGGGCCAGAACCCAACAATCGTGAAACTATCCATAAACCGATCGATGAGCTTTAATAAAATTGCCGTCACCACGATTCGGACAATACCCGTCAGCAGAAAGAACGTAACTAAGTTCAGCGGGAAACGAATTAGCCAGCCGACCGCGAAGTTAAGCAAACCGAGCAGCAGGGCAATCAGCAAGGCTGTACCGAAATTTTTGACATCAACCTGGGGCATGAAGTAAGCTAAGCCGAAAATTACAGCCGCATCGAGTAGTAAATGTAGAATGAGATTCATAAACAGGTGTATTTGATTCTTTTGAACAACTGTTTTGGGCACAGATGGTTTAGACCGTATAGCTAACCTGTTTCAGTATGACTCGTCTCTGGATTCTGTTTTTTGCCTTCTTACTGGCCTGCGGGCCCGGCTCCTCCCAGCAACCGCCAACGGAATCGCCGACGGCTGATTCCCTGAAGGTCTACCGTTTTGGCGAAGCCAGCCGCGACGGAATCGGCAAAATTTACCAGGGCCGCGAAATCGCGCAGGTGATGGGCCACCTGGGTGCGTCGTGGCTCGAACGACCCGAGCGCGAACGCGAAGAGCGCACGGATCTACTCCTGAAAGCCCTAAATCTGAAACCGACTGATGTTGTGGCCGATATCGGCGCCGGAACGGGGTTTTTCACCTTTCTGATGGCCCCTGAGTTGCCCAAAGGCAACGTGCTGGCGGTGGATATTCAGCCCGAAATGATCACCTACCTGAACGAGGGAAAAGTCAAACGGAAGTTACCGAACGTGCAACCCGTACTTGGCACCGAATCCAACCCAAAACTGGCAGCCAACAGCATCGATCTGGCCATTCTGATCGATGCCTACCATGAATTCTCGTACCCCCGCGAAATGATGAGCCATATTGTCTCAGCGCTGAAGCCGGGCGGACGCATCGTGCTGGTTGAATACCGCGCCGAAGACCCCACCGTTCCCATCAAAGAACTTCATAAACTCAGCGTAGCGCAGGCAACGAAAGAAATGAAAGCCATCGGGCTGAAACTGCTGAAAAACGACGACCGATTGCCGCAGCAGCATATTATGTTTTTTGGGCAGTAATGGATGAATTGGTTAAGTACGGGGATTTACATATGAGCAAGTTGACTCATAAATTATTATTTCGTCTCAATCATTTTAGAACTATTCCTCGGATTGCTTTATAAACTATCTGGTGATGGCTGAATAGGGTTGAAATGCATATCTTTGATCATGGTCTTAGAAGCAGTCGCCTGCAAACATTGCGGGCTAACTCAGCAAGTCAAACGATACGGCATTACGCCAACTGGCAC